>JAGAQA010000002.1 GCA_017622995.1 Oscillospiraceae bacterium
AGGCAGGCAAACCCGCCGCCCCCCGGCAGGGAGAGCCTGCCCAGACCCGGCAGGCACAGCGGCCCCAGCGGACCGGGGAACCGGCACAGCAGCGCCGGAGAACCGGAGAAAGACCTGCCGGTACGAAAGAGCCTGCCCGGAAGCCCACCCCGGCGGACAGCCGGAAAAAGAAACAGGCAGATACCGCCGTTCGGAGCCGGGGAGATTCGGGCTATCAGCCCTACCGCCGGGCCAATGAGCGGAAAAAGGCCCAGCGTTCTTCCAACCTGAGAGCCTTCTTCTCCGATCAGAACCCGGTGCTCAGGTGGTTTGAGCGGGTGCGCTACAACAAGGACAGCTTCGCCGAGGATTCGGATCTTGCCAAGCAGCGCCGGGCCCGACGTCAGGCGGAGGAAGAAAAGCGCCGCCGGAGACAGAACCGGTTCAATACGCCGGCGGTCATCTATACCCAGCCCGCGGCCTTCAATCGGGACCGGCTGATTGTTCAGCTGATTTCCGTTCTGACGGTGGTGGTTGCCCTGATGGTGGGTTTGTCCATCTTCTTCAAGGTGGGCAGAATTACGGTTTCCGGAGCGGAGGTGTACCAGCCCTGGTCCATTGTGGAGGCCTCCGGCATCTCTAAGGGAGATAACCTGTTGACCCTGAGCCGGGCCCGGGCCACCAGCCAGATCCTGGCAAACCTGCCCTATGTAAAAAAAGTAAGAATTGGAATAAAACTACCGGATACGGTTAATATTGAGATAGAAGAGGGCAATGTTGCCTACGCCATCAAGGACGACCAGGGAACCTGGTGGCTGATGGACTCCGACGCCAAGGTGACGGAGATGATCAATAATTCCGTGGCCGGAAATTATACCCAGGTTCTGGGCCTGACCCTGTCCGCCCCCAAGGTGGGAGACATCGGTGTCCCCACGGAAATCCAGGCGGAAACCGTGGAAACGGAGCCCGGTGAGGAGACCATGCCCACCGTGGCGCCCATTGTGGTGACCGGCGCGGAGCGCATGGCCGTGGCCCAGCAGATTCTGAAAGCCCTGGAGGCCAACGACATCGTGGGCAGCGCCGCCAGCGTGGATGTGACCCAGGTGGATGATATTGTTCTGTGGTACGGTTCCCGCTACCAGGTGATGCTGGGCGACAGCACGAACCTGAGCTACAAGATCGCCTGTATGTATGATGCAATTTTGCAGATGAGTGATTACCAGACGGGTATTTTGGATGTCAGCTTCACCCAGTGGGAGAATCAGGTGGCGTTGACACCCTTTGAATAACCCTTTTGGGACCCGAAACAGGCCGGTTGAAGCTTAATTAATCGGATTTTTTTCGGGAATTCAAAGATTTTCTATTGACCAATTCTAAAATACAAGCTAAAATAGAAAGGTGCAATTTACGAATTATGCAGAAGCGTTCCGGCTCAAGCTGCAAAAAGATACATAGGAGGAAAGAATGTATGTCTGAAACCATTCAGGATCGCGTTGTCAAGATCAAGGTGATCGGCGTTGGCGGCGCAGGCAACAATGTTATCAACCGGATGATCGATTCCGGTGTCAACGGCGTGGAGTTTGTCGCCGTGAATACAGATAAGCAGGACCTCAACAAATCTGTCTGCAAGAATAAGGTGCAGATCGGTGAAAAGCTCACCGGCGGTATGGGCGCCGGTTCCAAGCCTGAGATTGGCAAGAAGTCTGCCGAGGAAAGCCGGGCCGTTCTGGCCCAGGCGCTGGAAGGCACGGATATGGTCTTCATCACTGCCGGCATGGGCGGCGGCACCGGCACCGGTGCGGCTCCTGTGGTGGCAGAGCTGGCCCACGAGGCCGGTATCCTGACCGTGGGCGTTGTGACCAAGCCCTTTAAGTTTGAGGGCGCCAACCGGATGCGTCAGGCAGAGCAGGGCATCAGCGACCTGAAGGATAAGGTGGATTCCCTGATTATCATTCCCAACGACCGGCTGAAGTATGTGACCGATCAGAAGATCACCTTTGCCAACGCCTTCGGCATCGCGGACGATGTGCTGAAGCAGGCCGTTACCTCCATTTCCGAACTGGTGGGCTTCTCCAAGAACGTGATCATCAACCTGGACTTTGCCGACGTTTCCGCCGTTATGAAGGCCGCAGGCCGTGCCCATATGGGTGTGGGTACCGCTTCCGGCCGGGAGAAGGCGGAGCAGGCTGCCACCGCCGCCGTTTCCAGCCCCTTGCTGGAGACCTCCATCAACGGTGCCACCGGTGTGCTGATCAACATCACCGGCTCCGCGGAGATGACCCTGGACGATGTGGAGACCGCCGCCGGTATCGTGCAGGAGGCTGCCAACCCCGATGCGAACATCATCTTCGGCGCCACCTGCTCCGATTCCTGCCAGGATGAGATGCGGGTCACCGTCATCGCCACCGGCTTCGAGGGGAGCACCGCCGGCTTTGCCCCCAAGGCTTCCGCCGCCGTGAATCCCGCCGATGAGATCGGCGCGCCTCTGGCCGGTACACAGAAGCCTGTCAAGCCCGCTGACATCAGCGACATCGACGAGGTCTTCAGCATTTTCAAGAGATAACACGCCAAAGCATCCCGGCCCCTGGGGTCGGGATGTTTTTTATGGAGGAATTATGGACGCCTATAAAGCGCTGGCTGCCAGCTATGACCGCCTGACAAACGATGTGGATTACGAGGCCGTGGTGGACTTCTACCGGAAGATTATGGAGGAGGAAGGAGTACACCCCCGTTCCGCCGTAGATCTGGCCTGCGGCACAGGCTCCGTCACACAGCTCCTGGCAAGACAGGGAATCCCCACCATCGGTGTGGACCTGTCGGAGGATATGCTGACCCAGGCTCAGCTGAAAACGGCGGATATGGACAATCCGCCCCGGTTTATCTGCCAGAGCCTGGACAAGCTGAAGCTCTATAAGGCCGTTGACCTGGCTGTGTGCGCCCTGGACAGCCTGGATTACATCACCGATCCCCGGCAGTGCCGTCAGGCCATCCACCGGATTTTTCGGGCGCTGAATCCCGGCGGACTGTTTATCTTCGATGTGAATACCCCGGAAAAGCTCCGGGCCATGGACGGCCAGGTGTTTCTGGATGAGGACGATGATGTTTACTGTGTCTGGCGGGGCCAGTTTGACGAGGAAACCAATATCTGCTCCTACGGAATGGACCTGTTCCAGCGGGAGGGCAAGCGCTGGGTCCGCTCTTTTGAGGAACACCGGGAGTATGCCTATTCCGCCCCACAGCTCACCGGCTGGCTGCGGGAGGCTGGCTTTACCCGGATCCGGGTCTACGGTGACCGGAAGCTTTCCGATCCGGAGCCGGGGGAGCAGCGGATCTACATCAAAGCGAGAAAGGGAGTTTTAAAATGAAGGACTATTTGGTTCGTGGAATGAGTATGGATGGCTTTGTAAAGGTTGCGGCCATCCGTTCGACCCAGCTGGTGCAGCGGGGTGCACAGATCCAGAAGACCACCCCCAATGCCACCGCGGCCTTTGGACGGGCGCTGACGGCTGCGTCCCTGATGGGCAATATGCAGAAGGTGGAAAACGGTTCCATGACCCTGCAAATCCGGGGCGGCGGGCCCATCGGCACCATCACCGTGGTGTCCGATGCCATCGGCAATGTGCGGGGCTGCGTCACGGAACCCAACGTGCCCCTGGTTGAAAAATACCCCGGAAAGCTGGATGTGGGAGCTACTGTGGGCACCGACGGCACGCTGACGGTGATCCGGGATTTGCAGATGAAGGAGCCTTATATCGGTTCCGTTCAGCTGGTTTCCGGTGAGATCGGCGACGATGTAACCGCCTATTTTGTCCAGAGCGAGCAGATCCCCACGGCCTGCGCCCTGGGGGTGCTGGTGGATCGGGACAGAAGCGTCAAGGTGGCCGGCGGCTACCTGCTTCAGCTGCTGCCCGGCGCCCCGGATGACATCATCGACAGATTGGAAGCGGGCATCCGCAAGGCAGGCGCCGTAACACCCATGCTGGAGGAGGGGCTTACCCCGGAGGACATTCTGGGTCAGGTCTGCGGGGACCTGGGCGTGGTGTTTATGGAAACGACAGAAGTGGCATACAGGTGCTATTGCAGCCGGGACCGGGTGGAGCAGGCTCTGATCAGCCTGGGCAGGAAGGAACTGTCGGAAATCCGGGACGAGGGAAAGACCTTCCCGGTGGAGTGCCAGTTTTGTGACCATGTGTATGAATTTACGCCGGAGGATATTCAGAATCTCCTGGAAAAGTTATGATTTTGGAAGAAACAGGGGGACGTACCCCTGTTTCTTCTGTATGGATGTTTTTGAAGCAAAATGGAAATTTGTGCTTGACAAAAGCGGCACTCCTGTGTATAATGTGTCATGTCGCTGATGTGCCAAACGGAAGCGGCTTGCGTTGGGAGCATAGCTCAGCTGGGAGAGCATCTGCCTTACAAGCAGGAGGTCATAGGTTCGAGCCCTATTGTTCCCACCACCTTATCTGGCCCGGTGGTGCAGTCGGTTAGCACGCCAGCCTGTCACGCTGGAGGTCGACGGTTCGAGTCCGTTCCGGGTCGCCATTTTTATAATCCCTTCGCATCTGCGCTTCTTGCGCCAGATGCCTCTGTAGCTCAGTAGGTAGAGCAGCGGACTGAAAATCCGCGTGTCGTTGGTTCGATTCCGACCGGAGGCACCATTTTCTCCCGATTCGTCGGAATCGAATTCCTTCGATTCCGACGGTCGGAACCAGGTTTCCCTATGCGGGTGTAGCTCATCCGGTAGAGCGCCACCTTGCCAAGGTGGAGGTAGCGAGTTCGAGCCTCGTCACCCGCTCCATATTTCTCCGGTACCGTGGCCAAGTGGTAAGGCAAAGGTCTGCAAAACCTTTATTCCCCAGTTCAAATCTGGGCGGTACCTCCAAAAATCGGCAAGCTTCGACAGAAGATTGCCGATTTTTACTTGTTACTTACTCACTATTCACTCTTCACTATAATTTGGTGGCCGATTTTTGGGAAGTAATAGGTAACAGTGAATAGTGAAGAAGTAGGATACGAAGGGGAAGGTTAATATGGGCAGCCCTTTGCAAGAGAAATCGAAGGCTTTTGCGTTGCAGATTATCAAGGTATGCAATGAAGTAAAGCGGGAAAAACGAGAATCGGTTTTGACGAATCAACTCGTTCGCTCTGGAACCAGCGTTGGAGCAAATATCCGAGAAGCGTTTTATGCCCATGGTAGGGCTGATTTTATAGCGAAGCTTCAGATCGCATTAAAAGAGTGCTCCGAAAGCGAGTATTGGCTGGAATTACTGATTGAAAGTGGGTATTACGAGGATAAAAGAATTCTTGAACAGTGTGTTGAGATCAAAAAGCTTTTGATTTCTTCCATTAACACGGCGAAAAACAACTTGAGATAATGTGTATCTAAAGTGTTGCAAAGACGCATGTTTACCCAATCCTTTATATGCAACTTGTAATAAGTTGCATATAAAGTTCTTTTTACGGGTAATCATTGAGAATTTACCGGATAAAAAGATCGCAGGAGAAATGCGAGTTGAACGACAGATAAACAATAGCCCAAGTCTGTTTTTCGCGGGCAGCCCATCGGCTGACTGTTATCTGGCGTTTTTCGGAAAGGAGCGCATCGGTTCATGCAATACACAATTGCTTTTCTGGAGGGCATCATCACCTTCATTTCGCCCTGTCTTCTTCCCATGCTGCCCATCTATATCTCCTATTTTGCTGGCGGTGGTGAGCGCAGCACAAAAAAGACCTTATCCGGCGCATTGGGATTTGTCAGCGGATTTTCCGTCATCTTTGTGGCAATGGGTGCGTTGGCGGGCACGATTGGTGGTTTCCTGCGGGAATACAGAGGCGCGGTGAATGTGATTTCCGGCTTGGTGGTCATTCTTTTTGGACTCAATTTTCTTGGTGTTTTCAAAATGAATCTGTTCCGGGGAGGCAGTAAAGCTGTAAACAGTCGTGATATGGGATTCTTTCCCGCCATGCTCTTTGGTATGATCTTCTCTCTGGGCTGGACGCCATGCGTGGGCGCGTTCCTTGGTTCCGCTCTGATGCTGGCGTCTCAGCAGGGGCATGTCGTGGAAGGCATGCTGATGCTGCTGTGCTACTCGCTGGGGCTGGGCATTCCATTCCTGCTCAGCGCGGTACTGATCGACTATTTGAAGTCAGCCTTCAACTGGATCAAACAGCACTACCAAGTGATCAATGCTGTCTGCGGGTGTTTTCTGGTTCTGGTGGGTATTCTGATGGCAACAGGAACTTTGGGGCGGCTAATCAGCCTGCTTAGCTGAGGAGGGTTTATGGACAAAAAGAAGGGAATCGTGGTTCTTGCTCTGGTATTTGTTCTTGTGTTGGGTGGGGCAGGAATCCTGTATGAACGGCTCGGTCAGAAAGTGGATCCCGATCTGCTCGCCACACAGGCAGCGCAGGAAACCGAAGCCACAGAAATCTCCCCTCCCACAGTACAAACGACGGAACCAAAGAAGAATTTGGCCCCGGATTTTACCGTTTACGATCTGGAGGGAAAGGAAGTTCGGCTTTCAGATTTTTTTGGAAAACCGATTATCCTGAATTTCTGGGCCAGCTGGTGCGGCCCCTGCCAAATGGAAATGCCTGATTTTAACGAAAAGTATCTGGAAATGGGCGAAGAAGTGCAGTTTCTCATCATCAATATGACCGATGGTTCCAGAGAAACCGTGGAGACCGCGGCTGCATTCATCACGGAACAGGGCTATTCCTTCCCGGTATTTTATGATACCGATATGGAAGCCGCTGCCGCCTACAGTGTTTATTCGCTGCCCACTACATATTTTGTGGATGATGAGGGGAACCTAATTGCCCGGGCAACAGGCGCAATCAGTGGAGACACTCTGCAACGGGGGATTGATATGATCATGTCCGGTGATTGAAACGCACAGCCCCGTCTTTATGGGGCCTTTTTATGGTATCGAAGGGAGCACACATCGTCCCCCTTGGCAATACATTTGGGCAGATCAAGGACGCTTCCGTAGCATTCGCCGATTCCGTGATCGCCGCACATGGCAATGTCGCAGAGCATGGCAATTTCTTCATCGCTGCACCCCGCCTTCTGCCATGCCTTGACCAGCGGGCAGTAATGAAAATCGATGTCCAGCGCATCGTCCGTGCTTTTCAGGATATCCATCTCAAAGACAAGCTGGGCCGGTTTGTTAAACAGAACCTTCTTCAGCCCTTTCAAACTGTCGGTTTTCCCTTTTTTGACCAGGTCCGCCCCTTGGGAAAGGCCGCAGCGCTTCACTGCCGCACTGCCGAAATCTCTGGGGTCTAGACCGCGCTTGGCGGCTTCATCGCACAGCAGATACAGCCAGAAGGCCCGATGCTCCAGCTGTGCGCGGATGGCTTGCAGCAGCCCGTTTTTGTACTTCGGCTCGTTTTTTACCTTGCTCATAACGACTCTCCTTTTGTATTTATAAAAAAGCAGATGCACTGCCCAATGTTCTGAGATTCATGGGCGCAATGCGAAGAATGCTGCCCGCCATACCCACCCCGGCAAAGAATAGGCTTTTTGGGTTTCTTTCGAATACTATAGTATAAAAGCGGAAGGATTGCAATACGCGCCGATACCAAATTTCCCGCAGCTGCGTGGCGGATCGGCATAATCCTTGCTTTTCTGTAAAAAATTGTTGACAAACGGAAAGACCCACTGTATAATAAACCAGCTGTCAGGGATTGACCGGCAGCGTGTGTGGTGTCAGATGCCTCTGTAGCTCAGTAGGTAGAGCAGCGGACTGAAAATCCGCGTGTCGTTGGTTCGATTCCGACCGGAGGCACCATTTTTTCACCGATTTGTCGGAATCGAAGGAATTCGGTTCCGAAGGTCGGCAGCAGGTTTCCCTATGCGGGTGTAGCTCATCCGGTAGAGCGCCACCTTGCCAAGGTGGAGGTAGCGAGTTCGAGCCTCGTCACCCGCTCCATAAAAAGTCCAGCCAAACGGCTGGGCTTTTTTTCTTCGGGTGACG
>JAGAQA010000032.1 GCA_017622995.1 Oscillospiraceae bacterium
CGGAGAAGGCGCCGCCGCCGTGGGAGAAGTATCCGCCATAGGTATCCACAATGATCTTTCTGCCGGTCAGGCCCGTATCTCCGTTGGGACCGCCGATGACAAATTTTCCGGTGGGGTTGATAAACACATGGCAGACCTTGGCAATGTCAAAGCCATACCGTTCCAGCACAGGAGCAATCACCTGCTCCCGGATATAGGTGCGAAGCTCCTCCATGGGGAAAGCCGCGCTGTGCATAATGGACACGACCACTGTATCGATGCCCACCACATTGCCCTGGTCGTCAAATTCCACACTCACCTGGGTCTTGCCATCAGGGCGCAGCAGATCGTTTTCTTTCACGCAGGCAGTCAGCCGGTTGCAGAGCGCGCGGCTCAGCGCTGCAGGAAGCGGCATCAGCTCAGGCGTCTGTGTACAGGCTCCGCCAAACATCATTCCCTGGTCACCGGCGCCGCCCACTTCCTCATTGGTGCCCAAAGCAATATCCGCGGACTGGGTGTGGATGCGGCACTGAATCTCCACCGTGTCGGCATCAAAGCCGTCCCCTTTGTGGGTGTAGCCAATGTCCCGGATTGCTTCCCGGGCAACGGAGGCATAATCTACCACAGCACGGGTGGTGATCTCGCCGCAGATCATGCAGAAATCGGTGGTGACCATGGTCTCGCAGGCTACACGGGACTGGGGATCCTGGGCAAGGCAGGCATCCAGAATGGCATCGGAGATGGAGTCCGCCACCTTGTCGGGATGGCCGTTGGTCACGCATTCAGAGGTAAATAATCTTTTTTCCATGTTTTTTCCTTTCATCATTCCTATTTTACTCAATCAGTGAGGCAGGAAAACAGGATTTTTGATGGCCTGGGCGTGAGATTTTGTTTCAGGAAAAAGAATGAAGCGTTCGGAATACTTTGTGTATTGCGGACGATTCATTCTGCATTCCTGGGACAAAAGATCCGCCCAGGGCGCAAAAAGACTATTTTTCTGCCGAACAAAAAGAAAAAACCGCACACCGAAGATCCGATGTGCGTAATACGTTCAATCAGATCCTCATCTTTCGTCTGCCGCCGGATTTGGCACCTTGATATAACAGGTTGCCGGGTTTCATCGGGCCGTTCCCTCCACCACTCTTGATAAGGCTTGTATGCAGTTTGTCCGTATTCTACACATTCTTTCGGATATTGTCAATAGATACGGTTGCTTTCCGGCAAAATTAACATTTGGGATATAGACAAGCTGTCCATTTGCTGGTAAAATGGATGGCAAATACGACTAGGAGTTGAATCCATTGAAAGATTTACGCAGAAATTTTGAACGGTTCTGCTATGTGAACCGCAATAAGGGCATCCCCAACCTGATGCTCTATATCACGCTTGGCAATGCCGTTGTATATCTGATCAGCGTGATGGCCGGGAACTCTACGCTCTACAGCCTTCTTTGCTTCAACCGCAGGCTGATTCTAGGCGGACAGATCTGGCGGCTGATCACGTATCCCCTGACCCTGTGGAACAGCAATATTCTTTTTATGGTCATTACGCTGGTCTGCTACTACTCCCTGGGCACCGCCATGGAACGCCAATGGGGCACCGCCAAATTCAATATCTTCTACTTTACCGGTGTGGTGCTGATGGATGTTTATGCCCTGATCTTCAACTGTACCGCCAGCGTTTACTATCTGAACATGAGCCTCTTCCTGGGCTTTGCGACCCTGTATCCCCAGGCGGGCTTCCTGCTGTTCTTTATCATCCCGGTAAAAGCCTGGCTGTTCGCACTTGTGGACCTAATCATAGTATTTATTGGTGTTTTCCAAATGCCGTTTACCGCCGAAAACATTTTTCCCTTGATTGCTCTGGGCAACTATTTCCTGTTCTTCGGCAAGGATGTCGTCAATGTGATCCCCCTGAGCTGGCAGAATCAGATTCGGAAGCTCTTCCGGAAAGCCCCTAGGCAGCAGCCGAAAGTGATCCATTTCCGTGTGGAAAATGCCCCCAAAAAGGAGCCCACCTATACCCACCGGTGTACCGTGTGCGGCCGGACGGACGCGTCCAACCCGGAACTGGAGTTCCGCTACTGCTCCAAGTGCAACGGTTACTACTGCTACTGCAGTGACCATATCAGCAATCACAGCCATATCCAGTAATATTTTCCACAAGAAAGGAAGAAGACAATGGCCAAATACATTATGGCTCTGGATTCCGGCACCACTTCCAACCGGGCAATCCTTTTTGATCAGGACGGACAGATCTGCTCTGTGGCGCAAAAGGAGTTTACCCAGATCTTTCCTCACCCCGGCTGGGTGGAGCATGATGCCGATGAAATCTTCGCCTCCCAGCTGGAGGTCGCCCGGCAGGCAATGAATGCCATCGGTGCCACCGCGTCCGATATTGCCGCCATTGGCATTACCAACCAGCGGGAAACCACAATCTGTTGGGATAAGCGCACCGGCCAGCCGGTATACAACGCCATCGTCTGGCAGTGCCGCCGGACCGCCGACTACTGTGATTCCCTGGCGGCGGAAGGATTGGTGGATACCATCCGCAGCAAAACCGGCCTTGTGATCGACCCCTATTTCTCCGGCACCAAAATCCGGTGGATTCTGGAAAATGTGCCCGGCGTCCGGGAACGGGCACAGCAGGGCGATATTCTCTTCGGAACTGTGGAAACCTGGCTGATCTGGAAGCTGACCGGCGGAAGGGTTCATGTAACGGACTACTCCAATGCTTCCCGGACCATGCTGTTCAACATCAATACCCTGCAGTGGGACAAAGATATTCTCCGGAAGTTCGGCATTCCCGAAAGCATGCTCCCTACCCCCATGCCCTCCTCCTGCTGCTATGGTCAAACAGAGGCCCTGTTCTTTGGCGCACCCATTCCCATTGCCGGTGCCGCCGGGGACCAGCAGGCCGCCCTGTTCGGCCAGGCCTGCTTCGCTCCCGGAACCTCCAAATGTACATACGGCACCGGTGCTTTTCTGCTGATGAATACCGGCCAGATCCCTATTTTCTCCAAAAACGGACTGGTCACCACCATCGCCTGGGGGTTGGACGGCAAGGTGAACTACGCCCTGGAGGGCTCCATCTTTGTGGCAGGCGCCGCCATCCAGTGGCTGCGGGATGAACTGAAGGTGATCGAATCCGCCGCTGATTCCGAATACATGGCCCAAAAGGTGAAGGACACCGGCGGCTGCTATGTGGTTCCCGCTTTTACGGGTCTTGGCGCTCCCTACTGGGATGCCTATGCCCGGGGCGCCATTCTGGGGCTGACCAGAGGCGTTAACAAATACCACATCATTCGTGCCACTCTGGACTCCATCACCTATGAAATCGGGGATGTGCTCTCTGCCATGGAGGCCGATGCCGGTATTGGGCTTTCCGCCTTGAAGGTTGACGGCGGCGCTTCTGCCAACAACTACCTGATGCAGACCCAGGCAGACATCTGCGCCGCACCGGTAGACCGTCCCAGATGCGTGGAAACCACTGCGGCGGGCGCCGCCTATCTTGCCGGCCTGGCTGTGGGCTTCTGGAAGGATCAGGCACAGATCCAGCGTATCCGGGAAACCGATCGGATATTCCGCCCGCAGCTGGATGAAAAGACGCGGCAAACCCGGCTGGCCGGATGGAAACGGGCCGTTGCCTGCACCCGCGGATGGGCAAAAGAGTAACAAAAAGCACCGGGAATCAGGAGCGTTCGTAAAACTTTTTCAGTCCCGGCAGTAATGTCTGCCGGGACTGTTCTTACATAAATTGAAGCCGTATGATATGATTAAACAGACCGATAAACTTGAATTTGAGGGGTCGATATATGATAAAGAAATATATACTGCCGCTTTTCATGCTGGCTATATTTGAAACCATAGCAATCACGCTTTACTTGGCAAAGGATAATCTATTCTATCTGTTAAATTTCAGTTATATCGGTTTTTCAATCGCACTGGGTCTTTTCCTTTTTATCAAAAAGTATAGACACGCACGGCGCGTGACGCAGCTTTTGGTTGGGTTGTATATGCTGCTATATTTGGGCTTGGCGTGCAACGAAAATATGCAGATAGAGGGATTTTGGTATTATCTGTTTACGGGTGTATTCGAGGCCGCTACCATTCATTATGCAGTTGCAAAGATATTCGGACCGTTGGTTTTTGGAAGAGGCTGGTGTGGCTATGCTTGCTGGACAGCAATGATACTGGATTTCCTTCCCTATAAGGTACCAATGCAGCCAAGAAAGAAGATTGGCTGGATTAGGTACGTTGTTTTTGCAGCATCTCTGATATTTGTGGCGTCACTTTTCCTGACTCATGTGAGAAATATAGAAAAGATTATGTTCTGGGCGTTCATTATAGGGAACTTGCTATATTACGTCATTGGTATCAGTCTTGCATTCCTTTTCAAGGATAATAGGGCGTTCTGTAAATACATATGCCCGATTACTGTATTCCTAAAGCCAATGAGTTATTTTGCTTTGCTGAGAATAAAATGCGATACAAGCAAGTGCATATCTTGTGGGAAATGTAAGCGTGTATGTCCTATGGATGTAGATGTAACGGATAATTCGAGAAAAAGGAAGAACGGAGCAGAGTGCATTCTTTGCTTTGAGTGTGTAAATAACTGCCCCAAAAACGCTTTGTAAACAACAAATTCCAATTTGTCGAACAGATACAAGGGCGCACTTCTATACGTGTAATCCCCGTATGTACGCTCTGTGAGACGGAATACCCCGGACACCTGAATGTCCGGGGTGTTTTGCGTCGCTGCGTTCCGAACAAGGGACTGCATCCCCCGCGCCGCTCTGCGGCTATCCTCATAAGCCAAAATGCGTGACCACAAAAGTCACGCATTTTGCATAGTTAACTGTCTTACGAACACCCCGCTAAACCGGTGCTTTTTCGTTTCAGGCTTCCGTTTTCTTTAACAATGCCTCATGAAGGAATACCATTGCGGCCAGAATAACCAGGAGGTAAATGGGGAGCAGTCCAATGAACAGGTGCCGGGCAATCAGGCCAAACAGCGGCGGCGCCACACAGATGCCCAGGTATGCGCTTGCCATCTGCACACCGATCATCGCCTGAGAATTCTCGGCACCAAAATGAACCGGCGTGGAATGGATGATACAGGGATAGATGGGTGCGCAGCCCAGACCGATGAGCAGAAAGCCCGCCAGCGCCGCATTGGCCCCCAGGGGCAGCAGCATGGCAGCCAGCCCCAGGGCCATGATTCCCTCTCCCAGGCGGATCATCTGCGTATCGCTCAGTTTTATGGTCAGAAAACCCGAAATTGCTCTGCCCACGGTGATGCCGATGTAAAACATACTGGCAAAGCCTGCCGCAATCTCCGCCGGGATGCTTTTGTGAAGGGTCAGGTAGCTGCTGGCCCAGATGCCCGCAGTCTGTTCCACCGCGCAGTAGCAGAAAAAGCAGACCAGCACCTCTTTCGCCCCTGGAATGGAGACAATCTGTTTCAGCGTCAGCGGCCTTGTGCTCTGCTCTCCACCTGCCGGGGCAGCTCTGCCCTTCCACAGCGGAAGGCTCAGGAACAGCACAGCCGTCAAACAAATCTGCAAAATGCCGATCAGCTGATAGCCCCGGTTCCAGGAGCTGCCGCCGGTCAGAACGTAACCCATAATGTAGGGGCCCGCTGCCGCGCCCACACCCCAGCAGCAGTGAAGCCAGCTCATGTGGCGGCTTTCATAATGCAAAGCCACATAATTGTTGAGGCTCGCGTCCACGCTGCCGGCGCCCAGGCCGTAGGGAATGGCCCAGAGGCACAGCGCCCAAAAAGAATGGGACCAGGAAAAGCCCAACAGTGCCAGGGCGGTAGTCGCCACACTGAGGGCAGTCACTTTGCCGGTGCCCAAAGCCCTTGTCAGCCGGTCGCTGAGAAGGCTGGATACGCAGGTGCCCATCGCGATGATCACACTGACTATTCCCATATAGGAAACCGGCACCTGAAATTCCGGATAAATGGACGGCCAGGCGGAACCCAGCAGCGCATCCGGCAGGCCAAGGCTGATAAACGCAAGATAAATAATACCAAGAAGCAGATGAACCATATTGAAACCCTCCCTGATTTGTGATAGGATTATACCATCAGAGAATCCGGATTTCATCCGATTATTCCACCATATGATAGGACGAAACCTTCAAAGGAGAATTTTGATGCCCATATCATCCTGCGAAAACATTGATATTGCGCCCAGTGGTCAGGAGTTGACCAGGCATGGTTCCAGCTCCTTTCCCGCTGCCTGCTATCAGGATAACCTTTCCATCGGCCCGGTCCCCTGGCATTGGCATGAGGAACTGGAAGCATTGATGGTGGATCAGGGGTCCCTAAAGATCGGCTGCGGTGAATATCAGAATATCCTGACGGAAGGTCAGGGTGTTCTGATCAACTCCGGCGTTCTGCATGGCTGCTGGCAGCATGGGGAGGTCCCCTGCCGCATCCATTCCATTGTGTTTCACCCCCGGCTGATTGGCGGCAGCCCGGACAGCGTGTTTTATCACGGGTATCTGGAACCGCTGCTCCGGCATCGGATCGGCCCCTGCCAGTGCCTGTCACCGGAAGTGGACTGGCAGAAAACCATATTGAGCAGTATCCATACCGCCTGGAATGCAGTCCGGGAAGGGGACTACGGTTTTGAGTTTCTTGTTCGGCAGCAGCTTTCCGAAATGATCCTGCTCCTGTGCCGGAAGGTACCCATTCAGTCTTCCGGTCCGGATGTCCGCTGGGCCCAGCGGGATCAGCGGGCCAAGCTCCTGCTGCAATACATCCATGACCACTATTCCGAAAAAATTTCGGTCCGGGATATTTCCGCTGCCGCGTCCGTCAGCGAAAGCGAATGCCTTCGGTGCTTTCACAGCGTGATTCACCTGACGCCCAACCAGTACCTGCGTCAATACCGCATTCAAAAAGCCTGTGAGCTGCTGCGCTCCTCCAACGACACCGTTGCCGCCATTTCCGCCGCCTGCGGATTTGAAGATGTCAGCTTCTTTATCAAATCCTTCCGGCAGGCCATGGGCACTACCCCCGCAGTCTACCGCAGGCTGCAAAGGCCCTGAACCGTTCTGTTTGCCGCCCATATGCATAGGATGTTCCATACATCTGAAAGTATGGGGTGGTACAATGCTTCAGCAAACAAATCAGGCCTTTGTCCGGGGCAGTTTGGCAAAACTGCCGGATTTTTCCCACGAGACCGGGGGAAAGCGATTTTTCAGGTTCTATTTGGAGGTTCCCAGATTATCCGGCGCGCTGGATACGCTGCCGGTTCTGGTCCGGGAGAATGTTCTCAATACCCTTGATCTCTCCGGAGGGGAAATGCTGTCCGTGGCGGGACAGGTCCGCTCCCACAATATCCGAAGCGAAGGCCGCCGGAAGCTTCTTATTTTCCTGTACGCCGACAGCATCACCGCGGAGGACGGGCCTGCCGTGAACAATGTTGACCTTCAGGGCACCCTTTGCCGGGAGCCTGTGTACCGGCGCACCCCCCTGGGGCGGGAAATCTGCGACTGTATGCTGGCGGTGCCCCGGGGCTGTCACCGGGCGGACTACATTCCCTGCATTCTTTGGGGTTCTACCGCCCGAAAGGTTTCCGCCCTTCATACGGCAGACCACCTGCGTATCTCCGGCAGACTGCAAAGCCGGGTCTACACAAAGCTCACCCCAGACGGAGCCGTGGAAATGACCGCCTATGAGGTATCCGCCATGTCCGCGGAGGAAGCCGAATTTTTGGATTGAAAAAGCAAGGGATCTGTGGTACTCTGAAAAGAAAAAGGAGGCGTATCCATGGAAGAAAAGGTGCAGTCAATCATTCATATTCTGGAAGCGCGATACCCGGAGTCCATGTGCGCCCTGCACTATGAGAAGGATTACGAGCTGATGATCGCCGTGCGGCTGTCCGCCCAGTGCACCGATGCCCGGGTCAATCTGGTAACCCCGGCGCTGTTCGCAGCCTATCCCACCCTGGAAGACATGGCAAGCGCGAATATATCCGATGTGGAAAACTACGTCCGCTCCTGTGGATTTTATAAGCACAAGGCCAGGGATATTGTCCTCGCCTGCCAGATGCTTCTGACTGACTATGACGGAAAGGTCCCCGGCACCATGGAGCAGCTTCTTCGGCTGCCCGGCGTAGGGCGGAAAACCGCCAATTTGCTTCTGGGCGATCTTTACCAGGTGCCGGGCAGTGTGGTATGCGATACCCATTGCATCCGCATCTGCGACAAGCTGGGACTCAGCCACGGCAAAGAGCCGGAAAAGGTGGAACAGCAGCTGCGAAAGATTCTGCCCCCCGATAAAAGCAGCGATTTCTGCCACAGAATCGTTCTGTTTGGCCGGGACATCTGCACCGCCCGAAATCCCAAGTGCGGCCAGTGTCCCCTGAGTCCATTCTGCCAGGAAGCAACCGGCATTCACTGAATCCATTCTATCGGGCCCCTTGTCCGCATACCCTGTGGACAAGGGGTGATTTTTTGAAGCGTTCGGTTCCGCTTTTTTACAGCGCGCTGCTGCTGACTGCCGTGAATCTGGTACTGCGGATGGCGGGAACCGGATTTCAGGTCTATCTATCCCGCCGGATCGGCGCCGAAGGCATCGGTCTGCTGCAGCTGACGCTGTCTGTAGGCAGTCTTGCCATGATCAGCGGCATCGGTGGCATCCGTACCGCCACCATGTATCTGACCGCGGAAGAGCTGGGCAGGAAGAACCGGCCGGGCCTGTGCTGGATGCTCTCCGGCTGTCTGCGCTACAGTATCCTTTGCAGCCTTTCCATTGCGGCGGCGCTGTATTTTCTGGCCCCTTTCCTTGCTTCAAAATGGATCGGAAACCCTTCCGTAACCGGTGCGCTGCGGCTTTTTTCCTTTTTTCTGCCCATCAGCTGTCTGTGTTCCGTGATGACCGGCTATTTTACAGGTGAAAACCGAATTGGGACCCTGGCAGCCGTAGAAGTAGCGGAGCAGGTTTTTACCATGGTTGTGACCCTGGCCTGTCTGTTCTTCTTCGCCGGAACGGATCCCGGAAGGGCCTGCAAGTGTGTGATTTTCGGCAGCAGTACGGGCTCCTGTCTGACTCTGGGACTGCTTCGCCTGCTCTACAGGGCAGAAAAGAATCCCCGTGGGCCAAGCATTCCCGTCCGCAGACGGATCCTTCAGGCAGCGGTTCCGCTGGCTCTGGCGGACACTCTGAAATCCGGCATCAGCACCCTGGAAAACCTGATGGTTCCCAAAAGGCTATCCCTGGCAATCCACGACCCGCTGGCAGCCTTCGGTCGGATCTCCGGCATGGTGTTCCCGGTGATGATGTTTCCGGCCTGCATCCTGTTTGGGCTGTCCGAGCTGCTGATCCCGGAGCTGGCCCGGTGCAGCTGCTCCGGCGGAGAAGCCCGTATCCACTACCTGCTTCACAAAAGTCTCCGGGTGGCCATGCTGTACGGCGCTGTTTTTGCCGGGATCCTCTATCTCTGCGCGGACAGTTTGTGTCAGGTGCTTTATAAGAGTAAAGAGGCCGGGGAGCTTCTGCGGCAGTATGCCCCTCTGGTTCCCATGCTCTACTGCGATGCCATCACGGACGCCATCACAAAGGGCTTGGGCCAGCAAAAGCAGGCCGTCCGATTCAATATCTTCACCAACACGCTGGATGTGGTGCTGCTGTTCTTTCTGCTGCCAAAGCTCGGGATGAAGGGCTATTTTCTCAGCTTCTTCCTGACCCATGCCATCAATTTTTTTCTGAGCATCCGCCACCTTCTGGGCTTCACAAAACAAAAAATCGCACTCTACCTTCCCCTGACCACCGCCGCCTGCGCCATCGGGAGCATCTGGATCAGCCGGCATATCCAGGGTTTCCTGAGTTCCTTCGCATACGTTCTTCTTTTTGGCAGTTCTCTGTACCTGACCGGTGTCATCCGGGGAGAGGATTTCAGATGGGTCCGGCGGTTGGTCCGGGCAAAATAGCCGTTGCCTTTTCCTGCGATTGTCGGTATAATGGAGAAAAGCCACCAAACAACGGAGGAATGTTGCCATGCGTCTGACTTCGATCCAGGACTGCCTGCGGCAAAAGAATATGCCCTTTCAATACTTTGAGGAGAACGACTGCGGCAGCATCACCTTTTCTCACCGGGGCCTCAGCTATCACATCTGGGAATATCCCGCCCCGGAGCGGGGAGCGGAAAGCAACGTGCGGTCCGCAGGCCGGAGCGAGGACTACGAAGGGGATTACGAAGCCCAGATTATTGAGATTCTTCAGGAGTTCTGAGCCATGGAGAAAAACAGAAGCAATTGTCTGGATCTATTGAAGCTGGTGCTGGCCTATGTGATTGCCCTCTTCCACTGTGGGCTCTCGGTCTCCCCCGGCCCCACCGTAACCGTTCAGGTATTTTTTATGATCTCCGGATTCTTTCTGGGGAAAAAATACTACACCCGGTCAAAGGCAGATCCTTCCTACCGGGCCTGGGACTACACCCTGGACCACGTAAAAAGCATTTATCCCCACTATTTCTTTTCCTGCGCTGTGTTCTTTCTGTATCTGCTGGTGCGGGATGTCTGCACCCTGGTACGCGCTCCCTCCTGGCAGCTGCTGGGAACCATCCTCCGCGGGTTTTACAACCAGATTCCGGATATTCTGCTGCTGCAAAGCAGCTACTATTTCCACGACAGCATCAACTATCCCCTGTGGCAGCTGTCTGCCCTGCTGATTGCGGGCTATTTTCTCTACGCAATGCTCTGCCACAACGAGCGGCTTTCCCGGGAACTGCTGTTCCCCGCCGCAATTCTCATGATTCAGTCCCTGCTGTGGTCCGGTGTGGACCTGTGGGCCAACTGGGGACCGCTGTATGTTCCGCTGCTGCGGGCCCTCTCCCCCATGTGTATTGGGGTGTTGACCTACTATTTTTCCACAACCCAGGTCTTTTCCAGCCTGCGAAAGCACAAAACCCTCTTTTCCCTTTTGGGCCTCATAAGCCTTGTCACCCTGTTCGCCTATGGGGATTTCCACAACATTTTCCTGATTACCACCCCCCTGCTGATTCTCAGCTGCATGGAGCCGGACAGCTGGCTGAGCAGGCTTTTGGGTCACTCCCTATTCCGGGGTACCGGCAAGCTTTCCTATGCAGTCTACCTGAACCACAGCTTTGTGATTCATTTTATGACCACTCAGATCATCCCCCGGCTGGAAGCCATGGGATGTGTGGTTTCCGACTTCCTGAAAGGCGGTCTTCTTCTGGTTCTGCTGACAGCTTACTCGGTGTTCACCCTTTGGCTGGTGCCCAGGCTGGTTCGGAAACCCGTCCCTTCCAAATAATACCAAAGCCGGGGCAAGCGCTCCGGCTTTTGCTTGACTTTTCCCTATTCCGCGCATATACTATAAAAAGGATAAGAGGGAGTAAGGGGTATACCTCGGTATACCGTATGGCGACGTCATCACGGCTTATGCCCGGAGTCATACATTGGCCCAACCAAGCTTGAGACTTTTATCACAGTTTTCTGCTGTGGTAAGGGTCTTGTTTTTTCCCTTCACAGCAGTATTTTGTGGAGGAATGCGTATGGATCTCTTACTCAACCTGGAAACCGTAACCTGGCAGATGGTGCTGATGTGGTTGGTGGGCGGCGGGCTCATCTATCTTGCCATCTGCAAAAAAATGGAGCCCAGTCTGCTGCTGCCCATGGGCTTCGGCACCATTCTTGTGAACCTGCCCCTATCCGGCGCTGCCGCTCCCCTGGAAATTCTCTTTCAGGCCGGAATGGCAAACGAGCTTTTCCCTCTGCTGCTCTTTATCGGCATCGGCGCCATGATCGACTTTGGCCCCCTGCTGGAAAAGCCCTGGCTGATGTTCTTCGGGGCCGCTGCCCAGCTGGGCATTTTCCTGACCCTGGTCCTGGCAGGCTTCTTTTTTGACCTCCGGGACGCGGCATCCATCGCCGTCATCGGCGCGGCGGACGGCCCCACAGCCATTTTTGTAGCCAACACCCTGGGCTCCAAATACTTAGGGGCCATTATGGTTGCTGCCTACAGCTATATGGCGCTGGTGCCCATTGTTCAGCCTCCGGTGATCCGCCTGGTGACCACCCGGAAAGAACGGCTGATTCGGATGCCCTACCGCAAGGGGAATGTAAAAAAATCCACCAGGATCCTCTTCCCCATTCTGGTTACCATGGCCGCCGGAATTGCGGCTCCTGCCAGCGCCGCACTGGTGGGCTTCCTCATGTTCGGGAATCTGCTCCGGGAATGCGGCGTTCTGGATTCCCTGAGTCAGACGGCGCAAACCGTTCTCGTCAATCTCATCACCATTGTGCTGGGGCTCAGCGTTGCCTGCCAAATGACAGCCGGCCAATTTGTGAAAGCGGATACGCTGCTGATCCTGGCTCTGGGTCTATTGGCCTTTGTGGGCGACACGGCAGGCGGTGTGCTTTTTGCGAAGCTGCTGAATCTCTTCCTGCCGGAGGGCAAAAAGATCAATCCCATGATCGGCGCCGCCGGTATTTCCGCCTTTCCCATGAGCGGGCGGGTGGTGAACCAGCTGGGGCTGAAAGAGGACAATCAAAACTTTTTGCTGATGTATTCCGTCAGCGTAAACGTATCCGGTCAGATTGCCTCCGTCATCGCGGGCGGTCTGATTCTGGCACTGCTGGGATGTTAAGGAGGGAGCTTTATGGAAGCTTTGACTGTAACCCTGCCCATTCTGTGCAAGGGCATGGGCGGAATTTTTCTGGTGATTGGCATCATCGCCCTTTCAACCTGCCTCATTAACCGCTGCTCCGGGTCAGAATAATCATTTCCTCTCTTTCCCCCCACCGGACAGGTGGGGGGCTTTTTCAGGAAAATGGGTGCATTTTTCGAATGACGCTTGTTTTTTTCTGCCGGAAAAGCTATAATACATATACTATGTTTTGGAGGGATACTATGGCAAACAATAACCCCTATCAGGAATGGGAGAACCTGGGCCGGAGTATCCAGGAAATCATCGACAAGGCGGTTAACTCCCAGGACTACCAGGAACTGAGCCGCAACATTGGCAGGACCATTGACAACGCCATCAACACCGGCAGTCAGGCTGTACGCAATGCTGTCAGCAGCGCCGGAACCGTCCGGAAAACACACGCGGCCTACACAGCTCCCAAGTATTCCGCCCCGGAAAAGAAGAATCTGCCCGCTCTTTACGGAAGCCCCAATGGGGAAACCGCAAAAGGAATCCTCAAAACCGTATTCGGCAGTCTCGCGTCCGTATCCGGTTTTACCGTGGCTCTGGTCACCGGAATTCTGAAACTGGTGGGCACCGCCGCTGCCTATATGACCATTCCCATCTATCTGGGCGGTGCTGCCCTGGTTGGCGGTGTTTGTCTCCTGGTCAGCGGAATCCGCTCTCTGGGCAAGGTGAGCCGATTTAAAGTCTACCTGAAAACCCTGGGCCAACGGACCAATATTTCCCTGGATAAGCTGGCCCGCAGCGTGGGGAAGCCAGTCAAATTCGTCCGCAAGGAAATCAGCGGCATGATTGATCAGGGTCTTTTCCTGGAGGGCCATATGGACAAAGAGGAGAAGAACCTGATCACCAGCGACGAAACCTACCGCCACTACCAGCAGGTTCTCCAGCAGCAGGAAGCGCTTCAGCTCCAAAAGGCCAAGGAGGAAGCAATCAAGCCCGCGCCCGCCCAGAAGGACTCCAAGATTCAGGAGGTCCTGGACCGCGGAAACGCCTATGTTCAGGAGATCCGCAGATGCAACGATGAAATCCCCGGCGAGGAAATTTCCGGTAAGATCTACCGGATGGAGGCCATTGTCCAGCGGATCTTCCAGCGGGCGGAGGCCCACCCCGAAATCATTCCGGACCTGAAAAAGCTGATGGATTACTATCTGCCCATGACAGTGAAGCTATTGAATGCCTATGCGGAGATGGACCGTCAGCCGGTACAGGGCGAGAATATCCGAAAATCCAAGCAGGAAATCGATTCCACCCTGGACACCCTGAATCAGGCCTTTGAAAAACTGCTGGACTCCGTTTTTGAAGACACCGCCATGGATGTTTCCAGCGATATTTCCGTACTGAATACGCTGCTGGCCCAGGAAGGCCTCACCGGCAGCGATTTTGACCAGAAACAATCTTGAGAGGAGAACACATATGGACATGGATTTTGAAAACGTGGAAACCCCGATTCCCAGCCTGACCCTGGAACCGGAGCTGGAAGCTGCTCCCCAGGCAGAAACACTGACCGTTCAGGAGGCGCCTGCCGTCCCCCAACCGGTGCTGACCCCTGCCGAGCAGAAAATGGTCAGTGACTTTGCCGCCAAAATTGATCTGGAGAACACCACGCAGATTTTGCAGTATGGCGCCGGCACCCAGAAGAAGATGGCCGACTTTTCCGATGCCGCCCTTGCCAACGTCCGCACCCAGGATCTGGGAGAAGTGGGCGACCTGATCGTAAACGTAGTGGGCGAGCTGAAGGGCCTGGATACGGAGGAAGAAAAAGGTTTTCTGGGTTTCTTTAAGAAGCAGAGCAACAAACTGGAGCTGATGAAGAGCCGCTATGCCAAAGCCGAGGTCAATGTAGAAAAAATCAGCGACGCCCTGCAGCAGCATCAGGTACGGCTCCTGAAGGACTCCGCTGTGCTGGACAAGATGTATGAGCAGAATCTGGCCTATTTCAAGGAGCTGTCCATGTATATCCTGGCCGGCAAGCAGAAGCTGCAGGAGGTCCGGGAGGGCAAGCTCCGGCAGCTGGAACAGCGGGCCCAGGAAAGCGGCCTTGCAGAGGATGCCCAGGCAGCCCGGGACCTGGCCGAAAAGTGCAACCGCTTTGAAAAGAAGATCTATGATCTGGAGCTGACCCGCACCATTTCCATCCAAACCGCCCCCCAGATCCGCATGATCCAGAACAACGACACCGTTATGGTGGAAAAGATCCAGACCACCCTGGTCAACACCATTCCCCTGTGGAAAAATCAGATGGTTCTGGCTCTGGGCATCGCCCACTCTACGGAAGCCGCCCAGGCACAGCGCCAGGTAAATGATGTCACCAATTCCCTGCTGAAAAAGAATGCGGAAAAGCTGCACATGGCCTCTGTGGAAACCGCCAAGGAAGCCGAGCGGGGCATTGTGGACATTGAAACCCTGAAGAAAACCAACGCGGACCTGATCCAGACTCTGGACGATGTGATGAAGATTCAGTCTGACGGGCGGGCCCAGCGGCTGGCCGCCGAAGCCGAGATGGCCAAAATGGAGAACGAGCTGAAAAACAAGCTGCTGCAGATCAGAAACGGTAACTAAGGCAGCACCGCATAATGGGGCATTGTGCGGTGTTGCCCTAAGAGAAATCCCTGGGAAGGATCAGCCTTCTCAGGGATTTCTGCTTACCAAAACAGCCTATTTCCACTTATTTGTAAATAATGATCGCAGAAGAGGTTCGGAAAGAACCTGTTATTATTGACAGGAAATCATTGGTTCCTTCAAAACATTTCTGCGTAAAATCGAGCAAGTTATGAACCAGGCTGACAGAGCCTGCCGGATACAATCTCCGTTTTTCTTCGGAAGGCTGTGCTCTGACAGAGAGCGGCCATATGATCAGAAAATCATTGTTTGGAAAATTTCTATTGCATTTCTTATTGGTTATTGCTACAATAAACAGGAACTGAATACTCAGATGGTTGGTGCCGCTGTTCCGCTTTCTTTGCGGAGCAGGGGGTAAAAGGGAAACAGGTGAAAAACCTGTACGATCTCGTCACTGTGAACCGGAGAATAGCGCTGCAATATGCCATTGCGAAAGTGAGAAGGCGCGGCGCTGTGATGACCCGAAAGTCAGGAAACCTGCCAGCCATTGGTACAGGGTGAAAACACCCAGGTCACGAGGAATTGGCCGTGCCGAACACCACTGCTTGATACAGTAAGCTTGGATTGCTTTATGGGACCTTCCTCTTGGGAAGGTCTCTTTTTTTCGAGGACCTGTCGTATAAAGCCCTGAACCGTGTTCTCTTCAAAGAATTTTTGTGCGAAAGACACAAGGAGGAAACACTATGAACACGAAAAAAACAAGTACCCTGATTGCTGCTGTGCTTGCGGCGGCAATGCTGCTGTGTGCCTGCGGCAACACGGCGGCGCCCGCTGCGACCCAGGCCCCCGCAACCACAGCCCCGGCTGCTGCAGAAGCCCCGGCAGCACCGGAAACCGAAGCCCTGGTGGACGATCAGGCTGCCGCGGATGCCGTGGCAGAGCTGATTGATGCCATCTATGTACAGCAGCGGACTGCAGATACCGATGCCCAGTGCGCTGCTGCCAAGGCCGCATGGGATGCCCTGACCGATGCCCAGAAGGAGCTGGTGGAAGGCGAGAACGCGGACCCGGATTACTTCGGACGGGATACCGGCGATGCCAGTCTGGATGATCCGCTGAACGCCGACGGCATCGGGCAGAAGGAAATTCTGGTGGTCAGCTTCGGCACCTCCTTCAATGACAGCCGTGTGAAGGATGTCAAGAGCATTGAGGACGCATTGCAGGAAGCCTTCCCCGATTGGTCCGTGCGCCGGGCCTTTACCGCCCAGATCATCATTAACCATGTGCAGGCACGGGACGGCGAAGCCATCGACAACATGGAGCAGGCGCTGGATCGGGCGGTGGCCAACGGCGTAAAGGAGCTGGTGGTGCAGCCCACTCACTTGATGCATGGCGCGGAATATGACGAGATGATGGACGCGCTGGATGCCTACCGGGACAAGTTTGAGAAAATCGCCGTAGCAGAGCCTCTGCTGGGTGAGGTTGGCTCTGATGCTACGGTCATCAACGCAGACAAGGAAGCGGTTGCCAAGGCTGTAGTAGCCGACACGGCGGCAGACGGCGGCTTTGCCGACGCGGCTGCGGCAGCGGAGCAGGAAACGGCCTTTGTGCTGATGGGCCACGGCACCGCCCATGTGGCCAAGGTTACCTACAGCCAGATGCAGACCCAGATGGAAAAGCTTGGCTATGACAACGTGTTCATCGGAACCGTGGAGGGCGAGCCGGAGGAGACTGCCTGCGAAGCGGTCATCGAGGCGGTGAAGGCGGCTGGCTATAAAAACGTGATTCTGCGTCCCCTGATGGTGGTTGCCGGAGACCATGCCAACAACGATATGGCAGGTGATGAAGAGGACTCCTGGAAAAGCATGTTCCAGGACGCCGGATGCTTTGACAGCGTGACGGCCCAGATTGCAGGACTGGGCAGCATCGAAGCAGTACAGGATCTGTATGTTGCCCATACCCAGACTGCGATTGACAGCATGAAGTGATACTCTCTTGCCCGGAGGCGAAAACCTCCGGGCATTGGAAATCTGCATTCCAGCGAAAGGTCCCAAGGAAGGAAGGATTCATTATGAAAAAGATGAAAAAGCTGGTTCCTGTGCTGCTGTTGGCTACCCTGCTGGCAGGCTGCGTGGCACCGGCTGCTCCGGCGGCCGCTGCCACGCCTCCCACCACCATGGCGGAAACCCTTCCCGAACCAACGGAAACCGCCGTAAGGGAAACGGAAGCCCCTGCTCCTGCCCGGGTTTTGCCGGATGGCTGCTACACCGTGGACTTTGAAACCGACAGCGGAATGTTCCGGGCGAGCGAAGCCTGCAACGGCAAAGGAACGCTGACGGTTGAAAATGGCACGCAAACCCTGCATGTCAGTCTGCAATCCAAGAAAATCGTCAACCTCTATGTAGGCACGGCGGAAGATGCGCAGCAGTCCGGGGCAGTATGGCTGGAGCCCACCGTGGACACGGTAACCTACAGTGACGGTCTCAGTGAGGAGGTTTTCGGCTTTGATATCCCGGTGGTTTCGGTGGGGCAGGTGTTTGATCTTGCCATCATCGGCACCAAGGGCGTGTGGTATGACCACCGGGTCAGCGTGCAGAATCCGGTTCCACAGGCTGGTTCTTACACCTGCGCCGTGACGCTGGCCGGCGGCTCCGGCAGGGCAAGCGTGGCATCCCCGGCGGAGCTCACCTCAGACGTGGAAACTCTGACCGCGACGATTCAGTGGAGCAGCCCCCACTATTCATACATGATCGTTGACGGTGTGCAGTATGATCCCATCCAGCAGGAGGGCAATTCCACCTTCCGAATCCCCGTGGCGCTGGACGCGGATATGGCGGTCAGCGCCTTAACGACTGCCATGAGTGAACCCCACCTGGTGGAGTATACGCTGTATTTTGACAGCACCACGCTGGCAGGAAAATGAACAGAAAACGGTTTTCCGGGTGGCTGCTGACGCTGGCCATGCTCCTGTCCCTGCTCAGCGGCTGTGCCGGAGGGCAAAACGGGGAGGATGCAAATCGCAGCTGGATTCCGGAGCGCAGCATGGAGCTGCAATTTGCCACCCAGTTTCGGGTGGACTACTATGCCGGCGGCTACAAGCTGATTACGTTGGGTGACGGCAGCCGTTTCCTCACCGTTCCCGAGGGATGTCAGGTGCCGGACGGTGCGCCAAAGGACGCGGTGCCGCTGTATCAACCCCTGGACAACATTTATCTGGCGGCCACCTCCGCTATGTGCCTGTTTGACGCCCTGGACAGGCTGGACGCCATTTCTCTGTCCGGCTCCCGGACGGAGAGCTGGTACATTGACAACGCCCGAAAGGCGATGGAGGAGGGGAAAATCCTCTACGCGGGAAAGTACAGCGAGCCGGACTACGAAATGCTCCTGTCCCACCACTGCCCACTGGCGGTAGAATCCATGATGATCGGACATGCCTCCGATGTCAAGCAAAAGCTGGAGGAACTGGGCATTGGGGTCCTCACCGACCAGTCCAGTATGGAAGAGCATCCTCTGGGCCGCACCGAGTGGATCAAGCTTTATGCCGCCCTGCTGAACGAAGAGGACAGGGCAGAAGAGCTTTTTCAGGAACAGGTGACCTACCTGAATGAGGCGCTGAAGGCGGAAAGCTCCGGAAAAACCGTGGCCTTTTTCCACATCAGTTCCTCCGGCTATGTGGTGGCGCGGAAAAGCGGAGATTATGTCACCAAAATGCTGGAGCTGGCAGGCGGGCAATATGTATTCAAGGATTTGGGCGACGCGCAGACGCGAACCTCCACGGTGAATATCGAAATGGAGCGCTTCTTTGCCAGCGCGAAGGATGCGGACTACATCATTTACAACAGCACCATCGGCGGTGAAATTCACTCCATGGAGGAGCTGTTGGAGAAAAGTCCGCTTCTGGCACAGTTTCGGGCGGTGCGCAATGGAAATGTCTGGTGTACCGGAAAAAATATGTATCAGGAAACCACCCAGCTGGGACAGATGATCCAGAGCTTCCAGAAAATCTTCTCGGGGGAGGCGGACAATCTGACGGAGCTGCCCTTCCTGTACCGGCTGCGATAGAAAAAGAAAGGCTGCGGCACCATGAAAAGAAGAAATGAAAACCCGGATTGGCAGGAACTGCGGCTGGGCAATCCCGGTCGGTTCTGGACGGTGATGCTGCTTCTGTGGGGGCTGCTCCTGCTAACGCTGCTGCTGAATGTGAATATCGGCTCTGTTTCCATCCGAACCAGAGATGTGTTTTCCATGCTCTGGGATGGGCTGCGCTGTTGGATCGCCAATGTCCTGACCCGGGGCGGTTATGCCCGGGAGCTGGCGGAGGTGATGCATCGCTCCACAGAAAGCCAGATTCTGTTCAGCATTCGGATACCCCGGATGCTGCTGGCGGCAATCCTGGGAGGCGCCCTGTCTGTCTCCGGCTATTTGTTGCAGGTGTTCTTCCGCAATCCCATTGCGGGACCCTTCGTGCTGGGCATTTCCTCCGGCGCGAAAATGGTGGTGGGCATTACCCTGATTTTTCTGGTCAACTTTCTGGGCTCTGTCAGTCCCGCGACCCTGATTCTGGCGGCGTTTCTCGGCTCACTGCTGATCACCTCCGTGGTGCTGCTGTTTGCTCAGAAGGTGCACAGTATGTCCATGCTGCTGGTTATCGGCATCATGGTGGGCTATATCTGCGGCGCGGTGACGGATTTCTGCGTCACCTTTGCCGACGATCACGATGTGGTGAACCTGACCAACTGGTCTATGGGCACCTTTTCCGGTGCCAGCTGGGAAAATGTGAGGCTGGCAGCGCTGCTGTGCATTCCGGGGGTGCTTGGAGCGCTGGCGCTGTGCAAGCCTATTTCCGCCTACACTCTGGGGGAGGGCTACGCCCAGAGCATGGGCATCCGTGTGAAGCCCTTTCGGGTGCTGCTGATCGCCCTGTCCAGCCTGTTGTCTGCTTGCGTCACGGCGCTGGCAGGCCCCATTTCCTTTGTAGGCATTGCCGTGCCCCACATTACCCGGAGCCTCCTCAAATCGGCTAAGCCTGCCTATGTGATTCCCGCCGCTTTTTTCTGCGGCGCGGTATTCTGCGTATTCTGCGATTTGATTGCCCGGACGGTGTTCGCGCCCACAGAGCTTGCCATCGGTACGGTAACCTCGATTTTCGGCGCACCCGTCGTCATCTATATGATGGTCAAGCGCAGAAGGAATCAGGAGGTATGACATGGAACCCTATTTCAAAACAGAAGCTATGGCAGTGGGCTATGACGGGCATATCCTGATTCACGACATCAATATCCGTCTGGAGAAGGGGAAAATCCTGACCCTTATCGGCCCCAACGGCGCGGGGAAATCTACCATCCTAAAATCCATCACCCGGCATCTGGAAACCATTTCCGGAAAGGTGTTTGTGGGCGGGCAGAGCCTCCAGCAGTGGCAGCCGAAGGAGCTGGCAAAGCAGGTGGCCGTGGTGCTGACGGACCGCATCCGCCCGGAGCTGACCACCTGCGCGGAGGTTGTCGCTATGGGACGCTACCCCTACACGAACCTGTTCGGGCATCTGACCGAACTGGACAAGGCGGCGGTGCGGGAGGCGCTGGAGCGTGTGCATGCGCTGGACCTGGCCGGACAGGATTTTGCCACCTTATCCGATGGGCAGCGGCAGCGGATTCTCCTGGCCCGGGCTTTGTGCCAGGAGCCGGAGGTCATCGTACTGGACGAACCGACAGCCTATCTGGATATTCGCTATAAAATGGAGCTATTGGACATCCTGCGGGAAATGGCCCAGCAAAAGCAGCTTACGGTGATTCTGTCCCTGCACGAAATCGACCTTGCCATGAAGATTTCCGATTATCTTCTGTGCGTTAAGGGGGAGACCATTGAAGCCTTTGGGACGCCGGAGGAGGTGCTGCAAAACCATGCCATAGAACAGCTTTACGGCATGGAATCCGGCAGTTATAACCTGCTGTTTGGCAGTGTGGAGCTGTCGAAGCCGGAAGGCGCGCCAAAGGTTTTTGTGATTGCCGGCGGGGGTTGCGGAATCCCGGTATACCGTGCGCTGCAAAAAAAGGGGATTCCCTTTGCTACGGGGATTCTGTTTGACAATGACGTGGATTTTCAGGTGGCCCAGGTTCTGGCAAGCAGTGTGGTTTCGACCCCTGCGTTTGAGGAAATCACCGACGGACAGTATCAGCAGGCAGCAAAGCTGCTGCTAAAATGTGCGTCTGTCGTAGACGCGGGGACACCCATCGGCACAAGGAATCTGAAAAACCATCAGTTGCTCCAACTGGCCAGAGAGGAGAAACTCCCGATCTATCCCGTTGCGAAAGGATAAGTGATTCTTTTGCATGACTTCCAGCCGGAAGTCTGTCCGGCGGTTTTGCTGACCGAATACCGAAAATCCCTGAAAAGGATCAGCCTTTCCAGGGATTTTTCATGATTTTTCAGATTTTTTCAATGGAAATGACCCGGTAGTCTTCCGCTTCCACAGCTTTTCTGAGGACCTCATCCGAAAGGCTCTTGCTGAGGGTCACCCTGGCGATTCCCGCCTGATGGTCGGCAGTCGCTTCCTCTACCCCATCCAGCTTTTGGAGGGCTGTTTTCACAGCATTTTCGCAGTGGGCGCACATCATACCCTCGATGACTATTTTGCGTGCCATGCTGGGCGCTTCTTTTTTAACGGTCCGTCTGCGTTTATGGTCATGGCTGCTGTCATAAAGCCTGCACAGGTTTAGCCTCAGGGCATTGGTGACCACGCAGAAGCTGCTCAAGCTCATGGCCAAGGCGCCGAACATGGGATTCAGGGTCAGGCCAAAGCCTACAAAGCAGCCCGCCGCCAGGGGGATTCCAATGGTATTGTAGAAGAACGCCCAAAAAAGATTCTGTTTGATATTCCGCAGAGTCCCACGGCTCAGCCGGATGGCAGCAGGCACATCCAGGAGGCTGCTCTTCATCAGCACCACATCTGCCGCATCGATGGCAACATCCGCCCCCGCGCCAATGGCAATGCCCGTATCTGCCCGGGTCAGAGCCGGAGCGTCATTGATCCCGTCACCAACCATGGCGACGGTCCCCTGCTTCTTCAGACGGCGGATCACCGCTTCCTTTCCGTCGGGCAGCACACCGGCGATCACCTCGTCCACACCGGCCTGGTCTCCGATGGCCTTGGCAGTTCGGGGATTGTCACCGGTAAGCATGACCACACGGATGCCCATATGGCGCAGTTCCTTCACCGCCCTGGGGCTGTCCGCCTTAACGGTATCCGCCACCGCAATCATGCCAAGAAGTGCCCCATCGAAGGCAAAGAGCAACGGCGTTTTCCCCTCTTCCGATAGCTTCCGGGCCAGCTGCTCCATTTCCCGGGAAACAGGCACCTGAGTCCCTACAAAGGAAAGGCTGCCGCCCAAAAGGGGCTTTCCCCCCAGTTCCGCTTTCAGGCCGTTACCGGGGAGCGCGGAAAAGTGTTCCACATTCTGCACCTGTATCCCCTGTCGCTCCCCTTCCTCCAGAACCGCCCTGGAAAGAGGGTGTTCACTCTTGGCTTCCAGAGAAGCCGCCAGAGACAGCAGCCTCTGTTCCGGAATGCCCTGAGCGGGAATCCGATCCGTAACCCGGGGTTTCCCCTCCGTAATGGTTCCGGTTTTGTCCAGGACCACAATGTCCGTCTTTCCGGTCTGTTCCAGACTGACCGCGGTTTTGAACAGGATGCCGTTTTTCGCGCCCACACCGTTGCCAACCATAATTGCCACCGGTGTGGCAAGTCCCAGGGCGCAGGGACAGCTGATAACCAACACGGAAATGCCTCTTGCCAGGGCAAAGCCAAAATCTCTTCCCAACAGCAGCCAGAGGGCGGTTGTCAGGACCGCAATGGAGATCACCACCGGCACGAACACACCGGACACCTTGTCCGCAAGCTTGGCAATGGGGGCCTTGGTTGCTGCCGCATCGCTGACCATCTGAATGATCTGAGAAAGGGTGGTATCCTCCCCCACCCGGGTGGCCCGGCAGCGCAGAAAGCCGGACTGGTTTATGGTAGCCGCGGAAACACGCTGCCCGGGAGCTTTGTCCACCGGAATGCTCTCCCCGGTCAGGGCCGACTCGTTGACGGCACCGGTTCCTTCCAGTACCACACCGTCCACCGGGATACTTTCACCGGGGCGGACCACAAATTCATCCCCCTGTCGCACCTCCTCGATGGGGACCGTTTCCTCTTTCCCATCCCGCAAAAGGGTTGCCATTTTCGGCGCCAGCTTCATGAGGCCCTTTAGGGCATCGGTGGTTTTCCCCTTGGACCGGGCTTCCAGCATTTTGCCCACGGTGATGAGGGTCAGAATCATGGCGGCGGATTCAAAATAGAATTCCTCCATATAGCCCATAACAGCCCCAGAATCCAAGCGAAGCTGGGCCCCGGTCATGGCAAACAACGCATACACGCTCCACAGAAAGGAGGCCATAGAACCCAGCGCCACCAGGGTATCCATGTTGGGGGCACGGTTGCGCAGGGCTCCGAAGCCGCTGATGAAGAATTTCTGGTTGATAACCATGACAATTCCGGCCAACAGCAGCTGGGCAATGCCCATAGCCACATGGTTGCCCTCCAGAAAAGCGGGCAGCGGCCAGCCGAACATCATATGCCCCATGGAAAGATACATGAGCACAACCAGAAAGCCCAGGGATGCAAACAGCCGTTTCCGCAGCTTGGGTGTTTCCCTATCCTTCAGCGCGTCCAAATCCGAAGACGGCGCTGTTTTTGTCTGCCCCTTCAGGCTGGCTCCATAGCCCGCTTCCTCCACGGCCCGGATTACCGCCTGGCTGTCGGCAGTCCCTTCCACGCCCATGGAATTGGTCAACAGACTGACGGAGCAGCCTGTTACCCCCGGCACCTTTGATACCGCCTTTTCCACTCTGGCAGAGCAGGCGGCACAGCTCATACCGGTTACATCATATTGTTTCATCTGGTTCCTCCCGGAATCTTAGGAACCTCTGAAAAATCGTCTGCGGCTGAGCAGCGGATCTTTTGCTCTGACAGTGCAGTTTGAAAAACAGGAAATACATACAGTATTCCTCTGTTTTCCAAACCTTCTGTCAAATCAAAATCTCTCGCTGTCAGCGCTTGCCGACTGATTCA
>JAGAQA010000033.1 GCA_017622995.1 Oscillospiraceae bacterium
CGCAAAGCCTTCTCCTGGGAGAAGGTGGCTCGCCCGTAAGGGCGAGACGGATGTGGGGCGGTAGCAGCTGGAAACTCAGATAACCCCCTTGCCTCTCCCAAAAGAAGCGGTGCAGAAGTAGCGCGCACTGGGGCGAAGAGGGGGCCCGCACCCGGACTCTCCTCTCAGTCACGGCAGATGCCGTGCCAGCTCTCCCAGGGGAGAGCTAAGGGCGCTTTGCGCCCAAAGTGCTCAAATGCTTAACCGGATACCGCCCCACACCCGCCCCCTTCGGGGGCACCCTCTCCCAGGAGAGGGCTTCGTTCGCGAAAGCTTCCTTTCCCTCAGAATGGCGGAATCCAAAAACAGCACACAGCCGGATTTTGGGCTGTGTGCTGTTCTGCAAATTATCTATGGGATGATACCGGAAAAGGCCCTGTGCTTACTTGAGACCGGCCTGCTCCAGCAGAGCGGGAATCTTGGCTTCCCAGCCCAGGCTCATGATATGTACACCCTGGCAGTAGGGCTTGCACTCCCGGATGATCCGGGCGGCAATTTCCACACCGGTAATACCGGCCTTGGTCTTTTCCTTGTCCGCCTGCAGCTCCTCGATCAGCGCGTCGGGGATGTGGACACCGGCAACGTTCTTGTTCATGAACTTGCACATACCGGCGGATTTGGGAATGATGATGCCAACCTGGACAGGCTTGCCGAACTGCTTTGCGGTTTCCATGAACTTGATGAACTTTTCGGGCTCAAAGACGGCCTGGGTCTGGAAGTATTCGGCACCGGCCTTGACCTTGCGCTCCATCTTCACCAGCTGGGCATCCACAGAGTCAGAGCAGGGAGAAACAACCGCGCCCTTGGCAAACTTGGGGGGCTCGCCCACCAGCTCGTTGCCGCCCAGATCCACACCGGTCTCCAGGAGGCTGGCGGTGTGCAGCAGGGACACGGAATCCAGATCGAACACAGGCTTGGCCTGGGGATGGTCACCCAGCTTGGTGTGGTCGCCGGTGAGGCACAGAATGTTGTCAATGCCAAGCATGGCGGCGCTCAGCAGATCGGACTGCAGGGCGATGCGGTTCCGGTCACGGCAGGTCAGCTGGAAAATGGGGTTGAGACCCGCATCCTTCAGCACCTTACAGGTGGCCAGAGAACCCAGGCGCATCACAGAGGACTGGTTATCCGTGACATTGACGAAGTGGACGCCGGACAGATATTCCTTGGCCTCTTCCACCATGCCGTCGATATGAATTCCTTTGGGAGGGCCGACCTCGGCAGTAACTACAAATTCACCGTTATCAAACAGTTCCGTAATTCTCATAATTCTATTCGCTCCTAATTATTCAGATTCTTTGGCGGCCTTGGTAGCCTCGTCCGTATTAAAATCGTGCAGCTGGGTGGGGCACTTCAGAACGTCCAACCGGCCCTGGGCCTTCAGGCGCTCAATGATACGCTCCCATCCGCAGTCCATATCAGGGCAGACCTCGCATTTGCCGTTGTGGCTGGTTCCGCCGCAGGGGCCGTTGACCAGGCTCTTGGAGCAGGCGGTGATGGGGCAAATACCACCGGTGAGATTCAGGAAGCACTCGCCGCACTGACCGCAGTCGTATTCCAGCGGGGTAACGCCCTGGAAGCCGGGCAGCTCAATGGTGTCGCAGCAGGCATAGACAGGCTTGTCCTCCAGCACCTCCGAGAGGGTCTGGACGCCGACGCCGCAGGAGAATACCAGAACGGCATCCGCTTCACTGATCTGAGCCATGGGGCCCCGCAGCCGCAGAGCCAGCTCATCGGGATTGCAGATGTAATCGGTGGTCAGAACGCCCACAACCTTGCCGGCCTCTGCCAGCTCCTTCTGGAGCGCCTTTGCTTCTTCCTCAGGGAAACCAACTTCTTTGCAGCCAAAGCAGTTGATGATGAAGACCTTGCCGGAAGCCAGGGAGGCGATTGCCTCGCGAGATTTGAGTTTTGTCATTAACATGGTTTCTTCATCCCCCTTATTTCTTCTTGAGCAGCGGCGCAACCAGGCCCTTGGCAGCATTGATCTTGGATACCAGAGGAATCTTGGACGAACAGATGTACTCACAGCACTTGCAGGAGAAGCAGTCCATCACGTTCAGCTTCAGCAGGCCCTCGGCGTCGCCCAGCTGACCAAGCTTGTAGATCTCCAGGGGAGCCAGTTCCATGGGACAGACATCCACGCAGCGGCCGCACTTGATGCATTCCTTTTCCTCGGTGTGGTCGGCGGCGATGGCAATGATGCCGTTGGAGCCCTTGATGATGGGCACATTGGTGTCCTTGATGGGAGCGCCCATCATGGGGCCGCCCATCTTGAGCACCACATCGTCACCGGTGATACCGCCGCAGTGATCGATGATCTCCTGAACATTGGTGCCCAGCTTTACCATGTAGTTGCCGGGATTCCGAATGAACTCGCCGGTAACGGAAACCACGCGCTCCACCAGGGGCATACCCTTCTGGATGGCATCGGAGATTGCCTTGGCAGTGGAGGTATTGCTGACCACGCAGCCTACGTCAGCAGGCAGCTTGCCGCTGGGAACCGCACGGCCCATGACCTTCTTGATGAGCATTTTCTCAGCGCCCTCGGGATACTGGGTCTTGGCGGCACAGACGCGGATGTTGTCGTAGGGGGCCACCTTCTCCTCCATCAGAGCGATGGCATCGGGCTTGTTGTCCTCGATGAGGATCACACCCTCGGGAGCGCTGACCGCCTTCATCATGGCCCGCAGACCAAATACGATGTCATCGGCATACTCCAGCATGACCCGGTGGTCGGCGGTCAGGTAGGGCTCACACTCGGAGCCGTTGATGAGCACGGCATCGATGGGCTTGCCGGGCTTCAGCTTTACGTAAGTGGGGAAGGTTGCGCCGCCCATACCGACGATGCCCTTCTCCTTGACGATCTCCACGATCTCGTCGGCAGTCAGCTCTTCCAGAGGCTTGCCCGGCACAACGGACTCATGGAGGGTATTCTTGCCGTCGTTCTTGATGACAACGCTCAGAATGCCGGGGCCCTTGTTGGGATGGGTATGGGGCTCCACAGCAAGCACGGTACCGCTGACACTGCTGTGGACAGGCGCGCTGATGAAACCGGCCTGCTCACCCAGCAGCTGACCGACCTTTACCGTATCGCCGGGCTTGACAACGGGATTGGCGGGAGCGCCGATGTGCATTGCCAGCGGAATGATCACGGTATCGGGCTCCGGGAACTTCTGGAGAGCCAGATGCTCGGTGTATTCCTTGTTTTCGGTGGGATGGACACCGCCATAGAAGCCCTCGTACCGCTTTGCCCGGGCCTGGGCCACATAGGCCTTGATGGCGTCCACATTGACTGCGGAGTAATCACGCAGCTGAACGGGCTGATCCAGGAATTCCCGGGTTCTGCCCTGCTTCTCCAGGCGCTGGTAGATTTTCTCCCAGGCGCAGTCCTTCTTGGGATCGATTTCGCACTTGCCGTCCTTGGCGCCGCCGCACTGGCCGTTCACCAGGCTCTTGGTGCAGTCCACGATGGGGCAAATGCCGCCGGTGACATTCAGATAGCACTGGGCGCAGGCACCGCAGGTCTTCTTTGTCAGGGCCATGCCGTGGTGTCCGATGTAATTCAGGGAATTGGTTGCCGTGAAAACGGGAACGGACTCCAGATCCGCCACCGTCTGCACACCAAGACCGCAGGAAATGACGACCACATTCTCCGTACCTTCGGGCAGGATACCCGCCAGCTTCTTTTCCGTCTGCACCTTATTGCAGAGGAAATCCACCTTGGCGGTTCCGGTGATGTGCTTTCCCTGGGCCTCTGCGAAAGCGGCGAAGGCGCCCACTTCCGGCTCTTCAGTGGTGTTGAACTCTTTGAAGCACTTGTTGCAGGCTACCACAAAGAAGTGATCCTTCCCGGCGAGCAAGCCTTCCAGCTCTTCGTTGCTCTTTAACACATACTTGGTATAATCCACCAAATACCACCTTCTTATTCTTTTGTTTTTCGTTTGTTAACGCAAACGATTCCATAGGGATTATATCATATACAGTATACAAATGTCCAGCGTTATATCAAAAGATTTCGGGATAATTCCATAAAAAGAACGGGCTGCCGCGAAACAAAGCGGCAGCCCCGAGCATCAGTTTTTTCGCTCCGTCAGGCTCAGGGCCAGCTCGGTCAGGAAGGATGGGTCGGGAAATACCTTCAGGCAGTCGATGGCCCTTGCGGTGTAATCCTTCACCAGCTGCTCACAGCTGGACAGGCCATACAGTCTGACAAACGTATTTTTGTCCCCGTCCACTCCGGTGGCCTTTCCAAGCTCTCCGGCATCGCCGATGACATCCAGTATATCGTCCCGGATCTGGAAGGCAAGGCCCAGCAGCGACGCGAATCCGGCTGCCCCTTCCTTCTGGGCTTCGGTGCCGTTTCCGGCGATAACGCCCAGCACACAGGGGGCAACGATGAGCCGGCCGGTTTTCCGGGACTGAATATCCAGAACCTCCTGCTCGGTGCAGGCCCGTTGAGCGCTCATAATATCCAGAACCTGACCGCCGATCATACCCAGGGAACCGGCACATTCGCTTAAAATGGCGATGGCCTCCCCGATTTTCCCGGGCTCCGGGAGCTTTGCACGGGCGGCAACGGCAAAGGCGTCCGTCAGCAGGGCGTCTCCTGCCAGCACGGCCATGCCTTCCCCGAACACCTTGTGGTTGGTGAGCCTGCCCCGGCGGTAGTCGTCGTTATCCATACAGGGCAGATCATCGTGGATCAGGCTGTAGGTATGGATCATTTCCACCGCCGCGGCAAAGGGCAGCGCCTCCTCCGGATTCCTTCCGCAGATCCGGCAGAATTCCAGCGCCAGCATGGGACGCAGCCGCTTTCCCCCGGCCAGGAGACTGTAGTTGGCGGCTTCAAAAATGGGCTTTTGGGGCTCTTCCCCAAAGGAGGCGTAAATGGATGCCAGGTAACGCTCAATTGTCTCCCGATAAGCACGGGCTTGTTCCTCAAATTTCATCGCTGAAGGGCTCCTCTCCGGGGGTTCCGTCGGCACCGGCGGTAATCTTTGTCACCTGCATACGGGCCTCCTCCAGCTGCTTTCCGCAGCTGCGCACAAGCTCTGTGCCCTCCTGAAACAGCTTGAGGGATTCTTCCAGCGCCACGTCCCCCCGCTCCATGGCCCGGACGATCTCCTCCAGGCGGCGCATCTTCTCTTCAAAGGTTTCATTCTTCTTGCTCATGGGAAGCCTCCTTTATACTGGTGACGGTGGCGAAAACGCTGCCGTCGGAAAACCGCACGGTAATCTTCTGCCCCGGTTCTGTCTGGCTCACGGAGCGCAGTACCCTTCCGTCTTCCCCCTGAGCCATGGCATAGCCCCGGGACAGAACCTTCAGTGGGCTCATGGCGTCCAGCTTGGCAACGCAGCCCACAAACCGCTGATTTGTCCGGGCCAGAAGCCGCTCCTGGCTGGCGGATAACCGGTTTTGCAGCAGGGTCAAATCCTTCTGCTTTTGATCCAGATACCCGGTGGGACTACGCAGTGCCGGGGAGGCTGCCAGAGCGTCCAGCCGCTGGGTACACAGCTTCAGCTGCCGGTTCAGGGCAGTGCCCATGGCGGCGTTCAGGGCATCCAGATTCTGCATCAGGCTCTCCCGGTCAGGCACGGCCAATTCCGCGCCGTTGGAGGGGGTGGCCGCCCGCAGATCGGCAACGTAGTCCGCAATGGTCACATCCGGCTCGTGGCCCACCGCGGAGATAATGGGGATTTCCGATTCATAGATGGCGTAGGCCACCCGTTCGTCGTTAAAGGCCCACAGGTCCTCAATGGAGCCGCCGCCCCGGCCGACGATCAGCAGGTCTGCCAGCCGGTATTGATTCACGTATCGGATGGCCCCGGCGATTTCCTCCGGTGCTTCCGCACCCTGGACCCGAACCGGCAGCAGCCGGACGGCGCACAGTGGGTAGCGTTTGCGCAGAATCCGGAGAATATCATGCACCGCCGCCCCGGCGGAGCTGGTTACCACGCCGATGGTTCCGGGGTATTTGGGGATGGGCTTTTTGTGTTCCGGGGCGAAGAGCCCCTTCCCTGCCAGCTTCTTTTTCAGCTCCTCAAAGGCGGCGTACAGGTCGCCGATGCCGTCCACAGCCATGGACGAAACATAGAGCTGGTACTGGCCGTCCCGGGGGTAGACACTGATTCTGCCCAGGGCAATGACCTTCATGCCGCTTTCCGGGCGGAACCGCAGAGAGTAGGCGTTCCCCTTAAACATCACGCACTTCAGGGCCGACTCCTGGTCCTTCAGGGTGAAGTAGTGATGCCCCGAGGGGTAGCACTTATAGTTGCTGATCTCCCCCCGGACCGCAACCTGGGACAGCAGCGGGTCCGCGTTCATCTTCCCCTGGATATATTCATTTACCTGGGTAACGGATAAAATCTCAGCCATATCATACCTCTGTCAGACGGCTTGCCAGCAGGGCAACGCCCATGGCATTGTCCGTACTGAACTGGGGCTGGGCAAACACCGGATTCAAGGGTTTCGTCTCTTCGCGCAGCAGGGAATTGGAGGCCACGCCGCCGGAGAACACCACCCGCAGTCCGGGATAGGCCTTCTGGGCCTGCCGGGTGGCCTGAACCACCGCACCGGCTACACAGCGCAGACAGAACGCGGCCGTCTCCTCCGGACTCCCGGTCCGGGAAAAGTATTGTTCAACCTGATTCTGAATACCGGAAAAGGAAAAGCTCCGGTCCGCGCATTTTACCTTGAAGGAGTCCGTCCTTTGGGCGTTTTTGCTCAGCTCGTCCAGGGCTTTTCCCGCGGGAAAGGACAGCCCCAGCATCACCCCGGCCCGGTCGATCAGCTGACCGGCGGAAATATCCGTGGTGCCGCCGATTCTGGTGCAGCGCACATTTTTCCCTTCCGGCTCCACCAGCAGCAGCTCCGTGGTGCCTCCGGAGAGATGCCAGGCCAGGTGAGGCTCCTCCATCAGCCCCAGGGCATCCGCGCTCCACAGACAGGCGGCCACATGACCCTGCTGGTGGGATACCTCCACCAGAGGCACCCCAAGGGCATGGGACAGGAGCCTGGCATGGCTCAGCCCCACCAGGAAGCAGGGCATATAGCTGCCCTCCACCGCCCGGGGACGGGTGCTGACTCCCACTGCCGTGATAGAAAGCTCCCCGATATGGTCAAATAGCCTGCCGGACAGCTCCGGCAGGCTTTTGATATGGGCAAACACGGCATCTGATTGGCGAAGACCCAGCTCCCCCTGCTTTACCGGCAGGAGCCTGGAACAGTTCATTCCTTCTTTGCCGTCAAAATAGGCAATGGAGGTGGTGTAGTTGCTGGTATCGATGCCAAGGGTTCCCATCTCAGGCCCCCTCCTGGGGCAGACTCCGGGCAAAGGCGCCCAGGATGCCGTTGGTGAAGGCACCGGCCTCGTCCCCATCGTACATCTTTGCCAGCCGGACGGCCTCGGAAATGGCAACGCCGGTAGGCACATCCTCCACAAAAAGGGTCTCAAAAATGGCCAGCTGCAGCACACAGCGGGTCAGCCGGGAGATCCGGCTGATGTCCCAGCCGATGGCAAACCTGCGGATCTGCTCATTGAGCTCTTCCTGACGGTTGGCAACACCGGTTACCACGGTGTCAATGTAGCGCACCTGAGAAGCGCTGGGGCGGTCGGAATAGACCTGGTTTTCCTGGGACAGGGACATGTAGTATTCTTTTTCCAAGCGGGAGGCAACCTCTTGCTCCGGCTCCTGGCCGGTAAACTCCCTGGAGTAGATCAGATGTACGGCCAGTTCCCTGGCATTTCCTCTCGTCATACCCGCTCCTTATTTCCGGGAGATGCCCCGGACGTTGACGTTGACGGCGGTAACCTTCACACCGGTCATGGATTCCACGGCGGTGGAAATGGCAGTCTGCACGCTGTCGGCCACGTCTACCACACTGTAGCCGTAACGGATGACAATGTCGGCATCGATGGCAACGGTATTGTCCTCGCTGATGTAAATTTTCAGGCCCTTGCCCCAGTTCTTTACACCAATCAGATCCGCCACCTCGCCGCCGGGCTTGACGCTGAGACCGGCCGCGCCCTCAACCTCGCTGAGGGCGTGCTGGGCGATTACTTCCAGCACATCTTCCGAAATCAAAACATTCCCGTTTTCCTGGGTCTGGGTAATGTACTCCTTATATTCCGCCATATGATAACCTCCTGTATCACTGCGCTCCACATGGGAAACCGCATAGTTTTGTACATTGTATCACAAATCCAGAAAAATACAACCATTTTCTATTGGGTTTCCGCTCCCCTTTTGGGGAGCGGCGTATTATGAGGGATTTTCTTCCCGCTGCTTCTCCGCTTTTTTCTTGTCGATCATCCGGTGCAGGGCGGAAAGGGCGTCGCTGAGGCCCCCCAGTTTGTCGATGAGGCCGGAAGACACGGCTTCCTTTCCATAGAGGATGGTGCCCACGTCTGTAGCCATCTCTCCCGTAGCCATCATATAGTTTACGAAGTCCTCCCGACTGATCCGGGAGTTGGCGGTGACGAAATCCGCAATCTGCTCCTGAATCCGCTGGAAGTAGCGGAAGGTCTGGGGCGCGCCCACCACCAGGCCGGTCATCCGCACCGGGTGCACCGTCATGCTGGCGGTGGGGGTAATGAAGGATTCCTTGGTGCATACCGCCAGAGGGATGCCAATGGAGTGCCCGCCCCCCAGCACCAGGGATACCGTGGGCTTTTTCATCCCGGCGATCATTTCCGCGATGGCAAGCCCTGCCTCAATGTCCCCGCCCACGGTATTGAGAAGCAGCAGCAGGCCATCCACATCGTCGCTTTCCTCGATGCCCGCAAGCAGGGGCAGAACGTGCTCATATTTCGTGGTTTTCACCGTCTCCGGTGCCACCTGATGGCCCTCCACCTGGCCGATGATGGTAAGGGTATAGATGTTGCCCCTGCTGGAGCGGGTCATGTCGGAGCCCAGCTCCACAACCTGCTCCCGCTCCTCTTTTTTCATGTCCGCGTTTTTGTCCAAATCCATATTCCGCGCCTCCTTTTCCATAGATTGCCCCATTTTTATGGATCCATTCCCTATTGCGAAAGCGGCGTCTATGGGTTATAATAGCCAGGGTGATTGAAATGTCTGCAAAAACAAATGCGGTCCGAATGGTGGAAAAAGCCGGAATCGCCTATGAAGAAAAATTTTACGACTGCGAGGAATCCGACCTCAGCGGCACCCACGCCGCCCAGGTGCTTGGGCTTCCCGAGGAACAGGTTTTCAAAACGCTGGTTGCCCGGGGGGCTAAAACCGGAATCAATGTATTCTGCATCCCCGTGTGCTGTGAGCTGGACCTGAAAAAGGCCGCCAAAGCCGCCGGTGACAAGAATATGGAGCTGGTAGCCGTAAAAGAGCTTCTGGGCCTGACGGGCTATATCCGCGGGGGCTGCAGCCCTGTGGGAATGAAGAAAAAGTACCCCACATTCATAGATGAGCTGTGCTGTCTCAGCGATACCATTGCCGTTTCTGCCGGAGAGCGGGGCCACCAGATGCTCCTGCCGCCGGAGGACCTGATCGCGCTTGTGGACGCAAAGACAGCGGATCTCACCGTTTAGAGAGAAAGGAAGAACCACATTATGCATTACGAATACACAACCAAGGGCACCTGCTCCCGGACCATCTTCTTCGACATTGAAGACGGAAAGCTCCACAACGTACAGTTTATCGGCGGCTGCAACGGCAACCTGAAGGGCATCGGCGCCCTGGTGGAGGGCCTGAATGCCGAGGATGTGATCGCCAAGGTGGAGGGCATCCGCTGCGGCATGAAGAGCACCTCCTGCCCCGATCAGCTGGCAAAGGCCCTGAAGGAAGCACTGAACAAATGACAGCACAACCGGGACTGGTTTTCACCAGCCCCGGTTTGATCTTGTCGGAAAATCCCTTCGGGCTTTTCCGACAATTTTGCAGTCTGCTGCGCGCATAATTTGTTCGCCGCAGGCGAACAAATTCCACACTTGCAGCCTGAGATGTATTTTCTGCCAGGTACAGAAGGTGAATTGCCCCGAAGGGGCAAGAGAAGCCACCCTGGGGTGCGCCCCGGCAGAAAATCATTAAGATTCTTTTCGCTGCTGACGCAGCGAACTCTGCGAGGCTTTATTGACAGTCTGTAACCGGGGCCGGTGAAAACCAGCCCCGGTTTCTTCATGCTTGCAGGAATTTGTCCAGCGCATCGAACTGCTGCCCGGCTTCCTGTTTGAGCTTTGAAATGTCCAGTCTTCCCTCCTGACGCCGGGCCATTTCCAGCAGCTCCGGACCGGTACAGGTTTCCCCCTTCAGCGCGTTCCACATGGGGCCCTGAAAGCCGGCGTCCTCCAGTACATGGGTCTGCTTGCTGCTGTAGAGGATGGGCACTACGTTTTTTCCCAGCACCCAGCCCAGGATCATGGCATGGAACCGGGTGGCCAAAATGGTTTCGCAGCCGTTCATCTCCTCCAGGAAGGTATCCACGTCTCCCTGATAGAGCACACAGGTAAGGTCCCCGGGATCGGCTGTTCGTGTCCGGATGGCCTCCATGGCCTCCCCGTCCCCTTCCGACCGGCAGAAGCCCAGCAGCTTCACGGGGATATGCTCCTTCCGGCACAGATCGCACAGCCCGGCAATGGCATCGTAGTAGCTTTGCCGCAGGCTGTCATCCTGAAAGGCACCCTTACGGGATACCACACTGATGCCGATTCCTTGGCCCCGGCAGGGGCTCTGGACGGGAGCCCAGTCATAGAGCACGTCCGGCGCGCAGGTTACCCGAGGAAGCCCCCGGAACTGCGCATAGGAAAACCGGTCCCGAAAGCAGCAGCCCGCGGCAGAAGCCAGGGCACTGCTGAGCTTTTGCCGGTAGGCGGGGCTGTAGCTGTCCTCGCAGTTGGCGCCGATGAGAAAGGTCCCTTCCAGATAATCCGTAGGGGCGCCCTCCCAGAAAATCGACCCGCCGATGGCCACCCTGCCGTCCAGCCCCTGGCCGTCAAAGACTTCCCTTCGGGGGATGTGCAGCGTGTGGGTCAGCTTTCTGCGGATGCGGTCCCAGGTGCCGGGAAGAATGAGGTTGGGCTGGTCCCGAAAGGCATTCTGATTTTCCCCCAGGGCATACAGATAGAATCGGGTCCCCGGATAACGGCGGGCCAGCTGCAATACAAACAGGTCGTCTCCCAGATTGCTCTGGCAGTAGGCCCGGATAAACATTTTTTTCATAACGCGCCTCCTGTGTTTTGTATATCATAGCATATCCGCTTCCGTGAAGCAAGGGAACCTCTGAACAAATCGTCTGCGGCTGAGCAGCGGATCTTTTGCTCTGAAAGTGCAGTTTGAAAACAGGAAATACATACAGTATTCCTCTGTTTTCCAAACCTTCTGTCAAATCAAAATCTCTCGCTGTCAGCTCATGCCGACTTATTCAGAGCTTCCCAAGAAAGACCTTGCGCAGAACGGGCAGTTATGGTATCATCCTTACGGAAAGAAAGGATGATACCATGTTTGAACGGAGTATGCTCTTTGACCTGGACGGCACCCTGACCGACTCTGGCGAGGGCATTATCAACTGCGCCCAGTACGCGTTTCGGCAAATGGGCTACCCGGTTCCCAAGCGGGAGGAGATGGGTGTGTTTGTGGGCCCGCCCCTGTGGCAGAGCTTTATCAAGTTCGGCATTCCCCCGGAAAGGGCCGATGAAGCGGTGGAGGTGTTCCGCAGCCGCTACATCCCCATCGGAAAATTCGAGAACACCCCCTACCCCGGCATCCGGGAGCTGCTGGAAGATCTGAAGGACAGAGGCTGGGCGCTCTATGTGGCAACCTCCAAGCCGGAGGTCACCGCCATTGAAATCCTGGAGCATTTTGACCTGGCAAAATACTTCAGCCTGATCTGCGGCGCGGACATGGGCCATGATCGGGAAAAGAAAAGCGATGTCATTCGCTATCTGCTGAAGCAAAGTCCCCAGGGCGGCAGGACAATCATGGTAGGCGACACCAAATATGATGTTCTGGGCGCCGCGGAGCTTGGAATCCCCACCATCGGCGTCAGCTGGGGCTATGGAGATGTGCAGGAAATGAAGGATGCCGGCGCCATGGCCATTGTGAACAGTCCCCAGGAGCTTTTGGAGCTGGCAGAAACCATCAAATAACACCGATCCCCGCCGACTCCGGCGGGGATTGTGTTTAATCCTGGGTCTGTTCCTGAAGGCGGCTTGCCAGGTATTCCAAGGCCTCGGCGTTGGTGTAGCCCAGAACTGCCTGTATTTCCCCTGCCAGGATCTTCTCCGCGTCGTGGAGGAAATTCTCATCACAGATGTGGAGCTTCTTTCCACAGTCCTTCTGCCGCTGCCGGTGAAGGTACAGACTGTAGACGGTCTGGGCAAGCTTTTCCCGGCTGCCGCTGCCGGATAGCTCCCGATAGAGCTGCTTGCGCCGGTTTTCGTCCCCGATCCAGCAGTCTGTGTGCACCCTTTCGGAGGTAAGCAGGGCGGACAATTCCTCCCGGCTCAGAAGCGGGGACACCTTCTGCATGGCTGCCGGATTGTGCATGGGCACAAAATATTGGCTGCCGCCCCGGTTCACGGGCTCCAGCACCAGATACCGGCGGCTGACCCGGTCCACGACCCGGTCCTGGACCTGACTGATCCGGCAAACACCGTGGATCCCGTATACGACCAACTGGCCCACCTGATACATAGCCGCTTCCTCCCAATCCAAAAAATCCTCTGAATTTATTTTATCAAAAAAGACGGGATTTTTCACGATGGGATTTTTCACGAATTATTCCGTACCGTATTTGGGCATTTTTACCCGAAATTGGAGCTAATCGAATATCAGATCCACACCATAGTGCCGCAGCCAGAAATCGGTCTGCAAAAAGTAGGCAATGACCTGGGGCCGGCGCATGAGCTGGCCGTACCAGGGCCAGGGGCTGGACCCATTCAGCAGGGAAACCAGCGCGTCTTTTCTGACCAGGCTGAACAGCGGCGCATCCTTTGCTTTCAGAAGCGCATCCATTTTTTCTTCCAGCAGAGCTTCATACCTGGGGTCAAAGGTCTTTGGATAGGGGCTCTTTTTCCGGTGGGCCACTTCCCGGGGCAGCAGGCCCCCCATGGCCTGCCGCAGAAGGCCCTTCTCTTCCCCGCCGTAATCCTTGTATTCCCAGGGAACGACATAGAGGTATTCCGCGATTCGGTAGTCGCAGAAGGGCACCCGGACCTCCAGCCCCCAGTACATGCTCATCCGGTCCTTCCGGTCCAGCAGGGTCTGCATGAACCAGCGAAAATTCAGATTGACCATTTCCTTCATTCGTTTTTCCAGAGGAGAACAGTCGGGGTTTATATCGCTTTCCCGGCAGGTTGATTGGTATGCATCGTTTACAAAGGCAACGGGATCCAGGTGCTTTGTGACGGCATCGGTGAGCAGGCTGGCCCGTTGGGCGGTATTCTGTGCCCAGGGGAAACCGTCCCGGCTCCGGACCTCCGGGTCCCGATACCAGGGATAACCGCCGAAGATCTCATCGGCGCACTCCCCGGAGAGGGCCACCTTCACATGGGAACGGATCCGCTTGCAGAATACCAGCAGGGAAAAATCCACGTCCGCCATCCCCGGAAGATCCCGGGCAACGGTGGCATCCTCCAGGGCATCCGCCAGCTCCTCCGGGGTCAGTTCCCATTTGTGGCTGCGGCTGCCGATAAACCGCGCCATTTGGTCGATGTAGGCCCGGTCTGAGGTGGGCTGAAACTTTCCGGGAGTAAAGAACTTTTCTTCATCCCGGTAGCCGATGGAAAAGGTATCCAGCGCCTCCCCGGTCTCCCGCCGGTCCCGGGCCACCAGAGCGCTGATGATGCTGGAATCCAGCCCCCCGGACAGGAAGGTGCCCAGAGGCACATCCGAAACCGTCTGCCGCCGGATGGCATCCGTGACCAGCTCCCGGACGCTTTCCACCGTTTCCGGGAAGGTTTCCTCATGGACCCGGTCCCGCAAGAACCAGTACCGCTTCACTTCCAGCTTCCCCCCGGCAAAGGTCGCCCACTGCCCCGGCTCCAGCTCCCGAATGCCCCGGAAAACGCCGCTTCCCGGGATCCGCCCGGGGCCCAAAAGCAAAATCTGGGCCGCTCCCTGGGCATCCAGGCTGGCGCTTACCCCGGGATAGGAAAGGATGGTTTTGATTTCCGAGGCAAACAGCAGCGTAGCTCCCTGCACCCGGAAGAAAAGAGGCTTCACCCCCATCCGGTCCCGGGCCAGAAACAGGTGCTGCTCCCGCTCCTGCCAAACCGCGAAGGCAAAAATGCCGTTGAGCCTGGTGAGGCTTTTCGCTCCCCACCGGACATAGGCGTGAAGCACCACCTCCGTATCCGAGGCAGTCAGAAACCGGTGCCCCAGGCTTTCCAGCTCCCGGCGGATTTCCGCCGTATTGTACAGCTCCCCGTTATAGACCATGGTGTAACGCTCCCCTGCCCAATCCAGCGTCATGGGCTGACTGCCCCCGGCAGGATCGATCACAGCCAATCGGGTATGCAGCAGCGTACAGGCCGGGGTACTGTACACGCCGCTGCCGTCGGGGCCCCGCCGGGCCATGGTGGAGAGCATCTTCCGCAGGGTCGGCTCACTGGCTTCCAGCCCAACCATCCCGGAAATGGCACACATGAACATCACACTCCTCTTTTCACAGTATGATTCTGAATGATTTTTCGTTCCCGGCAAATACTAGCCCCGGGAGGGATGCCTTATGAAAAACAGTCAGCAGATCCTGAGCTCGGTACTGAAAACAACACAGATGGGACAGATTGGAATCCGCAGCGTATTGGATACCCGGATGCGGCCGGGTCTTCGGCGGGCCTTGGAGCAGCAGCTGCGGGAATACGATCAGATTGAAACGGAGGCCCACGCCCTGGCCTCTCAGCGGGGCTGGGAGCTGAAGGATCTGGACCCGGCTCTGCGGATGATGTCCAACATGGTTACCCGGATGAAGCTGTCCGCAGGCGGATCCGAATCCAAAATTGCCGATATGATGATCCAGGGCAGCACCAAGGGCATGATCAAGGGGCTCCGGAATATGCACCAGTTCCCCCGGGAGGACAGCCGGATCAGCGCCCTTTCTCAGAAGCTGCTGGACACGGAAAACGCCAATATCCGTCAGATGCAGGCATTTCTGTAAAATCACGCCGCCAGGAGCTTCCGGCGGCGCACCTTTTTGCTGGTTTTTGCATATACTGCTTCGAAACCCGAAAGGAGGATACGCCATGCCTGAAAACGGCTACATAACAGCCAGAGCCTATATGAGCGAAGCCCAGCTTCCCCTGAGCAATGTGGCGGTGACCATCGTCTCATCCGACGGCACCGCCATTGCCATGCGTCTGACCAACCGCAGCGGCCTTACGGAGCCCGTTGCCATCCCCACCCCGGAACGGTCGGAAAGCGAACAGCCGGAGGAAAACGGCCGTCCCTTTACCGACATTACCATTTATGCCTGGAAAAGCGGTTTCGAGCAGGTGGCGGCCCGGAATGTGCAGGTTTTCTCCGGAATCACCACCATTCAGGACCTGGAAATGGTGCCCCTGTCTGAGCTTCCGGACCGCTGGGATGAAAACGTGCTCTACAACACGCCGCCCCAGAATCTATAGGAGGATGTATGCCGACTGTCATTCCCTATGTACCCCAGCGAATCACCGTACATCTGGGCGCCCCCGGCGCGGATGCGGAGAATGTGACCGTCAGCTTCCCGGACTATGTAAAAAATGTGGCCTCCTCGGAGATTTACCCCACCTGGGAGGAAAGCGCCCTGCGGGCAAACATCCTGGCCATTGTGTCCTTCGCCCTGAACCGGGTGTATACGGAGTTCTACCGCAGCCGGGGCTATGACTTTGACATCACCAGCTCCACGGCCTACGACCAGTTTTTTGTAAAGGGCCGCAGCTTCTTTGCCAATGTGGCAAGGCTGGTGGATGACCTGTTTAACAGCTATCTGCGCCGACCGGGCTTCGTAGAACCCCTGGCCGCCAAATTCTGCAACGGCACCACCGTCACCTGTGAAGGCCTCAGCCAGTGGGGCAGCCAGAATCTTGCCCAGCAGGGCTACAACTCTGTGGAGATTCTCCGTTCCTACTACGGGGATGTGGAGATTGTTGCCGACGCGCCCATACAGAACTACACCTCCTCCTACCCCGGCATCCCACTGCGCCGGGGCAGCATCGGACCCAATGTGGTGGTGGTTCAGGTGGAGCTGAACCGCATCTCCCAAAACTATCCCGCCATTCCCAAGATCCCATCGGTGGACGGTATTTTCGGCGCTCAGACGGAAAACGCCCTCATTGCCTTCCAGCGTATCTTCAATCTGGACCCGGACGGTGTGGTGGGACCGGCCACCTGGTACGCGCTGGTGCGGCTGTACACCGCCGTAAATTCCCTGTCGGAGCTGCGCAGCCAGGGACAGCAGTTTTATACCATCACCTGGAACGGAAGCCGCCCCATTCAGGAGGGAGACCGGGGAATCCGGGTGGAGCACCTGCAATATATGCTCAGCGTCATTGGGGCCTTTATATCCGCCATTCCAGAGATCGCCGTTGACGGCATCTTCGGTCCCGCCACGAAAAACGCCGTTATTGCCGCCCAGCGGTACTTTGGTCTGCCCCAGACCGGCACTGTGGATCTGGCCACCTGGGATGAAATCTATGACCAGTTTACCGGCATTGAAAACGCCAGCTTCCGGGATCTGGAGCGCTTTCCCTATACCGCCGCCGTCATCAGCGGCACACCGCCCAGAAACCGGTACAGCCGCACCAGCACCATGACCCAATTCCCGGGCTACAACCTATCCATGTCCAATCAGGATACGGTCAGACAGGAGGTCGTGCGATGAAACCCACATCAAGCTTTCTTGGGCAGCCCATTCGGAGCCTGCAAACCATGCTGCGGGTGCTGTCCGAACACAATGCGGAACACAAAACCCTGATCCCCGACGGAATCTACGGACCGGATACCATGTCCGCCGTCCGGATTTTCCAGCAAAAAAACCGCCTGCCCATTACGGGTGTGACGGATCAGCTGACCTGGGAAGCGGTGGTGGCGGCCTATGAGCTGGCTCTGGTGGAGGTAACGCTGCCGGAGACGCTTCAGGTGCTCCTGAACCCCAACGCGTCCGTAACCCATGGGCAGAGCGGCCCCATCGTATACCTGGCCCAGGTGATATTAACCGTTCTGGGCGACAACTACCACTGCATCCCCTCCCCGCCCATTACGGGAATTCTGGATGCCGCCACCAGCGACGCTCTGGAGCATTTCCAGCAGCTGAGCGGCCTGCCCATTACCGGGGACCTGGACCGGCACACCTGGAAGCATCTGGCCCTGCAGTTTCCCATGGCATCCAATTTACCCATCAACGAGGGAACCCGGGAGGTTTACGGTAAGAAACGGTAGCAAATTCTTGCCGCATCCAAAAAATGGCAGCGATCTTTCGATCGCTGCCATTTGGCACATATCTCTTCCTCCAGGATCCGGCGTGTCACAAGTCCGCCGTCGGCTTATCCGCGAATATTTCCACGGCATCGGCTTCCTCCACCGCTCCTGCCTTGTACCTACAGTATACCAGATCCAAAGAGCGAATGGTGAAGAAACCTTGAACGAACGGAAAAGATTTTTAAAAAGCATCCGGATCTTTCGCCCTACCGGCGGCGGATTTGGCCGAAGGGCTGCCTCAGGCCGGGTAAACGTTGCTGATCAGCAGCAGAACCGGCAGCGCCAGGGTGAACATACTGACGGCCCAGGCATACATGGCTTTTCTGGACAGAAACATCATGGCAAGGCAGCCGCCGGTTAATGCCAGGGGGCCCACCACCGCCATATACCGGGAAATATGAAAGGCAAATTCACCGGTGGACAGCAGGTTGAGGCCCACGCTCTCCGGCAGATGGGCGGCATTGTAGCCCGCAAACCTCAGGGCATAGTAGACCACCGGAGCGGCCAGGACAAGCTTTCGCAGCCGGTAGATCCAGCTCACGATGATGCCCACCACCCGCTTAAAGGAATCGTAGAATTTGAGGAAACCGTTTTTCTCCGCCTGTTCTGTATTTTTCATAAATCCTCCAAAAGAAAGAAACTGTCCAAATTATCGGACATTTGTTTTGGTAGTATGGGGTCATCAAAAGAAAGGATGTGGATTCATATGAAACCTGTCAAATACCCCAACCAAGGCAATGCCTTTTCTCAGAAGCTGCTCAACGGCCTGACCATGCTGCTGTCCTGCATGGGCTTTACCGCGGCAATTGTGTGCCTGCTGCTGTTTCTCTGAGCTTCAGCGTACATTCTCCCAGTAAAGCGCCGCAAGGCCCTGGATTACCAGATCCCGTTCGTAGCGCATGGGGGTTTTGCACAGCGGCACCACATACTGGCCGATGCGGCCGGTGGCGATGACCGTTGCCTTTGCCCCCAGCTCCTCCTCCATCCGCTCCACCATGCCGTCCAGCATGGCGGCAGCGCCCACCATAATGCCGGAGCGCATACATTCCACCGTGTTGCGGCCAATGGTCCGCCTGGGCGCGTCCAGCTGCAAGCCCGGCAGCAGGGCCGCCCGCTGGGTCAGGGCCTCCATGGAGATGCGGATGCCCGGGCAGATGCTTCCGCCGATCATGGCCCCGTTTTGGTCCAGCACCATAAGGGTGGTGGCCGTACCCAGATGAATCACAATCAGCGGGGGCTTTTCCAGCTTGAGGGCTGCCACACAGCCCACCACCAGGTCGGCGCCGGTCTGGGCCGGGTTATCGATCCGGATGTTGAGCCCGGTCCGGATACCGGGGCCCACAACCAGAATGTTTTTGGAAAACAGCTTTGTAAGGGCGGTTTTCAGGGCATTGAGCACCTGGGGAACCACAGAGGAAACAATGGCGCCCTCAATTTCGGAGGTGGGAATATCCCGGATTGCCAGCAGCATTTTCAGATCAATGGCGTATTCGTCGGAGGTTTTGGTGGTGTCCGTACGGAGCCGGGCCTGGAAGACAATGGTTTTGCCCTTCACGGCGCCGATGGTAATATTGGTATTTCCGATATTCACCGCAAGGATCATGTCTCTTCCTCCAAGTCAGCGCCGGTGAGAATCCGGCAGTCTTTGATAACCCCATTCTCCAGCTCCAGCCATCCGGCGGTTCCGCCATAGCCGGCACTGCCCGGGTTCATGACCAGAAGACCGTCGTCCTCGTAGTGGCAGTCCGGAATGTGGGTGTGGCCGTAGAGGACGATTTGGGCTCCGGCCTGACGGGCATCCCGCAGAAGGGGCCACAGGGTCAGCTTCACATTGTGCCGGTGGCCATGGGTCATGTATACATTGCAGCCGCCCAGCCTGGGCATCAGAACAAGGGGCAGATCCTCCCGGCAGGTATAGGCATCACAGTTTCCGGGCACCTGATAAAAGGCTATGTTGGGGAACAGCTGCTTTAGGTCAAACCCGTCGGGGTAATAGTCTCCCAGATGAAGAATGCAGTCCGGCTTCCGTTTTTCCGCGCATTCTTCCATAAACGACATGGCATGATGACTGTCCGATAAAACCAAAATTCGCATAAATCCAATCCATCCTCTATTATTTACGCTGCGTTATTGTACCATACCTTTTTGAAGAAATCTACTGACGAATTATTTTTTCCCGGCATTTTTTGAAATGTGGGGCATATACTGGTGGCGAAGGTCATTGCAAAAAGGAGGAACGGATTATGGATGATTCCCGCCCCAGCCAGGACGAATTACAAAGGGCCATGCGCTTTGCCTCTTCCCCGGAGGCCCAGCAGCTGAAAAACCTTTTGCAGCAAAGCAATGCCCAGGGGCTGAAAACCGCCATGGAGCAGGCTGCCAAAGGGGACTTATCCGCTGCCAAGGCATCCATTGAGCGGTATCTGGCCACCAATGAAGCACAAGAACTGCTCAAACAGCTGCGGAACAACCCATGAGTGAGCTTGAAGACCAGCTGGGAGCCATTCTGGGCAATCCCAAAATGATGGAATCCATTATGGCCCTGGCCCAGTCCATGGGGCAGCCGGAGCAGCCCCAGGACGGAAAAGGACCGGAAGAAAAGGCTCCGCCCAAGCCGCCGGGCCCCCCGGGCCCGCCCCCGCCGGGAGGCGGCGACATGGACATGGCCATGATCAAGGCCCTGACGGGTTTTGCCCGGAACAGCTGCATTGACAAGGAGCAGAAAGCGCTCCTGAACGCCCTGTGTCCCTTTATCAGCAGGGAACGGCTGCAAAAGCTGGAAAAAGCCATGCGTGCCGCCAAAATTGCCCAACAGGCTTCCTGCCTTCTGGGCGAAAACGGAATGAAGCTGCTGTAAGGAGGGGCAAAACATGTATAACCGATACATCCCCGCGCCGGACGGAAGCTACAAAAAGCAAACGATTCCCGATTGTCCGCCCCCCTGCTCCCAACCGCAGGAACAGCAGAAGCCGCCATGCCCGCCCCCCAGGCCGCCGGAACCGCCGGCTGGGCCCGTGGGAGGAAAAAGCATCGGGGATTTCCTGGGCCAGCTGCTTCCCGCCGGGTTTGACACGGAGGATCTGATTGTGGTACTGCTGCTGCTTCTCATGTCCGGGAATTGCGACAGCGGCCCCAATATGCCCCTTATTACCATGCTGATCTACTTATTTTTATGAAACAACACGGCAGGCTCCGTTTTCAGGGAGTTTCTGCCGTGTCCTCTTTCCGGGCGATCAGCGCATCTTTCTGGGCCCGTGTCAGCTTTTTTACTTCGATTTCCCGCTGCAAAGCCCGGGTGTGGTTTTCGCAGCTCTCCCGATAGACCAGACGCAGAGGGCCTCTGCCCCGGGTATATTTGGCGCCTTTTCCGCTTTCGTGCAGCTTCAGTCGCTTTTCCGCGTCCCGGGCAATGCCGGTATACAACGTCCCATCCCCGCACAGAAGGATGTAGAGCTCCCATTTATCCTCCATAACGGCCCAGCTTTCTGAAGAAAGGCTTCTGGAGAACCTGATCCAGGAGGAAAAAGCTCACATTGCCGATCACCACCAGTAAAATCAGCAGCACACGGCCCATGTCCGCAAACTCTTCCTTGAGTTCCGGAAGCCCCAGAACGGAAAGCAGAAGGGTGTAGAGAATCCCGATGCTGCCGTTAAACAGCAGCCCTTTCCAGAGGAACGGCAGCCTTCGTCTGTCCAGCCAGGGCTTTACCAAGGGATAGTAGCCCAGGAATACGAACACCCAGGCAGCTTCCCGGTCCGAAACCAGAAGCAGCGACAGAATCGCCACCGCCCCATACCAGGCCCAGCCCAGGCGATTGCCGCAGATATTCTTTACAATTTGCAGAAGAATGGCACAGAGCATGGGCGACACATAGGTGGCAATGCCCAGAAGCCCTCCCAGCCACATGACGCACAGGGCCAGCGCGGCCAGCACGCCGCCCAGCGCCACGGTTCGGGAGGCGGAATTACCCTGATACATGGAAAATCCTTCTTTCTATCGGAACATTACATAAAAAAGCCGATGAAAAAGTACATCTGTTTGTTGACAATGTCTCATTCTTGCGCTATATTGGAGATAAAGAGGCAGGTCGTTTTGACACCTGGGAAGATATTAAGGAGGTTCTGTTATGGAAGACTACGGCGAAATGATCCGCAACACCTTTGAACTGGGCAGCGTAAGGGATGCCGAGGCACTGTTTGAAGCCTGCATTCTCAATGCCTTTCCCACCTTCCACTTCCGCCGTCTGGAGCTCATCTGCTTCGTCAAGGACGCCCAGTATATGGAAGGCCGCAGCTGGAACCATGTTTTTGAAATCAACGCCGATACTCTGAACGGTTCCCCTGTCTGGGAGGTCAAGTGCCACCGGGTCACCATGGGAAAGACCCCGGACAAGCATGTGATTCTGGATTATAACACCCTGGCCTTTGTATCCTACGCAGAGGACAAATAACCACATGAACAGCACCTCCACCGGGTAACCGGTGGAGGTTATTTTACTTTCCGGCCCGGTCGGCCAGAATCAGCTTTTTCACAGCCTCAATGCCGACCTTGATGGCGCCGGAGGTATCCTCGGTCATGGGCATAAACATCCCTGCCTTCTCCCGCTCCTGGTTCCAAACCACATGGAAGCAGCTGCCACAGCGAACCTTCCGGGCGGCGGCCACCACAAACAGGGCGGCGGATTCCATTTCGCTGGCCTTGACCCCCAGCCGTTTCCAGCTCTCCCACTTTTGCAGCAGATCATAGTACACGGGGCTCATTTCCGGACTGTGCTGGCCGTAGAAGGAATCCTTGCACTGCACCACCCCCACATGGGTCCGGAAGCCCAGCTCCCGGCTTGCCTCCCGCAGGGCGGCGGTAACATCAAAATCGGGGACGGCAGGGAATTCCAGGGGGGCATATTCCAAAGAGGTATGCTCAAACCGAACGGCGCCGCTGGCAACCACCACATCGCCGGGGCACACCTCCAGGTCGATACCGCCGCAGGTGCCCACCCGAATAAAGGTATCGGCGCCGATGTTTGCCAGTTCCTCCATGGCGATAGAGGCCGAGGGGCCGCCGATGCCGGTGGAGCAGACGGAGACCTTCTCGCCCAGAAGAGTGCCGGTATAGACATTGTACTCCCGGTTCATGCCGATATGGACGGGGTGATCAAAATGCGCGGCAATGGCCTCACAGCGGCCGGGATCACCGGGCAGGAATACGTAGCGCCCCACGTCTCCTTCCGCGCAGTGAATATGAAATTGCTTTTCCGTCTTCTGCATAGCAAGCGCTCCTTTTGTTGGTATTATACAAAAAGTATAGCACAGAAACACAAATTTTTCAAGCATCCGCTTGTTTCGGTATGGAAGTCATTGAGAAAAAAGAAGCGAAGCTGCATTCAGAACAGGCTGATCTGGCTGGTGTCCGGCAGGCTTCCGAAGGCCCCTGCGTCCTTCAGCATCTGAATATGGGTCTTGGAAACCTTAGGACAGGCCGCGGCCACCTCTTCAATGGACAGGAAGGTCTTGCCCTCCCTGCCCCGCATCAGATCCCAGGCGGCGTTTTCTCCCAGGCCGGAGATGGCCACAAAGGGCGGCAGAATCTTTCCGTCCTCGATGAGGAACTTGGTGGCATGGCTTTTGTAGATGTCAATGGGGGCGAAGGAAAAGCCCCGGAGGTAATATTCGTAAACCACCTCCATGGTGGTGAGCAGATCATCGTCCTTGTCCGTGGAATTCTCATTGTTCTCGATGGCTTCGATATTCGCCATAATGGCTTCCTTGCCCTGGGTCATCAGCACGGCATCAAAGCCGCCCTTCTGGCTGCGCCGGTAGAAATAGGCCGAATAGAAGGCCAGCGGGTGATACACCTTGAACCAGGCAATTCGGAAGGCCATCATGACGTAAGCCACGGCGTGGGCCTTGGGGAACAGGTACTTGATCTTTTTACAGGAGCCGATATACCAGTCCGGCACACCGGCGGCTTTCATCTCCTCCTCCGCGCCCTCGGGCAGGCCCCTGCCCTTTCGGACGGCCTCCATGATCTTGAAGGACCGCTTTTCCGGCATCCCGCAGGAGATGAGGTAGAGCATGATGTCGTCACGGCAGCCGATGGCCTGGTCTACGGTGGCCGTTTTGGAGGTGATGAGGTCCTTGGCGTTGCCCAGCCACACGTCGGTGCCGTGGGAGAAACCGGAAAGCCGCAGCAGGGTATCAAACCGTTCCGGCATGGTGTCCATCAGCATGCCTCTGGTGAACCGGGTATTGAATTCCGGAATGGCCACGGCGCCGGTGGGACCCAGGATGGGATCGTTCTCATAGCCCAGCTCCTTGGAGGAGGTAAAGATGGACATGGTCCGCTTGTCATCCAGGGGGATTTTTTTTGCGTCCACCCCGGTCATATCCTCCATCATGCGGATCATGGTGGGGTCATCGTGACCCAGCATATCCAGCTTCAGCAGGTTTTCCTCCATGGAGTGGTATTCAAAATGGGTGGTGATCTGGTCGGCGTTGGGATCGTCCGCCGGGTGCTGCACCGGGCAGAAATCCCAGATTTCATTCTCCTGAGGAATGACCACCAGGCCGCCGGGATGCTGGCCGGTGGTACGGCGCACACCCACGCAGCCGGAAGCAAGGCGGGCCTCCTCTGCCCGGCTGGCTGTTTTGCCCCGCTCGGCCAGATACTTTTTCACATAGCCGAAGGCGGTCTTTTCTGCCACGGTTCCAATGGTGCCTGCCCGGAAAACATGGGATTTACCAAACATTTCCACGCAGTAGGCATGGGCCTTTGCCTGGTACTCACCGGAGAAATTCAGGTCAATATCCGGCACCTTATCGCCGCCGAAGCCCAGGAAGGTCTCAAAGGGAATGTTGAAGCCGTCTTTTTCGAACTTGCTGCCGCATTTGGGGCACACCGCGTCCGGCAGGTCCGCGCCGCAGCCATAGCCCTTGGGTACATCAAAGGTGGTGTACTTGCAGTCCGGATTGGGACAGCGGTAGTGGGGCGGGAAGGAATTTACCTCCGTAATGCCGGACATATAGGCCACAATGGAAGAACCCACGGAACCACGGGAGCCCACCAGATAGCCGTGCTCCAGGGAGTTCTGCACCAGCTTCTGGGCGGACATATAGATCACATCGTAGTGGCAGGAGATGATGTCGTGGAGCTCCGTTTCCACACGCTTGGTGATCAGCTCCGGCGGGTTTTCTCCGTAGAGCCGGTGGAGCTTGCCGTATACCAGGGCCTTCAGGTCCTCCACGGAGTTTTCGATTTTGGGCGCGAACAGGTTGTGGGGAACGGGCCGCAGGGTTTCGCACATATCGGCGATCATATTGGGATTGGTAACCACCACCTCCAGGGCCTTCTCCTCCCCCAGATAGCGGAATTCCTCCAGCATATCGTCAGTGGTTCGGAAATACAGGGGCATGGGCTTGTCCGCGTCGTCAAAGCCCTTGGTGGCCAAAAGAATATGCCGGAAAATCTCGTCCTCCGGGTTCAGGAAGTGAACGTCACCGGTGGCGACCACGGGTTTTCCCAGGGCTTCACCCAGCCGGACGATGGTGCGGTTGTATTCCCGCAACTGCTCTTCGTCCCTGGCCATGCCCTTTTCCAGCATAAACAGATTGTTGGCCAGAGGCTGGATTTCCAGAAAATCATAGAAGGAGGCAATGCGCTTCAGTTCATCCTCGCTCTTGCCGTCCAGGATCGCCTGGAACAGCTCACCGGCCTCACAGGCGGAGCCAATGATCAGGCCCTCCCGGAGCTCCAGCAGCTCCGACTTGGGAATCCGGGGCACCCGCTTAAAGTATTTCAGGTTGGAATCGGAGATGATATGGTACAGGTTCCGCAAGCCCACCTGATTCTTGGCAAAAAGGATGATGTGCCGGGCGTGGCGGTCCGTGATCCGGCCCTTGGAGCGCAGCTCGGTCATCCGGCCGTTGATTGCCTGCAGGTTGTGGATGTCCAGCTCCTCTTCCATCCGCTTCATCAGCGCATACATAATGAGGCCGCAGGTGACCGCATCGTCCGCTGCCCGGTGGTGCTGGAAGTCCGGCAGACTCAGGGCGTTGGATACGATGTCCAGCTTGAATTTGTTCAGGTGGGGCAGCATATTCTGGCTCAGAATCAGGGTGTCCGCGGCGGTCAGATTGTAGGCAAGGCCCTGACGGCCGCATTCTGCCCGGATAAAGCCGGTATCAAAGTCCGAATTATGGGCAACCAGCACCCGGTCCCCCACAAACTCCAGAAATTTGGGCAGAACCTCCTCAATGGAGGGGGCGCCTTTCAACATATCGTCCGTAATGCCGGTGAGCTCCACAATCTTTTTTTCCAAAGGTCTGTGGGGATCCACAAAGGTCTGGAACCGGTCCAGCTCCTTCCCGTCTTTCATGATGACCGCACCGATTTCAATGATCCGGTCATTGGAGGCGCTGAGTCCGGTAGTCTCCAGATCAAAGGCCACATATTCCTCCCGGAAGGAAATGTCCTTGCTGCCGTGGACCACAATCCGGTCGTCCACGTCGTTGACATAGTAGCCCTCACAGCCGTAGAGAATTTTGATTTTCTCGTCCGTGCCCGCTACCTTTGCTTTGGAGGCTGCCTTCATGGCATCCGGGAAGGACTGGGCCACGCCATGGTCCGTAATGGCAATGGCCTTATGGCCCCAGGCTGCTGCCTGCTTCACGGCAGCGGCGGTATCCGTCAGGGCATCCATGTTGCTCATGGTGGTGTGCAGGTGCAGCTCCACACGCTTGCCCACCGTGGCGGTATCCTTCCGTTTGGGCATGGAGCCGGGCATCATGGCATAGGGCTTCAGCACCACGTCGTTTTCAAACCGGTCCTCCATCAGCTTACCCTGGACCCGCAGAACGCTGCCAATGGATACGTTATCGATGATGGGCTTTGCTTCCTTGGCTTCCAGGAACCGGCTGATGCGAACGGAATTGGTGTTGTCGGTCATATCAAACTTGACCACCCAGGCGTTGCGCTTGGTCAGCTCCTTGTGCTCCACCGCAAACACCCTGCCCTCCACGATGATGGTGCCCATATCCAGGTTCAGGTCCTTCATGGGGGTTGGGTTTCCCCGGAAGGGCTTGCCGTAAAAGGCTTCCGAATCGGCAGACTTCTTTTCCTCCTGGGGGACAAAACGGGCCTTGGGGGCAGGGGCCTTCTGGAGCTCCTCCCGGCGGATCTTTTCCATGGCATCCATCAGTGCCTGACCGGACAGCTCAGCGCCCGCTTCCACCTGAATGGTCACCGGCACCGCAAACCGGGCCTTCAGCGTTTCCTCCACGGCGGGAACCAGCTTTTCGATGGCATCCCTGCCGTTGGCTGGCAGGCTGACGGTGAGCTTTGTTCCCTCCCAGCGCCATTTTGCCCCGGCAAGGGAGCCCCGGGTCATGGAGTCCCGTTCCACAAACAGGAGCATCAGCTCCTGGGGCTCGATTTTTGTCAGCTCCGATTCCGGATGGGTGATGGTAATCTCCAACCGTCGCAGACCGTAAAGGCCCAGAATGTCCCGGGCCGCCTGATCGGAAAGGCGCCTGGGGATGTAGGTTTCGCTGTGGGCTGCCACTTCCACGCTTTTGGCTGCCGGGTCAATGTCGGCAGCAACAATGGCCGCCCGGGAGAGAGCAGCTCCAATCTCCTCAGGCGGCACATAGTCCGGAAACATATTCAGGATGGTTACATTCTGATTCATACGTCCATATTCTCTATTCTGCGGAGCAGCTCCGGCAGCAGCTGGTCATAGGGCAGCTTGTCCACCTGTTCTCCTTTTTCAAAAATCATACCCCAGCCGTCGCCGCCGGCAATGCCGATGTCGGCTTCTCTGGCTTCACCGGGACCGTTCACCACGCAGCCCATAACCGCAACGGTAATGGGCTTTTTGCAGTCCTTCAGGGCCGCGTCCACCCGGTTGACAAGACCGATGAGGTCAATGCGGGTCCGTCCGCAGGTAGGACAGGAGATGATGTCCACCCCGTCTTTGCGCAGGCCCGCGGCCTTCAGAATATCCTTGGCGGCGTATACCTCCTCCACGGGATCGTCGGTCAGGCTCACCCGCAGGGTATCGCCGATGCCGTCCAGCAAAAGGGATCCGATGCCCATGGCGGATTTGATCAGGCCCTGGCGGACCGGACCGGTTTCCGTAACACCGATGTGCAGCGGATAGTCGCATTTACTGCGGAAGAGTCGGGCGGCTGCCACCATGGTGGGCACATGGGAGGATTTCATGGAGACACAGGTATCATAGAAGCCGTACTTTTCCAGCAGCTCCAGGTGGCCGAAGGCGCTTTCCACCAGCGCTTCCGCCGTAGGATGGCCGTATTTTTCCAGCAGCTCCTTTTCCAGGCTGCCGCCGTTGACACCGATTCGAATGGGGATATGCCTGTCCTTGCACACCTCCACCACAGCCTTTACCCGGTCCTCTCCGCCAATGTTGCCGGGATTAATGCGAATTTTGCTGGCTCCGGCCTCAGCCGCCGCAATGGCCAGCTTGTAATCAAAGTGAATATCCGCAACCAGGGGCAGCACGCTTTCCTTGCAGATCTCCGCAAAGCCCCGGGCAGCCTCCATATTGGGCACTGCCAGCCGTACGATCTGGCAGCCGGCAGCCGCCAGAGAACGGATCTGGGCCAGGGAGCCCTCCACATCCGTGGTTTTGGTATTCAGCATAGACTGGATCACTACATCCGCGCCGCCGCCGATGGGAACACCGCCAACCATTATCTGTCTGGTCATGGTCAATTACCTCTTTATCGCAAAAAATAGGTCTTTAAACAGCAGAAGAACCATTAAAATCATCAGCAGCACCATACCGGCGCCGTGGATATAGCCTTCGATTCTGGGATTCAGCTTCTTTTTGGTAACGCCTTCTATGAGGGCCGTCAGAAGCACCCCCACCACCCGTCCGCCGTCCAGAGCCGGGATGGGCAGCAGGTTCATCACCGCCAGATTAATGGCTATGAAACCGCCGAAATACAGCAGGTTCAGGAAGGCGTAATAGGCGCTTCCCGACGCGTCGGCCACCGTCGCCATCTGCTGGACAATGCCCACAGGTCCGGATACATCCTGGACCCCCGCCTTGCCGGTGATGAGCATTTGCAGAGACAGCCGGACAAGCCGGACACAGTCGGCTACGTTGAGCGCCGTATAGCGCAGAGTCTCCCAAAGGGATGCATCGATTACGGTAAAGGAAAAGCCGTACCGCTTAGATACGGTGCCGTCCTCATTCTCAAAATCCTGCTTTTGCATATTCAGCCGGTTCAGTTCCAGCTTTTTTCCGTCCCGAAGAACCTCCAGGTCGTGGACATCCCCGGGATTGAGAGACAGCAGCATGGAAAAATCGGACATTACATAGACCTTTTCTCCGTCTACCCGCAGGATCCGGTCCCCTTCCCGGATACCGGCTTCTCCCGCAAAGCTGCACTTGGGGTCCACCTCCGATACCACCGGCACCACAAACTGCTTATCCGGCGCATAGAAGGCAAGCAGCAGCAGGGCCCCTGCCAGCAGATTCATAGCGGCACCGGCCACCAGAATGATGCACCGTTTCCACCAGGCGGCATTGGGAAAGGCGCCGGGATTGTCCGTCTGTCCCTCTCCGTCCTCCCCTTCCATGGCACAGAAGCCACCGATGGGAATACAGCGGACGGAATAGACGGTCTGCCCGATCTGCTTCTGAAAAAGAACCGGGCCCATAAACAGGCTAAACTCATTAACCTGAACCCCAAACAGCTTGGCGGCCAAAAAATGACCCAACTCATGGATAAAAATCAGAAAACTGAACAGAAGAATCGCGAAAAGATAACTCATTCAATCGCCTCAAAGAAAATTGCTTTACAGAGCGTCTCCGCCGGAGCTGTTGGCTTTTACGCAGGCCCGGGCCAGCCGGTCCGTTTCCAGGATCTGCTCCAATGTGGGATTTTCCAGGAACGGAACCTGGTCCACAGCCAGCTTCACCAGATTGTAAATGTCGTAGAATCCGATCTCGTCCCGAAGGAACATGGCAACGGCCTCTTCGTTGGCACCGTTCATGGCCGCACAGGCATTGCCGCCTTTTCCGGCGCACTGCCGTGCCAGCGCCAGGCAGGGGAACTGCTCCGTATCCGGCTGGCAGAAGGTCAGGCCGCCGCAGGCGCACAGATCCAGCCTGGGGGCGGGAGACGGCAAACGCTGGGGATAGGTCATGGCCAGCTGAATGGGCAGGCGCATATCCGGCGTTCCCATCTGAGCCATCACGGCGCCGTCGGTGAGCTCTACCATGCTGTGGACAATGCTCTGGCGGTGAATCAGTACATCCACCTTCTCCAGGGGCAGATCGTACAGCCGCATGGCTTCAATCACTTCCAGGCCCTTGTTCATCAGGGTGGCACAGTCCACGGTGATCTTGGGGCCCATCTTCCAGTTGGGATGCCGCAGGGCATCGTCCTTGGTTACCCTGCGGAGCTGCTCCCGATCCATGCCGAAGAAGGGACCGCCGGAGCAGGTCAGGATCAGTCTGCGAACCTCCGCCCTGTCCCGGACCCCCATCAGGCACTGGAAAATCGCGGAGTGCTCCGAGTCTACAGGGACGATTTCCGCCTTGCAGCGCTTTGCCTCGGCCATGACCAGCTCACCGGCACAGACCAGGGTTTCCTTGTTGGCAAGACCGATGCGCTTTCCGGCACGAATGGCCGCCAGGGTTGGCTTCAATCCCAGCATTCCCACAACCGCCGTGATGACGCAGTCCGCGCTGTCCCAGGTGGCCGCGGCCAGCAGGCCCTCTTCCCCCCACATAATTTTGGTTGGAAGATCGCTGATCAAGTCTTTCAGGGCCTGGGCACCTTCCCGGGTTCCTGCCACCGCCAGCTCCGGCCGAAATTCACGGCATTGTTCGGCAAGTCTTTGAATATTGGTTCCCGCGGTCAGGGCCCCCACCCGGATCTGGGGATACATACGCACCACATCCAGGCTTTGCCGCCCGATGGAGCCGGTGGAACCGAGAATACTGATACAGTTTACCATATGTTACACCGCCAAAGGTAGAATCAGAAGCAGCGCTTCCATCAAAGGCGCCACCAGCACCAGAGAATCGAACCGGTCCAAAAAGCCTCCGTGGCCGGGAATCAGATTGCCGTAATCCTTGATGCCGGTCTGGCGCTTCACCACGGAGAAGCACAAATCCCCCACAGTTCCCACAGCGGAACCCAAAAGGGCATAGAGAACCGCCGCACCATAGTTTACCCGGAATTTCAGGAAAAGCTGCAAAATAATGGCATAGACCAGCATTCCCACCAGAGAAAAGCCCAGTCCGCCCAGTACCCCCTCTATGGTCTTATTGGGGCTCACAACCGGGGCCAGCTTATGCTTGCCGAAGCGCAGGCCGATAAAATAGGCACCGGCATCGGAAAGAAAGGCCACGGTAAAGGGCACCAGAATGAAATACCGGCCGTCGGTGGATACCAGGATCCGGATCAGGGCGCTGAGCAGGTACGGAATCAGGAAGCCCCCCAGCACGCACAGTCCCACCTCATCCACGGAGACCTTCACATGATCCATCATGACTTCCGAAAACAGGAGCATAAAGTAGGCAATCAGCCCCAGCATCAGGAAGGATGTAATGCCGCCATAGTAGCTCCAAAGGGAGAGCGCAAAGGCGGCGACAGACGCGTACAGCACCATGCGGACCCGGCGAACCAGACCGGTGCGGTACAGATATTCATAGGCGCCGATGGCCAGCAGCACACCAAACACCACGGTGGTCAGCATCTCGGGCGCCACCAAAAGCAAAAGCAGCAGTACGGGAACACCGATGCCTGCGCTGAGAATTCTTGTTTTCATGGTTTACACGCCTCCGAACCGACGATTGCGTCTGTGATATTCTTCGATTGCCTTGTCCAGATCCTCCGGGCCGAAATCCGGCCACAGAACATCCATAAACACATACTCAGAATAGGCAGACTGCCATAGCAGGAAATTGCTGGTGCGCATTTCCCCGGAGGGACGAATGATGAGCTCCGGATCCGGCACATCCCTGGAGTAGAGGTAATCGCCGAAGAGCTCCTCGGTCAGATCGGATACCTGGCATTTTCCAGCCTGCACGTCGGCGGCGAATGCCCTGGCTGCCCGGACAATCTCATCCCGTCCGCCATAGTTCAGGCAGAAGTTTACCTGCACATCATAGTCTTTCGAACGGTTCTGGGCGTCGGCGCAGAGCTTCTGCAGCTGGGGAGACAGCCTTGTCAGGTCACCGAAGAAGCGGAACCGGACCTTATTCTTCTCCATATCGGAAATGGCTTCCTCCAGATACCGGCGCAGCAGCAGCATAATGCCGCCCACCTCCTCCTGAGAGCGCTTCCAGTTCTCCGTAGAGAATGCGTAAACGGTCAGGTATTCCACGCCCAGTGTGCGGCAGTAGTTCGCAATCCGGCGGAACGCCTCTGCTCCGGCACTGTGGCCTGCGGTACGGGGCAGGCCCCGCTGCTTGGCCCAGCGGCCGTTGCCGTCCATGATAATGGCAATATGGCGCGGCGGTGCCAATTCATTCGTTTGTGCCATGCAAGCACCTCTTTCTACATATTCGAAATGACATCCGGGGGCGCTTCCCCGAATGTAATTTCACAGCCTCGCAGAGTTCGCCGCCCGAAGGCGGCGAACGGAAACATCAGATGGACATCAGTTCCTTTTCCTTGGCGGCCAGGGCGGCATCTACCTTCTTGATATACTGATCCAGCATATCCTGCAGGTCCTTCTCGGCCTTCTTCTGGTCGTCCTCGGTGATCTCGCTGTTCTTCTTCAGCTTTTTCACATAGTCCATGCCATCCCGGCGGATGTTCCGCATGGCAACCTTGGCATCCTCCGCGTATTTTTTGACCTGCTTGGACAGATCCTTACGGCGCTCCTCCGTCAGCTGGGGGAACACCAGCCGGATCACACGGCCATCGTTCTGGGGGTTGATGCCCAGGTCGGATACCTGAATGGCCTTCTGGATCTCCTTCAGCAGCTTGGTATCCCAGGGCGTAATCACCAGGGTACGGGCATCCGGGGAGGAAATAGTGGCAACGCCGTTGAGGGGAGTGTCACTGCCATAGTATTCCACGGTAATGCGGTCAAGAACCTTGGCGTTGGCGCGGCCGGCGCGAACGGCGTCAAAATCCTCCCCCAGGTGGGAAAGGGTCCGTTCCATCTTTCTGGAATATTCCTTAAAATCTACGCTCATTGGGTTAATCCTCCTTCACAATGGTTCCGATTTTTTCTCCGCAGACAACGCGGAGGATATTTTGGGGATCTGCCAGGGCAAAGCACACCAGGGTCATGTGGTTGTCCATAGCCAGGGTCATGGCGGTGGTGTCGGTGGCCTTCAGGTGGCGGGCCAGGACCTCGTCATAGGTCAGCTCGTCAAACTTGACGGCGGTCGGGTCGGTGTTGGGGTCGGCGGAATAGATGCCGTCCACGTTCTTTGCCATCAGAATGGCATCGGCCTCAATTTCCATGCCCCGGAGCACAGCGCCGGTATCGGTGGAGAAATAGGGGTTGCCGGTGCCTGCGGCAAAGATCACCACCTTGCCCTCGTTCAGGTAGCGGTCAGCGGTATCTCTGGTGAAATACTCGGCAAACTTGTTCATTTCCACAGCGGAAAGAACCCGGGCGGGAACACCGTGCTGCTCCAGGGCATCCGCCATGGCAATGGAGTTCATAACCGTCGCCAGCATACCCATGGCATCCCCGTGGGAACGCTGCATCTTGTCGGCGCCGTCCTTGACACCGCGCCAGAAATTGCCGCCGCCGATGACCAGACCGATCTGCACGCCCATCTCCCGGCACTGCCGGATGGCCTCGCATACGGGATGGATCACGCTATAGTCTAACCCCCGGTGCTGATCACCTGCCAGGGCTTCACCGCTGAGCTTCAGCAGAATGCGTTTGTATTTGATTTGAGACAAATCGATTCACTCCTTCTCTCTGTCGGGGCGCAGTAACCCCATACATCGTCCACCCTATTTTAACGTACAAATGGCAAATTGACAACCACTAATTCTTAGATTTCTCAATTATTTCATAATCCGGTGAAAGGCACGGCGGGATTTTCACACTTTTGTCCAAAAAGCAGCGGCAAAAAATGTTTTCGGTTGCATTTACCGCGGCAATGGGTTATAATAACGCATTATCAAAATGCCACCAAAAGAGAGGAAGGATTCCAAATGGCTGAGATTACGGAAAGCAAGAATTTCATTCACGCCTTTATTGAAGAGGATATTGCCGAAGGGGGCCGGTTCGCCGGCAAAACCGTTCACACCCGGTTCCCGCCGGAGCCCAACGGCTACCTGCACATCGGCCACTGCAAGGCCCTGATCATCGACTTCGGCACTGCCGAGAAGTTTGGCGGCCTGTGCAACCTGCGTATGGATGACACCAACCCCACCAAGGAAGACGTGGAGTTTGTGGAAGCCATCCAGGAGGACATCCACTGGCTGGGCTTTGACTGGGGCGACCGGTTCTTCTATGGTTCCGATTACTTTGAAAAGGACTACGAGTACGCTGTAGAGCTGATCAAAAAGGGGCTGGCCTATGTATGCGAGCTGACCCCCGAGCAGTTTAAAGAATACCGGGGCGACCTGAACACCCCCGCCGTCTCCCCTTACCGGGACCGCCCTATAGAGGAAAGCCTGGACCTGTTCGCCCGGATGCGGGCCGGGGAATTTGAGGACAACAAATACACCCTCCGGGCCAAGATCGACCTGGCCTCCGGCAACTTCAATATGCGGGACCCCGTCATCTACCGCATCCGGCATATGCACCATCACCGTCAGGGCGACAAGTGGTGCATCTACCCCATGTACGACTTTGCCCACCCCATTCAGGACGCTCTGGAGGGGGTTACCCACTCCCTGTGCTCCCTGGAGTTTGAAAATCACCGGCCCCTGTACAACTGGGTCATTGAGCATGTCTCCGTACCCAGCAAGCCCCGTCAGATTGAGTTTGCCCGTCTGGGCATCGACCACACGGTGCTGAGCAAGCGCAAGCTCCGGGCCCTGGTAGAGAACGGTTATGTTTCCGGCTGGGATGACCCCCGGATGCCCACCCTGTGCGGCCTGCGCCGCCGGGGCTACACCCCCGCCTCCATCCGCAACTTCTGCGACCGTGTCGGGGTTGCCAAGTCCCCCAATACCATCGAGTACGCCTTCCTGGAGCACTGCCTGCGGGAGGACCTGAACGAGACCGCGAAGCGGGTTATGGCGGTTCTGAAGCCTGTTAAGCTCACCATCACCAACTATCCTGAAGGTCAAACCGAAACCTTCCGGGTCGAGAACAATCCCAACGACCCGGAGGCCGGCACCCGTGAGATCACCTTCTCCCGGGATCTGTGGATCGAAGCCGACGATTTCCTGGCCCAGCCCATTCCCAAGTACAAGCGCCTGTACCCCGACGGCCCCGAGTGCCGCCTGAAGGGTGCCTATGTGATCAAGTGCACCGGCTGCGTCACCGACGATCAGGGCAATGTGACCGAGGTGCTTGCCACCTATGATCCCGAAAGCAAGGGCGGCGACCCCGCCGACGGCCGGAAAATCAAGGGCGCCACCATTCACTGGGTGGACGCGAACAACTGCTGTGACGCCGAGGTCCGCCAGTACAGCAACCTCTTTGATGATCCCGATCCCGATGCCGCCGGGAAGGACTTCCTCGCCTGCCTGAACCCCAACTCCCTGGAGGTGCTCCATGGCTGCAAGGTGGAGGCATCCCTGGCAAACGCCCGGAAGGGAGATTCCTACCAGTTTATGCGGCTGGGCTACTTCTGCCCCGACAGCAAGGATTCCGCCCCTTCCCATCTGGTTTTCAACCGCTCCGTCAGCCTGAAGGACAGCTTCAAGCCCACAAAGTAAAAACGCCGGATACCCGGTTTATCAAACAAAATGGCACCAACTCCGCAGGAAGAATGAACTTGTCTTCTCCCTGCGGAGTTTTTTCTGCAAACAAGTATACAAACTGGTGAAGATTGTCGAATCATCTGTTCACAATTTTGTAATGAATTCACAAATCGTTCATTTCGCGGACATATGTACTTCACAAGCGAACATTTTTGGTGTATAATCCCAATTGCTATCTCGCCCGCGCCTGTGCGGGACACCAATTTGGAAAGGAAACGATATGGAGCCGACCATGCAAGACAAGCTGAACAGACTGCTGGATGCCTATTCTCACCTTTACGATATTGAACGGGATGTGGAGATTGCCGGATCCCACTACCCTGCCGCAGCCACCTACTTCCTGCGGGATGAGAATTATCTGATTTCCAAACAGCATGTTCTCTCTGCCGTAGAGCAGCACGAATACGTGACCTTTCTGGTGATTGACCACCTGGATGTTCCCACCCTGAAAAAGCATATCGAGCTGACAAAGCAGGCAGGTCTTTCCAGGATTCATCCCTCCAAGGAGCATATGTGCTCCTTTGTGACGCTGGTGGTGCTGGCGAATACCATTGATCCGGAAGCGAAGAAGCTGATCGTGCGTACCCGCTACCGGAAAAACTACCGCATGATGTTCCACGGCTGGATGGAGTATCATGTGGCGGCTATGGAAAATTCCACAAACAGCTTCTTGTCTAACCCAGCAGGACGGGAAGCACGGAGAAACCTGGAACAGAATTTTGGTTCCGGGAAAAAGGAAAAGAAGGGAGCAAACTAATCTATGAACGGTCTCGTACTTCTGCTGATCGGCATTGCCGTTCTGCTCTGCGGCTATATCTTCTATGGTCGCTACCTGTGCAAGAAGTGGGGCGTAGGTGAAAACACCGATCCCACCCCCGCACACGCCATGGAGGACGGCGTTGACTACGTCCCCGCAAAGGCCCCTGTTCTGATGGGCCATCATTTCTCCTCCATCGCCGGCGCCGGTCCCATTACCGGCCCCATCTCCGCCGCTATGTTCGGCTGGCTGCCCTGCGTTCTGTGGATCCTGGTCGGCGGCATCTTCTTCGGCGGCGTCCATGACTTCGGTGCCCTGTTTGCCTCCGTCCGTCACGGCGGCAAGTCCATCGGCGAAATCATCTCCGCCAATATGTCCCTGCGGGCAAAGCGCCTGTTCATCATCTTCTCTTACCTGACCCTGATCCTGGTCGTTGCCGCTTTCGCGGCCATCGTTGCCGGTACCTTCGCAGCCAAGTATGTGGATGGTCAGCTGGATGTGGCCGCTTCCGCTACCCCCGCTTCCGTGGCAATGGTTTCCCTGCTGTTCATCGTAATCGCCATCGCCTTCGGCTTTATGGTTTACCGCCGCAACGCGCCCATGGGCGTTTCCACCATTGCCGGTGTGGCTGCCATCTGCCTGTGCATGGTCATCGGTATGAACTGGCATCCCATCTACCTGTCCAACACCACCTGGATGTGGATCGTTGGTCTGTACATTGCCGTCGCGTCCGTTACCCCCGTGTGGATCCTGCTGCAGCCCCGTGACTATCTGTCCTCCTTCCTGCTGTACGCCATGCTGGCCATCGCTGCCCTGGGCATCGTCGTTGCCCATCCCAACATGACCGATGCCGCCGGTGTTGGCCTGGCCATGATCGGTGACGGCAAGAATGCTGCCGGCATCACCCAGCCCATCTTCCCCGTCCTGTTCACCACCATCGCCTGCGGCGCCATCTCCGGCTTCCATTCTCTGGTTTCCTCCGGCACCACCTCCAAGCAGCTGGACAAGGAAACCGATGCAAAGCCCATCGCTTACGGCGGCATGCTGCTGGAGTGCGTTCTGGCTGTCATCACCCTGGTTGCCATCGCTTACGCCCGCCAGACCGGCCACACTGCCGGTGCCACCGACATCTTTGCGGGCGGCGTTGCCGGTATGGCTGCCAAGATTGCCGGCGGCAACGAGAGCGTCTTCAAGGTCCTGTACACCCTGCTGGTTCTGACCTACTCCGCCTTCTGCCTGACTTCTCTGGATACCGCTACCCGTCTGGCCCGTTTCATGTTCCAGGAGTTCTGGATTGACGGCACCAAGGGTGAGACCCCCGAGAATGTTCACGGTTTCAAGAAGTTTATGGCCAACCCCTACGTTGCCACCATCATCACCGTTGTTCTGGGCGTTCTGCTGGGCCTGAACGGCTACGGCAAAATCTGGGCGCTGTTCGGCTCTGCCAACCAGCTGCTGGCTGCTCTGGGCCTGCTGGCCGTTGCTACCTGGCTCGGCAACATCGGCAAGGACAACAAGATGTTCCTGCTGCCCATGGCCTTTATGCTCTGCGTGACCATCGCATCCCTCTGCATCAACACCGTGCAGCAGATTGGCCTGATTACCAAGGGCGGCGCCGACTGGGGCCCCTATGTACAGGTGGTCCTGGGCGTTCTGCTGGTGGTTCTGGCTGTGGTTCTGGCTGTGGAAGGCATTACCACCATCTTGAACCAGAAGAAGAAGGCCAACGCCTGATCCTTCCGCAAAAAAATTTTCCCGGGCACCCTGTGGTGCCCGGGATTTTTCCGTGAAAAATCCCGAAGGAACGATCCTTCGGGATGCTTCTTACTTCTTCTCCTCTTTCATGGCTGCCCGCAGGTGAACAGACAGCACAGCCAGTGAGGTTGCCATGTTTTCATTCTGCACCAGAATGTTGGGCGGCACATCCAGGTGGGTGGGCGCAAAATTCCAGATGGCCTTTACGCCCCCGGCGATCAGCTGATCCGCAACCTCCTGGGCGGCACCGGCGGGTACGGTAATGATGCCCATCAGCACCTTATGGAGCTTGCAGTAATGGGCCAGCCTGGAGATGTGATAAATCGGCTGTCCATCCTCGGTCTTCTCCATGGTGGGATTGATATCGAAGGCGGCCTGAATATTCAAGCCGTAGGCATCAAAACCGGAATAGGCCATCAGTGCAAGACCCAGCTTACCGGCGCCGATCAATACGGCATCGGTGGTATTGTCGTAACCCAGAAACTGCTCAATATCGTCAATCAGGGCCTCTCTCTGGTAGCCCACCTTGGGACGGCCGCCGTCGGATACGATTGCCAGATCCTTGCGAACCTGAACCTCTCCCATATTCAGGGCGTTTGCAAGAGCGGTAGCGGAAATGTTTGCCGGAGCGGAATCCGGCATGCTCTTCAGATAAGCCAGATACCCGGGCAGCCTCTTTAACACCGCCTTGGATACTTTTACATCATGTTCCATAATCATCCTCGTATATTCGTATCGATAAAAAAACATATCGATATATTTTTTATTATTATACCACCAACGGGAGCCGATTGCAACCCCTGATTACGCGCAGCTGGTCTGCCGGAGGAATTCCTTCCTTAGTTTTCCAAGAATCCGCTTTTCCAGCCGGGAAATATAGGATTGGGAAATCCCCAGCTTCTGGGCCACTTCCTTCTGGGTCAGCTCCTTCTGCCCTTCCAAACCGAACCGCATATTTACGATTTCCCGTTCCCGGTCCGGCAGTTCCGTCAGGGCCTTGCGCAGCACCTGAACCTCCGCGTCCGCTTCCAGGGGACGCTGGATTTCGTCCTCTGCGGTGCCCAAAACATCCGAAAGCAGCAGTTCATTCCCTTCTCCGTCCAGGTTGATGGGCTCGTCCAGGGATATTTCCGTTTTCTGGTTGGCGATTTTCCGAAAATACATCAGAATCTCGTTTTCAATGCAGCGGGAGGCATAGGTTGCCAGCTTGATATTCCGGTCCGAGCGATAGGTGCCGATGGCCTTCATCAGACCAATGGTACCGATGGAGATCAGATCCTCCAGGTTGGTGCCGCTGTTTTCAAACCGGCGGGCAATGTATACCACCAGCCGAAGATTGTGCTCCACCAGGGTTTGCCGGGCGGACTCCTCCCCCCGGTTCAGGGCATCGATGGCCAGCTTTTCCTCCTCTCCCCGCAGCGGAGGCGGCAGAATATCGCTGCCGCCGATGTAATAGATCCGATTGTTTTCCTTTTGCAGACGGGAAAGAATCCACCCAAGAATCGTCATGCATTACCTCCTACAAGCGCTGCATAGTTTGTGTCACCCAACCGGTTTGGGGCGAATGCCACCACAGCCGGTGCCGTTTTGCCGTCCACTGTCACCTCCCGAATCCGCATTCCCAGCAGCAGACCCCCATCCTTTCCCACTGCATGGTAAGGGATCAGACGAAGCCCCCTCAGCGGCTGTTGCTGCAGTGTTTCCATGGGGTTTTCCAGCTGATGCGCGGTCAGACCTGTGAGCCTTTCCGCCTCCGGCTGGCTCAGGATCAAAACCCGCTCCCCTGAAATGGGGTCCCGAAGGGTGTTCCCCGTATCCCGCAGAGCGGTCAGCCTGAGCTCCCGGCCCCCAAAGGCGATGCGCAGAGGAACCAGTCTTTCAGCGGCTCTGCCGCCCACCAGAATCCGGCATGCGGCGCACAATGCCATGGCACACAGCAGCAGTGTCAGAGCGTTTCCCCGGACAGCCAGTGTGGCCATGCCCCCCAGGGCAAAGCTCAGAATGCAAAAGACCCCCGCCTTTCGTGCCGTATCCGGCCGGACACCGAAGGCCGCCGCGCTCATCAGTCCCAGAAATACCAGCCGCCAGTGGATGCCCCCCAGAAACTGAAACCCCGGCACCAGACACCCGCCGCTGTAGATGGCTCCCAGCGCTGCCGATGCCAGCAGCCGTCCCCGGTTTCCCCTGGCACCAAAGAATCGCTGCGTACCAAGCAAAAGCAGATAGTCCACACCGAAATTCAGCAGCATCAACAGATCCAGATACACCGGCCACCCCTCCTTGTCCCGGATACTGCGAGTATACCTGCCCGGGAAGGAAAAGTGCGTCGCTTGGGGAACCCCATGAACCGCAAGTTCTTCCACCAACCGTACCTGTATGAGGAAATGATCCCTCCGGCTGACAGGATCCAAGGGAAGAAGCAGTCACCTCCAGGCAGTACATACAAAAGAGCCGGCGATTTTTCTTCACCGGCTCGGGATTCTATTCTGTTTCCTTCCGCTCTATACCGCGGATGTTTTTTTCTGCCTTGAACCTGGGGATCATCAGCTCATGGCCGCAGCCCATACAGCGCAGGCGGAAATCCGCCCCGGTGCGCAAAACCAGCCAGCGTTTTTCTCCGCAGGGGTGGGGCTTTTTCATGGTGAGAATGTCATTAACCCGAATATCCATGGACACTACTCCTTTTTGATGGCATCCCAGTACTGCTTTGCAGCCTGTTCCAGCTTGTTGGGGCCGTAAGTGTAATACTGTTTACCGATCAGATCATCCGGCAGATACTGCTGCCTGACCCAGTGATTGGGATAATCGTGGGGGTACAGGTAGCCCTGATCCCGCTCCTGGGTATAGGTATCGGCGTGGACGTTCTGCAGCTGCCGGGGGAAGCCCCGTCCCATTCCCTTCTGCACGTCCGCCAGAGCCGCATCCAGGGCCACATGGCCGGAATTGGACTTGGGAGAGGTTGCCATCAGCACCGCCGCGTCTCCCAGCGGGATTCTGGCCTCTGGCATTCCCAGCATCAGCGCCATATCCACACAGGATTTGACAATGGGGATAATCATGGGATACGCCAGGCCCACATCCTCCGCGGCAATCACCATCAGCCGTCGGCAGGCCGCCTGCAGCTGTCCGGCCTCCAGGAGCCGTGCCAGGTAATGGCAGGCCGCATCCGGATCCGAGCCCCGAATGGACTTTTGCAGGGCGGACAGCAGGTCGTAAAAATTGTCCCCGTCCCGGTCTGCCCGCATGGCGCTTTTCTGTGTCACCGCCTGGGCATCCTTCATGGTAAGCCGCAGAAGGGTTCCCTCCGGCCGGGCGGCGGAAAAAAGAACCTCAATGGCATTCATGGATTTGCGCAGATCTCCTCCGCTGGCCCCGGCAATGTACTCCAGAACCCCCTCTTCCGGCTGGGCAGTCAGCCCGGTACGCTTTTCCATGTAGGCAACTGCCCGGTGTACCGCCTTCAGCGCCGCTTCCCTGGAAATCTGCTTGAACTCGAACACAGTGGACCGGCTGAGAATGGCGTTGAACACATAAAAATAGGGATTTTCCGTGGTGGAAGCAATCAGCGTGATCTTACCGTTTTCAATGTATTCCAGCAACGACTGCTGCTGCTTTTTGTTAAAGGACTGGATCTCGTCCAGGTACAGCAGCACGCCGTTGGGGGCCAGCAGCGTATCCAGCTGGCCGGTGATCTCCCGAATGTCCGCTGTGGAGGCCGTAGTGGCGTTGAGCTTATAGAGGGTCCGGTTGGTCTTTTGAGCAATGATATTGGCAACGGTGGTTTTTCCCGTGCCGCTGGGGCCGTAGAAAACCATATTGGGAATATTCCCGGATTCAATCAGGCGGCGCAGTACGGCCCCCTCTCCCAGAATATGCTCCTGGCCCACCACCTCATCCAGGGTCTGCGGCCGCAGCAGGTCTGCCAGAGGTTGATACATCATATGCCTCCTTCCAGTGTAAAAAAGGGCCTGCCGAATATCAGCAGGCCCGCAGGTCGTTTCAGAACGTTGCCACATCCGGCTCCGCGGGCTGGGCGTTCTTTTCCACGGACAGCGCCGTCAGCATGGGGCCCACATCGCCCTTGTACAGGGGATGGTTCTCCGCGGTGATTTTGGCCGTAACCATAACCCAGGACCGGGATTCCAGCCCGGAAGCGCCCTCGTACCGACAGGGAATGCCGCAGAACTGGATGTCTTCCACACAGCAGGTCATCACAAACCGGCCGGGGGCAAACATATTGTTCTTGTCCCTGCGCAGCATGGCCACCTGGGCCTTAAAGCGGACGGTCTTGCCGTTGTACTTTTCCGGCTCTTCGGAAACATCCCGATACCACAGGGCGTAGTCCTCATCCTTGATCTCAATCACGGGAGCGTTGATGTCAAAGGGCAGCGGGTCCTGAATCTCATCAAATTGGGTGGTTCCGTCGGTGTAATCGTAGAGAATATCGATGTTGCGGTTGGCTGCCCGGGCCAGCTTATGGAAGGGCATCACATCCGCGCCGGGGGTCATCCGGTTGAATACGATCATCTGGGCGCCCATCAGCTTGTCCATGACCAGATTGCGCATATTGGCATTGTAGGCCATGATGGTGGTGGAATCGGCAAACATGACCTCCTGGGCGATGGCCCAGTTTTCAGGGAAACGCATATAAAGGTCCCCCACCTGCTGCATACCGTTGAGTTCGGCAACAACACGTTCGGCCTTATACTTTTTCTGGAGTGCCTTCAGCTCCTCTTTGGAAACCGTCTGCTGGTCCAGAACCTCCAGCCAGACATTCTGCTTGGGGTAGGTGGAAATGTCGTATTCCTCCTCACCCTCTTCAAAAATCAGGATCAGTGTCCGTTCACCGGCATTGAACCGGGGATCCTCCATGGTCTCCTGAATAAATTTGGTCTTACCGGAATCCAGGAAGCCGGTAAAGGCGTAAACGGGAATCTGCTGCATGGCCATGGCTTACACCCCGAACAGCTGCTGAATACCGGCCTCGTCCAGCTTGGAGCCGATGACGCAGAGCTTGCCGGTAACATCGGCAGAACCGGTGCGGATGTCGTGCTCCTCCGGCACATAGTCAAAGTGGATCCAGCTGCCGTCCACAGCGGGCAGGATGCCCTTCGCCCGCAGGATCATGCCGTAATCGCCGGAATCCAGGCCCTTGAGGGCCGCTTCGATGGTTGCCTTTTCAAACTTTTTGGCAGTCTCCACGCCCCAGGAGGTGAAGACCTCGTCGGCATGGTGATGATGGTGGTGGTCATGACAGCCGCAGGTGCAGTTTTCGTCATGCTCCTCGTGGTCATGGTGGTGATGATGCTCGTGCTCTTCGTGGTCGTGATCATGGCCGCAGCAGTGGTCATCCTCATCGTGGTGATGATGGTGATGCTCATGCTCCTCATGATTGTGGTCATGGCCGCAGCAGCAGTCATCCTCATCGTGATGATGGTGGTGGTGCTCGTGCTCCTCGTGGTCGTGATCATGGCCGCAGCAGTGGTCATCCTCATCGTGATGATGGTGATGCTCGTGCTCCTCGTGGTCATGGCCGCAGCAGTGCTCCTCCTCATCATGATGATGGTGGTGGTGTTCGTGCCCTTCCTCTTCTTCCAGCCGCTGGGTTTCCATCCGGGCCAGCTCAGCGGCCAGCGATGCCTTGCCTTCCATGGCCTCCACCAGCTGCTGGCCGGTCAGCTGACCCCAGGGAGTTGTGATGATGGTGGCCACCTGGTTGCGCTCCCGCAGCATCTCAACCGCGGTATCCAGCTTCGCCTGGGGAACGGAATCGGTACGGGACAGGATGATGGTAGAGGCGGTCTCCACCTGATTGTTGTAGAACTCCCCGAAGTTTTTGGTGTAAACCTTTACCTTACCGGCATCCACCACAGCCACGGTGTAGCCCAGGGTTACATCGGGACCGGTAACCTTGTTCACGGCGCCGATCACATCGGACAGCTTGCCCACGCCGGAGGGCTCAATGATAATCCGGTCGGGATGGTACTCCCCGATGACCTTTTCCAGGGCCTTTCCGAAGTCGCCCACCAGGGAGCAGCAGATACAGCCGGAGTTCATCTCGGTAATGTTGATGCCCGCATCCTGCAGGAAGCCGCCGTCGATTCCGATTTCTCCGAATTCATTCTCAATCAGTACCAGCTTCTGGCCCTTGTAGCCCTCGGCGATCATCTTCTTGATCAGCGTGGTCTTACCGGCACCCAGAAAACCGGAATAAATATCAACCTTTGTCATCATTACACCTTCCATAAAAATAATCGCGAACTCCATTAAAAGTCCGTTTGGTTCCCGGCGGGTGACCCGCCGGGACATACACATACTTTGTTAGTATAGCACTCCTGTGCTGAAAAATCCAGATACAAACATATTTTTCACAGAATATTTCCAAATTCCGCCAAAGAGAACAGGAGGACTGCCTGGTTCAGCAGTCCTCAAGGTCAAAGAGTGTCTTCTCACGTTTGAAAAGCCCCGGCAGATCCGAAAGATCTCCGGTGCCAACCGGCACAGCCCCCAAACTCACCAATGCCTTTGCGCCGTCACTGCCGTCATCATAGCAGCAGACACCGGTCCAGTGCGCGCGCAGATTCTGGCTGGTTCCGCTCCAGGTGCCGCCTTTCCCATCCCGGCACTGGGCAACCAACACCCCTTCTCCCAGGGCGTGAATCACCCGGTTGCGCCGCAGGGCCCGCAGAGACGAAAAGGGCGCATCATAATCTTCCTCGCTGAGATACAGCACATTGGGCCTTTCCAGATGGCTGTGCAGAGCGTCCGCCACCACACAGATCACCTTGCCTCCGGCATCCAGGCAAGCCCTCTGGGCGGTCTGATCCGCTCCCACCGCGTTGCCGGAAACCAGCGTATATCCCTGCCTGGCCGCCTCTTCCCCAGCCCGCAGGGCAAAACGGCGGTTGTCTTCCATCAGGCTTCGGCAGCCCACCAGAGAAACCAGCTTCCCGTCCAGGAGGGACAGGTCCCCTTTCGCCCACAGACAGCCGGGACTGTCCAGCCCCAGTCTTCTGCGCAGCTGCATCGGATACCGGTCACATTGCCGGGTCAGGGGAACGCACCTTCTGGCCCTTCCCTTTTGCAGGTAACGATGCAGCAGAGCCTGGTCGCCGAGAAGCGACAGGATGTGACCGGCCATTTCCCGGGAATAGCCCATATGAATCAGATCCTGGGCACTCAGCTCCCCTTCTTGTTCGAAGGGGCCATGGGCACGGATCCGCTGGGCAAGCCCCCGGAGCTGGGCTGTGGTCAGCGGTTTGCGGTCCGGGTTTCCCAGATGGCTTCCCAGCAGCAGAAACCCCCAGCTTTCCATCAGCGGAATCTCCGCTTGGGCACGGGAGGCGCTTTGATCTCTTCCTTTTGAAGACTCCCGTCCTCGGCAAAGCGCATGGGCTGAACGGTGTAGTTGGAGTATTTCGCGATTTCATCCAGCTTGGCCTTTTCCGGGAAGTTTCCGATGATGGACCAGGCAATGCCCTTGCGCTTGGCTCTTCCCGTTCGGCCGATTCGGTGGATATAGTATTCGTTCTCCTCCGGCACATCGTAATTGATCACACAGTCCACATCATCCACATCAATGCCCCGGGAGGCAACGTCCGTAGCAATCAGCACCGGCAGCTTGCCGCTGCGGTAGCGCTGCATGGTCTTTTCCCGCTGCTGCTGCCGGATGTCACCGTGGAGGCACTCGCAGCTGAGGCCCGCCCGCTGGAAATCGTCGCACAGCCGCTGGCACATATGCTTGGTGTTGCAGAAGATCATCACCCGTTCATAGCCCTGGGACCGGATCAGCCGCAGGGTGGTCTCTGCCTTTTCCAGGGGGGTGCAGGTCAGACAGAACTGGTCAATATCCGGCCGGTCCTCCTGCTTGGGTTCCACAGTGATCTCCACCTCGTCCCGCTGATACATCCAGGATACGGTCATGACCTCCTGGGAGATGGTTGCGGAAAACAGGCCCAGATTCTTCCGGTTTTTCACCTTCTCAATGATGCGGGTTACATCCTTGAAAAAGCCCATATCCAGCATCCGGTCCGCCTCGTCCAGCACCACGGTCAGGATTTTATCCAGTCGAATGGTCTTCCGGTTGTAGTGGTCCATCAGCCTGCCGGGGGTGGCAACCACAATCTGGGGCTTCTTTTCCAATGCCTTTATCTGGCCGCCGATTCCGGCGCCGCCGTAGAGCACTGCCACCCGGATGTTCTGATAATAGGTCAGCAGGCCCCGGAGCTCATCGCCAATCTGAATGGCCAGCTCCCGGGTGGGGGCCAGAATCAGGCCCTGCACATCCTCACTCTGGGGATCGATGTGCTCAATCATGGGAATCCCGAAGGCAAAGGTCTTTCCGGTGCCGGTGGGGGCCTTGGCGATCACATCCTCCCACCTGAGAAAATGGGGTATGGCCTCTGCCTGGATGGTGGTGGGATAGCCGTAGCCCTTCTTTTCCAGTGCCTTGAGCATGGCTTCCGACAGGCCCAGGCTTTCAAATGTAATGTTATTTTCTTCCATAACGGTATTTTTCCTCTTTTATTCAATCATATCCCGGTTATTCTACCATCCTGAATCACATATTGCAACCATATTTGTACCGAAAACGGATTTCTTCTTTTCTTTTTCGCCGATGTGTGGTAGAATAGTGGCCGATTTATCGAAAAGGAGAATTGTCATGCAGTCCATAGCGGAAATTCTGGCCCGGGAACTGGGGCTGAATCAGAAGTATGTAGAAAACGTGGTGCAGCTGATCGACGAAGGCAACACCATTCCTTTTATTGCCCGGTATCGGAAGGAAATGCACGGTGCCATGGATGATACCACCCTGCGGAATCTGGAAACCAGGCTGACCTACCTGCGCTCCCTCCAGCAGCGCAGAGACGAAGTGAAAAAGTCCATTGAAAACCAGGGCAAGCTGACGGAAGAACTGAGCGCCGCCATCGACAGCGCCGCCACCATGACCGAGGTGGAGGACCTCTACCGTCCCTATAAACAGAAGCGCCGCACCCGGGGCTCCGTTGCCCGGGAAAAGGGGCTGGATCCCCTGGCCCAGGCGATTTTCGCCCAGGATGGACAGGACATTGAAAAGCTGGCGCTGACCTTTGTGGACGAAGAAAAGGGTGTCACATCCAGAGAAGAAGCCATTGCCGGCGCCTGCGACATCATTGCCGAAAACCTCTCCGATGATGCGGACATCCGTAAGGCGCTGCGGGAGCTGGTCATGCGCCGGGGCAGTCTTGTCAGCAAGGGAGATCCGGATGCGGACACGGTTTACAAGCTCTACTATGATTTCAGTTCCCCCATCTCCCGGCTGCAGGATCACCAGATTCTGGCCATCAACCGGGGGGAAAAGGAGGAGGTTCTGAAGGTAACCATCACCCTCCCCGGCAACGAAGGCGCCGCATTGGTATGCCGTGCCGCGCTGAAGCCCACCATGCAGGTATCTCAGCTTGTCAAAGCTGCCGCAGAGGATGCCTTTGACCGGCTGATTTTCCCCTCCATCCAGCGGGAGGTCCGCAATGCCCTCACCGACCGGGCAAGCCAGGGCGCCATTCATAATTTCGCGCTGAACCTGAAGCCCCTGCTGATGCAGCCCCCTGTGAAGGGCTTTGTAACCATGGGCCTGGACCCCGGCTACCGCAACGGCTGCAAGGTAGCCGTGGTGGATGCCACCGGCAAGGTGCTGGATACCGGCGTGGTCTACCCCACCTTCAGTGAACGAAAGAAACAGGAGGCCATTTCCGTGCTTTCCGGGCTCATGCGCAAGCATCAGGTCCGGCACATTGCCATCGGAAACGGCACCGCCTCCCGGGAGACGGAAGCCATGACCGTGGAGCTGCTGCGTTCCTTCCCCGAGGCCAGTTATATGATCGTAAACGAGGCCGGCGCTTCCGTATATTCTGCCTCTCCCCTGGCTGCGGAGGAATTTCCGGAGTATGATGTGAATCTGCGCTCTGCCGTTTCCATTGCCCGCCGTCTTCAGGACCCCCTGGCCGAGCTGGTAAAAATCGACCCCAAGGCCATCGGCGTGGGCCAGTACCAGCATGACTGCCCCCAGAAGGAGCTGGATGCCGCCCTGGGCGCCGTGGTGGAGGACTGCGTCAATGCCGTGGGCGTGGATGTGAACACCGCCTCCCGGAGCCTGCTGCAGCAGGTTTCCGGCCTGACCGCGGCCACTGCCAAAAATATTGTGGCCTTTCGGGAGGAAAACGGCCCCTTTACCGCCAGAGCCCAGCTGAAAAAGGTGCCCAAGCTGGGCCCCAAGGCCTTTGAGCAGTGCGCAGGGTTCCTGCGGGTTCCGGAAAGCAAGGAGCTGCTGGATCATACCGGCGTTCACCCGGAATCCTATGCCGCCGCCAAAGCTCTGCTGAAACTGCTAAACTGCAAGGATCCCAGCCTTCTTCCCTCTCTGCTGGCAGCCTACGGTGTTTCAAAGGCAGCCAAAGAGCTGAATGTAGGCGAGCCCACCCTGGAGGACATCGCAAAAGAGCTCAGCAAGCCCGGCCGTGACCCCCGTGACGAGCTGCCCAAGCCCATTCTGCGGAAGGATGTGCTGGAAATGAAGGATCTGAAGCCCGGCATGGTCCTCACCGGAACGGTGCGCAATGTCATTGATTTCGGCGTTTTCGTGGATATTGGTGTTCATCAGGACGGTCTTGTTCACATTTCCGAGGTCTGCTCCCGCCGTCTCAAGCATCCCAGCGAAGCGGTAAAGGTGGGGGATGTGGTAGATGTGGTGGTACTGAGCGTAGACGAGCAGCGCCACCGGATCAGCCTGAGCATGAAGCAGGCGAAAAAGGAATAAAAATGTCAGTTTTTCCCCAGAAACCTGCCGGACTTGACATTTTTCACAGAATATTGTATAATGTCCTGTGAAATTCCAAAAGAATGGAGCTTTCCCTATGAAAAAAGTAATGCACATTCTGGTGCCGCTGCTGCTGGCCTTTGCGCTGATCATCAGCATCGGATGGTATCTGTTTGTATACGACCGGGACTTTACCCGGGATTTGCTGCTGCAGCAGGCCCGCTACAACGACATCAAAGGCAACAGCGGCCTGTCCTCCTGGTTCTACAATCTTGCCTATAACTATTCCGGCCAGGACGAAAACGTTGCCATTGAGCTTGCCAACCAATATAAGTCCACCGGCAATTACACCAAGGCGGAGGTTACCCTGTCCAAGGCCATTCAGGCAGGCGCAACCAAGGAGCTCTACATGGCTCTGAGCAAAACCTATGTGGAGCAGGATAAGCTGCTGGACGCGGTTTCCCTGCTGGCAAACATCAAAAACCCCACCATCGCCTCGGAGCTGGCGGCTTTGCGGCCCACCGCTCCCACCGCTGACTACGATTCCGGCTACTACAGCCAGTATATCCGTGTGGCCCTTTCCTCTTCTGAAGGCACCCTGTACTACACCACCGACGGGGATTACCCATCCGTAGCGGACGCGCCCTACTCCGAGCCTGTGGCGCTGCCTCTGGGTGAAACCCAGATCTACGCCATCAGCGTGGCAGACAACGGCCTGGTGAGCCCCGTGACCATTCTGGGCTACACCATCGGCGGCGTAATTGAAGCTGTGGAATTTCAGGACGCCGCCATGGAAGCCGCTGCCCGGGACATCCTCAAGTGCGAGCCCAGCCATACCATCTTTACCAATGACCTGTGGCAAATTACGGAGTTTGAGGTTCCGGCAGAGGCGGCCACTCTGGAAGATCTGAAATACATGACCTATCTGGAAAGCCTGACCCTTTCCGGCCGAAACATGAGCAACCTGAACGATCTAAGCGAACTGAGCCACCTGAAAACGCTGAACCTGTCCACCTGCCGGTTCCCGGCTGATTCCCTTTCCGTGATTGCCGGGCTGCCCGCGCTTCAGGAGCTGAACCTTTCCGACTGCGGCCTCAGTACCATTGCCGGTCTGGAGGGTGCCCAGAAGCTCACCGCCCTGGACTTAAGCAGCAATACCATCCGAAATCTGGAGCCCCTGAGCGGCCTCACCGACCTCACAGAGCTGCACCTGCAGCATAACGCCGTAACCGATCTGACCGTGATCGGAAACCTGGCCAATCTGGACAGTCTGGACGTATCCTACAATTCCCTCACCTCCATCGCGCCTCTGTCCGGCTGTGTCCGGCTCACCAGTCTGAACGCGTCCAACAATCAGCTGTCCGATGTTTCCACTGCCGCTGCCCTGCCCATTCTCAGTGAGCTGCGGGTGGACTACAATCAGCTCACATCCCTGAACGGCCTTACCGGCTGCAAGGTTCTGAAAACTCTGACCGTTTCCAACAATGCCATTGAGAGCCTGGATGGCATCGCCGGTCTGGGCACGCTGGAAAGCCTGGACTTCTCCTATAACCATGTGGCGGACATTCCGGAGTTCCCCGAAAATGCCTCTATGCAGGTCATCGACGGCTCCTACAACGTTGTCACATCCATTGACAATCTGGCGAAGCTGCCCCAGATCGGCTATATCTACATGGATTACAACCTGATCACCAACATTGATGCCCTGGCCGAGTGCTTCCACCTGGTTCAGGTCAATGTCTACGGCAATGAGATTCCCAGTGTTTCGGAGCTCACCGCCCACGACATCATCGTCAACTACAACCCCACCAATAAGTAAAAGCGTCCAAAAACGGCGGCCATCTCCAAAGATGACCGCCGTTTTTTAGGGCAACACCCATTGTGCGGTGCTGCTCTAATTGTTTTGCAGCTCCAGCACCAGCTTCAGCGATTCCCGCACCGCCTGTGACCGGACCTGATCCCGGTCCCCGGAAAACAGGAATCTGCGGGACAGGGTCCGCCCTTCCTCACTGTAGCCGATGAATACCAGGCCCACGGGATTGCCGAATTCATCTCCGCCGGGACCCGCAAGTCCGGTCACGGAAACAGCCACCTGGGCCTGGAGGGCTTTTCTCGCTCCCTGGGCCATGGCCTCCGCCACCGGGCCGGAAACCGCGCCCAGCGTATCCAGCAGCTCCTGGGGGACACCCAGCAGATTGTGCTTGACCCAATTGGTATAGCTGATGATGCCGCCCTTATATACCTCCGAGCTGCCGGGAATCGCCGTCAGCGCCGCCCCGATGCCGCCGCCGGTACAGCTTTCCGCCGTAACCAGGGTCTTCCCTTTCAGGGCGGACAGTACCTTACAGCAGAGGCTCGTCATGGTAGGCAACCTTGACTTTCTCAACGGATTCCAGGGCTCTGGCGATCAGCGCTTCCCGGTCCAGCTTCCGTTCCGCGTGAAGCACCTGGCCCAGGGTGGGCTTGGTTTTGGGATGCTTGGGGGTGAAAACGGTGCAGCAGTCCTCGTAAGGGAGGATGGAGGTTTCCAGCGTCCCGATTTTCCGGGCGATGGTGACAATCTCCTCCTTATCCATGCCCACCAGGGGCATGAAAACAGGCATATCCACCACGGCGCCGGTGACGGTCATGGCCTCCATGGTCTGGGATGCCACCTGCCCCAGGTTCTCACCGGTGACCAGGGCGCCGCAGCCGTCTTCCCGGGCCAGGCGCTGGGAAATGTCCATCATAAACCGGCGCATAATCAGGGTAAAGTATTCCTCGGGACAGTTATCCCGAATGGCCTCCTGGATCTCCGTAAAGGAGACAATGTTCACCGTCATCTTACCGCTGTAGCGGGTGACCAGTCTTGCCAGCTCCAGTACCTTATCCTTGGCAAGCTGAGAGGTATAGGGATAGGAGAAAAAGTGTACGGACTCGATTTCCACGCCCCGCTTGGCCATCATATAGGCAGACACGGGAGAGTCAATGCCGCCGGACAGCAGGCACATGGCTCTGCCGCCAACGCCGGTGGGAAGTCCTCCCGCGCCGGGCAGCGCGGGGCCATGCACATAGGCGGCGTGGTCCCGGACCTCCACATACACGGTGTATTCCGGGTGGTGCACATCCACCGCAACACTGGGGTGAGCCTCGGCCAGCCGTCCGCCGATTTCCTGAGAAATGGCAATGGAGCCCATGGGGAACTGCTTATCGGACCGCTTGGATTCCACCTTAAAGGATCTGGCGCAGTCCAGCTCGTCCCCCAGGTACTCCTCCACGGCGGCGAAGATGGCATCCAGGTTCTTTTCGCAGGGGCGGCAGCGGCAGATGCTGTTCACGCCGAAGACGCTCTTGCAGGCTTCCCAGGCACCTTCCACATCGGCGCTGTCATCCTCCGGCTCCACATATACAGTGGACTGCAGGATATACACATCAAAATTGCCGTAGGCCTTCATGCGCCTGCGGATATTCTGCCGGAGTTTGTTTTCAAACTGGCGCTTGTTGGCGCCCTTCAGAATGATTTCACCAAGCTTTAATAGAAAAATTTCGTTCATATGGTTTCCTTCCTGTTATGGATTTTCGATTTTATGATGCGGCTATAAAAATGCAGCAGTTTCTGCTGTCCCGTTGCTTCTTCGTCTGTCACATAGAAAGACAAAATCCAGGATATTATACTGTATGAAGGTTCTTTTTTCAAGGAAAAAGTAAAATTTTTACCGGCAAGAGGTTGGTCCTGCCGGTAAAGGAAAATGGCCCATACTGGGCTTGCAGCCTCTATCCCCGACTGCCCAGACTCACAGCCCGGTACTGAATGGCCTCCGCCAGGTGGGGCAGCGCAATTTCCCTGCTGCCGTCCAGATCCGCAATGGTCCGGGCCACACGCAGAATGCGGTCGTAGCTTCTGGCCGTCAGGCCCATGGTGTCAAAGGCCTGCTTCATAATGGCCGCGCAATCATCGGATAGGGCGCAGTAGCTGCGCAGCTCCTGGGGACCCATCCGGGCATTGCACATCCCGGTACCGTCGCCGAACCGTTCCAGCTGAATCCTTCTTGCGGCATTAACCCGTTCTTTGATTGCGCAGGAGGCCTCCGCCTCCGCCCGGCTGCGCAGATCCTCAAAATGCACCGACGGAACCTCCACAATGATGTCAATCCTGTCCAGCATGGGACCGGAAATCCGGCTCTGATAGTTCTCTACCGACTGCTGGGAACACTTGCAGCGGCCGCTGGGGTCTCCATACCAGCCGCACTTGCAGGGATTCATGGCGCAGACCATCATAAATTCCGCAGGATAGGTGGTGGAACCGGACACCCGGGAAATGGTCACCTTTCCATCCTCCAGGGGCTGGCGCATCAGATCCAGAGAATCCTTCCGAAACTCCGGCAGCTCGTCCAGGAACAGAACTCCCTTATGGGCAAGGCTGATCTCGCCGGGCTTCGGATTGCTGCCGCCGCCTACCAGGCCCGCGTTGGAAACCGTATGGTGGGGCGACCGGAAGGGCCGTCGTGTGACCAGGGGATTCTTTGCGGAAAGCATCCCCATTACGGAATAGATCTGGCTGACCTCCAGGGATTCCTTCCAGGTCATATCCGGAAGAATCGACGGAAGCCGTTTGGAGAGCATACTCTTTCCCGAACCCGGCGGTCCAATCAGCAGCACATTGTGGCTCCCCGCCGCCGCGATTTCCAGCGCCCGTTTTACATTCTCCTGACCCAGCACATCCCGAAAGTCCGGTTCCGGCTCCCGGGTCTGCTCCGGCACCCAAAGGGGCTCCGGCTGCAGCTGGGCCAGTCCGTTTAAGCCCTCTGCCAGCTCTGCCACGGTATGAACCGGGATCACCTCCGGCCCCCGGGCCAGGGTGGCCTCCGCCGCGTTCTCCGCCGGAACATAGAGCTGACGAATCCCCGCCTGTTTGGCGGCCAGGGCCATGGGCAGCACACCGGATACGCCCCGGATCATCCCATCCAGACTGACCTCCCCCAGAAAGGCGCAGTCCTCCCTGGGCGGCCGCACCTCCCCGGAAGCCGCCAGAATGCTCAGCAGGATGGGCAGGTCATAATGGGTGCCTGCCTTCTTCTGGCTGGCAGGGGCCAGATTCACCGTAATCCGGCTGACCGGAAATTTCAGATGGCTGCTCTTTACCGCCGCCCGGACCCGCTCCCGGGCCTCCTTCACGGCGGCATCCGGCAGGCCAACAATCTCAAAGCCGGGCAGTCCGTTGGAGATAAAACACTCGCAGGAAACCGGGCTGCCGCAGATGCCGGAAATGCCTAAGGTTTGCACACTGCAGATCAATTCTGCCACCCCTTTCGGCGGCCGGACAACAGGGTATTATTCGCCGCCTATACATGTATAAATTCCATATTAACCCATAACGCGGCAAAAAACAATCCCTATTTCTTTCGGTGCATCCGGCAGGTTCTCATTCGGTCATATTGTGTAAGATATTCAGCGTCTATCGTGAAATTTTCACAAAAATGCGCCTTTCTGGCTTTACAATCCGGTTGACCTATGCTAGAATGTATGTGCAAAACTTGAATCCTTTAGGAGGTATTTCATTTTGGCAAGAAAATTTAAAACCATGGACGGCAATACCGCTGCCGCCCACGTCAGCTATGCCTTTACCGAGGTTGCTGGCATTTACCCCATTACCCCGTCCAGCCCCATGGCCGACAATGTTGACCAGTGGTCCGCTGCCGGCCGTAAAAACATCTTTGGCGACACCGTAAAGGTCGTTGAGATGCAGTCCGAGGCAGGTGCTGCCGGTACCGTTCACGGCTCTCTGGCCGCCGGTGCTCTGACCACCACCTACACTGCTTCCCAGGGCCTGCTGCTGATGATCCCCAACATGTACAAGATTGCCGGTGAGCTGCTGCCCTGCGTGTTCCATGTGTCCGCGCGTACCGTTGCTACCCAGGCTCTGAACATCTTCGGTGATCACTCCGACGTTTACGCCTGCCGCCAGACCGGTTTCGCCATGCTGTGCGAGACCAACGTCCAGGAAGTCATGGATCTGGGTGCTGTCGCCCACCTGGCCGCCATCGAGGGCCGGGTTCCCTTCATCAACTTCTTCGACGGTTTCCGTACCTCTCACGAGATCCAGAAGGTTGCCATCTGGGATTACGAGGACCTGAAGGAAATGGTCAACATGGATGCTGTCAACGCCTTCCGTGCCCACTCCCTGAACCCCGAGCGTCCCGCAATGCGTGGTTCCCACGAGAACGACGACATCTTCTTCCAGCATCGTGAGGCCTGCAACAAGTACTACAACGCCCTGCCCGCAGTGGTGGAGAAGTACATGGCCAAGGTCAACGAGAAGCTGGGCACCAACTACCAGCTGTTCAACTACTACGGCGCCGAGGATGCTGACCGCGTGATCGTGGCCATGGGCTCCATCAACGACGTGGCCGAGGAAGTCATTGACTACCTGAACGCCCACGGTGAAAAGGTCGGCCTGGTCAAGGTTCGTCTGTTCCGTCCCTTCTGCGCCGAGAAGCTGCTGGCTGCCATCCCCGCAACCGCCAAGAAGATTGCTGTTCTGGACCGCACCAAGGAGCCCGGCTCCCAGGGCGAGCCTCTGTACCAGGATGTGGTCATGGCTCTGGCAAAGGCCGGCCGCAACGACGTGACCGTTATCGGCGGCCGTTACGGTCTGGGCTCCAAGGATACCCATCCCGCTTCCGTCTTCGCCGTGTACGAAGAGCTGGCTAAGGACGCTCCCAAGAACGAGTTCACCATCGGCATCGTTGACGACGTTACCCACCTGTCCCTGGACGAGAAGGTCTCCCCCAACACCGCTGCTGAGGGCACCATCGAGTGCAAGTTCTGGGGTCTGGGCGGCGACGGCACCGTTGGCGCCAACAAGAACTCCATCAAGATCATCGGTGACCACACCGACAAGTACGTACAGGCTTACTTCCAGTATGACTCCAAGAAGACCGGCGGCGTGACCGTTTCCCACCTGCGTTTCGGTGACAAGCCCATCAAGTCTCCTTACTACATCAACAAGGCCGACTTCGTCGCCTGCCACAACCCCTCCTACATCACCAAGGGCTTTAAGATTGTGCAGGACGTGAAGCCCGGCGGCGTGTTCCTGATCAACTGCCAGTGGGATATGGCTGAGCTGGAGCACCACCTGGATGCTGCTTCCAAGCGTTACATCGCCAACAACAACATTCAGCTCTACACCATCAACGCCATTGACCTGGCCATCAAGGTCGGCATGGGCAAGCGCACCAACACCATCCTGCAGTCCGCTTTCTTCTCCCTGGCAAAGGTTATGCCCGCCGAGGATGCTGTAAAGTACATGAAGGACGCTGCTGAGCACTCCTACGCCAAGAAGGGCATGGACGTTGTTGAAAAGAACTGGAACGCCATCGATGCCGGTGCAACCGCTTACACCAAGATCGATGTTCCCGCTTCCTGGGCTACCGCTGAGGACAACAAGCCCGAGCTCACTCTGGAAGGCCGCGCCGACACCGTGAAGGTTGTCAAGACCATCCTGAACCCCATCGGCAAGATGGACGGCTACAGCCTGCCTGTTTCCGCTTTCGAAGATCTGGCCGACGGTCAGTTCCCCCTGGGTGCTTCCGCTTACGAGAAGCGCGGCGTTGCCGTTACCGTTCCTCACTGGGATGAGACCAAGTGTATCCAGTGCAACAACTGTGCTTATGTCTGCCCCCACGCTACCATCCGTCCCTTCGCACTGACCGAGGCTGAGGCTGCTGCCGCTCCCGCCGGTGCCCGTCTGGTGGACGTCAAGGCCGGCAAGGGCAAGGGCGTTTACAAGTACATGATGGCTGTTTCTCCTCTGGACTGCATGGGCTGCGGCGTCTGCGTCGGTGTCTGCCCCACTCAGGCCATTGCCATGGTTCCTCAGGAGCAGGAGCTGGGCGAGCAGCCTGTTTGGAACTACATGGTTTCCAAGGTTGCCGAGAAGAAGGATATGCAGGACTACACCGTTAAGGGTTCTCAGTTCCACAAGCCTCTGCTGGAGTTCTCCGGCTCCTGCGCCGGCTGTGCCGAAACCTCTTACGCCCGTCTGGTAACCCAGCTGTTCGGCGACCGGATGTACATCTCCAACGCCACCGGCTGTTCCTCCATCTGGGGCGGCCCTGCTGCCACCGCTCCCTACTGTGTCAACGATGAGGGCCGTGGTCCCGCCTGGGCCAACTCCCTGTTTGAAGACAACGCAGAGCATGGCCTGGGTATGTACACCGCTCAGTCCGTGATCCGTGAGTCCCTGGCAAACAAGGTTCGCTCCGTGATGGCTGCCACCGCTGACGAGGACCGCAAGGCTGCCTGCCAGGCTTGGCTGGACACCTACAACGACGGCACCGCCAACAAGGCCGCTACCCGCGCTCTGGTTGCCAACCTGGAAGCAAACGTTTGCTGCGACACCGTAAAGGAAATCCTGTCCAAGAAGGAATACCTGTCCAAGAAGTCCGTGTGGATCTTCGGCGGCGACGGCTGGGCATACGACATCGGCTTCGGCGGTGTTGACCATGTTCTGGCTTCCAACAAGGACGTCAACGTCTTCGTCTTCGATACCGAGGTTTACTCCAACACCGGTGGACAGGCCTCCAAGGCTTCCAACATCGGCCAGGTTGCTCAGTTCGCTGCCTCCGGTAAGGAAACCAAGAAGAAGTCCCTGGCTGAGATTGCCATGAGCTACGGCTATGTTTACGTTGCTCAGGTTGCCATGGGCGCCAACCAGGCTCAGACCCTGAAGGCCATCACTGAGGCGGAAGCCTATCATGGTCCTTCCCTGATCATCGGCTACGCTCCCTGCGAGATGCACTCCATCAAGGGCGGCATGACCAACTGCCAGGCTGAGATGAAGAAGGCTGTTGAGTGCGGCTACTGGAACCTGTTCCGCTTCGATCCCTCCAAGGAGACCGGCAAGTTCACTCTGGACTCCAAGGCTCCTAAGGGCGGCTATCAGGAGTTCCTGATGAACGAGGCCCGCTACAGCCGTCTGACCCGTGAGTTCCCCGAGCGTGCAACCGATCTGTTCGCCAAGAACGAGGCTGCTGCCAAGGAGCGTTACGAGCACCTGCTGAAGCTGGTTGAGATGTACAAGGACTGATTCCCGGTACATTTCCGCTGAAATAACCTAAGGTCCTCCCCCTGAATGCTCAGGGGGAGGATTTTTGAAAGGAGCATATGATGATTGGAACTGTGATTGCCATTGACGGCGACTACGCCGTCCTGCGTTACGATGAAACCGGCACCGAGTCCCATGTTGCCCTGGCCATCATCGGCGATGTGGACGTGGGCGATAAGGTCAAATTTGAGGACTTCTCCTACGAGAAGCTCTGATCCCGGCCTCACGACACATATCCGGATCAGTCAAACCCCCCGGCAAAGCCCGGGGATTTGTCTGGAACAAGCAAAGCAGCACCCCTCCGGAAACGTTCGTTTCCGGAGGGGCAGTCTGTCAAAAAGCCTCGCAGAGTTCGCTGTGTCAGCAGTGAAAAGAATCCGAATCATTTTCTGCCGGGGCGTGTACCTGGCAGAAAATACATCTCAGGCTGCAAGTTTGGAATTTGTTCGCCTATGGCGAACAAATTATGCGCGCAGCAGACTGCAAAAACTGGCGAAAAAGCCCGAAGGGGTTTTTCGCCAAGTTCACCCCTCCGGAAACAATTGTTTCCGGAGGGGTGAAACACTATTCTTTTGCCACAAGCCCCGTTCGATGACACCGGACGGTAACCCGTTCCGCTCCGCCGGGGGTACAGGTGAACAGGGTCAGGCCCCAGGTATCCTTCGGGTCTTTATCTGTCATCTGTTCCACATCCTCCGGCTCCAAAACCGTCACATAGGATACTTCGTAAATCCAGACCATACCATCCATGTCGGTAAAGTCGATCTCTTCCCCCTGGGACAGGCTGCGCAGCCGTCCAAAGTGCGCCGGATAATTGTGGGCACAGATGGTGAGATCATCGGAAAACGTGCTGCCTGAGAATCTTCCCGGGCTTTTTTGCAGGCCGTCATAGCTCCACTGGGTCTGCACCGGCAGTTCCAGCTCCAGCTCCGGAATGGAGAGATACTCGATATAATCCAAACCATCCACCGTTTTCACGGTCATTTCCCGAAGGATGGCCGGTTCTGTCTCTTCCGACCGGGTTTCCGTCTGCCCGGTTTCCCCTTTTGGCATCTCTTCCGCCAGCTGCGTAAGAATCCGGGAGGCGGCCTGACCTGCCCTGGATGATTCCCGGGTGTTATAGGCCAGGAGCCCGGCCGCTGCCAGCACCAGCAGAAGCCCTATTCCCATCAAAACCTTACCGATGCTCTTTTTCATGCTTGTCCTTTGTCATGGCCCAGCCCAGGCTGAACAGCGCGATGCCGGAAACAGCCAGCACGGGAACCGGCCAGTTGAGCTGCCCGGTCTGGGGCAGACGACGGCCCCTTTTGTAGGTGGTTTCTTTTGGCGTGACAGTGCCGACCTTAGGGCTGGCGGTCACATCATATACCCAACCGCTGTCACTGTTCATGGGAACGGTGACCACAAAAGACGTAATGGATTCATAATAGCCGGATTTCGCCCGCTGCCGAATCAGATAGAGCCCCAGTTCCAGATTGGAAAAGGTCACCGTACCGGTTTTATCCGGGCGGCTGGCAATCTTATACGCACCGGCAGGAACCGCGTCATTGAGCTTTTCTGCCAGACTGGCAGCGCTCTGTTTTCCATCCAGAAAATCCTCCAGAGAAACATCGGTATCCTGGAATCCGTTTGTCAGGAGATAGGTGGTTTCGACTCCGTTGTCGGCGATTTCCGCAACCTGGATACAGTCCAGGAATCCGCCGGTCATGGCGTTTCCCTCCGAATCCTTCAGGGTCAGGGTGATGGAGCCTTTCTTTGTGAGATCCAGATCGGCAGTGGTCCCCTTTGCCCCGTAGGCGGGAACCGCGCAGAGCGTCAGGGCAAGGACAGTGCCCAGAAGGCACAGTATGGAAACATTCCGCTTCATACCTGCTCCCTGCCCTTTCCAGTCCGTTTTACAAGCCCCGAAAGCCTGTCTTCAAACCTGCGGCGGGCAAGCTCTGTTTTCTTCTCCGGTTTCGGAACCCGGATGGACTCCGGCAGCGGATCGGACTCCGTGCCCGGGTCTGACACCGGCGCGGGCAAATCCTCCACCGGCTCCGGCTTCTTCTCCTCCGGAATCAGGGTTCCCGCTGCCGCCCCGGCACGGACAGAAAGGAGGTAATCCTCCGCCGCGGCCTGGGCCTGTTCAAAAACTCGATTGATGGCCAGTGCGGCTTCCGCAATGGAACCAGCCCGGCTGATTTGGATTTCCCGCTGAGCAAGTTTTTCCTCTAAAGCGGCAACCTGGGCGGACAGGTCGTCCTCCCGTTCCTTCAGCGCGTAGATAATGTCAATGAGCTCAGCACGGCTGAGCTTTTTCAGTTCCCGGTCTGCCATACGGTGGAAATCCGCCTCCCTTCCCAGAGGAAACAAAACGGCCCCGCAAAAAAATCTGCACAGCCATTTCTATCCTAATTTAATGTCTACTGAATAAGCCGCGTTGCGGCTTATTCACGCACCGTCAGGTGCGTAATTCCATATAAACGGCTCTTTAAAACCGTTTTTATGGAATTCAGAAAAAAAATCAATGCGTATCCGAATTGCATGGCGCACCATGCAATTCGACAGCACGCATTAATTTATGTTTCCTGTCCTCTGGTGATATGTTACCATGATTTATCATTTTCTTCAACCCGCATTTCTCGACAATCCCTTCATTTTACGTAGTTATAGGAATTTTATTAGCTTTTATCTCATATTTTACATAGGCGTTTATAATGAAAAACAACCGGTCAAACTAGGCAATTTGACCGGTAATTTTTCCCGTATGGAATTATGTAGACGATTTGGATTGGGAAAGCGTCCCGCAAAGCTCCCGCAGTTTTGCGCACAACGCATCCACCGCTTCCTTTCGGGTTGCCCAGCTGGTACAGAACCGAACCGCTCTGTGGGTCTCGTCCACCCGCTCCTGCTCGCAGAAAACAAAATTCTCGCTGAGCTTTTCCAGCACCGCATCCGGCAGGATGGGGAAAATCTGATTGGTCACTCCGGGAACCAGCAAGGGAATCTTCAGCTCTTCCAGACAGCCGCGGATCTGATCCGCCAATTCATTTGCCCGGCGGGCGATGGAAAAATACAGATTGTCTTCCATCAGTGCTTCAAACTGAACACCCAAAAGCCTGCCCTTGGCCAGCATTCCCCCGTGCTGCTTGATCATGTAGCGGAAATCCCGTTTCAGTTCCCCATTGGAGATCACCACCGCCTCGCCGAACAGGGCGCCGACCTTGGTGCCGCCGATGTAGAAAACATCACAGAGCCTTGCCAGGTCCTCCAGGGTCAGGTCGTTCTCCTTTGCCGTCAGTCCGTAGCCCAGCCGGGCGCCATCCACAAACAGGTACAGTCCCGTATCCCGGCAAGCCTGACTGATGGATGCCAGCTCGGAACGGCTGTAAAGGGTTCCCAACTCTGTAGGGTTGGAGAGGTACACCATTTTGGGCTGGGTTGTATGCTCAAAGCTGTCGCTGGCGTAGTGGTCATGGACGTACTGCCGGATCTGCCCGGCTGTAATCTTTCCATCCCGGCTGGGCAGCCAAAGCACCTTATGTCCCGTCGCCTCCACGGCGCCGGTTTCGTGGCAATTGATATGGGCGCAATCTGCACCGATTACCCCCTGATGGGGCCGCAGCGCGGCGTCAATCACCGTCAAATTGGCCTGGGTGCCGCCCACCAGGAAATGAACCGCCAGGGTATCATCCCCGCACAGCGCCCGGATCTTTTGGGCAGCGGCAGCACAGTGATCATCCGTTCCGTACCCCGGTGTCTGCTCCATATTCGTTCTGGTAAGATACTCCAAAACCCTGGGATGGCAGCCTTCGCTGTAATCATTGTTGAAATATAGCATTGCTCTGCTCCTTCTCTTGGGGGACAGGCCCCCTGTTTCTCCCTATTCTATCGCCGGAAAAGTGGGCTGTCAAGGGTATAGGCTCCAGCGCAATCGCATAGGTTTTACAAACCGCATCGGAGGGGAGATCTGTGAGCGAAGAAATGGATTCCAGGGCCCGTCAGCTGGCCCAGTACATGATCGAAACCGGTGCCACCGTCCGGGCAGCCGCCGGACAATTCGGCATTTCAAAATCCACGGTACACAAAGACCTGACCCAGCGGCTGCGGGAAATAGACGGCCTGCTGTATGACCAGGTCCGCACCGTTCTGGACCGGAACAAGGAAGAACGCCATATCCGGGGCGGTATGGCGACCCGCCGAAAATACAAGGGCGCATAACAGCCGCCTCTCCCCATCCGGGGAGAGGCAATTGGCCCTGTGCTACAGATCGTCCGCATCCTGGACAGGCTGCTCCTCTTTCTGCTCCGGAACGCCAGTATAGCTGCCCTGGGGATCCGTCTCAATTTCGCCCCTTGGAGGGACAAAGCCCGGAAGAAGGCCGGGAAAGAATTTTCTGTTTTTCATCAGGATCACCTCCATGGTTTCAGTTTTCCCTTGGGCTCAAAGAATATGCCGCCCGTTGCTTTCGGGCCAAATCCATGCTATCATAAAGAAAAAATATATGGAGGACCTTATGTTTGAAATCACCCTGATTACCATGGGAAAGCTCAAAGAAAAATTCTATCTTTCCGCCGCCCAGGAGTACGCCAAGCGGCTGTCCGGTTACTGCCGGTTCACCCTTCTGGAGCTGCCGGAATACCGCCTACCGGATGCCCCCGGCGAAGCGGAGATTGCCGCGGGTCTGGAAAAGGAAGCCGATGAAATTCTCTCCCGAATCCCGAAAGGCGCCTGGTTCTGCGTGTTTACCCCGGAAGGGAAAGAGCTGAGCAGCGAAGCCTTTGCCGGGAAGCTGGCAGAAATCAAGCTCTCCGGCAAAAGCAGCGCCTGCTTCCTCATCGGTTCCTCCTTTGGCATGGCACCCAGAGTGAAGCAGCGGGCGGATTTCCGGCTATCCATGGGCCCCATGACCTTCCCCCACCACCTGGCCCGGATCATGGTTTTGGAGCAGCTTTACCGGGCGGAAGCCATCCAGGCGGGCAGCCGGTATCACAAATAAAGCAGAATGTGTTCATTTCCCGCAATGGCTTGACTTTATAGATAGTGTGCGTTATATTTCCTTCAGAAATTCGTTTTTGAAAGGAATGAAACGGAAATGCGTGAAAAAATTGCGCAATACATGGATTTATATTATGCCGGCTCCGGATTGAGCGAAGACCGCCGGCAGCAGCTCCTTCAGGAAGCGCTGGACCTCTATGACAGTCTGATCCTGGAGGGCAAAAGCGAACAGGAAAGCTATGCCCAGGTGATCGCCTGGATTGGAGCGCAGGCCCAACCGGTCCCCCATCCGGAAAACACACAGAAAACCGATGCCGCCGGAGAGGCCAAAGCCTTTACCCCCATGGGCAAGCGGATCTGCACGGCCATCGCCGTTATGCTGTACATTCTGTGCCCCATCCCTCTGATTCTGCTTCAGAATGTGATCGGCCTTTGCTGCCTGCTGGGCATGGTGGCCTGCGGCGTTGCCATTCAGATTCTGGCTGAAAAATTTATGGATACCCCGGACCCCATGGACCCCATTTCCAAAGCTGTTCGTCCCATTCTGCACGCAAGCGCCGTTGCTTTGTATGTGCTCTCCCCCATTCCCCTGCTGATGTTCCAGGACACCCTTGGCCTCTGCTGCCTGCTGGGTATGGTGGCCGTGGGCGTTGCCATGCAGATCATTGCTGGCAGCGGCAAGGCGGATGTCCAACCAAAGGCGGAAGCGGATCCTGTACGTAAAAGCATTGATTCCCTTGTCTGCCTGATCCTGCTGGCAATTTATCTGATTGTCAGCTTCCGTACCCACGCCTGGTGGATCACCTGGATCATCTTCCCCATCGGTGCAGCCGTGAAGGATCTGGTGCTGAGCCTGGCAGCTGTGGGCACCGGCAAAGCTCCCGCCGGAAGCACCGCTCAGACGGTCATCAAAGCAATTCTGATTGTGGTCCTCTTTTCCCTGCTTGGCAGCGCTGTATGGGGATTCGGACGCAGAAACCACTTCCCCTTCTGGAATTTGCCGCTGATTCATCTGAATTCCGGCAGTGAAGTATCGGCAGACAACAATTTTATCACCGAATCAACGGTTCAGAACGTCAGCTTTGACGCAAAGGAAGTAAAGAAGCTTCACATTGAATGGGTTTCCGGCAATGTCACATTGAAAACCGCTGATCAGCATAATATTACCTTCCGGGTAGACGGGGACAGTGCGCTGCCCTTCTCCTACCAGCTCAGCGGCAATGAACTTGACCTGCGCTACCCTGCCGACAACGCTCTCTGGAAACCGGCAAGGGGCAGCAAAAACCTGACCATCACCGTTCCTCAGTCTTGGTATGCCAGAGAAACCAACATTGACGTTGTATCCGCAGTGGTAGAAGTGGATGGCCTTTCCACGGAAGAGCTGAAACTGGATACCACCTCCGGCCCCATCAATGCCTCCGGGCTCTGCTGTGATCAGATCATTGCCAGCACCGTCTCCGGTAACGTTATTCTGGAGGGCACCGCGGAGGAACTGAAGCTGGATACCACTTCCGGCAGATGTCAGGCGGAACTGGATGAACGTGTCCAGGAAATCGAGCTGGATTCCGTTTCCGGCGAACTGGAGCTGATTCTGCCCGAAAGCCTGGGCTTTGAAGCCGAAGTGGATACGGTCAGCGGCAGCTTCCGGTCCGATATTCCCACAACAGCCTCCTCCAAGGGTGTCTACACCTGCGGAAATGGGGAATGCGGCATTTCCGTGGATACGGTATCCGGCAGTATAACCATTCAGAAAAAGTGACGATTCTATAAAGGGAAAGCCCCAACTTCTTAAAAAAAGTTGAGGCTTTTCTTTCTTTTTTCAATACTCTCCCGCCGCATACATCACTGCGGAAAGGGCGCACAAAGGGGCCGTTTCGCAGCGCAGAATCCGTTTTCCCAGGGTGCAGACCGTCAGGCCGGCGTCCAGTGCTTTCTGAACCTCCCTCTCTTCCAGCCCCCCTTCCGGGCCGGTAAGCAGGCTTACGGTTTTCCAGGCCCCGGAATCCAGCGCATTGTGAAGGGTCACGGTATCTTCATGCTCATAGAACAGCAACGCCTTATCCGCCAATGCCGCACGCTGCAGGGCGGATTGGTAAGAATCCAGCACCAGAACCTGAGGAATCACCCCCCGGCCGGACTGCTCGGCTGCGGAAGCGGCGATCTTCTGCCAGCGCTCCAGCTTCTTTTTCAGGCTCTTCTCATCTGGCCTGGACACACACCGTTCGGCAGGGAACGCCACAATCTCTGCCGCTCCCAGCTCCGTGGCCTTCTGAATCACGTGCTCCAGCTTATCCGCCTTGGGGAAGGCCATATATACGCTGACCCGGACGGCTGCCTCAGAGGACGAGGGCCTGCGTTCCACCAGGCGCAAGGTCAGGTCCTCCGGATTCTCCACTTTACACAGGCACTCCTCTCCCATGCCGTCACACAGAAGCACTTCTTCCCCCTGCTTCAGACGGAGCACCTTGGCGTGCCTGGCATTTTCACCGGTAAGCTGAATAGCTTCTCCGGACAGTTCCTCCGGCGTTACAAAAAATCGAATCATGACGCTGCCTCATTTCTTAGGATTTTCTATACTATAGCATAGCTTTTTCCGGGAAGCAACGGTGGATTCCTTTCGCATACCGGGACCGATTCCACGGAAGGAAAAAGATGCGCCCAGCTTTTATGCGTTCATTGGTGAATTCTGCCCATATTCCGGAAAATGACGAACAGATGATGAATAAATGATATTGCAAAATAAGGGAAAATATCTTATAATATGCGTAAAGGTATGTAAATGTCTTGGAAAGGGCGAATCGATTTGAGAAGTATGGATGAGCGATTGAGTTATATACTCAACGAGGTAAACCAAACAGGCCGGGTAAGAGTAACCGGATTAAGTGAAGAACTGGATTGCTCGGAAGTGACCATTCGCAACGACATAAAAAAGCTAGACGAACAGGGACTTCTGAAGCGTGTGTTCGGTGGAGCCGTTAAAATGGATGCTGCACCCCAGTCTCTCCCGACAAATGTCACTTTGCAGAATCAAGCCCAAAGCCTGACATTGGAATTGGCTGCCGGATCTTTTTTTGTTAACAAAGAATACAAGGATCGCATCGCCGAGGCGGCATTTTCCCTGATTGACAATCAGGATGCCATTATGCTGGACGATTCCACAACCTGTGCCTATTTAGCCAGAATGATTCGGAATAACCCGCAAAAAAAGGTTTCCGTTGTTACAAACTCCTTGGTTTCCGCTGTAATTCTGGCAAATCTGGATCATGTAAGTCTTTACTTTTTAGGCGGTAATATCAAATCAACACCGGCTGCCGCAACCGGGAGCATTACAACGGAGAATGTAAAAACCTATCACGTAAACAAATTCTTCTCCGGAATCAACAGATTGAATCTGGAAAAAGGCATTGCCTCCGTTGATACTTCACACGCGATGGTCAAACGGGCAATGATTGATGCCGCCGATGAAACCTATATTCTGGTAGACCACACGAAGTTTGGAAATGCGGAAATGTTTTCCGTATGCGGCATGGACAGGATCAAATGCATTATTACAGACAACGCGATTGAGGACGAGATTATCGAAAAAGCTAAAACGCAGAACGTAGAAATTCTGATTGCGAAATAGCAATCCTTGCCGCCGTACTCGCGGTGTTCTCAAACACCCCCCGGTTTTGCATTGCGCAAAACCGGGGGGCTTTTTCTCCCAATCATTCGGAATATCAGCGTCCGGACAATAGAAACGCTGGCGGATTCGACAAATTCGCCAGCTTCGTTTTGTCGATTTATCCGAAATTCGAAAGAATTCATCTTTTTCACTTGAAACTAAAACGAAAGGATGCTATAGTCATATCGTAAGCAAAACAAAAGTTCGTAAGCTTCGAATTGAAAAAGAAAGGATAGCATCCTTTCTTTTTCAATAAGTGAAACGAACATCATGTTTTCAAAATCAAGTCTATGGAAAAAATACGAGGTGATCCGATGCTGAACAACAAGCCAATTCTTGGCATCTCAATGGGGGATCCGTCAGGCAATGGACCGGAGATTTCGGTAAAAGCTCTGATGGATCCGGCGATCTATGACCGCTGCAATCCGATTATCATCGGCGACGCATCCAGCATGGAGGCAGCGAGATTAACGGTTCCCGGCGGAGAGGCTGTAACGATTCATGCGGTCAAAGAAGTGAAGGATGCCGTCTGTACCCCCGGAATCATTGATGTTCTAGATATGGGTCTTGTGGATTTGTCCAAGCGCCTTTACAAAAAAGACAGACAAAAGCTTGCCGAAACCATGACTCCCGAGGAACTGGAAAAGGCCTATACCGAAAGTCGGATAATGTGCGGCGATTGCGCGTTTCAGTATGTTGTTAAGCTGATTCAGCTAGCCATGGACGGTGAAGTGGACGCAACGGCCACAAACGCGCTGAATAAGGACTATATCAATATGGCCGGACATCACTACAACGGTCATACTGAGATTTACGCGGAGTATACCCACACCAAGAAATACTGCTGTATGCTCGCACATGAAGACCTGCGGGTTGTACATGTCTCAACACACTGCTCGCTCAGAGAGGCGTGCGACAGGGTTAAGAAGGATCGTGTCCTGGATTGCATTCATATGGCATACGATGCCTGCAAGGATCTGGGAATCGAAAATCCGAAGATCGGTGTTGCCGGCCTGAATCCCCATTCGGGAGAAAACGGTATGTTTGGCCGTGAAGAAATAGAAGAGATTCAGCCCGCGATTGACGCCGCACTTGCCGAAGGCATTGATATCCCGGAAAAATCGCCTACTCCCCCGGATACCGTGTTCTCCAAGGCGCTGGGCGGCTGGTATGATGCAGTCATCGTTCACTATCACGACCAGGGACATATCCCCGCCAAGATAAAGGGATTTGTTTTCAATCGTGAACTGCAAAAGTGGGATGCTGTGGCAGGTATCAATGTGACGCTGGGTTTGCCCATTATTCGTGCCTCGGTGGATCACGGCACCGGTGAGGGTCATGCCGGTGATGGCAGCGCAAATGAGCTGAGTTTGGTCAACGCAATGGATTATGCGATCCGCATTGCCAACGGGAGAGCGAAAAAGAAGCAAAAGCCCTGATTTGCAGTGGGGTATTGTGTTCGGAAGAACGTTTTGTTAAAGGGGGAAATGCTATGGCAATCATTGGTGTCGTTACAGATGATTTTACCGGTACAGCCAGCGCAGGTGTATTTATTGCCAGAAGCCAGGCAAAAACCGGATTGTTTTTCGACGCGCAGAAGGTTCGGGAATTCGAGGAATCCGACCGGCTGGATGCGATTTACGTAAGCAGCAACAGCCGTCATATGCCTGCCCAGCAGGCCTATGATACCGTCGCGGAAACGGTGGGCGAGCTCAAAAAGATGGGCGTAAAGTATTTCTCAAAGAAGATTGATACCACCCTTCGCGGAGGAATCGGCTTTGAGATTGACGCCATGCTCGACCAGCTGGGCGAGGATATGGTTGCTGTTATGGTAACCGCGATGCCTGCTTCCAAAAGAATCTGCGTCGGCGGATATTCTGTCATCGACAGTACAATCCTGACTGAAACATTTGCAGCCAAGGATGTAAAGACGCCGGTTCGGGAATGCGTTGTTCCAAAGCTGATTGCAGCACAGAGTAAATATCCGGTCGATCTCATAACATTGAGCACGGTCCTTTCCGGGGAAGAAGCATTGAAAAACGCCATGATTGCGTCCAGAGAAAAGGGCGCCAGAATCATTGTGATTGACGCCATCACAATGGCGCATATTGATGTCATCGCACAGGCTTGTGTCAACCTGAAATGGAAGGTTCTGTGTGTGGATCCGGGCCCCTTTACCATGCTGAGAGCCTACCGTCTGGGCCTGATTGGGGAAGAAAAAGCATTGGACAATTCCAATGTCGAAGTCAAACGGGACAAAACGGTTCTCATGATGGTGGGCAGCGCAAACCCCGGTACCAAACAGCAGATCGAGATTCTCTGCAATTCGGATCCCGTCCGCTATCATCGGATCAGCGTTTCGCCGAAGGCGCTTATAGAAGGCGTAACAATTTCAAACAGAGAAATCACAAGGGTTGTCAGCGAAGTAGTCAGGCTCATCCACGCAACCGGAGTACAGAAGCCGGAAGCAATTGTTGTTGAGACAGCACTTCACGGATCCGTACTTGACCTGAAAGAAGAAGACACGAAACACGGTTATCCCAACGGTACAAGCTCCATGATGATCAATGCAGGCCTTGCTGACATCACCGATCAGGTACTCGAAGCCGTTGGTCAGGAAAAAATCGCCGGTTTGCTGCTTACTGGCGGTGACGTAATGGAGAGCATCTCCCGCAAAATCGGTGTGATCTGCATCCAGGCTCTGGACAATATCGTTGCACAGGTTGATGTGGGAAGAATTATCGGAAAATACGATGGTCTGCCGGTTGTGGTAAAGGGCGGCTTCTGCGGCTATCCTGAGGTTGCTTTGGATATAGTTGAAAGACTGTTCCTGGAGGCATCCAGATAATCCCGCAACAGATGACCTGCGAATGAATTCAGTGTTTACAGAGGACACGGTAAACATTCTCTGATTCCAATAAAAAGAGGAGAAATATACTATGATCATGAAATTTTTGAAAAAAGTTCCTGCTGGTATGATGGTAATCCCCCTGCTTCTGGGCAGCATTATCACAACGCTCTTCCCTGATATCTGGAATATCGGCGGTCTGACAAAGGCCGTTTTCTCCAGCGCAGGCACCAATACCCTCCTGGGCGCGCAGCTTTTTTGCATGGGCACCGCCCTTCAGGTTAGAGATATGCCCGCTGTGCTGAAGCGCGGCGGTGTGCTTTTGATTTCTAAGTTCGCAATCGGTGCCGCTCTGGGTATTCTTGTTGGTAAGCTCTTTGGCTCCGCCGGTTTCCTGGGTCTTTCCACTCTTGCGATTGTTGCGGCAGTTACAAATTCCAACGGTTCTGTTTACCTGACCCTGATGGGCAACTACGGTGACCGCGCGGATGCAGGTTGCTTCCCTCTTCTCGCTCTGAACGATGGTCCCTTCTTCACCCTGTTGGCTCTCGGCGCATCCGGACTTGCGAATGTTCCCTTCCAGTCTCTGGCCGCCGCAATCATCCCCGTTGCACTGGGCATGCTGATTGGCAATCTGGACCGCGATATGAAGAACCTCTTTGCTCCCATGGGCGCTGCGATCATTCCCCTGATCGGTTTCGCGCTTGGCACCGGCATTAACCTGGTGAATATTGTCAAGGGCGGCATCTCCGGTATTCTGCTTGGTCTCATTACCGTATTTATCGGCGGCGCTTTCATCGTTCTGTGTGACCGCTTCATCTCCAAGCGCCCCGGCTATGCAGGTTGGGCTGTGGCTACAACGGCCGGCAACGCAGTTGCAGTGCCTGCGGCAGTCGCGCTTGTGGATCCCTCCTTGGCTGCTGTTGCCGAAACAGCAACGGTCCAGGTTGCCGCGTCCGTGGTGGTCACCTGCATTCTGGTTCCCTTCATCACCAGCTGGTGGGCCAAGAAGTTTGGTTGTCCTCAGGCTCCGCTGGAAGGACAGAAGTTTGCAGATTAACGCAGGCCGGATACATCCCTCCCGGCTCTTCCCTCCCCTAATATAGGAAATACTGTTGTTTCCGTTGAATCGTCTTCTTCAGGTTTTCAGAAATCATTGAATTTACCGGTGTATCGCAAATTGCGGTACACCGGTTTTGTGGTTGATTTTTTGGAGAGTATCTGATAGGAATTATGAAAACGCTGAGATACCAAGAGTTTTGGATCCCCAGAATAGGTAAGATAGGATAGAGAATACCGCAGAAATGCCTCGAACTGCGAAAATATCTATTCTTTATTATCCATTATCTCTTATTTGCGCCCCGAAGGAGCGTTTCTGGTGCGAGAGAGGGGACTCGAGTACACTATGGGGCAAACGCCGTCCAGCCGGCGTTTGGCAACGCCCACCGGGCATTGCATGAAAGTGGGTTCGAGTCCCCATCAAATCAAAAAAGTACACCCGTACCAACGCTTTTCGGCATCGGACGTATTCAGATTCCATCCACATCCGTACCGGATGCGTCTGATCCCGGGGTGCGAGAGAGGGGACTCGATTGCATTTCCCGCTTTGCGGAAAATCAAGGTTGCTGCCAGTTTTTGAACTGGCAGCCGCAGATGTCCACCGGACATCTGCATTGAAGTGGGTTCGAGTCCCTTTCGAGCATAAAAAATCTGAGATACCCGAAGGGGTATCTCAGATTTTTGGTGCGAGAGAGGGGACTCGAACCCCCACGGGATTACCACACGCACCTCAAACGTGCTTGTCTACCATTCCAACACTCTCGCAAGTGCTTGGATATTGTATCCTATTTTCCCTGTTTTGTCAATCCTTTTTTACGGAATGGTCCGGTAGGTTTTCCCGGTAACCGCGTAGCCGTGTCCGGGAACCGGCTGCCATTCATATCGGGTTTTCCCCTCCTGGGGAAACAGGCAATCCATAATGGCCGCAATCACACCGCCGTGGGTGATGAGCACCGTATCCCGATCCAGGAGCTGCGGAAGCGCCCTTAATACCCGCTGGGTCATTTGTTCGCCGCTTTCCCCTCCCGGCGGGACATTGCGCATATTGTCCCCCGTGAGCCAAACTCTATAGTCTTCCCTGTCCTTCAGTTCCTCATAGCTGCCCATTTCGAACACGCCAAAGTCAATTTCCTTGAAGGCAGGCTCCGTCTCGTATTCCACGTCACCAAAGAGCAGTTTCAGGGTTTCTTCCGTCCGTCGCATTCCGCTGATCACAAACCGGACATCCTCTATACCGTAATGGAGCTCTGACAGCTCCCGTCTGCCAATTTCCGACAGGGGCAGGTCCGTACTGCCGCAGTAGCGGTGCTGCAAATTGGCCTCCGTCTTTCCGTGCCGGATCAGGTACAAGGTGCTCATTTCAGTCTCTGCTCCAATCCGCAGACGATTCGATACACCCGGTCTGCCCGCTTTGCAAGGTACTGGCAAACCAGGCCCGTGCTGTGGCGCCACAGCCGCATCTGTGCGTCAATGGGAACGACACCGCAGAACATATCCATGCAGATGATGGTCTTGTCCCTCAAGTCCTGGGCTTTCAGCTGCTCCAAGGGGTCAATCCCCTTCTGAACGCAGGCAAGGACATAGTCTTCCAGCCGGTCGATGCAGGCTTTTGAAAAATCAATTGTTTCATCCGTGCAGGTGAACATCTCCCCCTGGGGAATGTTCAGCGTGTTCCGGGCAAAGTCCCGCTTGCCCTGATAAGCGCCGCCAATAATCAAATTCATATTCTTCTCCTTACAGAACCGCCAGCGCGCCCAGAGCCGTCAATTCCCCAAGGGTCAGGGCGTAGCCGGAAATATCACCGTTCATTCCTTCCAGGGAGACATACCCTTTTCGAAGAGCCAGGCCATAGCCTGCCAGCTCCGCAATCAGCACCAAAGCGCCCCTGGGCCCCACCCAAAGAGAAAAGGCGAAGGAAGCAACCAGGAATGCCCCCGGGATAAGAATATCCGCCAGACCTGCCTTCTTCCGGGCGTACTGGCTGGTGGCCATCTTGGGCAGTACAGCCACAGCAACAGAACTGCAGCACCGGCTGACCACCGGAATGACAATCAGCAGCCGCAGATCCGCGGAGTCCGCCGCGGCGAAGGCAAACACAAACTGGCATAGGATCAGCAGCACACAGCCGATAACCGCAAAGGAGCCCACATGGGAATCCTTCAGAATCTCCCTGCGCCGGGCCAGATCCCGGCAGGAGCCCACCGCATCCGTCACATCCATGAACCCATCCAGATGGAGAAAGCCTGTGGCAAAATAGGGCACGGCGCACAGCACAAGCCCCACGATCAGCTGATGAAGGCCAAAAAAGAGACACAGGAGGCCGCTGATCCACCAGATAAAACCGATTTCCAGACCAACCAGAGGCAGGCACCACAGCAGGGCGTATCGGGCATCTTCATCCCAGGTTTTGCAGGGACAGGGAATGGCGCAGAACATGGACTGACACATCCAAAACGCGTGAAGCAATCGTTTCATTGGGGCAAAACTCCCTTTAGTAAGATCAGATTTCCGGCCGACACTTCAATGACCGTATCCGCAATTCGGGCAATGGCCCGATCCAGCCTTGCAAGACCTTTGCGGAAGGTTTCCGTCTGCGCATCGTATTTCGCCGCATCGGAATAGATATAGTCGCTGACGAGAACCAGGTTGGCTACCCTCCCGCAGAGCTCCAGCAGTCCCTTTTCACAGCGTTCCGGTGCTGTGGGATCCAGGGCCCAGGTGGCAGGGTCTGGATAGAGCTCATTCATCAGCAGCGCCGTTACGCTGTCCAGCAGGAAGCTCCCTTGGGGCTCCGCCTGAAGCAGGCAGGACCCAATGTCCCTGCCGCATTCGACGGTTTCAAAACCGAGCCCATCCCGGTCGGCAATGTGCCTGCGGATCCGCTCCCGATCCTCCTCATCGCAGGGAATCATGGTGGCGATGTAATAGCGCTTCCCGCCCCTGGCCAGCTTTACCGCCAGGTCCTGGGCAAAGGAGGACTTACCGTTCTTTGCCCCACCGGTGATAAAGACAATCATTTTGCCCCCTCCACGGTGAACTTGTCCCCTTCCCGGATCTCTTTCAGGTAGCCGTCGTCAATACCGGCCTGGTCAAAGGTCGCCATATCATTGAGGATGGCACAGGCGGCAGAAAGCACCTGGAACGCCAGGGGGCATCCGCTTCCCTCTCCCAGCCGCATACCCAGCAGGAACAAAGGCTGCAGGCCCAGCTCCTCCATGGCCAGCCGATAGCCGATCTCATAGGAAGCATGGCTGGGAACCAGATAAGAACGCACCAGGGGGCACAGCCGCACGGCGCACAGGGCCGCAACCACGGAGATGAAGCCGTCAATCACCACAGGCCGGTGGCTGGCAGCAGCGCCCAGGAAGGCGCCGCACATGGCTGCCAGGTCAAAACCGCCCACCTTTTGCAGCACATCCACCGCGTCCCTAGGGTCCGGTTTGTTGATCTCAATTGCCCGGGAAATGACTTCCTTCTTCTTCCGGAAGGCGGCATCTGTAATGCCGCCGCCCCGGCCGGTAACCTTCTCAACGGGAACGCCCAGAAGCACAGCCAGCACAGCGGAAGAAGTGGTGGTATTGCCGATGCCCATTTCTCCCACACCCAGGGCATCCGCTTTCGTTTCCATGGCAAGCCCAGCGCCTATCAGTATGGCCTTTTCCGCCTGCTCACGGGTCATGGCAGGGCCCTTAAAGATATTTTGTGTCCCCATGGCGATTTTCCGATTCAAAACCTTCGGATCGGTGATCACCGCGTTGACCCCCACATCGCAAACCGTAATGCCGGAACCAAAATGCTTGGCAAGGACGGAAGCACCGGTTTTGGCACGGGTCAGGTTGATGGTCTGCATCAGGGTTACGGACTGGGGCGCACTGGAAACCCCCTCCTCTACCACACCATTGTCCGCCGCAAAAACCAGCAGGTGGGTATGGTCCATGGAATTGTGCACCGAGCCGGTAATGCCGGATAGCTGAATGGACAGATCCTCCAGCCGCCCCAGGCTCTCCGGTGGCTTTGCAAGCGACATTTGGCGCCGTCTTGCCTGTTCCATTGCCTCCTGGTTCAGGGGTTCGATGGATGAAATCAGGGTTTCCAGTGTCATAATTCAGTCCTCCAATATGTTTTCCTTCAGGAGCCAGCGAACTTCCGGCTCCCCATCCGGAACTTCCAGGGTAAAGGTTGCGTTTTGGCACTGCATGGCGGCCTCTTTCAGAAAGCGTGCCATGGGGATACTGCCGCTGTCCAGGGGACCATGGGCATCCCGGGTGCCGTCATTGTTGTGGATGTGAAAATGCCGGATCCAGGGGGCTAAGCATTCCATCCACCGAAATACATCGATGGTGGAGCAGACGTTGGCATGGCCCACATCCAGGCAAATGCCAAGCCTGGGGTCTGCGACCTCAGAAACAATCTCTTTTAACCACTGGGGATCAGCCTCCATAACGTTTTCCAGACAGAAGCATTTGTCAGGCCCCTGGGTCTGCAAAAACGCCCGCCAAAACAGAACCGACTGCTCCGTAAACCAGCAGGGAACATATACATTGGGCACAAACCCCGCGTGAAAGATGATCTGATTGGCCCCGTATTGGGCCGCCAGATCGCTTGCCTGCCGGAATCGCTCCATGGCAAGGTTCCTCGCCTTCGGGTCAATCGCGCAGGGAAAAAGCTCATTAAAGGGGCCGTGAAAGATTCTGCGTTCAATGTCCCCGGTCTGCTCACGGACGATCCGGTCTGTTTCCCGAAACCCCTGATCCATATTGGCGGCAGTGCAGAATTGCGCGATCTCTACCCCCAGGCCAAATCTCCGGGCACAGCTGCCCGCCAGAGAATCCATGGTGGATACAAACAGCTTTTGAGCTTTCATTGCCGGTCCTCCAGAATACCATATTTCCGCTGGATTCTGCTCAGCTTCTGAAGCAGCGGCTTGGTCAGCACCAGCAGTGTAAGCCCGCAGCCCAAGCCGTGAATCGTGTTCACCGGAACTCCCTGGCCGTAAATCAGCAGCACGTTGGCAAGGCTCAGCTTTGGAAGAACCGTAAACACGGTACAGCTATCCAGCATGGGGCCAACCAGCAGCAGGATGGAGAAAAACCCAAACAGTCCCAGCACCCAGGGCTTCCGCCAGGAGGGGTGACCGTGAAATACCAGCCCAGCCCAGAAGCCGGCAAAGCCATAGGCGAACATCTGCCAGGGTGTCCAGGGTCCCTGTCCAAAGAAGAAGTTGCTGGCAAAGGCGGCGATGGCCCCGGTGAGGAAGCCCGCCTGGGGGCCGAAGGCGATGCCGGTGATCATAATGATTCCGGTGATTACCTTTAAATAGGGCATCACGGCAAAGGCCACCCGGGATGCCGCTGCCAGAGCAGCCATAACCCCCACAATCACCAGCTCCCGCGCCTCCGGTCTACGGCGTTCAAAGCTGACAAAAAACGGCACCATGATTTCCACAATCACCAGGGTGCTGGTCAGGTAATACCACCGGCCCGGAATGGAACGTCCAAGAAAAAGTGTGGCTGGGATCAGGACAAAAAGAAACAGAATATTGAGCCATGGAGATTGTTTCATCTCTGCCCTCCCCGGTTTTCCCTGAGCAGCTCCACCACATCCCGGGCAGTTACCGCATTCACAAAGAAAGACCTGCTCATTCGGTTGGCCGCGGTGGTGTAGAAGCTGTTGTCTCCAAAGAATCTGCCGGGTGTACCGGAAGCAATCACGCTCCCGTCAAAGAACATGGCGGCAAGATCCGCATACTCCGCACAGAACTCAATATCGTGGGAAACCATAATCACCGTAATCCTCTTCCGGGTCAGTTCCTTCAGGGTTGAGGCAAACCGCTTTTTGAAGCAGCAATCCAGGCCCTTGGTGGGTTCGTCCAGCAGCAGCACTTTGGGATCCGTGAGCAGAACCTTGGCAAGGGCCACCCGCTGCTGCTCACCGCCGGACAGATCATAGGGATTCGCGTCCATGAGATGCTCCACTTCACACAGGGCGGCAACCTTCTTTTGCTTTTCAGCATCCCCGTTCATTTCCGCAAGCTCCCCGGCGACGCTCTGCTTGACAAACAGATTCCGGGGGTCCTGGGGAAGCATGGTCAGACAATGCTCAAAAAGCCTGCCCCGGGCGTAGCTTTTCAGTTCTTTTCCCAGCACCTCCACCTTTCCCCGATAGGGACGGCAGATTCCGCAGACGGTTCGCAAGGCGGTGGATTTCCCGCCGCCGTTGCTGCCCACAACGGCATAGAGGCACCCCTGGGGAACGGAGAGCGTCAGCCCTTTCAAAACATCCGGTGACTGACGGTCATAGCGGAACCAGACATCCGTCAGCTTTACCGCCTCCCCGCCCTTTGGAAACGGACGCGGCGGGAGCGCCGTAACGGAGGGCCGGTTACCCGCAAAGAACGCATCCAGCCAGCTCCGCCCCTCCCGAACGGTGAGCGGAACCTGGCCCTCTCCTGCACTTTCGCAGAAGATACGCATGGGCGCCGGAAGCATATCCCGGATGGGATGTCCCTTTTCCATCAGAATCCGGCCCGCATCCCGGGGGGAATCGTCAACAATGAGCCGCCCTGCTTCCATCACCAGCACCCGGTCCACTGCGGGAAAAATCTCCTCCACCCGGTGCTCGGTGATCAGGACTGTAGTGCCCAGCTCCCGGTTGATTTTCTTCAGCGTATTCAGAAAATCCCCGGCGGCAATGGGGTCCAGCTGGCCGGTGGGCTCGTCCAGAATCAGAATTTCCGGCTGCATGGCCATAATGGATGCCAGATTCAGCAGCTGCTTCTGACCGCCGGAAAGCTGGCTGGTCTCCCGGTGATACCAGCTCTGGATGCCGAAAAAGCTGGCCATCTCCGCAACCCGGGCGCCGATCACATCCCTGGGAACACCCAGATTTTCCAGGCCAAAGGCCAGCTCATGCCACACCTTGTCGGTGACAATCTGATCATCCGGGTTCTGCATCACAAAGCCAATTGCCTGGGCCTGTCCGGCAGGCGGCACCTGATCCAATGGCATCCCGCAATACAAAACGGTGCCGCTGCGGGTGCCCCTGGGTGTGAGTACGGATTTCAGGTGGCGCAGAAGGGTGGTTTTTCCGCATCCGCTGGCACCGCACAGCAGTACAAACTCCCCCTTCTGAATGGAAAGGGAAACATCCTTCAGGCAGTCGCAGCCGGAATCCGGATAGGAAAAGCTCAGGTTTCGAATTTGAATCTGTTCCATAGTATTCTCTCCCGCAGATACATCACCGGAGGGATCAGAAGCAGCAGACAATAGGCAGCAAATCCGTAGGAAATGTAGCTGATATACAGATTGGGTGTGTAGGATGCCTCCATGCCTCCGGCAAGCATCACCACAAGGCTGAGTCCACCTATGCAGGCAAGCAGCAGCACATCTCTGCCGGTCATCCGATACAGGGAAAAATTGGTGCGTCTGGCACAGCCGTAGCCCCGGCAGCGCATGGAATCGGCCGTAACAATGCTTCCCTCCAGGGCCCAGTCGGTCAGCGCGGACAAAATACCCACACCGCTTTGAAGCCGCTGCCGGAAAGGCTGATTCTCCCCGGTGCCTTTTCCGATGGCCCCCCGGGCAAGGGAAATCTGCTTTGCCTTCCGGGTAAAGGCCGGAATCTGACGCAGGACCATCACAAGAAGCAAAGAAATGGCCGGAATCAGATTGCCGAAAAGGGCTGTAAACTTATCGCTGGTCAGCACCTGGCTGTAGCACCCAAACCAGACAAAGGTCAATGCGAAAATAACCGCCAGAATCCCGCCATAGCACAGCGCCTCCAGGGTATATGGCCTGCCAAGGAGCCGAAAGAGGATATGCCGTCCGGAGGTATTGAGCAGCGGATTGAGAAGCGTAATCGCCAGCATGATGCCTGTCAGCCCAAACAGAAAGGATAGGCCCTGTCTTCCCCGCAGAAGAAGATAATAAACACATCCGCAGGTCAAAGAGGCCGCCGCATAAGCCGGATGCTGCACCACAACTCCGAAACCGATCACCGCCAGAAAAAAGCAAAAATTAACCGCCGGATGGCAGCGAGAAAAGGGATCCTGATACATCGATTGCCACTGCCTCCCCGCTTAAATCAACTGACCTTATTATACCTGTTTTACCCAAAAATGCAATAGGGCGCGGGTTCGCCAGAAAACCCATTGATTTCCTGACCCTCCCGTGGTACAATTCAAGCTGGCTGGAAAAGCCCCTTTGAGCCGATGAATCATCATTTACGCATCAAATAAAGGAGATCTGATTATGAAAAAGTTTATATCCATGCTGCTCTGTCTGATCCTGGTTTGCGGTATGGCAGCCTGCGGGGAAAAGGCCCCGGAGGAGCCCACCACTGTTTCTCTGGTTTCCGGCCAGAGCTACGGCAGCGGCAGCAAAACCTTCCGTTTTTCCACCACTGCTCCTGACGGAACGGAAACTGAGGTTACCGTTCAAACCGACAAGGATACCGTGGGTGCCGCCCTGCTGGAGCTGGGTCTGGTGGACGGAGAGGACAGTGAATTTGGTCTGTATATCAAAACCGTCAACGGCATTACCCTGGACTACGACAAAGACGGGAAATACTGGGCTTTCTATATTAATGGCGAATACGCAATGACCGGTGTTGACGCCACCCCCATTGAAGACGGCGCAATCTATGCGCTGGTCGCCGAATAACCTGGTTGCTCTCCCTCCCTCCAGCTGCATGGCCGGAGGGTTTTTTGATGATATTGACAAATACGGCAAAATGTTTTATAGTGTAGTTGTCAAATTTGCAAATAAATACTTCAAATAAGGACAGGTGACAAAAATGTATTTGGATGAATATAAGCGCTGGTGCCAGGCCGAGCTGGAAGATCCGGCCCTTGTAAAGGAGCTGGCAGAAATCGCCGGAGACGAGGAGCAAATCAAAGAACGCTTTGCCATTTCACTGAAGTTCGGTACTGCCGGTCTTCGGGGTGTTCTTGGCGTCGGCACCAACCGGATGAATATCTATGTGGTACGTCAGGCCACCCAGGGCCTGGCAAACTGGGTAAAAACCCAGGGCGGCAACCAGCTGGTTGCCATCTCTTACGACAGCCGGATCAATTCCGATGTGTTCGCCAGGGAAGCCGCCTGTGTGCTGGCTGCCAACGGGATCCATGTGCGGATCTATGACGCGCTGATGCCTGTTCCCGCGCTGAGCTTTGCCACCCGTTATTACGGCGCAAATGCCGGTATTATGGTCACCGCATCCCACAACCCCGCCAAATACAACGGCTACAAGGCCTACGGCCCCGATGGCTGCCAGATGACCGACGATGCAGCCGCCGTTGTCTATGCCGAGATCCAGAAAACCGATGTGCTGACCGGCGCAAAGCGGGTCAGCTTTCAAGAGGGCCTTGCTTCCGGCCTGATTCAGTACGTAGAAGACAGCTGCAAAGAGGCGCTGTACGATGCCATCAAAGCCCGCTCCGTCCGCCCCGGCTTGTGCAAAACCGCCGGTCTGAAGCTGGTCTACTCTCCTCTGAACGGTTCCGGTTTGGTGCCCGTCACCCGAATTCTGAACGACATCGGCATTACGGATATTACCATCGTGCCGGAGCAGAAGGACCCCGACGGCAACTTTCCCACCTGTCCCTATCCCAACCCCGAAATCTTTGAAGCACTGCGGCTGGGCCTGGAGCTGGCCAAAAAGAGCGGTGCGGACCTGATGCTGGCCACCGACCCGGATGCTGACCGGGTAGGCATCGCCATCCGGTGCCCCGACGGCAGCTATGAGCTGGTCTCCGGCAACGAAGTGGGTGTACTGCTGTTGGATTACATCTGCCAGGGCCGCAAGGAAACCGGCACCATGCCCGACCGACCTGTGGCAGTCAAATCCATTGTATCTACTCCCCTGGCCGACGCGGTGGCCGCCAGCTACGGTGTAGAGATGCGCAATGTGCTGACGGGCTTCAAATGGATTGGCGACCAGATTGCTCGGCTGGAGGCAGCCGGTGAGGTTGACCGGTTTATCTTCGGCTTTGAGGAGAGCTACGGTTACCTGGCCGGTCCCTACGTCCGGGACAAGGATGCCGTCATCGGTTCCATGCTGATCTGCGAAATGGCTGCCTACTACCGTTCCATTGGCTCCTCCATCAAAGAGCGCCTGGAAGAGATTTACGCCAAGTTCGGCCGTTATCTCAACAAGGTGGATTCCTTCGAATTCCCCGGCCTGTCCGGCATGGATAAGATGGCCTCTATTATGGAGAACCTGCGCAAGAACCCCCCCGCTGAGATCGGCGGCTATCCGGTAGCCAAGGTCACCGACTATGAAAAGAGCGCGGAAACCGGCCTGCCCCCTGCCAATGTGCTGATCTACTCTCTGGAAGGCGGCGCCACCGTGGTTGTGCGTCCCTCCGGCACGGAGCCGAAGATCAAAACCTACTTTACCACCCTGGGCAAAGACCTGGCCCAGGCGCAGGCTCAGAAGGATCAGCTTGCGGAAGCGCTGAAACCTATCCTGGCATAAAAAGACGTTTGCCCCCGGATTCCAAGAATCCGGGGGCTTTTTTCATATCCTGATTCAGGGCATCTCATCCGCCATCAGCAGTTCCACTGCTGCCTGAAGCTGAACATCCTGATCCTGATCCAGGATCCCATAATAGAGGGCTTCAAAATCCGCGTCGTCCATGGGAACTTCCACATCCGGAATCAGACCGATTCCTTCCAGGTTCTCCCCCTTGGAGGTGAAATACCGGCCCACGGAAAGGTCCACTGCGGAACCGTCGTTCAAGCGGAACAGATTCTGATAGTAGCCCTTGCCTACAGTCCTGCTGCCCACAATTTGAGCCGCGTCATACTCTCTGAGCACCGCGGCAAACAGCTCCGCAGCGGAATAGGATTCTTCGTTAATCAGGACAGCCATGGGCATATCCAGAAACTCCGCGTCGGATTCAAAGGTCTCTGTTTTATCTTCCTTGTCGCGGTTGCTGACCAGGGTCCCCTCCGGCAGCAGATAATCCAGAATCTTCACAAGTTCCTCCTCATAGCCGCCGGAATTGAAACGCACATCCAGAATCAGCTTCGTCGCCCCCTGGCTGATTAGGTCTTCGATCACCGCCAGGGTTTCCTGGGCGCTGCGGGCGACAAAGTTCTCAATACGCACATAGCCGATGGTTCCGTCCAGAAGATTGCCCTTGGCAACCACGGTATCGATCCGATTGCGGGTCACATTCAGCGTCACCACCGCTTCCTGACGCCGCAGGGTGATGGACACCTGGGTTCCGATTTCGCCCCTGATCCGGTCAGACAGATCCGACAGGCTGAGCCCCTCCACAGCTTCTCCGTCCACCTGAATGATCACATCGTCCTTCTGCATCCCCGCCTGGTCCGCAGGGCTCTCCGGGATTACCGCCTGAACCTGAAAAGAACCGGTTAGCTGTGCATCGGTCAGTGTGATTCCGATGCCCACAAAGCTGTTCTCCATGGATTCCATGAGCCGGTCATATTCCCTGGCAGGAATATAATAGCTCCAGCGATCCCCCAGGGCTGCCACCATTGCGTCGGCAGCCGCGTCTTCCATTTCCGTCCGATCCACCTCGTTGGGGAACAGCTCCAGAATCAGATTTTCCAGCGTGATCAGCTTTGTAGAGGGAATCTGCCGCTGGATCAGAAAAATGGTCAGGCCGCAGGTGACAATGGCTGTAGCGATATAAGAAAGAGCGATCAAAACTTTTTTCTTCATGGGTAACTCCTTAAAAAGATGGGGCTGTAAGATGCCGCCAACGCAACGCGGCACTTCCAACAGCCCCAATCTCTATTTTTTACAGGGATACATAGGCGCAGGGATTGACATAAGCGCCGTTATATGCAATACCGAAATGCAGGTGGTAGCCGGTGGTAATACCGGTATTGCCCACATATCCGATCAGCTGACCGGCAGATACCGCACTGCCGGCGCCAACCACATAATTGGTCATGTGCATGTAAATCGAGGAGAAGCCGTCACCATGGTTGATGGTAACATAATACCCGGCGGAGCTGGAATATGTGGCAGTGGTAACCACGCCGGCCCGGCTGGCATAGATGGGCGTTCCCTGGGGCGCCGCCAGGTCCACACCCTGATGGTAGCTGGAAGCACCGGTGGTGGGAGACTGACGCATTCCAAAGGGGCTGGACATATAGCGATAGCTGCAGGGCCGGAGCCAGTTGCCGCCGGAGCTGGGCGTGCTGGTGCCATTGTTTCCGCCGCTGTTGGAAGGCGCCGTAGTAGCGGGCGGAACGGTGGTATAGGTAGCCATATAGGCCAGCCATTCCTGGTGCTTGGCATTGTTGTATTCCTTCTCCATGGAGGCAATCTGCTTCAGAAGATCCTGATCTTCCTCTTCCAGTCTGTCCTTCAGGCTCTCGATTTCCTCGCCCTTGGCAACCAGCTCTTTGATGACCTCATCCGCTTCCGCCCGTTTGTCATCCAGCTCTGCCTGGGTCTCGTTCAGCTCCTGCTTGGTGACCTCCAGGTCTGCCTTCTCGGTAGCCAGCTCAGACTGGGCAACCTCCACCGCTTTGGTGGCTTCGTCCAGCTCCTTCAGCCGGCGGTTATCGGAAGCCGCAATCTCCTCAACCATATTCAGCCGGTCCAGCAGGTCAGAGAAATTGTTGGCCTTGAAGAGTACCTCCCAATAGGTCAGGTTCCCTTCCTCCTCCATGGTACGGATACGGGTCTTATACTCCTCATTCAGCGTATCGTAATGCTCCTGAGCGTTGTCCAGTTCATCCTGCTTGTCCGCAATCAATACACCATAGGCAGTGATCTGCTCGTTGATATTGATGATCTGCGCGTGAAGATTGCCAATTTCCTGATCAATCACATTTTTCCTGGTGACGATATTCTCAATATCGTTTTCATTTTCGGCATACTGAGCTTTCAGATCCTTGATCTGCTTCTGCAGCTCGGTTTTCTGATCCTTCAGTCCGTTGATCTGCTTCCGGATTTCACTGGAAGAAGCGGCATAGGCTCTGGTGGGAATCAGACTGAAAATCAACGTAATCAGCATAATAGCGGCCATGATGCCTGCCAGGAGCTTCACCATTTTCTTGCGATTTTTCATATAGCCTCCTTTGTCCGATGTCAGCCGATGTAGGCCATCGGGTTCACATAGGTACCGGCGTAGGAAACGCCGAAGTGCAGATGGGGGCCCGTGGAAACACCGGTGCTTCCCACATAACCGATCAGCTGCCCTGCCGTAACCTTTTGACCGGCAGAGACAACATAGTTTGTCATGTGCATATAGATGCTGCCAAAACCGTCACCGTGGTCCAGGCTCACATAGTAGCCCGCGCCGCCGGCCTGATAAGCAGCCCTTGTAACCGTACCCGCACGGGTGGCATAGATAGGGGTCCCGGTTGGGCAGGCCAAATCGATGCCGTTGTGCATCAGCTGGTACTTGTAAACCGGGTGTACCCGCATACCGAAGGGACTGGTAATGGTATAGCCGGATACAGGGGTGATCCAGGTAGCCGAGGAGGGCGGGTTCTGTCCCTGAGCAGCGAGCTTTGCCAGCTTTTCTTCATACTGGGCATTGGAAAGCTCCTTCTGCTTCTGGGCAATCTCCTTCATCAGCTGGTCCTGCTTTGCCTCGGATTCATCCAGCAGTAGCTGGAACTCCTCCTCCTGCACCGCAAGACTCCGAAGTAGTTCATCGGATTCCGTCCGCTTGATCTCCAGCTCGGACTGACTTTCCTGCAGCTGGGTCTGGGCCAGACTCAGCTGGGACAGCTCCTCCTGCATCTGCTCTCTGGTTCCGGAAACCTCCTGGGCAACCTGCTGGATCTCATTGATTCGCTTTTGGTCCGAAGCCGAAATCTCATTAATCATTTCCAGCCGGTCCAGGAAATCCGTAAAGCTGTTGGCCTCAAACAGGACCTCCCAATAGGAAATGGTTCCGGCCTCTTCCATGGCGCGGATGCGTTCTTTGTGTTTTTCGTTCAGGGCATCCAGCCGGACCTGGGCATCGTCCAGATCATCCTGACTGTCGGCAATCAGCTGACCGTAGGCGGTGATCTGCTGGTTGATCACCTGAATCTGCTCATGCAGCAAGCTGATCTCCTGATCCACGGCGTCCTTCCGGTTTACCAGATCCTGAATCTGGTTGGCCGTGGCGCTGTACTGCTGCCGGATTCCATCGATTTCCGCCTTGATTTCCGCATTTTTATCCTTTAACGCATTCAGTTCCTCTTTAATAGCAGAAGATGATTTTGCCATTCCGGGAACGGGGAGCACTGTCAGGCACATACTCAGCGCCAGAAACACTCCACACAGGCGGTGTAACTTGGGTATGTTCATTTCTATCTCCGAATGACCGTACAGCCGCCTTCCCGGAAGAAATGCGGCTGCCGGTTATTTGTTTTTATTTTACACATCCATGAATTTCCGGATGGAGGTCCAGCTGCCCACGATACCGACAAACAGGCCGGCAGCGCCAAAGACGATCAGCATGGGCACCAGAAGGTTCTCAAAGGGAACAAAGGTAAACAGCTTCAATGCGTCTACATGAGAAATCTTCTGCACCAGGGCATCATAGGCAACCCACTCCAGGCCGAAGGCCAGAACGGCGCCGATCATACCCAGCGTAAAGCCTTCCACAATGAAGGGCAGCCGGATAAAGCCATTGGTGGCGCCCACCATTTTCATGATGAAAATCTCGTCCCGGCGGTCATACATTGCCAGCTTAACGGTATTGGAGATAATCAGCAGAGAGATGACCAGCAGCACGGCAATCATGGCAATGGACACGATGTGCAGCACCTGCTGAATGGTGGTAAAGCCCTGGGCCAGCTCGTAAGCGGCATTGGTTTTGGCAACGCCGGGAATCTGCTGCAGCTGGGCATCGGTCTGATCCATCAGAGTGTTGTCTTCCAGGGTCACCTCGTAACGGTGCCGCAGGTCGCTGGCCTGAACGCCATTAAACGCGGAATCGCCGTTGTGGTCCTTTACAAAGCTCTCCAACGCCTCTTCCCGGGAAATAAAGGTTGCCTGAAGCACGTTGCTCAGCGCGTTAATCTTGGTGCCGATGCTTCTTGCCTCGGCATCGGACAGGTCACTGTCGATGTACACCAGAATCTCACTGGTCTGGTTCAGATCATTCACCATCACATCCAGGTTATAGGCCAGGATGGAGAAGCTGCCCACGATGATCAGGCAGGCCACCGTAACGCACACGGCGGCAAAAGACATGAATCCGTGGAGGAAAATGCCGCGGACACCTTCCTTCAGAAGGTAGCCGATGTTGTTAATTTTCATTGCCGTAGTACCCCTCTCTGCCGTCGCTGACCACATAGCCTTCATCAATGGCGATGACACGCTTTGCAAACAGCTCCACAAGGTTCTTTTCGTGGGTAACCACCAGGACCGTGGTCCCCAGATTGTTGATCTCCTGAAGCAGGGACATGATCTCAAAGGATCTGGCCGGGTCCAGGTTACCGGTGGGCTCGTCGGCAATGATGGTGGACGGATTATTCACCAGGGCCCGGGCAATGGCCAGACGCTGCTGCTCACCGCCAGACATTTCGCCGGGGTGACGGCTTGCCTTGTTTTCCAGGCCAACCAGCTCCAGCACATAGGGAACACGCTCCCGGATCTCACTCTCCCGGGCACCGATGACACGCATAGCAAAGGCCACGTTGTCATACACCGTCATGTTGGGGATCAGACGGAAATCCTGGAACACAACGCCGACGGTACGGCGAAGCATGGGGATTTCCCGCTTACGGATCCGCTCCAGGAAGAAGGAGTTCACATGAACCGAACCGGAAGTGGGCTTCAGCTCACCGGTAATCAGCTTGATAATGGTAGACTTGCCGGAACCGGAAGGGCCCACAAGGAAGCAGAATTCGCCGTCGTCGATCCGCATACTAACGCCGTTGAGGGCGCGGTTGCCCTGCTCATAGCATTTCACGACATCTGTAAATTCAATCATTTGCATCTATCTCCAGTCGAAGTTTCGCAGGGAAAAGGGTGTTTCCAAGGGGCTGGCAGAACCGGTCCCTGCGCGCAATGTATTGGAATTGTACCACAAATCGTCCAAAAAGTCAATCACTTACCTGTAATACAGGGATAATTACATATTTTTTAACAAATTATTCCTTTTTTCATCCCGTATTTTTCAGGCTCTTTACAGGTTCTGCAGCCTGTTATCAAGGCGATCCTCTTCATACAATTCGTTTTGCCCACATCCAGCACAGCCAAAACCGGCGTTGGTTCCAAAACCAACGCCGGCAAAGGCAAATACATTATCTGGTTTCTCTGGAAGAGAGGTACTTTCTGACCATCAGCGCCACCTTGAATACAATGGCGTGGTCAAACTGGCGCAGATCCAGGCCCGTGAGCTTCTTGATCTTCTCCAGCCGGTAGACCAGGGTATTCCGGTGGACAAACAGCTTCCGGGAGGTCTCGGAAACGTTCAGATTGTTTTCAAAGAACTTGTTGATGGTAAAGAGCGTTTCCTGATCCAGACAATCGATGGAGCTCTTCTTAAAGATTTCACTGAGGAAAATCTCACACAGAGTGGTAGGCAGCTGATAAATCAAGCGGCCGATGCCCAGATTTTCATAGCGCATGATGCTCTTTTCGGTATCGAACACCTTGCCCACCTCAATGGCGGTCTGGGCTTCCTTATAGGAATCCGCCAGCTCCCGCAGGTGCTCGGAAATGGTTCCGATACCAATGGAGGTTTTGATGCGGAGCTCATTTTTCAGAGTGTTTTCAATGTTGACGGCAATCTTCTCCAGCTCCTCGCTGGGGGTATTCACGGTGATCTGCTTGACAACGGCAATATCTGTTTCGTTGATGCTCAGCACAAAGTCCTGCATCTTATCCGGAAACATACCGGACAGGATGTCCACCGTTGCCACATCACTGCGCCCAACCTGGCGGATCAGGAACACCGCCCGGGGCGCATCGGTGGCGAAGTGCAGCTCCTTGGCCCGGATATAAATATCGCCGGGCAGGATATTGTCCATGATGATATTCTTTACAAAGGTGCCCCGATCGTGCTTTTCTTCATAGAAGACCTTGGCATCGTTCAGCGCAATATAGGCAACAGAGCAGAATGCCTTCGCGTTTTCATCGTCTCCGGAGCAGAATACGGCATATTCAAAGAAATTGGAGCTGCCAACAATTGCCTTAAAGCACTTACCGCCAAAGGTGACCACACCCTCTGCGCCGCCCAGACGCAGGGCAGCATCCGGCCAACGCTCTCCAAGCAGGGAAACATCCGTACAGGATACAACGCAACCCTCAGTGTCAATAACCCCGAACGTTCTGTCGGAAATATCTTTTAACTGAACGATCACACTCTGAAAAACACTGTTGGACATATTGCCGCTCCTCCTTAGAATGTTGCATAAATACGCATTCCACAAAATAGCACTGTCATTATACACAAGTTTTGCGCAGTTTGCAAGTACCTTTTGACATTTTATTGCAAATATCGGCTCGCTTTTTAGATATTCTTCCCAGTATTCACGGTTCGCATGAGAAAATCCGCTGATTTTCACAGCATTTTGCCGATATGGGAATTATTTGCCCTTGTTTTGCGTTATAATGCGTCTAATTCCTGCATTTCTTCCTCTGTCAGGCAGCGGCACTGTCCACGCTCCACTCCTTCCAGGCTCAGTCCACCCTCCCGGATCCGTTCCAGATAGGTAACGGTCATGTTCCTGGAGGCCATCATCCGGCGGACCTGATGGTATTTTCCCTCACAGACCGTAATCTCGCTCTCCCCCTGCCCCAAAGGTGTCAGCCGGGCGCTGAGACACCTGGTTCCGTCCCGCAGGGTCAGGCCCTGAGCAAAGGCGTCCACATCCTCCTGATCTGCCTGGCCCTCATGCCGGGCATAGTATACCTTTGGCACTTCCTTTTTGGGAGAAATCAGCCGGTGCAGCAAACCTCCGTCATTGGTAAACAGCAGCAGTCCTTCCGTTTCCTTGTCCAGTCTGCCCACGGGCTTCAGGTCCAGATGGCGCAGCTCCTCCGGCAGCAGCTCCATCACTGTCTTGTCCGAAGGGTCTTCCGTAGCGGTGATGAAGCCCGCTGGCTTATTCATCAGCACTACCAGACGCCGCTTTCCCCCCATGGGCGTACCGTCCAGCGTCACCTGATTTCTGCCCGGGTCTATTTTCCGGCTGCCGTCCTTTTCCGGCTTTCCATCCACGGAAATCCTGCCGGTTTTCAAAATCTGTTTGACCTGGCTTCGGGTGCCCGCGCCGCTGTCACAGAGGAATTTATCCAGTCTTTCCATAGCTTTCTCCGTTCTATCCCCCTGGGAAAAAACATAAGCTGTGCCATCCAATCATGGCAAGCTACAGGAGGGATGGTATTATGGTCGTCATGACCGCAAAGGTCGATTTCAAGAAAATACTGCTGATAATCGGGATTGCCGCACTGGTTCTGATTGTGGGCATCTACCTGCTGGGCGGCAGCAAGCAGACCATTGCCCCGGCAGATCAGAAGGTCACCGACAACGATGCAAGGGTGAAATTTTTACAGAGCTTCGGCTGGGAGGTTGTTTCCTCTCCCAAGGAATCCAGCCAGGTGCTGATTCCGGCAGAATCCAACCAGGTATTTGAACGGTACAACGCGCTGCAAAAATGCCAGGGATATGATCTGAGCAAGTTTGCGGGCAAAAAGGTTATGCGCTATGTGTATGAAGTGAAAAACTATCCCGGCGCCCAGGAGCCGGTTCTGGCAACGGTACTGATCTACAAAAACAGGGTCATCGGCGGCGATGTGACAAACACTGCCCCCGGCGGAAAGATTCAGGGCTTTGCCATGCCGAAGGCACAGCGGACACCCTCCCCTGCGCCTACCACCGAACCGACCCAGACGGAAACTACTGCTCCTGAGGCTACGCAGTAAACTATAGCACATTATTTCTTTCTTGACAAGAAAGCCCTGCCGTGCTATGCTTATGAAAACTGAATAGAATATCTTCAGGGCGGGGCGCAATTCCCCACCGGCGGTAAAGTCCGCGAGCGCGAAAGCGCCGAATCGGTGAAACTCCGATACCGACAGTATAGTCTGGATGGAAGAAGATACGCGTATGCGTTTTTTCATGCCCTGAGTGTATGCTCAGGGCAATTTTTTACCTATGAGGTGACCGAACATGGAAAAACTACTCACGCAATTTCAGGAAAATGCCACATTTGTACTGATTACCGGTCTCTTTATCCTTGCGGTAGCGCTGCTGAGCCATCTGGCCGAACGGAAGCTTCCCCATCTGCGCAGGGTATCTGCCGCGCGGCGGGTCAGCATCATCGGCATCTGCTCTGCCATTGCCGTGGTGCTGCATGTACTGGATTTCCCCCTGATTTTCCTGGCTCCCGAGTTCTATAAGCTGGACTTTTCCGAAGTGCCTGTTCTGCTGGGCGGCTTCTTCCTTGGACCAAGCGCTGCCGTTGCCATTGAAGGTGTGAAAATTCTGCTGAAACTGCTGGTAAAGGGCACCTCCACCGCCTTTGTAGGGGATTTCGCAAACTTCTTTGTGGGCTGCTGCTTCGCCCTGCCCGCTACCGTCTGGTATCACACCCACAAGGATAAGCAGGGCGCCGTTGTGGGTTTGGTTCTGGGCACCCTGGTAATGACCGTTCTCGGCACCGCCTTTAACGCCGTTTATCTGCTGCCCAAGTTCTCCGTGCTCTATGGCATTCCCATGGATGTGCTCATCGGCATGGGCACCGCTGTCCATAAGAGTGTATCGGGTGTATTCTCCTTTGTTGCCCTGTGTGTGGCCCCGCTGAACCTCGTAAAGGGCTCCGTGGTTTCGGTGCTCACCCTTCTGCTCTACAAGCGGGTAGCAGGTCCCCTGTTCCGCATTCATGAGTAAGCCCCCTTCCGCCGCTTTCCAGCGGCGGATTTTTTCTTTATTTCCCGCGCAATATGCTGTATAATATAGAAAACAAAGCAAAGGAGACAAAACATGGAATACAGAACCCTTGGTAAAACCGGTCTGAAGGTATCCCGCATGGGCTGCGGCGGCATTCCCATTCAGCGCATTGACGCCGATGGCACGAAAATGCTGATGCACCGTCTTCTGGAAAAAGGCGTCAACTACATTGACACCGCCAGAGGTTACACCGTTTCCGAAGAATACCTGGGCTACGGGCTCACGGGCATCCGGGACAAGTTTGTCATTGCCACAAAGGGCAGAGGCCTTACAAAAGACGACATGGCAAAGGATGTGGCCCAGAGCCTGCGCAATCTGCGGACGGACTACATCGACATCTACCAGTTCCATGACCCCTCCATGGAAAGCCTGGATCGGATTCTGGCTCCCGGGGGCGCGCTGGAAGCTCTTATGGAGGCAAAGGAAGCCGGCACCGTTCGCCATATCGGCATCACTACCCACTCCACGGAAGTATTCCGCCGGGCACTGGACCTTCCCTGGGTGGAAACCATCATGTTCCCCTACAATATTGTGGAATCCCAGGGCAGCGAGCTGATCCGGGCCTGCGGAGAAAAGAACATCGGCTTCATCTGCATGAAACCCCTGGCAGGCGGCGCCATCGAGGATGCAGCCCTTGCCATGCGCTACATCACCCGGAATCCGGATGTCAGCGTCATCATTCCCGGCATGGCAAGCACCGCGGAGCTGGAACAGAATCTGGCGGCGGTGGAGGATCCCGCTCCTCTCAGCGATCAGGAGCTGGAGAAAATAGAAGCCATCCGGGCCGGACTGGGCACCCAGTTCTGCCGCCGCTGCGGTTACTGCGCCCCCTGCACCGTGGGCATCGCCATTCCCCAGGTGTTTACCCTGGAGGGGTATCTCTCCCGCTACGGACTTGCCCAGTGGGCCCATGGCCGGTATGATACCATGCCCGCGAAGGCCTCAGACTGTATCGGCTGCGGCCAGTGTGAAAGCCGCTGTCCCTACCATCTGCCCATTCGCCAGATGCTGAAAAAGGCCGCCGGTTCCTTCGGCGTATAACAAATCCCCCTTCCGAAAACCCGGAAGGGGGATCTTTCTGATTGTTCAGCGGATGACCCGAACGCGGAGAACGCCGTCGATCTTTTTGAGGCCCTCCACCAGATTCCGGGAGGGCTGATGGTCCAGATCCAGCATGGTGTAGGCGTACTCACCACGGCTCTTGTTCATCAGGCCCGCGATGTTCACGTTCTCCCCTGCCAAAGCGGTGGTAAACCGACCCAGGGAATTGGGAATATTCCGGTGCAGGATGGTAATCCGACCCTGGCTGGCGCAAACACCCATATCGCAGTTGGGGAAGTTGACGGAGTTCACAATGTTACCGTTTTCCAGGTAGTTCATCACCTGGCTGACAGCCATCTTGGCGCAGTTATCCTCGGACTCCTCGGTGGATGCGCCCAGATGGGGAATGGCAATGCAGCCGGGCATGGATGCCGTCTTCTCATTGGGGAAATCGGTGATATAGCGCTTTACCTTGCCGGATGCCAGCGCTTCCGCCATGGCATCGTCATCCACCAGCAGATCCCGGGCAAAGTTCAGGATGATCACGCCGTCCTTCATCTTTGCGATGGTTTCCGCGTTGATCATATGTCTGGTGTCCTCCACCAGCGGCGTATGCAGGGAAATGATGTCGCAGGTAGAGAATACCTCCTCCCGGCTGTTGACCCGATGGATCTGGCTGTCCAGATGCCAGGCGGCATCGATGGAAATAAAGGGATCACAGCCATAAACCTGCATTCCCAGCTTCCGGGCCGCATTGGCAAAGGGGCCGCCTACGGCGCCCAGGCCCACAACACCCAGCTTCTGGCCCAGGATTTCATGGCCTGCAAACTGAGACTTGCCCTTTTCCACTTTCTTGGCAACATCCGTTTCCTGTGCGATGGACTTGACCCAGTTGATGCCGCCGATCACATCCCGGCAGCCCAGCAGCAGACCGCACAGGGTCAGCTCCATCACGCTGCGGGCATTGGCACCGGGGGTATTGAACACCACGATTCCCTGCTCCGCGCAGCGGTCCAGGGGAATATTGTTCACCCCGGCACCGGCTCTGGCCACTGCCAGAAGGTTCTCGGAAAAGGTCATATCGTGCATGGCGGCGCTGCGGACCAGAAGCGCGTCAGCATCCTCAATGGTCTCGGACTGCCTGTATTCTTTCGTCCAAAGGGCGGTGCCCTTTGGGGAAATCTGATTGAGATAATTTACCTGAAACATTTGGTTACCCTCTCTTCTCTGCCCCAACGGTCAGATTTTCTTTTCAAATTCTTCCATAAACCGGGTCAGCTTCTCCACACCTTCCATGGGCATGGCGTTGTAAATGCTGGCACGCATGCCGCCTACACTGCGGTGGCCCTTCAGATTCACAAAGCCTGCGGCGGCTGCCTCCGTTACAAACCGGGCGTCCAGGTCAGGGTCGCCGGTAACAAAGGTCACATTCATCAGGGAGCGATCAGCCTTCACAACCTGATTGTGGAAAAGCCTGCTGGAATCCAGGTAATCATAGAGGATCCCGGCCTTTTTCACGTTGTAATCCCTCATGGCTTCCAGGCCGCCGTTGCGCAGCAGCCACTTGAACACCTTGCCGCAGATGTAAATACCATAGGTAGGCGGGGTGTTGTACATGGAGCCCGCGTCCGCATGGGTCTTGTATTTCAGCATGGTGGGCGTACCGGGCAGCACATCCTCCCGAATGAGATCTTCCCGGATAATGGCAATGACCACACCGGCAGGGCCTACGTTCTTCTGCGCGCCGCCGTAGATCATGCCGTAGTCCGTAACCTTTACCGGCTCAGACAGGAAGCAGGAGGATACGTCGGCTACCAGAGGCTTGCCCTTTGTATTGGGCAGGGTATGGAACTTGGTGCCGTAGATGGTATTGTTCTCGCAGATATAGACGTAGTCGCTCTGTTCACTGATGGGCAGATCGGAACAATCCGGGATATAGGTAAAGTTCTTGTCCGCGGAGGAGGCAAGCGCATTGGCCTGACCAAAGAGCTGGGCCTCCTTCCAGGCTTTCTTGGAGAACTGGCCGGTGATGATGTAGTCCGCAACCCTGTTGCGCATCAGATTCATGGGCACCATGGCAAACTGCTGGCTGGCGCCGCCCTGCAGAAAGAGCACCTTGTAATTTTCCGGGATGCCCATCAAAGCGCGCAGATCCTCCTCTGCCTCGTCAATAATCTTCTGATAGGGCTTGGAACGATGGCTCATTTCCATAACAGACATGCCGGTTCCCTGGTAATCCAGCATCTCCGCGGCAGCTTCCTTTAAAACCTCTTCCGGCAGGACAGCAGGACCTGCGGAGAAATTATAGACTCTCGACATATGTGAAACTCCTCTCATTTCAACAATTCATCAATCAGCTTGTAGCCATCGGGCTGGTATACACCGGCAGCCCGGGCTTCCGCCTCGGAAAAGGACGCGATCTTCTTTTCCTGCCGGGTGCTGTCGTACAGCAAATAGGGTACGGGATCGCCGGTATGGGTCCGCACCCGGATGGGTGTGGGGTGATCCGGGAGAATCAGCATCCGGTAATCCTCTCCGGACGCGTCCATGGCTTCCTTCACCACAGCAATCAGCCGGTGGTCCAGATCGGAAATGGATTGGATCTTCTCCTTTACGAGACCCTGGTGGCCCATTTCATCCGGGGCCTCCACATGGACATAGACGAAGTCGCATCCGTCTTCCAGCAGGGCCTTTACCGCCGCCTGGGCCTTGCCCTCATAATTGGTATCAATGGAGCCGGTGGCACCGGGAACCTGATATACCTTCATACCCGCGCCGACAGCGATGCCTTTCAGCAGGTCTACGGCAGAGATCATGGCGCCCTTCAGGCCGGTCTTTTCTTCAAAGTTCTGAAGACTGGGCTTGGTGCCCGCCCCCCAGAACCACAGAGAATTGGCCTTGTTCTTTCCCGCCTTGGCCCGCTCCACATTCAGCGGATGGCTATTCAGCAGAGGGAAGCTTTCCTCCATGAGCTTTTTGAGCATGGGCTCCCCGGGCAGCCAGGGACCGATCTTTGTTCCCAAATGGTCATGGGGCGGTTCCAGAGGAACCACCTTGCCCTGCTTCCACACCATAATATGCCGGTAGCTGGTGCCGGTGTAAAACCGAATCCGTTCAGACTGGAAGTTCTGCCGGATGGTGTCCATCAGAACATCCGCATCCCGGGTGGAAATCTCACCGGAGCTGTGATCCAGAATTGTTTTTTCCGGATATGGTTCCTCTTCCGTCAAGGTGACAATATTGGCACGGAAGATCACATCGTCCTCCTCCATGTCCACACCCACGCTCAGCGCTTCCAGGGGAGATCGTCCTGAGTAAGATCGTGCGGGATCGTAGCCCAATACAGAAAGATTGGCCACATCGGATCCCGGTGCCATACCGCTGGGCACATTCTGAACCATGCCCATGCGTCCTGCGCAGGCCATGGCATCCATGGTGGGGGTATCGGCACATTCCATAGGCGTCTTTCCGCCCAAAAGGTCCATGGGCTCATCCGCCATACCGTCACCCAGAATGACAATATACTTCAAGATTTCTCTCTCCTCTCCGGCCTTGGCCGCAGCCTCGGTCGATGGTTTTCCCTATCATACCACTAGACAATTGAGAATGCAATATGAAATTGTGCCGGAAAGGACTTGCAATCCGCCCCCGGGTATGTGCATATTGCAGGTACAAATGTCGCCTGAAGCAGGAAATCGGCAGAATTGCAAAGAGAATCATTCATTTGCGCGAAAAAAAGCCCAACCGTTTTGGCTGGACTTTTTATGGAGCGGGTGACGAGGCTTCGCCGCCTCGTGCCCCTGGCACTCGTATGGTTGCATTGCCGTCCAGCCGGCAATGCCCGACAGTCCACCGGACTGTCGGATTGAATTGTTCGAGCCTCTTTCACCCGAAAAAGAAAAGCCCAGCCGTTTGGCTGGACTTTTTATGGAGCGGGTGACGAGGCTCGAACTCGCTACCTCCACCTTGGCAAGGTGGCGCTCTACCGGATGAGCTACACCCGCGGAACATGTTGAATTATATCAGATTTCGCGGAAATGTCAAGAGGGATTTGCAAAGGTTTTGAAAAAGAATGTAGGTTTGTCAATGATGTGTTACACATTAGGAAAAGAATAAAGAACATCTTTGGGAGCCATCCAGTTGAGGGGTCTCATGGGGAAAGCGTTATAGCGTCTCTGCCTGACAGCAAGCTGTTTGGCGA
>JAGAQA010000034.1 GCA_017622995.1 Oscillospiraceae bacterium
ATCAGCGTCCAGAGTGCCACGCTTCACATAGCGGTTTATAGTATTCAGTCGCTTCTCATAAATCTGTTTCAGTGGATGATCGTCCGCAAGCTCTCTCTGTTCTCGCCCTTTCAGATTGCCGATCTGCCGACAGGTGCGGTGTAGCTTGTCCCCCGGAGCATAACCGCCGCAGTATTTGGTGTGCCTTGCGTTGGTTGTCAGAAACCATTTGCCGCAGATCCGGCATTTCTTGGGAGCATGACCGACACACAAGCCCTCAAAGAGATCAGACCGGAACATTCCTACAAAAGAAACATAGTGCATCCGCTTGACCAACTTTGCCACATCCTCGCCGGGACGGATAACAGACACATACTGAACGGAGTTGTTCAGGGTAGACATCCAGGCATTGCCATCTGTGATAGAGAACTTCGGCGGGAAATAGCTGCCGAACATTTTTGCAAAGCCCTCTGCGGTGCGGTCTGCTTCGTTACCATCCGATTTTTCTGCAAAATCAAGCATTGCTTTTTGGTATTCCCCAAGGGAATATGCCAGATGCCCGAACACAGCAGTATAGCGTTGGAGCATCATAGCATCCGCATAGTTCGGAACTTCTTCAAACTGCAAGGAGTCGGTTGCGGCTTTTATAGCAAACTCCACATATTTCAGCGCATTGTCGGCAGTAAAGACCTTTTCTATCCGTTCTCTGTGTGTTGGAATATTCATATAGGAGAACGGCGGTGTTTTACTGAGAATGTTTATCATTGTCAGCGCAGCTTCCCTTGCCATAGGAAAGAGTGCAGAAGCATCCTGTCCGGCGTTTAACATTCCAAGCAGCAGATTGATTTTCTCGCACTGCTCGTTCATTTTAGAAATGGTATCCGCAGGAATATTCAGCGCATCACAGGCAAGAGTGCCAATAGGAAATGTTTTGCCATCATATATGACCGTATCCTGCCAAAAATCCAATGTCATCAGTTCTTGATTCATTCTTGCCCTCCTGTCCTGTTTTTTCATTTTTTTATTATACCATGCAAATGTGAAGAAATCTACATCCCCCGGAAAGTTGTCCTGTTTTTTGAAATGGGGTTGTCCTCCGATTAGCCTGTTTTTTGAAAAATCCGGCATAACCATAGTAGAAAGAGCAAAACACCTGCCAATCACGGCGGGTGTTTTGTGCTTTCTGAATACTATGAACGGAGGTTTTTCTATGACAATCTATGAAACCATCAAGGCGGCAATCAGCGTAAAGCAAGCCGCCGAACACTACGGGCTGAAAGTCAACCGCAACGGCATGGCTTGCTGCCCGTTCCACAACGACAGGCATCCGAGCTTGAAGCTGAACGAGGACTATTTCTTCTGCTTTGGTTGCGGAGCTAAGGGGGATGTGATTGACTTCGTGGCGAGGTTGTTTGATCTGAGCAGCTATGAAGCGGCGCAAAAGCTGGCTGCGGATTTTAGGCTTGACCCGAAACCGCCCACTGCCGCAGCTATGGTCAAGCCAAAGCGTCCCTATATCCGTCAGTTCCGGGAGGACGAAATGCTGTGTTTCCGTGTGCTGACGGATTATCTGCACCTGTTGGAAGATTGGAAAGTGCGCTATGCACCCAAGACACCGGAAGATGCTCTGGATGACTGTTTTGTGGAAGCCTGCCAGATGCACTGCCATATCGAATATATGGCAGATGTGCTGACGGTGGGTGATCTGGAAGAACGTGTGGCATTGGTGGACAAGCTGATGCAGGACGGAAAAATTGCTTTTCTGCAAGAGTACACAGCACGAAAGAAAAAGGAGGTGGCGCACCATGGCGAAGAACCGGAAAACGCCTGATATGAATTTGCCTGTCTGGTTTGACGGGTAGAACATCAACGAAGCTCTGTTTTGTGAGGAATTTCTGCATGAGCGCAGAATCATCTTTGCAAACAGGGCTTTCTTTACGCCCAATGGACGGGTAACGGATGATATTGTCCTGCGGGGCGAGGTCTATGAAAAGCTGAAAAGCTACACCATCAGCAGCGTACCGCAGAAGATCAAAAACATCATGGAATTGCTGAAACTGGAAGCTATGGTTGAGGATCTTCCTCCCCAGCCAGACCGCATCCATGTTGCCAACGGAACACTCATGCTGGATGGAAGATTTATTGAAGGGAAAAAGGAAATCGTACAGAGCCGCTTGCCTGTTTCCTATCATCCAAACGCTCCTGCCCCTGTTCTGTGGCTGAAATTTCTGGATGGTTTGCTCTATGAAGAAGATATTCCCACGTTGCAGGAGTTCATCGGCTACTGTCTGATTCCCTCCAACAAAGGGCAGCGCATGATGGTGATTAAGGGCAACGGCGGCGAGGGCAAATCTCAAATTGGTGCGGTGCTGTCTACCATCTTCGGCACGAATATGAAAGACGGCAGCATCGGAAAGATTTCTAAAGACCGCTTCGCCCGTGCCGATTTAGAACACATCCTGCTGTGCGTGGATGATGATATGTGTATGGAAGCTCTGCGCCAGACCAACTATGTAAAATCCATTGTGACAGCGCAAGGCAGAATGGATTTGGAACGAAAGAACAAACAGAGTTATCAGGGCTGGATGTTCTGTCGGTTGCTGGCATTCAGCAACGGCGATCTGCAAGCACTGTATGATCGAAGCGATGGATTTTACCGCAGACAGCTTGTGCTGACCACCAAAGAAAAGCCTGTGGACAGAGCTGACGATCCTGACCTTGCGGAGAAGATGAAAACCGAAGCCGAGGGCATCTTTCTGTGGGCATTGGAGGGATTGCAGCGGCTTGTTGCCAACAACTTTAAGTTTACGGAGAGTGACCGTATCCGGGAAAACCGGGAAGCAGTCAAGCGTGACAACAACAATATCTTTGATTTCATGGAATCGGAGGGATACATCCGGCGTAAAGCGGATGCGTCCATCAGCTCCAGGGATTTCTATGAAATCTACCGGATGTGGTGCGAGGAAAACTCTCTTGCACCTCTGAAAGCCCGCAGCTTCAGCGACGCCATGGTTGCCAATGCGAAGAAGTTTAATTTGGAGCATTGCAACAACATCACCAACTCTGCCGGACGGCGGGTATGGGGCTTTATGGGCGTGGAAGCTATGGCACGACCTAATATAAATGGGTTTTATGACGTTTCGCCATGTACGTACGTACCGGAGGAATGGCAGGACTGATTCCTGTCTTTCATTTTCTGTATGTATGTACGCAGCATTTTGCTCGTTTTTCTTATTTATAGGAAAATGCTTATCGACTTAACTCAGCACACCACAAGATGTAGCAACCGCTCTGACAAGTCGCAGGAACACCTGATCTCCAGTCATGCGGCGGTTGAAACGGAAGCAGAACTCATCCAGGTATGATTGCAGCTTGGTGCATCTGCCATGGTAGGTTCCTAAGAGGAATGTTTTCAGATTGCTGATTGCTTTGTGCAGCCAATGCAGATCGCCAACTTCGTACTTTTTGGGTTCCAGTTGTATGTCATCCAGTTTCAGATAACTTCTGTACCCATCACATTCGACTTTGGTATCTGGGGCAAAATACTGGTCAACAATCTGCTGCAAAGTCTTTCCCTGGATGTTATCGACTACCTTCATCCGTGCGTATAAAGCGGCACCGTTGGCAGATTTGGACAGAGCAACCACGATTTTAGGCTTGTCAGTTCCACGACCACGCTTACCATTATGGCTGTTACCGCCAATATAGCCGTCATCCAGCTCAACAATACCAGAAAGCTGGTAGTTTTCATCTCTTTGACCCATGGCGGTACGGATCTTGTCCAGTAAATGCCAGGCAGAGTCGTAACAGATTCCCAGGGTGCGGCTCAGCTGAACAGCGGAAATTCCCCGCTTGTCAGTAGCACACAGATAGATAGCCCAGAACCAGACGGTCAGGGGCAGTCTGGTACGGTGCATCACGGTACCGGCAGTGACAGATGTCTGATGACGGCAGGCGCGGCACTGGAAGGTATTACGGCCATGGATGGGATAATACTCCCGGCATCCGCAAACAGGACAGACGAAGCCGTCAGGAAACCGCAGCCGGAACAGTTCTTCTCTGCAAGCATCTTCTGTGCTGTACCGAACCCGAAACTCTTTGAGACTAATCGCAGCAGCCTTTGCCATAATGATTACCCCCTTGCTTTCTGGGTTCATTATCGCATAAGTGCTGTCCAATATTTCGGACGGTTACAAGATATGGTGGCTTGCTGAGTTAAGTCGATAAGCACATAGAGATAATATGTACCTGGCTGTACGGCTCCCTGGTCGAACTTCGCAATTGGGCTCTTAGCGCCTGTGGATGCTGTCCACCGAAAGGAGTCATTCGCGCTCGCGACAACCGAGGAGTCAGCGCTTTTTATGACAGGCCAATGAACATCAGTAAAGGAGGTACTCTCATCTTTACATGGATTATACCAATTTACTGATGAATTTGCGGGTCCGCTGTGCACAACAAATTTTCCGAGTGCGGCTGCGAGGCCAGTAGTCTCAGCCTCTTGAACATCAAACGAAATTGTTACTTCTTTCAGGCTGCCGTCGTCGTAAAACTGTGCAGTGGATGGATCAATGCTTTTGTTTTCAATTTTTTCCGCATACGCCGGCAGGCTGATGACCGGCACCAGGCTGACCAGCAGCACCAGACACAGCAGAAGGCTCAGCAGCCGTCTGCGTCCATTTCCAAAGAACTTCATAACATTTCCTCTCTTCCTGTGAAATGGTATTTACGCAACTATATCACGAAATGGGAAAATTTGCAACGGCCTTTTGCGATTATTGAAAAGTATGAGGGGAATTTTTTTATTTTCGTCCCTTACCAGGGCGAATAGACCGCTGCCTAGGCTTCCCCTCTGGGGTGGTGCTCCGCGCAGCGAATCAAAATAGCCATGATTGCCAGTGGCAATCATACCAAAATGTATAGCAGTCGCGGCGTAAGTTAGGGGACGGGTTCCCCGTCCCCTAACCCTGTTGAACCGTAAACGTAGGGGAGGGGCAACCCGTCTCCTAACCCTGTTGAACCGTAAACGTAGGGGAGGGGCAACCCGTCCCCTAACCCTGTTGAACTGTAAACGTAGGAGACGGGCAACCCGTCTTCTAACCCTGTTGAACCGTAAACGTAGGGGACGGGCAACCCGTCCCCTACTGTGTTAATGGTTGATCACGGCCCCCTTTCATGGTATAATGTGGGAAAAGAACCAGGAAGGGGGCTTACCTTATGCCCGAACAGCCAAATAAGCTGCCCTGCGGCGTCGGGCTTGTGGCCCATGTGGACGCGGGGAAGACCACCCTTTCGGAGGCAATGCTCTATGTGTCCGGTGTCCGCCGGGTGCTGGGGCGGGTGGACCACAAGGACGCGTTCCTGGACAGCAGCGCCCTGGAGCGTCAGCGGGGCATCACCATTTTCTCCAAGCAGGCCCGGCTGGAAACGGCGCATCGGGCCATGACCCTGGTGGATACCCCGGGCCATGTGGATTTCGCCGCGGAGACGGAACGGGTGCTGCCCATTCTGGACTGCGCCGTGCTGGTCATCAGCGGCACCGATGGGGTCCAGGCCCACACCCTGACCCTGTGGCAGCTGCTGGAGCGCTACGGGGTTCCCACCTTCCTGTTCGTCAACAAAATGGACCTGGCCGGAGCGGACCGGCAGAAGCTCCTGGAGGATTTGCAGCACAGGCTCAGCCCCGGCTGCCTGGATTTTGAAGGGGACTGGGATGCTTTGTGCGAAGAAGCCTCCCTGTGTGACGAGGCCCTGCTGGAAACCTATCTGGCACAGGGCCGGGTGACCCCCGGTAATCTGCGGGAGCTGGTGGCCCGGAGAAAGCTGTTTCCCGTCTGCTTCGGCTCGGCCCTGAAGCTGGAGGGGGTGGACAGACTGCTGACGCTGCTGGATACCTATGGCCCGGAAAAGACGTACCCCGAAGCCTTCGGCGCCAGGGTCTATAAAATCTCCCGGGATCCTCTGGGAACCAGGCTCACCTGGCTGAAGGTCACCGGCTGGAGCCTGAATGTCCGGGATGTGCTGCGTTATGACAACCAAAAAGGGGAACAGTTGGAAGAAAAGCTGGTGCAGCTGCGGCTGTATTCCGGCGACAAATTCAGCGCCCCGGACCGAGTTACAGCCGGAACCCTGGCGGCGGTGACCGGGCTGAGCCAGACCTATATTGGCCAGTCCCTGGGGGCGGAACCGGCAGGGCTGCCCGCGGTGCTGGAAAGCGTCATGACCTACCGGGTGGGGCTGCCTGCCCATACGGATCCCATTCAGGCCCTTGCCAAGCTGCGGCAGCTGGAAGAGGAGGACCCCCAGCTGAAGCTCCTGTGGGAAAACGGCCAGATCCATGTGCAGATCATGGGCCAGGTCCAGCTGGAGGTATTCCGGGTTCTTGCCAAAGAGCGGTTTGGTCTGGAGGTGACCCTGGATGACCGCAGGATCGCCTATAAGGAGACCATCGAGGCCCCTGTGGAGGGGATTGGCCATTTTGAGCCCCTGCGGCACTATGCGGAGGTGCACCTGCTGCTGGAGCCGCTGAGCCAGGGCAGCGGCCTGGTGTTTGAGACCCGGTGCCCCCTGGATGTGCTGGATGGGAACTATCAGAATTTGATTCTGACCCACCTGGCGGAAAAGACCCACCGGGGTGTGCTCATCGGGGCCCCCATTACGGATATGAAAATCACCCTGCTCATCGGCAAGGCCCACCTGAAGCACACCGAAGGGGGCGACTTCCGGCAGGCCACCTACCGGGCGGTGCGGCAGGGCCTGATGCAGGCGAAAAGTGTGCTGCTGGAGCCCTGGTATGATTTCCGCCTGTCTGTACCCCAGGCCTGCATCGGCCGGGCCATTACGGATCTGCGGGCCATGGGCGGCGAGATGGAGGCCCCCGAAAGTGTGGGGGGCACCGCGTCCCTGGAGGGCCGGGTCCCGGCGGCGGAGGTCAAGGATTACGCCCAGGTATTGGCAGCCTATACCCAGGGGATGGGCAGGCTGTCCCTGACCCTTCACGGCTATGCCCCCTGCCACAATGGGGAAACGGTCATCGCGGAAGCGGGCTACGACCCGGAAAGCGACCTGGAAAACACGCCGGATTCGGTGTTCTGCGCCCACGGCGCGGGCCACAATGTAAAGTGGGATCAGGTGAAGGAGTATATGCACCTGGAAAGCGGGATCAAGGAAGAAAAACCGCCCCAGCTTGTGGAGCGGCCTTCCATTGACGACCGGGAGCTGGAAAAAATCATGGAGCGGGAGTTTGGCCCCATTCGGCGGCCCCAGTATTCCGCCCCCCGGAAACCGGCCACGGCGGAGGTGACCATCCGGCAGCCCAGGGAAAAGTACCTGATTGTTGACGGGTATAACATCATATTTGCCTGGGAGACCCTGGCGGAAACGGCGAAGACGGACCTGGACGCTGCCCGCAGAAGGCTCTGCGATATGCTGTCCAGCTACGCGGGCTTTACCAAAACCCATCTGGTGGTGGTGTTTGACAGCTACCGGACCCCCGGCGGGGAAAAGCTGCGGAGCCAGGGCATTCAGATTGTATTTACCCGGGAAGGAGAGACGGCAGACCGGTATATTCAGGAGTTGGCGGCAAGAATCGGCGGCAGCTACAGCGTTCGGGTGGCCACCTCCGATTCCCTGGTGCAGCTCAGCGCGCTGGGTTCCGGTGTGCTGCGCCTGTCCGCCCGGGAGCTTCTGGAGGAGGTCCGGCGGGCAGCGGAAGAGATGCGGAACTATTACAGTACATAAGGAGGAGTCCCCATGAACAACCAGAAGGAACGGGAAAAGAGAATGGATGAGCGGGTCCAGCAGACGGAGGAGCGGATCCGGAAATCCGAAGAGCGGGAAGAAAAGCTGCAGCACATCTTCCGTCATGTGCTGCATGTGCTGGAGAAGATCATTGCCCTCATCACCCTGGTTGTGTTGCTGGCGGCATTGGGAGAGCTTCTGGTGGAGCTGGTGCTGCACCCCGGCACACTGCGCAATGTCAGCGGCTTTCTGCACGAGGTGCTGACCATTGTGGTGGGCCTGGAGTTTGTGCGTATGCTCATCGATACCACTCCGGCCAGCATTCTGGAGGTGCTGACGGTGGCCATCACCCGGCACGTAATTCTAAGCCATGATGACCCTGTGAGCAATTTACTCAGCGTTGCCTGCATCGCGGGCCTGTTTGCCATCCGCCGTTACCTCTTCCGCAGAGGCGAGCTGAAGGAAGAAATGGTGGAAAAAGAGTAAGAAGTATACTCAATTAACAATTAACAATTGACAATTGACAGTTGACAGTTAAGGAATCCCCTCCGGGGATGGTTAAAATAGTTTTTGAAATCAGAAGTATTCTAAGAATTCCTCCAGAATTTCTAATATGATTATTTCAATCATCCCGAAGGGATCCCACAATTGTCAATTGTCAATTCAATAAAGCATCCAATATCGAACAAAAAGACCCTTCCCGGGGATGATCGGCATTCCGGGGAAGGGCCTTCTTATTTGGTGGGCAGCTCCGCGGTGAAGGTGATCCGTCCGGCTTCCCAGCAGGCCCAGATTTTGCCGCCGTGGGCATTTACGATGCTTTCGGCAATGGACAGGCCCAGGCCAAAGCTTCCGTCCCGGCTCCGGGCGGCGTCCCGGCGGTAGAAGCGCTTGAAAATACTTTTCAGCTCCTCCGGGCTCAGCGCTTCGCATTCGTTGGACACGCAGAGCCGGCAGTGGTGCCGCCCCCAGGGGGAAAGGGTCACCGTGATCGTGCCGGTTGAGGCGTATTTCCGGGCGTTGTCCAGCAGAATGTCCAGCACCTGTTCCAGGTGCTGCCGGCTGCCGGTGAGCGTGATCCCAGGCTGTATATCCGATTCCAGGGTCAGACCCCGCTCATAGAATACCGCTTCAAAGGGCAGCATTCCGTCTTCCACCAGAGCGCTGAAGTCCAGTGCCTCGGGAACCATTTTGGATTTGCCGTTGTCATTCCGGGCAAGCTCCAGCAGATCCTCCACCAGGGCCCGCATCTGGTGAGACATGGTCAGAATGCTGTCTTCACAGGTTTTCCGGGTCTGGGGCTCGGTATCCGGCTGCTGCAAAAGCTCGGCGTTGGTTAGAATTACCGTCAGGGGCGTTTTCAGCTCGTGGGAGGCATCGCTGACAAACTGCCGCTGCTGGGCCCAGGCTTTTTCCACCGGCCGGGCGGTCCAGCGGGCCAGCAGCAGGGCAATGCCAAAAAACACGGCCAGACACCCGGCGCCGATCAGCAGGCAGTTTTTGGCCAGGCTGTGCAGGGTGGCGGTTTCGCTGCTGGTGTCCGCAAATACCAGGGCCAGGGCCCCGGGGGTTTTCACCTTCAGGTAACGCAGGCCGTAATCCGGCATGGAGCCCAGGTCGTCAGCGGAATGTATGGCCGCGTCAATCAGATTGTCCAGGAAAACCGTGTCCGTCAGGTCGTAATTGCCGCCGGAAACGGCGGTAACCTCTCCCCGGGCGGTGACCTTGATGACAAAGTAGGGGAGCCTTACGGATTCGGACCAGCTTCCCGGCTGTCCCAGCTGAAAGGGATTTTTTGCCACGGATTCCATCATGGAAACGCATTGACTTTCCAGATTCACCCGGGTAAAATGGTATAAAAAACCAAAAATTGCGCACAGTGTCAGGGTGACCAGCGCCATCAGCACACAGACAAAGCGGCGCTTCAGTTGTTTCAGCACGATTCCTTAACCTCCAACTGGTAGCCCAGACGGCGGGCGGAGGTGATGGCCACATTGGAGCCGATGCTGGCCAGCTTTTTCCGCAGAAAGCCGACGTAGACCTCTACGTTGTTTTCCACGGCCTCGGAATCATAGCCCCAGACCTTGGCCAGAATCACTTCCTTGGGGACAATGCTCCCTTTGGACTGGAACAGAAACCGCATCACATCAAATTCCTTTGCGGAAAGCCGCACACTGCGCTGGCCGCACATCAATGTGCAGGTGGCCAGATCCAGGGCCGTATTGCCCAGCACCAGTTCATCCACCTGGCTGCCCTGCCGCCGCAGCAGAGCGCCCACACAGGCCAGCAGCTCCCGGCTGTCAAAGGGCTTGCACAGGTAGTAGTCGGCGCCCGCGTTCAGTCCCTCAATCCGGTCCTCCAGACTGGACCGGGCGGTGAGCATCAGAATGGGGGTGCCGCAGCGCTTGGCGCGGACAGACCGGGCCACCTGGTAGCCGTTCATTTTGGGCATCATCACATCCAGAATCAGCAGATCGTAGACACCGGTTTCCGCGTATTCTTCACCGGTCTGCCCGTCATAGACGCATTCCACCGTAAAGCCCCGTTTTTCCAGCAGCACCTTCAAAGAGTCTGCCAGCAGCTTTTCGTCTTCAATAATCAGGATTTTCATGGAAAAGCCTCCTTCGGCTTGGTTTGATTATCATAATACATTCTGATCCTGAAATAAAGCTGAAAATTTATCAAATATCCATTGTTCACAAAACGTTCGCAGTTCCTTTAAGTTTCTTTTCAGGATTACCTGCTAGGATAAAGCCATGAAATAAAGCTGCCGGAAGGCAGAAGGAGTGTTCGAAATGAGCGAATATTTTGATGATTCCCTGTATGAGACTTCGGAACAGAAGGAGGCTCCCACGGAGCAGATGCCCCAGATGCCGAGCCAGAAAAAGCATAAAAAGTCCGGCGCCGGGAAAGCCGTTGCCCTGGTTCTGGTGTGCGCCCTGGTAAGCGGCTGCATGGGTGTGGGCGGCGCCTTTTTGGGCAGCAGTCTGGTGCGCCAGGGTCAGCCCGAGACGGTGCTCTCCGACGGCGTGTCCACGGTGATGAAGGGCGTCCGGGAGACTTCCGTTCTGCAGATCCAGCAGATCGATTCCAGCAAAACCCTCTCTGCCGCGGAAGTCTATGCCGCCAATGTGAATTCCACCGTGGGCATTGTCACCTCCGCCGTGACCACCAATTTCTGGGGCCAGCGGACCACCTCCGCCGCGGCCGGTTCCGGCTTCCTCTTTACGGACGACGGCTATATCCTGACCAACTACCATGTGGTGCAGGGCGCCGACTCCGTTACCGTTTCCACTTATGACGGTACCAAGTACGATGCCAAGATCATTGGCTTTGATGAGAGCAACGATGTGGCGGTGCTGAAGATCGATGCGGAGGGCCTGACCCCTGTGGTCATCGGCAATTCCGACCAACTGAATGTGGGCGACAGTGTGGTTGCCATCGGCAATCCTCTGGGCGAGCTGACCTTCTCCCTGACCTCCGGAACCGTCAGCGCCCTGGATCGGGAGGTTACCATGTCCAGCGGCATCAGCATGGAGCTGATTCAGACGGACTGCGCCATCAATTCCGGCAACTCCGGCGGTGCCCTGTTCAATATGCACGGTGAAGTGGTGGGCATTACCAACGCCAAGTATTCCGGTTCCAGCGGCAGCGGCGCTTCCATCGACAACATCGCCTTTGCCATCCCCATCAACGATGTGTACAGCATTGTTACCAGCATCATTGAAAAGGGGTATATTGAAAAGCCTTATATCGGTGTCAGCGTGCTGGATGTCAGCGATGAGACCCAGAAGTACGGCCTGCCCAAGGGCGCGTCTGTCCAGACGGTTACCGATGACGGCCCTGCAAAGGCAGCGGGCCTGCAGGTGAATGACATCATCACCAAGGTGGACGATACCGAAATCACCGGCAGCAGCGATCTGGTTAAGACAATCGGTCAGTGCAAGCCCGGACAGGAGATCACCTTGACGGTGTACCGTCAGGGCCAGACCCTGGAACTGAAGGTAACGGTTGCCCGGAAGGTCCAGGACTCCAAGCCCGAGCAGCAGACCGTCCAGCAGCAGACCCAGAGCAGCAATGGCTACTCCGGCCAGATACCCAACTTCCCCGGCTTCTTCGGCTTTGGATTCTAAAAATCACGCCCCGGACGAAAGTCCGGGGCGCGTTTTTACTGTACTGCAATGCGTTCCAGGGAGAGCCGCAGGTTGCCCTCCAGCAGCACGGCCATCCGGGAGATGACGTGCTCCACATCGGCCTTCATGTCATTTTCCAGCCATTCCAGCAGAATGCCCACAATGGCGTGCTTGTAGAAAAGGGTCAGGTAGCCGATGTCCTCATCGGAGACGCTGAGTCCCTGGGTCAGGTAGCGGATGAGCTTTTCCATGCTCTCCCCGGCGACCTGACTCAGGCAGCGTTCCAGCTGATCCCGGTTGGCGGAGTGATAGATGTGGTAAACGGCCCGGCGGTTTTCCAGGGCAAAGCGGGTGCAGGCCATGAGACCTTCCTGCCAGGTGGTCACGTTTTCACTGAGCACTGTTTCCGTCACGGAGGAAAAGGTAGCCCCCAGCAGGTCGTAAATATCCTGGTAGTGGTAATAAAAGGTGTTCCGGCTGATGCCGCAGTCGGATACGATGTCCTTCACGGTGATCTTATCCAGAGGATACAGATTTAAGAGCTTTACAAACGAGTTCATAATGGCCCGCTGGGTTTTTGGCCTGGACAGAAGAAGCCCCCCTTCCCCAAAGTACACAAAATGCTTTCGGGTATTATAGCACATCTGCACAAAGGAAGCAAGGAGATTCTGAGGGCTGTCACGGGAAAGAAGCCCATCATCCAAATTACCAAAAGGAAAAGAAAACTGTCACTCCGCGCAGGGCACTGATATGCTCCCTTTATGAGATACAGTGAAATAGCAAACACTGTAGAACATGAAGGGAGCATTATTATGCCAAGACGAAAATACAGCATAGCCCAGCAGATCAGTGCGGCAAAGGCGTGCATCGCTGGTGAAGCAAGCATA
>JAGAQA010000035.1 GCA_017622995.1 Oscillospiraceae bacterium
ATCCAGAGTCGCGCTGCACTTGTCGCACAGCGGGGCGGTTTCCTTTTGGCTCAGCGCGGTGCAGTCCGACGCGTGTACCACAGCGCCGTTTTCATCCAGAGTCGCGCTGCATTTGTCGCACAGCGGGGCGGTTTCCTTTTGGCTCAGCGCGGTGCAGTCCGACGCGTGTACCACAGCGCCGTTTTCATCCAGAGTCGCGCTGCATTTGTCGCACAGCGGAGTGTCATTCACCGCCTGCGCCGCGTTTTCCCCATCCACCAGGCCTTCCGCGCCCGTAACAAGCACCGTGGAGGAACATAACATGCAGACGCAAAGGGTCAGGGAAATGATTCTTTTCAGCATTTATCCGGCATCTCCTTTCTCAAGCTTCCGGCCAGCCCTTTGCCGCTGCCGCGTCGGCGCCATTGTTGGCTGTCTGCACAGCCTGAGCGCTTACGATTACCTGAACGCCGCAGCGCTGATACTCGCTGGTCATATTGGGGCCGTCAAAGACGACCTGCGTAAAGAGCGGTTCGGTGGCTGCGCCCCGGGCTACGGGAGCGGTATAGTACCACCACTGGTCATCTCCGGCTTTGCGCGTCCAATCGCTGTCGTTTACCCGGATGCGAACCAGGCCTTCCAGCGTCTCGGCGGGCAGCTCCATCGCTTCGCCGTCCGCGTCCGTGATGACCACGTCAAATTTCGCGCGAATGTAGCTTTCCGCCTGATTATTTCTGACTGTGGCGATTTTGCTGACGGTGACGCCGGGCATGGCGGGAATGGGCTGCCCGGAGGGGTAGGGTGTCCAACCGCTGCCGGTATCCTGCCACTCCTCAATTTCAATGTTTACGCTGCCGGTGGTGATTACACTATGCGCCCGTTCCGAGACCGTGTAATAGGCCAGCGTTCCCGACGCAGCGATCACGGCGCAAATGGCCAGCAGGGATAGTATCAGGACTTTTTTCTTCATATGCCGTGCTCCTCTGAGTTTATTCTGACATTCTACGACGAGATTCGTGCTTTTCGTTTGACAGGCCGCAGGACAATATCCGGCAATCCGGGTACTGTCCTGTGGCCTGCCCTCCGAAGAGGGCAGGATACCTCAACTGCCGCTTTCCATGGCAGCAGCCTGTGCCCAGGCTTCCGCCGGGGAGAATTTCACGGTGTTGCTCTTATAGAGCTGGACGGCATACGCGGTAATGTTCAGCTTGGGGTAGGTCGTTGCCGTCAAGGCTTCCATCATTTCCTCCGTGACCTCCGGCTTTGTCAGAACCTGATTTGCACTCCAGGTGTATGTTCCATAGCTGCCGCTGTCAAGAATACCGTATTCCGTGCCTTTCTTTTCCGCACCTTCAATTTCCATGTAGTAGACGCCGGGATATGTCTCTACGTTCAGCGTTTTCCAACCGCCCACAATGGCATACGCAATAAAATCATCAAATCCGTAGGTTTTTTCACCAATCGTAATATTGCCGCCGGTTTTTTCCACCTTAATGAACAAATAGCAATCCTCGCTGTCTGCCGAAATCTTCACCTTGGGGTCCTTTGCAATGGTCCAGCCGGGAACCATTTTATAAGCCTGGGTAGTCTCACTCAGAGTTACGTCAATGCTGCTTGGCGAGAAGGTGTTCTCGATTTTATCCGTAGAGTCCAGCAGCCAAGCCAGCGTTCCGCCCACCGCGCCGCCTGCCAGCAGCGCCAGCGCCAGCAGCAGCGCAATGGACTTGGTGCCAGGGGTTCTGCGCTTACGCCCCTCAGCCGATTCAAATTTTCCTTTTTCCATTTTGCACAGCTCCTTTCTTCAACAGGCAGTAAATTTTCAACTACCGCTTGCGGCATTCTGCGTTCCAAAGGCAGCATTCCAGGCATCCCCGGCAGCCGCAAAGCCCTCTTTCTGCACGGCGTAGGCAGTGACAATGATCTTCGGCTGATTCTTGTTGATGTCCGCCCAGCCTTCCTTTTCATTGGCATCGCCCGCAATTCGGAACCTGCCGAACACCGGGAGGTCTGCACCTTTATCACTCTTGGTATACACCCGATAGTACACATCCGCGGTGCCCTCCAGCCGGCTCCAACCGTTGCCGGTAATCTGGTCCGCAATGGGTGTATAGGCGCTCTCACCTGTGGCAGCGGCGGCCTCATATGCGTCGATGCCGTTCTCTACCTTCACGAATACATAGCAGTCTTCGCTGGCAGGATTGACATGGACGGTGGGATCCTTGGTGTAAGTACGGCCGGGAACCAGCTTGTAGTCGTTCTCCTGAACCCGGGGCGCTTCCGCAAGTTCAACGGGAGTCTTGTCCGTGTCATTCTTGATGGGCTGACCATACTCGTTGACCAGCGCCTCGTCCAGACCTTTCTGCAAGTCACTTCCCAGAGTCACTTCGCCAACGGTAAATGTGTTCGTTACGGCATCCTGAGAGGTCAGGTAAGCCAGCGTACCCGCGGCGGAGCCGACAATCAGCAGCAGCGCGCAGAGTGTGGTAAGCAGCACCTTCCATTTTGTTTTCATAATGTATCCTCCTGTTTTTCCGGGGAAAGCGTCTCCGCTTCCCGGTGATTTTGTGTATTCGCTGTGTTTTTCCCGGTGTCATCAGATGCCAGCAGATCCGGCAGCAGAACCATCAAAAGCAAAACCCCACCGGCAGAAATGGCAAGATACCTTCCGGGCGGATGCTGGAGAAAACTGGCCGCATAGCCAAGCCACGGAATGGTGAACACTGGCGTACCAATGACATCCTGCTCCCGCACCAGAGCACCGTCCTCCACTTCATTGGCATCCCCTTTGGTTCGGAAGCGGAGGGTATCTGCTTCGCCGGAAACGACCTCTGTAATGCGGTGGGTCGCCACGGTGTTTTCATCCAGCCGAAAGGTAATCACGTCTCCTACACCCAGCCGTGCCGTGTCCACATCCTTCACATAAATCAGGGAACCCACCGGATAGGCCGGCTCCATTGAGCCGGAGAGAACCGAATACACCTGAAGGCCGGTGAGCCTTACCCCTACCAGCAAAATAGCAAGGATTACAGTCGAGGCCACCAGGACAGACGTGCTCAGATTCCATATTCGTTTCGCTGTTTGTTTCATAAGCCTGTATGCATTCTCCTTTCCTTCTCAGCGCACCAAGGCACCGCTTTCTTCCTATACAGGATAAAACCATTCAGAGGCATCTGAATGATATGGCAAAGATACTTTTAACCTTATCCTTCAATACAAAAAAGTGTACATTTTGGCAGGATCGACAAGCAGTCAGATTCTATACTATCAGAGTAAAAAATCGCTTTAAGGGGTGGACTTTTGGTATCGAAACAGGTATAATAATGTGTTGTAAATAGGTGTATCTACTTGCAGTAATGTACACCTTTTCGTAAAAAGAGCACACTTACAATAATTTGGAGTTTTTGTATATTTCTGCCCGGTATCGGAATGTGGACAGCGGCATACCGCATTCTCTTGCGGCAGCGGTACCGGTAATCTGCCCCTGCCTCCATTGCTGAAAGACACTATGAAAATTGGGAGGCAGAGGCTGAGGTGGTCTGCCGAATCGAACACCCCTCGCCTTGGCAGCGGCGATGCCCTCCGCCTGCCGCTGGCGAATGTTGGTGCGCTCGTTCTCTGCCACAAAGGACAGCACCTGCAACACAATGTCGCTTAAGAACGTGCCCATCAGGTCTTTGCCCCGGCGGGTATCCAGCAGCGGCATGTCCAGCACCACAATGTCAATGCCCTTGTCTTTGGTGAGATACCGCCATTGCTGCAAAATTTCCTCATAGTTGCGCCCCAGACGGTCGATGCTCCCCACATAGAGCAGATCGTCTTTTTTTAACTTCCGCAGGAGCTTCCTGTACTGCGGACGGTTGAAATCCTTGCCGGACTGCTTGTCCATATAGACATTCCGCTCCGGCACCCCCGCTTCCTCCATCGCAATCCGCTGCCGATCTTCATTCTGCTCCTTCGTACTGACCCGGATGTAGCCATAAACTGTTCCTCTCAAATGCGTTTCCTCCATGATTCCATAGGCAAAATTCTCCTGTTCCAATTCATTGTACATTAACGCTGATTATCCAAAGTCCGGTGAGATTTTGCGTAATCGCTGGATTTTCTGCGCCGTCCCTCATGAAGCAAAAAAGGCGATACCCAGTTTCAGAATCGTCTGGGTATCGCCTCATGATGTGTAATCTGCCCCGCAAGGCAGATGTCCGAATCCAATCGTCCGGCATTGTTGTATTGCAAATCCCCCCGGAAGCGGCGGCTTCCGGGGGGGATGCAGCAGGATTTACTTCAGCTTCCAGGCCAGGTCGTTGAGGAACAGTTCCTTTTCCAGGCTGTCCACAGTGGTATCCTTGCCGATGTGGACATACTCGATGTCCATCATCCGGGCCCAGTCCTTCATCTGCTCGGCGGTAACGTCGTAGCTCAGAACCGTGTGGTGGGCGCCGCCGGCGGTGATCCAGCACTCCACACCCTCGGTCAGGTTGGGCATGGCCTTCCACATCACCCGGGCCACGGGCAGGTTGGGCATGGGCATAATGGGCTTGACAGCCTGGATGTCCTGCACGATCAGGCGCAGGCGGCCGCCCATATCGATGAGGGAGACCACAATGGCATCTCCGGGCTTGCCCTCAAACACCAGACGGGCGGGATCCTTCTCGTTCATGCCGATGCCCAGATGGTGGGTTTCAATCCGGGGTCGGACACTGGGATCCGCCAGGCTGGGGCAGACCTCCAGCATATGGGCGCCCAGAGAATACTCGCTGCCCTCCACCAGATGGTAGGTGTAGTCCTCCATGAAGGCGGAAGCGCCGTTGCCGTTTTCGCCCATGGCCTTCATAATGGCGGTCATGGCGGAAACCTTCCAGTCGCCCTCGCCGCCGTAGCCATAGCCCTGGGCCATCAGGTGCTGGGAGGCCAGGCCGGGCAGCTGCTCCATGCCGTACAGATCCTGGAAGGTGTTGGCAAAGGCCTTGCAGCCGTTGGCATCCATCATCTTCTTCATGGCGATTTCTTCCCGGGCCTGGTAGCGGATGGCGTCGATGTTGTCGGTGGCAATATCATAGCTTGCCTTGTAAACGTCCATCAGGGCGTCAATCTCGGCGTCGGTGACGGCGTTCATCTCCTTGACCAGATCGCCGGTGGCCCAGGTGTTGACCTGCCAGCCCAGCTTGATCTGAACCTCTACCTTGTCGCCTTCGGTAACGGCAACCTCACGCATATTGTCGCCGAAGCGCATGACCTTCAGCTGTCTGGACACGGCTACGCCGATGGCGGCCTTCATCCAGTCGCCCAGACGCTTCAGGCACTTCTCGTCCTTCCAGTAACCGGCGATGACCTTCCGGGGCATACGCAGACGGGCGGCAATAAAGCCGTGCTCCCGGTCGCCGTGGGCCGCCTGGTTCAGGTTCATGAAGTCCATATCGATCTCTTCGTTGGGGATCTCCAGGTTGTACTGGGTGGCAAAGTGGCAGTAGGGCTTCTGCAGATTCACCAGACCATTGATCCACATCTTGGAGGGGGAGAAGGTGTGGCACCAGGTGATGATACCGGCGCAGGAATCGTCGTGGTTGGCTTCCTTGACGATGTCCGCAATCTGGCTGTTGGACATGGCGGTAACCTTATATACCAGGGGATAGGGCAGGCTCTTGCTCATTTCCCGGGCCATTTCCTCGGCCCGCTGGGCCACGGTCTTCAGGACCTCTTCGCCGTAGAGGGACTGAGAGCCGACTACAAACCAAAACTGATAAGCCATTGTTGTGTTCCTCCTATGATTGATTATGTTTTCGGACGCTTGCCGCATCCGGACTTTTCCCACCGGCCCAAACCGGCGGGCCATGAAAAAATTACAGCACTTCCACGGCCTTGCGCTCTACGTCCAGCATGGCCTTGTAACGGGTGATATAGGCATTGAAGCCGTCCACATCCGCCTGCTGGGGCGCCAGGGTGGTGCCCTTGGCATTGGCGAATACATGGGCGTTGAGGTAGTCCTCCAGGGTTTCGCCCGCTTCCTTGCGGAGCATATAGGCAGCCAGCAGGGCCATGCCGTAGGGGCCGCCCTCACCGGCGGTTTCCATGCAGGTGACAGGAGCGTTGCAGGCGGCAGCCATGTACTTCTGGCCCACCACAGGGGTCTTGAACAGACCGCCGTGACCGGTCAGGGAATCAATGGCCACCTGCTCACCGGCCAGAATGTCCATGCCGATCTTCAGGGTGGACATGGTGGAATAGAGCTGGGCCCGGAAGAAGTTCGCCAGAGTGAACTTGCTGTCGGGCTTCCGGATGACCATGGGACGGCCGGCGTCCATATGGGTCACGCCTTCGCCTGCCATATAGTTGCAGACCAGCAGGCCGCCGCAGTCGGGATCGCCCTCCAGGCTCTTTTCATACAGCCGGGTGTACAGGTCGCCGGTGGAGGGCGCGGCACCGAAGAGCTTTGCGGTCTCCCCCAGCACGCCTACCCAGGCGTTGGTATCGTTGGTGCAGTTGTTGCAGTGGACCATGGCCACGGGCTTGCCGGTGGGGGTGGTCACCAGGTCGATCTCCTCGTAGACCTTCTCCAGAGGCTTTTCCAGCACCACCATGGAGAAGATGGAGGTACCGGCGGAGACGTTGCCGGTTCTGGGGGCAACGGCGTTGGTAGCGGTCATGCCGGTGCCCGCGTCACCCTCGGCAGGGGCGAAGGGGATGCCGGGAGCCAGAAGGTTATCCAGTCTCGCCGCGCCCTGGGCGGTAAGGGTGCCTGCCTGTTCACCGGCAACCAGAACCTTGGGCAGAAGCTCGCTCAGGGTCCAGGGCAGGTTCCGGTCGGCCACCAGGTCGTTGAACTTTGCCATCATGGCGGCATCGTAATCGCAGGTTTCGCTGTCAATGGGGAACATACCGGAGGCCTCGCCCACACCGATGGCGTTGACGCCGGTGAGCATAAAGTGGACATAGCCTGCCAGGGTTGTGATGTGGGCAATCTCCGGCACATGGGCCTCCCCGTTCAGCACGGCCTGATACAGATGGGAGACGGACCAGCGCTGGGGGATATTGAACCGGAAGGCTTCCGTCAGCTCCGCGGCGGCCTGGGCGGTGATGGTATTCTGCCAGGTGCGGAAGGACACCAGCAGGTTCCAGTCCTTGTCAAAGGCCAGGTAGCCGTGCATCATGGCGGAAACGCCCATGGCGGCAATATTCTCCCGGTGCTCAAGGCCCGCCACGGCGGTCTTCAGGCCCTTCCAGACCTCCTCCAGGCTGTAGGTCCAGACGCCGTTTTCAAAGCTACTTTTCCAGGTGTAGTCCCCGGAGGAAACCGGCACATGGTTTTCATCGATGGCAACGGCCTTGATCCGGGTGGAGCCCAGCTCCAGGCCCAGCATGGTTCTATTGGACATTGGTTCATTCCTCACTTTCTTCAGATGAAGCTTCCTCTTCCGGGTCATTCCGGAAGTAGCCGCTTGTGACCAGCTCGTGGATGCTGGTGCCCGCCAAAAGCAGGCCCACCCCGGCAAAAATCACCACCGCGGCCAAAAAAAGCAGGCTCTCCCCGACCATTGCCCGCAGATCCCAGGCAAGATACACAAGGTATCCGCCGCCGAGAATCCGCAGCAGAAGGGAGGCCTGTGGGGGCTTGGGTTTTTCTTTCATTGGGTTTCCTTTCAGATTCCCCCTCCCTGGCCAGGGAGGGGGATAAGGGATCAGAATGGATTACTTCTTCTTACGCTTGGAGACCAGGTCGAAGGTAACGGCGCCCAGCAGGACACAGCCCTTGACGATCTTCTGAACGTTGGTATCGTAACCGGCCAGGGACATACCGTTGTTCAGGATGCCCATGATGAAAGCGCCCACGACAGCACCGATGATGGTGCCCACGCCGCCGGAGGTGGCAGCGCCGCCGATGTAGCAGGAAGCAATGGCGTCCATTTCGAAGCCGTCGCCTGCCTTGGGGGTAGCGGACTGGTTACGGGCGGTCAGAACGATACCGGCAACAGCGGCCAGCAGGCCCATGTTGGCGTATACCCAGAAGAAGACCTTCTTGGTGTTGATACCGGACAGCCGGGCAGCCTTGGCGTTGCCGCCCATGGCGTAGACCTGACGGCCGGCAACGGTCTTGGTGGTGATGAAGTGGTAGATGGTCACGATCAGAGCCATCAGGATCAGAACCACGGGGATGCCGTTGTAGCAGGCCAGCTTGTAGAAGAAGAAGATCACAACGGTCAGCAGCACGGCCAGCTTCACCACGGTCAGGACCATGGGATCAACGGGCAGGTTGTGCTTCTGGGCGTTCTTGCGGTTCTTCAGCTCGCCCAATACCAGCAGCGCACAGGCCACCGCGGCAACAATCAGGCAAATGAGATCCACGCCGGAGCCGATCTTGATGGTGGGCAGGAAGCCGGTACCGATCCAGTTGTAGGCAGCGGGCAGGGGGCCCTTGGTCTGGGCCTTCAGGATGACGTAGCACAGGCCGCGGCCCATCAGCATGGTGGCCAGGGTGACGATGAAGGGAGGGATGTCCACATAGGCAACGAAGAAGCCGACGAAGACACCGAACAGGGCGCCCACAGCCAGAGCCGCGGCCATGGCGGCAGGTGCGGACCAGCCGAAGTCAATAATCAGGGTGCCGGCCACGGCGCCGGTGGAAGCGACCACGGAGCCAACGCCCAGGTCCACGTTGCCGGTCAGGACGCACAGCAGCATACCGACGGCCAGGATGACCACGTAGCCGTTCTGCATGATCAGGTTATTGATGTTCATGGGGGTCAGGTTCTTGCCCTTGGTGATGATGGCGAAGAGCAGGTAAACCACAATCAGCATGATCATCATGCCGTACTGCTTCAGACCGGCTCCGGCCTTTTTAAGAGACTTGTTCTGTGCCATTACGCTTCAACCTCTTCCTTTCTGTTGTGGGCCATGATGCAGGACATAATGGCCTCCTGGGTGATCTGGTCGCCGGAGAGCTCACCGGCAATCTCGCCTTCATTGATGACATAGGTACGGTCGCAGGTACCGATGATCTCGGGCATTTCGGAGGAAATGACGATCACGGCCTTGCCGGCCTTTGCCAGCTCATTGATGACGCAGTAAATTTCGTACTTGGCGCCTACGTCGATACCACGGGTAGGCTCGTCCAGGATCAGCACATCGGGCTCGGTCAGCATCCACTTGGCCAGAACCACCTTCTGCTGGTTGCCGCCGGACAGGGAGCCAACGGTCTGATCCACGGAGGTGGTCTTCACATTGATCCGATGGCGGTACTCCTCCGCTTTGACATTTTCCTTGTTCTGGTCCACAACGCCCTTCCTGGAGAAGAAGTTGCGCAGAGCGGACAGGGTCATATTGAACTTGATGCTGTCAATCAGCACCAGGCCGTAGGTCTTCCGGTCCTCGGAAACGTAGGCCAGCTTGTTGTTGATGGCATCCTTAACGGACTTCAGCTGTACGGGCTTGCCGTTGATACGGATCTCACCGGAGATCTTCTGGCCGTAGCTCTGACCGAAGAGGCTCATGGCCAGCTCCGTACGTCCGGCGCCCATCAGGCCCGCCAGACCCACAACCTCACCGGCATGGACCTGCAGGTTGATGTTCTTCAGAATCTGCCGGTCGCTGTCATCGGGATGGAACACGTTCCAGTCCTTGACCTCAAAGATCACATCGCCAATGGGGCAGTCCTCCCGCTTGGGGTAACGGTTGGTGAGCTCACGGCCTACCATGCCCTTGATGATCCGCTCTTCGGAGAAATCATCCACGCCCTTGCGCAGGGTCTCAATGGTGTGGCCGTCACGGATGATGGTAATGGCATCGGCCACATAGCTGATCTCGTTGAGCTTATGGGAAATGATGATGCAGGTCAGGCCCTCGGCCTTCAGCTGCAGCATCAGCTCCAGCAGCTGGGCGGATTCCTGGTCGTTCAGGGCGGCGGTGGGCTCGTCCAGAATCAGCAGGTCGGCCTTTTTGCCCAGAGCCTTGGCGATTTCGATCAGCTGCTGCTTGCCCACACCCAGAGTGTTGACAGGCACGTTGACGTTTTCGTTGCCCAGACCCACACGGGCCAGAAGCTCCTGGGCTTCCTTCCGGGTGGTGGTCCAGTCGATGACGCCGTTCTTCTGACGCTCGTTGCCGATGAACACGTTTTCAGCCACGGACAGGTAGGGACTCAGCGCCAGCTCCTGGTGGATGATAACGATGCCCTTTTCCTCGGACTGACGAATGTTGTGGAACTTACAGACCTCGCCATTGTAAACAATGTCGCCGCTGTACTCACCATAGGGATAAACGCCGGAAAGAACATTCATCAGGGTGGACTTACCTGCGCCGTTTTCGCCGCAGATTGCCATGATCTCACCCTTATGAACCTTCAGATTGACGTCATCCAGTGCCTTCACGCCGGAAAATTCCTTGGTGATGTGGTTCATTTCCAGGATGTATTCAGACATTATTTCATCTCCTTCGCATCGGATAACCGATCTACGGGAAAAAAACCGGAATCCGATTTCCTTCCCGCAGACCGGCTATGGATGATATAAGAGGCGGCGGCTAAGCCGCCGCCTCAGGGTTCGGTTCGGGTGGTTGAATTAGCCAGCCAGCTGCTCAGCGGTGTAGTAGCCGCCGCCGATCAGGATCTCCTCGTAGTTGCTCTGGTCAACAGCCACGGGGGTGCACAGGTAGGAGGGAACAACCAGGACGTGGTTGTCGTAGGTGGTGGTGTCGTTGATCTCGGGCTCGGTGCCGTTCAGAACAGCGTCAACCATGGTAACGCACTTCTCAGCCAGCAGACGGGTGTCCTTGTAGATGGACATGGTCTGCACACCGGAAACGATGTTCTTGGAGGCCATCAGCTCGGCGTCCTGACCGGTGATCAGGGGCCAGTTGTCCTTGGTGTAGCCGGCGCCTTCCAGAGCGGAGCGGCAGCCATAAGCGAAGCCGTCGAAAGCGGTGGCGCAGATGTCCAGATCCTCGTCAGCATAGAAGCCGGCCAGGTAGTTCTCACATCTCTTCTGAGCTTCTTCCTGAGACCAACGCAGGATGCAGGTCTGCTCGAAGGTGGTCATGCCGGACTTGCAGACCAGGGTGCCCTTATCCAGGTAGGGCTGCAGGACCTTCATCAGGCCGTTGTACAGCAGAACAGCGTTGTTGTCGTCGGGGGAGCCCATGAAGAACTCAACAGTGTAGGTCTCGGTGGTGTTGGCCAGATCCTTGGCCTTCTCGATGTACTCGCCGATTGCCCGGCCAACGCCTTCGTTATCGAAGGAAGCGTAGTAGGAAACAGCGTCGGTGTCCATCAGCAGACGGTCGTAAGCGATGATGGGGATGCCGGCAGCCTTAGCCTGAGCCTCAACGCCGGTCAGAGCGCCGGAGTCGATGGCGGCGATAACCAGAACGTCAACCTGCTGGGCGATCATGTTCTCAATCTGAGAAACCTGAGCCTGAACGTCGTCTTCGCCGTACTGCAGAATGACGTTGTAGCCCTTGGCTTCCAGCTGAGACTTCATGTTGGCGCCGTCCTTGATCCAGCGCTCGGAGGACTGGGTGGGCATTGCGATACCGACGGTCTTGCCGGAGCCGGTGTTTTCGGCAGCGGGAGCCTCAGCGGCGGGAGCTTCGGCAGCGGGGGCCTCAGCCTTGGGGGCCTCGGTAGCAGCGGGAGCAGAGTTGCCGCCGCAAGCGACCAGAGCCAGAGCCATGGCCAGAGCCAGGATCAGTGCAAGAGTCTTCTTCATAGTAACTTCTCCTTAAAAATCTTTTTGGTTTGCGCGGTGCGCATTTAACCTATAAAAAGTATAAGCCCAAGGCAATGACTTTGTCAAGAATTGTTATGGTTACAAGCAGATTTTTGTATGGTTGGACAATACAAATTTTGTAAAAATTCTATTAACGGGAGGACAAAACCCAAAAAATAATTGGAATAGTTTCAAATATCTCAAGCGAAATCGTTTTCGCTAGCCGAATCCGCATCGGAATGTTGCAGAGGAAAAAAGGCCGTGGACAGTGAATTTTGTTGTGATATTGCACAAACAATGTGGCCGCTTCAAGTGAATTCTGTATATTTCACCTGTAACTTTTTTCCTATCACCCCTATTTTTTTCAAATCTCAAAGAAAACGCTTGTCACGAAATGATAAATCTGCTATACTGGCTGCAAGATATACCATACAAATCAGCGAGGTGAGCCCCCTATGCCGCTCAAATATCAGCTTCTTGCCTCCGCTCTGCGGGAACAAATTCTCCGGGGAGACTGCCCGCCCGGCTCCATGCTGCCCACCGAGCAGCAGCTGTGCAGGAGCTTTGACGTCAGTCGCCAGACCGTCCGGGCGGCCCTGGACTGCCTTTCCAGGGAAGGGCTGATTCAGCGGCGCCAGGGCAGCGGCTCCCGGGTGCTGGACCCCCAAAATGCCCCGGCCCAGCCCCAGCGGACCATCGCCATTATTACAACCAATATTACGGAATACATCTTCCCCTCCGTGCTGCGGGAAATGGAGGCGGTGCTGTCGGCCAACAACTGCGCCACCATGCTCTATGCCACCTCCAACCAGGTGGGCCAGGAGCGCCGGATCCTTCTGGACCTGCTGGGCCAGAAGAAAATCGACGGCATTCTGGTGGAGGGCACCAAAACCGCCCTGCCCAACCCCAATCTGGACCTGTACCGCAAGCTCATTGCCCGGAAGGTGCCCCTGGTATTCTTCCACGGGGTCTACCGGGATCTGGAGAACTGCATCAGCGTTACGGATGACAACTATCGGGGCGGCAGGCAGCTGGTAGCCTATCTGGCCGCCAAGGGCCACACCCACATCGCGGGTCTTTTCAAGAATGACGATATGCAGGGCCACCAGCGCTACGCGGGCTTTGTGGATGCCCTGCGGGATTTGGGTCTGCCCATCGAGGACAACCACATTGGCTGGTATTCCACGGAAAACCGGGGGCTTGTGGGCTCTCCGGCCGTTGGCTGGGACAGCATCTTCCTGCCCATGCTCAAGGGCTGCACCGCCGTGGTCTGCTACAATGACCAGGTGGCCTACCCCCTGATGGATCTGCTGCTGACCAAGCACATTGCCGTGCCGGAGCAGATGGCCGTGGTCAGCTTTGACAACAGCTATTTTTCCAATTTTTCCTCCCGCCGGATCACCTCTTTGTCCCACGGAGAGCACAATGTAGGCCGCATCGCCGCGGAAACGCTGATGCGGATTTTCGAAGGAAAAGAGGTCCAGTCCCAACAGGTCCCCTGGGACCTTGTGGAAAAGGAGAGCAGCTAAAAAACAAACTCCCATTGCTTTTTCGGCAATGGGAGTTTGCGTTACTCTTTTATTCTCGGCAGGTTCCAGCGGTAGTGGGCAGCCAGGCACCGCAGGGCGATGACCACGCCGAAGCCCAGAATCATGGAAACCCTAGCCCCCAGGAACCGGGTCAGGGTCAGGGTCACGCCGCCGGCAATGGCGGCCACCGCGTAGATATGCTTGAGGAAAATATCCGGAATCCGGCCTGCCAGCACATCCCGCAGGGTGCCGCCGCCAACGGCGGTGAGAAACCCCAGAAATACCAGCAGGAACACATTGTCTTCGTATCCTTTGCGGATGCCCACCATCACGCCGTCCACCGTAAAGGCGGCCAGGCCCAGGGTATCGAACCAGAAAAGCATTTTGTCGTAGACCGTGCTGAGAATCTTCGGCATTTTGGTGTGCAGGTACACCAGAAAGAACACCGCCAGGGCAACCAGGGCGGCAATCCCCACAAACAGGGGGTTGCGGAACATATAGGGCGGGATGTTGCCCACCATCAGGTCCCGCAGCACACCGCCTCCGGTGGCGGTACAAACCGCAAGAACGATGGTGCCGAACAGGTCCATCCGTTTGCCCACGCCCACCAGGGCGCCGGAAATGGCAAAGGCAATGGTGCCGACGAGATCAAAAATAAGGATCAGAACTTCCGTCATAGAAAGAACCCTCTCACAAATGGATTGCCGAATCAGTATACACACTTTGCACCCGAAAGGCAAGAGCGGTTTCCCCTATTTTCTGACTTACAGCAGGTTTGTATACCCCATCAGGGCCATGTCCACCTCTTTGGCGCAGGCCCTGCCCTCGGCAATGGCCCAGACCACCAGGGACTGACCCCGGCGGCAGTCTCCGGCGGCAAAGATTTTGGGGTTCTCCGTGCGGTAGTTTGTGGTGACCACGCTGCCCCGGTTGTCTCTGGGCAGACCAAAGGCATCCGTCACATAGCTCTGGCAGCCCACAAATCCGGCGGCGATCAGCAGCAGGCCGCAGGGCCGTTCTTCCTCGCTGCCCTCGATGGGCACCATGGCAAAGCGGCCGTCAACCTGCTTGCTTTCCAGCCTGACGGTGACGATGGAGGAGATTTCTCCCTTTTCATCGGTTTTGATTTCCTTGACGGTGGTCTTGTAAATCCGGGGATCCTGGCCGAATACGGCAATGGCCTCCTGCTGGCCGTAGTCGGTCTTCTTGACCCTGGGCCACTGGGGCCAGGGGTTGTTGGGAAGCCGCTGCTCCGGTGGGCAGGCCATCATTTCCAGCTGGGTCACACTGCTGCAGCCCTGCCGGATGGCGGTGCCCACGCAGTCGTTTCCGGTGTCGCCGCCGCCCACGATGATCACGTCCTTGCCCTTTGCCGTGATGGCAAAGTCCGGGGTCTTCCCCACCACCTTTTTGGTGGCGGCGGTCAGGTAGTCCACGGCAAAGTGAACGCCCGCCGCCTCCCTGCCGGGAACCTTCAGATCTCTGGGCGTCTTGGAGCCGCAGCACAGCACCACGGCATCGAATTCTTCCAGAAGCTTCCCGGCATCCACGTTGCCGCCGATGTCGCAGCCGGTGCGGAAGACCACGCCCTCGGCTTCCATCAGCCGGATCCGGCGCTGTACCACCTTTTTGTCCAGCTTCATATTGGGGATGCCGTACATCAGCAGCCCTCCCGGGGCATCCTCCCGTTCAAAAACGGTAACGCTGTGGCCCCGGTGGTTCAGCTGATCCGCGGTGGCCAGCCCGGAGGGGCCGGAGCCCACCACCGCCACACGCTTACCGGAGCGGACGGGGATGGCTCTGGGGGTGATCCACCCCTGCTTCCAGCCCTCCTCCACAATGGCAAGCTCGTTGTCGTGGACGGTAACCGGGCTGCCGTTCATGCCGCAGGTACAGGCCGCCTCGCACAGCGCCGGGCACACACGGCCCGTAAACTCCGGGAAATTGCTGGTTTTCAGCAGCCGGTTCAGGGCCTGCCGCCAGTTGCCGTTGTAGATCTCGTCGTTCCACTCGGGAATCATATTGTGCAGGGGGCAGCCGGAAAACATACCGCCGAAATTTTCGCCGGACTGACAGAAGGGCACGCCGCAGTTCATGCACCGGGCCGCCTGCTCCGTTCGCTGGGCAGCGGTCTGGGGAATTTTGAATTCCGCGAAGTCGCGGATCCGCTCCAGGGGCTCCCTCCAGTGGTTTTCCTGTCGGGCAAACTCTAAAAATCCTGTAGGCTTTCCCATAATCTTACCCCTTTCTCACCGCGTAGAAGGCTTCCAGCGTGGCTTTTTCATGGGACATTCCCTTTTCCTCCATCTGGCCGATGGCGGCGATCATCCGCTTGTAGTCCCGGGGGATGATCTTTTTGAATTTGGGAAGGTACTGCTCAAAATCCCCGAGAATTCTTCTGCCCAGGGGGGAGCCGGTTTCCCGGACGTGGCCTTCAATCAGGGCCCGCAGCTCCTCGGCATCGTGGCGCTCGGAGACGGCGTCCATATCCACCATCTGCTTGTTGAGGTGCAGATACAGCTCGTGGTTTTCATCCAGCACATAGGCAATGCCGCCGGACATACCCGCCGCGAAGTTCTTGCCCGTGGGGCCCAGAATGGCCACCCGGCCGCCGGTCATGTACTCACAGCCATGGTCGCCGCAGCCCTCGGCCACGGCCCAGGCGCCGGAATTGCGGACGCAGAACCGCTCACCGGCAATGCCGTTTATGTAGGCCCGGCCGCCGGTGGCGCCGTAGAGGGCCACGTTGCCGATGATGATGTTCTCCTCCGGGGCGAAGGTGCTGCCCGCCGTGGGCTTCACCGTCAGCTTGCCGCCGGACAGGCCCTTGCCGAAGTAGTCGTTGGCATCGCCCTCCAGACGGATGGTCAGGCCCTTGGGGATAAAGGCGCCGAAGGACTGTCCGCCGCCGCCCACAGCCTCCACGGTGTAGGTGTCCTCCGGCAGCTCGCCGCATTCCTTGGTGAGCACGGAGCCCAGCAGGGTGCCGAAGGTCCGGTTTACGTTGGAAACCCGCACCTTTTCCGTATGGGGCTTCTTCTTTTTCAGATAGGGCCGGAAGGCAGGCAGCAGCACGCTGTCATCCAGGGTCTTCTCCAGCTGGAAGTCGAACTTATCCTCCTCCCGGTAGTGCTGGGGCGGCAGATCTCCCAGCACGGAGCTCAGGTCAATGGTATCTGCCCGATGGGTGATCCGGTTTTCCCGGGGACGCAGCAGGTCGGTACGGCCCACCAGCTCGTCAACGGTCCGGACACCCAGCCTGGCCATGATCTCCCGGAGCTGCCGGGCGATAAAGAGCATGAAGTTCATCACATACTCGGGCTTTCCCTGGAACCGGCACCGCAGGGAAGGATTCTGGGTGGCGATGCCCACAGGGCAGGTGTCCATATTGCACACCCGCATCATCACACAGCCCATGGCTACCAGGGGCGCGGTGGCAAAGCCGAATTCCTCGGCGCCCAGCATACAGGCGATGGCCACATCCCGGCCGCTCATCAGCTTGCCGTCGGTTTCCAGCCGGACCCGGCTGCGCAGGCCGTTGCGGATCAGGGTCTGATGGGCCTCCGACAGGCCCAGCTCCCAGGGAAGCCCCGCGTTGTGGATGGAGCTCTTGGGGGCCGCGCCGGTGCCGCCGTCGTAGCCGGAGATCAGCACCACCTGGGCGCCTGCCTTGGCAACGCCCGCCGCAATGGTGCCCACGCCTGCCTCGGACACCAGCTTTACATTGATGCGGGCATCCCGGTTGGCGTTCTTCAGATCGTAGATCAGCTGGGCCAGATCCTCAATGGAGTAAATATCGTGGTGGGGCGGCGGCGAAATCAGAGAAACACCGGGGGTGGAGAACCGGGTCTTGGCCACCCAGGGGTAGACCTTGCTGCCGGGCAGATGGCCGCCCTCGCCGGGCTTGGCGCCCTGGGCCATTTTGATCTGAATCTCCTTGGCGGAGCACAGATAGGCGCTGGTGACGCCGAACCGGGCGGAAGCCACCTGCTTGATGGCGCTGTTCTGCTCGGTGCCGAAGCGGGCGGGATCCTCGCCGCCCTCGCCGGAGTTGGATTTGCCGCCCAAACGGTTCATGGCCTGGGCCATGCAGCAGTGGGCCTCCATGGAGATGGAGCCGTAGGACATGGCGCCGGTCTTAAAGCGCTTGACGATTTCCGTTTCCGGCTCCACCTCTTCCAGGGGGATGCCGCCGTCCTCGGGGAAGTTGAATTCCAGGAGCCCCCGGAGGGTGTGGGGACGGCGCTCGTCATCCACCAGGTCCGTATACTCCCGGAACCGGTCATAGGACCCGGACTGCACCGCCTCCCGCAGGGCGATGATGGTCTTGGGATTGTACAGGTGATCCTCCGCGCCGGAGCCGGAGCGGAGCTTGTGCATACCGGTGGTATCCAGGGTGGTGTCCACTCCCAGGTCCAGGGGATCAAAGGCGTGGTTGTGCCGCCACTGGACGCCCTCGGCAATCTCTTTGAGGCCGATGCCCTCCACCGGGCTGACGGTGTTGGTAAAGTAGGCGTCGATGACCTCCCGGCAGATGCCCACCGCCTCAAAGATCTGGGCGGACTGGTAGGACTGTAGGGTGGAAATGCCCATTTTGGAGGCGATCTTCACGATACCGGCCAGGATGGCTTTGTTGTAGTCGGCGATGGCCTGGTGGCAGTCCTTGTCCAGCATATTGCGCTCCACCAGCTCCTCGATACAGTCCTGGGCCAGATAGGGGTTGATGGCCCGGGCGCCGTAGCCCAAAAGGGTGGCAAAGTGGTGCACATCCCGGGGCTCGGCGCTTTCCAGAATGATGGAAACGGCGGTGCGCTTCTTGGTGCGCACCAGGTACTGCTCAATGGCGGACACCGCCAGCAGGGAGGGAATGGCCATATGGTATTCATCCACCCCCCGGTCGGAGAGGATCACCACATTGGCCCCGTCCCGATAGGCCCGGTCCACCTCCACAAAGAGCTTGTCCATGGCGCTCTTCAGAGAGGAATTGGTGTAGTAAAGCAGCGATACGGTGGCCACCCGGAAGCCCGGGCGCTTCATGGCCCTGATCTGCATCAGCTCCACAGAGGTGATGATGGGATTCTTGATTTGCAGCACCCGGCAGTTTTCCGCCTTTTCCTGCAACAGATTGCCGTCGGATCCGATGTAAACGGAGGTATCGGTGACGATTTCCTCCCGCAGGGCGTCAATGGGCGGGTTGGTCACCTGGGCAAAGAGCTGCTTGAAGTAGTTAAAGAGGGGCTGGTGCTTTTCGGACAGCACCGCCAGGGGGATGTCGGTGCCCATGGAGGAGATCTTCTCGCTGCCCAGCTTTGCCATGGGCACAATGGCGTCCATAATGTCCTCGTAGGTGTAGCCGAAGGCCTTGTAGAGCTTATCCCGCTGGGTCTGGCTGTAAACCTCCACCTTCTTGTTGGGTACCGGCAGCTCCTCCAGGGTTACCAGGTGCTGATCCAGCCACTCGCCGTAGGGCTGCCGCTGGGCCAGCTCCATTTTCACCTCTTCGTCGGTGATGACCTTTTTGCGCACCGTATCCACCAGCAGCATCTTACCGGGCTGGAGCCGGGACTTGCGCAGGATCTTTTCCGCGGGAATATCCAGCACGCCCACCTCGCTGGAAAGAATCAGCCGTCTGTCCGTGGTGATGTAGTACCGGGCGGGCCGCAGGCCGTTCCGGTCCAGCACCGCGCCCATAATGTCGCCGTCGGAGAAGAAGATGGCCGCGGGGCCGTCCCAGGGCTCCATCATGGTGGAGTAGTAGCGGTACAGGTCCTTCTTCTTCCGGTCCATGGCGGAATCCTTCTGCCAGGGCTCGGGAATGGTCATCATCACCGCCAGGGGCAGGGGGATGCCGTTCATCATCAGAAATTCCAGGGTGTTGTCCAGCATGGCGGAGTCGGAGCCCGTGGGGGCAATCACCGGCAGAACCTTGCCCATGTCCTCCTCCGACAGGCAGGCGGACCGCATGGTTTCCTCCCGGGCCAGCATCCGGTCCGCGTTGCCCCGGATGGTGTTAATTTCGCCGTTGTGGAGGATCAGCCGGTTGGGATGGGCCCGTTCCCAGCTGGGGGTGGTATTGGTGGAGAACCGGGAGTGCACCATGGCAATGGCGCTTTCCGTCCGCTGATCCTGAAGGTCCGGATAGAAGGACCGCAGCTGGTTCACCAGGAACATACCCTTGTAAACCACCGTCCGGGAGGAGAAGGAGCACACATAGGTGCCCTCGCTGGACTGCTCAAATACCCTGCGGATGACGTAGAGCCGCCGGTCAAAGCTCAGACCCGGCCGGACCTCCTCCGGCCGGCCCACAAAGCACATATAGATGCCGGGCATAGAGTCCCTGGCCCGCTGGCCCAGAACCTCCGGGTTTACCGGCACCTCCCGCCAGCCCAGGAAGGGAACCCCCTCCTTGCCGCAGATTACCTCAAACAGCTTCTGGGCCTGGCGGCGCTGAAGGCTGTTCTGGGAAAAGAAAAACATACCCACGCCGTAGTCGCCCTTCTTTCCGATGGGCAGACCAAAGCTGCTGTAGAGCCTGTGGGGCATTTGCAGCAGCACGCCCACGCCGTCGCCCACCTGGCCGGTAGCGTCCTTGCCGGCCCGGTGCTCCAGCCGCTCCACAATGGTCAGGGCATCGTCCACCACACCGTGGCTGGGCTGCCCGTCAATATTCACAACGGCACCGATGCCGCAGGCATCGTGCTCGAATCGTTCCTGATACAATGTCTTTTCCATGGGTTCGCCTCCCTGTATATGTTCCCCTCCGGGGGCCGGTATCTTTATTTTCCGCTGTCGCCGTAGTTGGAAAGCACTCTGGCGGAGGGATCGGTTACATCGCAGCCTGCCCAGGTCTTGTTGGGCATCCAGAAATCCACAACCATTTCCGCCTGGCCGGGATAGAAGCGCTCAAAAAGCTCCCGGTACAGAAGGGACTCCTTGGTAAAGGGCCGGGCATGATCAAACCGAGCGGCTCTGCGCCGGAATTCCTGGTCCGTGTACTGCTCCTCGGCATAGGCCTTCAGGTCATCCACCATGGAGTGGCCCACCGCGTCGGAGAAGGCGGCCTTTTCCCGCATCAGAATGTCCGGGGGCAGGTAGTCCCCCTCAAAGGCGCGGCGCAGCAGGTACTTGCCCTTGCCGTAGTGGTTGCGCTTCATTTCCGGATCCAGGGACATGACGTATTCCACAAAGTCCAGGTCGCCGAAGGGCACCCGGGCCTCCAGGGAGTTGACGCTGATGCACCGGTCCGCCCGGAGCACATCGTACATATGCAGCTCCCGGATCCGCTTCTGGGCCTCCTTCTGGAATTCCTCCGCGGAGGGGGCGAAGTCCGTATACTTGTAGCCAAACAGCTCATCGGAGATTTCGCCGGTGAGGAGCACCCGCAGCTCCGTATGCTCGTGGATGTATTTGCACACCAGATACATACCGATGGAGGCACGGATGGTGGTAATATCGAAGGTGCCCAGCAGCTCCACCACATGGGGCAGGGCTTCCAGCACATCGTCCTTGGTGATGATCACCTCCGTGTGGTCGGCGCCAATGTAGTCCGCCACCTGACGGGCGTACTTCAGATCGATGGCGTCCAGGTCCATGCCGATGGAGAAGGTCTTGATGGGCTTTTGGGACAGCCGGGCCGCCACGGCGCAGACCAGGCTGGAATCCAGGCCGCCGGAGAGCAGGAAGCCCACGGGAGCGTCCGCGTCCAGCCGCTTTTCAATACCCGCCACCAGCTTGTCGTGAATGCGGCCGCAGGCGGTTTCCAGGTCGTCGGTGCACACCCTTTGGACGGCTGCCGGATCCCGGTAGCAGACGAACCTGCCGTCCTTATAGTAGTGTCCGGGAGGGAAGGGCAGAATCCTTTCGCACAGGCCCACCAGGTTCTTTGCCTCGCTGGCAAACAGAATGGCTCCGTCGGAGTCGTAGCCGTAGTACAGGGGGCGGATGCCGATGGGGTCCCGGGCGGCAATCAGCTCCTTGCCGTCAAACAGGATCATGGCAAATTCCGCGTCCAGCTCCCGGAACATCTCCACCCCCTTCTGCTCATAGAGGGGAAGCAGAATCTCGCAGTCGGAATCGCTTTGGAAGGTATAGCCCTTGGCCATCAGCTCTTCCTTGATGGGCCGGAAGCCGTAGATTTCGCCGTTGCACACCACTGCTCCATCCCCACGGACAAAGGGCTGCATCCCCGCCTCCGTCAGGCCCATAATGGACAGCCGGTGAAAGCCCAGAAAGCCCCGGTTTTCTCCCAGGGTCAGCATTCTGGTCATATCCGGGCCCCGGGATACCGTCCGGTCGAAATAGGGTCGGATGGATTCCGCTGTATATTGTTTACCTAAATATCCGATAATGGAACACATGGTGTTTTCCTCCTTTTTCTATGACAAAACCGGATTTTTTACGAAATCCGGTTTTGTAAAAGCGCTATTCTTCCTTCCTTGGAAGCGGGGTTTTCAGGCGAATCACCGGAACCCTTCCGGGGCCCTTTTACGCAAAGGGAGCGGCTGCGGGGAAACTGCCGGGTTTCCCGGGCCCCTGAGGGAACCGATGGGTTAACGGACGCCAAACAGGATCTCGCCGTAGCTGGGATAGGGCCACACATCGGCGGGAGTCACGGTCTCCATGGTATCCACGACGATCCGCAGATCCCGCATATCGTCCAGAATGGTGGTCTTGAACACATCGGCCAGAGCCTCCGCGTCGGGGGCGCTCTTGCTGTCCAGCAGATCCTTTTCCAGCTTTCCGGCTGCCCGGTAGGCGCTTGCCAGCAGGGCGCTGAGCTTGCGGTTCAGCTCCTCCTCGTAGTCCACGGCAAGGCCCAGGGCCTTCTTGGCCTGCAGCCGCTCCGTAAGGGTGGCGGTGTAGCCGGATACGGCGGGAAGCACATCTCTCCAGGTCATGTCCAGCATGGTCTGGGCTTCGATGTTGATGATCTTGGAGTAGTTCTCCAGCTTGACCTCATGCCGGGCGGTGAGCTCAGCTTCGGAATAAACCTTGTGGGAAACAAACAGGTCCACGTTCTTCTTGTCCAGCATATGGGCCAGGGCATCGGGGGTGGACTTCAGGTTCAGCAGGCCCCGTCTTTCCGCTTCCTCCACCCAGGAGGCATCGTAGCCGTCGCCGTTGAAGATGATGCGCTTGTGATCCCGGATGGTCTTACGGATCAGGTCGTGCATGGCGCCTTCAAAGTCCTCGGCGCCCTCCAGGATGTCGGCAAACTGCCTGAGCTCTTCCGCCACGATGGTGTTGAGCACGGTGTTGGTGCAGGAGATGGACTCGGCGGAGCCCAGCATACGGAACTCAAACTTGTTGCCGGTAAAGGCGAAGGGGCTGGTACGGTTCCGGTCGGTGGCATCTCTCTGGAACTTGGGCAGGGTGTGGACGCCGATGCGCAGCAATTCCTTTTCCTTGCCGTCGTAGGGAGTATCCTTCTCAATGGCCTCCAGGATTTCACTCAGGTCGGAGCCCAGGAACATGGACACGATGGCGGGAGGCGCCTCGTTGGCGCCCAGCCGGTGATCGTTGCCCGCGGAGGCCACGGAGATCCGCAGCAGATCCTGATATTCATCCACAGCCTTGATCACCGCGCACAGGAACAGCAGGAACTGGGCGTTTTCATAGGGGGTCTCGCCGGGCTCCAGCAGGTTCACGCCGGTATCGGTGGAAATGGACCAGTTGTTGTGCTTGCCGCTGCCGTTGACGCCGTCGAAGGGCTTCTCATGGAGCAGGCACACCAGGCCGTGGCGCTGGGCCACCTTGCGCATGAGCTCCATGGTCAGCTGGTTGTGGTCGGCAGCGATGTTGGTGGTGGTAAAGATGGGGGCCATCTCGTGCTGGGCGGGGGCTACCTCGTTGTGCTCGGTCTTGGCCAGAACACCCAGCTTCCACAGCTCCTCGTTCAGGTCCTTCATGTAGGCGGCAACCCGGGGCTTGATGGCGCCGAAGTAATGATCATCCAGCTCCTGACCCTTGGGGGCCTTGGCGCCGAACAGGGTGCGGCCGGTGTAGATCAGGTCCTTGCGCTTGTCGAACATGGCCTTGTCAACCAGGAAATACTCCTGCTCGGGGCCAACGGTGGTCTTGACGGAGGTCACATCGGCGTTTCCGAAGAGCTTCAGCACCCGCAGGGCCTGACGGTTGATGGCCTCCATGGACCGCAGCAGCGCCGTCTTCTGGTCCAGAGCCTCGCCGCCGTAGGAGCAGAACACCGTGGGAATGCACAATACGCCGTCCTTGATGAAGGCGTAGGAGGTGGCGTCCCAGGCGGTGTAGCCCCGGGCCTCAAAGGTGGCCCGCAGGCCGCCGGAGGGGAAGCTGGAAGCATCGGGCTCGCCCTGGATCAGCTCCTTGCCGGAGAACTCCATAATCACCTTGCCGCCGGCCTTGGGGGAGATGAAGGAGTCGTGCTTCTCGGCGGTGACGCCGGTCATGGGCTGGAACCAGTGGGTATAGTGGGTAACACCCTTCTCAATGGCCCAATCCTTCATGGCGTTGGCCACCACGGTTGCCACATTCATATCCAGGTGCTTGCCCAGCTTGATGGTTCTCTGCAGGGCCTTGTAGGTTTCTTTGGGAAGCCGCGCCTCCATTGTGGCATCGTCAAATACCATAGAAGAGAAGATGTCGGTTACCATAAAAAATTCCCCTTTCAGATGAAAATGAAAAAAGCGGCAAAGATCCCGTCAGAATTCTCTGAACGACATCTTTGTCGCTTTCGCTCGCTGTTTGCTTTACCGCACTATAACACCGCAATTGCAATTTGTCAAAGGGTAAATTGCATTTTTGGTGATGTACCTAATTCCGGAGCAGCCGGAGCTTTCCAAATCGTCATTTTCCACAGGAACCGTTTTTCAACCTGGGCATTGTCCAAAAACCGAAGAAAAATAACAGAAAACCCATTGACACCCGGGTTTATTCCGAGTATAATCTCTCCCAGTGAACAAGGATGTTTGCTGCGTCAGGGCGAAATGCCTTTGTCCGGTGAGCGTCCTTTTTTCTGTTTTTGCAAATTGCCGCAATAGAAATGGCAGTTTGGTGTGCCAAACACCGCAAGAAAGGACTCTGCTATGCTGTATACCGAAGAAGATGTGTTCTCCTATGTGGAGGCCGAGGATGTAAAGTTCATCCGCCTGGTCTTCTGCGACATAGCCGGAAGGCAAAAGAATATTTCCATCATGCCCCAGGAGCTGAAGCGTGCGTTTTCTCAGGGCATTTCCTTTGATGCCTCTGCCGTGGCAGGCTTCGGCGACGCGGCGGAATCGGATCTGTTCCTGTTTCCTATCCCCTCCACCCTGTCGGTGCTGCCCTGGCGGCCCAGCCGGGGGAAGGTGGTGCGGATGTTCTGCCAGATCCGCTATCCCGACGGCCGCCCCTTCCCCCTGGACTGCCGGGCCCTGTTGAGCAAGGCCATCCGGGAAGCCCGGGAGCTGGGTCTTTCCGTACAGATCGGGGCGGAATTTGAATTTTACCTCTTTAAAACCGATGCCGACGGCAACCCCACCACCCAGCCCTTTGACCACGCGGGCTATATGGACGTGGCCCCGGAGGACAAGGGGGAGAATGTCCGCCGGGAGATCTGCCTGACCCTGGAGAGCATGGGCATCATTCCGGAAAGCTCCCATCACGAGGAGGGTCCCGGCCAGAACGAAATCGACTTCCGCTATTCCGATGCCATGACGGCGGCGGACAACGCCCTGCTCTTTGCCTCCACCGTCCGGGCAGTGGCCGTCAGCAACGGCCTGTACGCCGACTTCTCCCCCAAGCCCATTCCCGGGGAGAGCGGCAACGGTATGCACATCAACATTTCCCTTTTGCAGGAGGAAGGCCCCTCCGTAACCCAGTATTTCATGGCCGGCATTCTGGACCACATCCGGGAAATGACCGCCTTTCTGAACCCCACGGAAGCCTCCTACCGCCGTCTGGGCGAAAAGAAGGCCCCCAAATACGTCACCTGGTCCCCCGGCAACCGGTCCCAGCTGATCCGCATTCCTGCGGCCCAGGGCCAGTATAAGCGGATGGAGCTGCGGTCCCCGGATCCCATGGTGAACCCCCACCTGGCCTACGCCCTGGTGATCTTCGCGGGGCTGGACGGTGTCAGGCGGAAGCTGCTGCCGCCGGAGCCCATGAACGTAAACCTGTACACGGCAGAAGCGGCCCTCACTTCTTCCCTGGCCGCCCTCCCCGGCTCCCTGGCCGAGGCAAGGAAAATCGCCCGGGAAAGCCCGTTTATCCGCGGTGTCCTGCCCGAGGAGCTGTGGAAGGACCGGGGCTGACCGGTTTCCGGCAGGAAATCATGTATTTCAGTTCAGAAAGGAGTGGGCTCTATGGCATCGGGGAAAATCATATATCGTGTCCTCATTGCCGGGGCCAACGACCGAACCTTTGACTCCCTCCGGGAGCTGCTGCCGCCGGACAGCTATGAGCCCCCCCTGCGGGCGGGCAGCGCCGGAGAGGCCAAGCGGATGCTGCTGGAAACGGATGTGGATCTGGTGATTCTCAACGCCCCCCTGCGGGATGAATTCGGCACCCAGCTGGCGCTGAATCTTGCCCAGGACAATCTTTGCGTCCTCATGCTGGTGCCCGCGGAGAGCTTCGACGCGGTGTGCTACAAGGTGGAGGACGAGGGCATCCTGACCCTTTCCAAGCCTGTCAGCCGCAGTGGGCTCCTGGGGGCCATCAAGCTGCTGACCGCCATGCGGGGAAAGCTCCGGAAGCTGGACCGGCAGAATCAGGCCCTTCAGGAAAAAATGCAGGACATTCGCACCGTAAACCGGGCCAAGTGGCTGCTGATCGAAATCAAGCGGATGACCGAGAACGAGGCCCACTACTACATTGAAAAGCAGGCCATGGATATGCGTCTGTCCCGCCGGGAGGTGGCGGAGAACATCATCCGGACCTATGACGCGTAAAGGGCCGGCCCTTCCCCAAAAAGGAACGGCAGCCCATCAGACAGAAACAGAGGCGGCGGCAGGAAATGCGTTTTGCGGCCCCATTCTCATTTGCGGGAGGTTTCAATATGAAGCAGACAAAGTATATTTTCGTTACCGGCGGCGTGGTTTCCGGCCTGGGCAAGGGCATTACCGCCGCGTCTCTGGGCAGACTGCTGAAGGCCCGGGGGCTGAAGGTGGCCGCCCAGAAGCTGGACCCCTATATCAACGTGGACCCGGGCACCATGAGCCCCTACCAGCACGGAGAGGTGTATGTCACCGAGGACGGCGCGGAAACCGACCTGGATCTGGGCCACTACGAGCGCTTCATCGACGAGAATCTGAACAAATACTCCAACCTGACCACCGGCAAGGTGTACTGGAATGTGCTGAATAAGGAGCGCCAGGGCGAATACCTGGGCTCCACCGTACAGGTCATTCCCCACATCACCAACGAGATCAAGGAATTTGTCTACCGGGTGGGCAAGCAGACCGACGCGGACGTGGTCATTACGGAAATCGGCGGCACCATCGGCGACATTGAGTCCCAGCCCTTCCTGGAGGCGGTGCGGCAGATCTCTCTGGAGGTGGGCCCCTCCAACAGCCTGTTTATCCATGTAACCCTGGTGCCCTTCCTCCGAGGCTCCGACGAGCACAAGAGCAAGCCCACCCAGCACTCCGTCAAGGAGCTGCAGGGCATGGGGGTCAAGCCCGACATCATTGTCCTGCGCTGCGACGAGCCGTTGGAAGACACCATCTTCCAGAAAATCGCCATGTTCTGCAACGTGAAAAAGGACTGCGTCATTGAAAACATCACCCTGCCCAGCCTGTATGAAGCCCCCATTATGCTGGAGAAGCAGAATTTCTCCGGCATCGTCTGCCGGGAGCTGCAAATTGACGCCCCGGACATTGATCTGTCGGACTGGAACGCCATGCTCCACCGGATCGACAGCCGGAACAAGAATGTCACCATCGGTCTGGTGGGCAAATATGTGCAGCTCCACGACGCCTACCTGAGCGTTGCCGAGGCCCTGCGCCACGCGGGCTATGAGCTGGGCGCCAACGTGGACATCCGCTGGATCGATTCCGAAACCATCACCAAGGAGAACGTGGCCCAGGTTCTGAAGGGCTGCTCCGGCATCATCGTGCCCGGCGGCTTCGGCAGCCGGGGCATCGACGGCATGATCGCCGCCGCCGACTACTGCCGGGAGCAGAAGCTGCCCTATTTCGGCATCTGCCTGGGTATGCAGATCTCCGTGATTGCCTTTGCCCGGAGCGTGGCCGGTATGAAGGACGCCAACTCCGGCGAATTCGACGACAAGAGCACCCACAAGGTCATTGACTTCCTGCCGGACCAGAGCGACAGCGTGGCCAAGGGCGGCACCCTGCGTCTGGGGGCCTATCCCTGCCGGATCAAGCCCGGCACCCAGATGTTCGCCGCCTATGGCACCAGCCACATCTACGAGCGCCACCGCCACCGCTATGAATTCAACAACGATTTCCGGCAGGCCCTTCAGGACGCGGGTCTCATCGTCAGCGGCACCTCCCCCGATGACTACATTGTGGAAACCGTGGAGCTCCCCGGCAGCCCCTTCTATGTGGGTGTCCAGTTCCATCCCGAATTCAAGAGCCGCCCCAACAAGCCCCATCCCCTGTTTGTGTCCTTTGTAAGGGCCAGCCTGGGCGTGTCCGAAAACAGCTGAAAGGTTACAGCCCTGTTTCCTCCGGGACTGCCTGCCCGCGTTTGCACATTTCCATTGCGTGGGCTGAATATTTTGAGAATTCATAGTTATGTCATAGGATTCATAATTTGGACATATTTTGTGTAATTATATGATTTTCCTCCCTGAATTCCGAAAGATTCCAAGCTTTTCCAGGCGTAAATGTTCATACATTCCAAGTGAATATGTGCCAATGTGTTTTGCAACTTCATAGGAACTTAATATTTATCCACTTTAAGTCTTAATATTCTCCGGGTATACTATAGTTACAAAGTAAATCAAACGATTACTTTCTCTTTTTCATTTTTCTCCTCCAACTTTTTAGCAAAAGCCGCGGGTTGCAGCCGCGGCTTTTGTGTTTTTCCGGGAAAGGAAACCCGCGCATCAAAAAACGTCATTGCAAACCGTACGTTCGCAATGACGTTTTCGATTTATTATCACAGATACCGGGCGATGGTCTGTCTCAGGATCCGGACATCGATGGGCTTTGCCACATGGCCGTCCATGCCGGCATCCAGCGCCGCCATCCGGTCCTCCTCAAAGGCGTTGGCCGTTACCGCGATAATGGGAATCCGGGCCAGCTCCGGGTTATCCAGGGCCCGGATCCGTCGGGTGGCCTCGTAGCCGTCCATCCGGGGCATCTGAATATCCATCAGCACCAGGTCAAAGTACCCGGGCTCTGCCCAGCGGATTTTCTCCACCGCCACGTCGCCGTCGTCCGCATCCTCTACGGCAAAGCCGTCGGCTTCCAGGATCTCCCGGGAGATTTCCCGGTTCAGGGCGTTGTCCTCCACCAGCAGGATCCGCTTTCCCTCCGCCCTCAGCTCCTGGTCCCCGGGGCCGCCCTTTTCCTCCAGGCTCTCAGGTCCGGCCACGGGGAACCGGAAATGGCATAGCCCACTGTGGAGCCGTTTTCTCCGTCCAGGTCAATCCGCACCTTGCTTTGGGTCTTCAGGGCCTGCTTCAACCCCTCCGGGTCTCCGGCATATTTTTCAATCTGCTTCAGATCGTCGCAAGCAGGCTCCCCCTCCGCCATGGCCTGGCCCAGGATTTCTCCCCCGGCGGTGAGCACCAGGGTGTCGGCCGTGAAGCCGCCGTACTGGGTGGCCAGCAGGCTGGTCACGGAGGGGGCCTCAATAAAGCCCACCATCACACCGCAGACCTGTCCGGCGAAATACACCGGCGCGTAGAAGCCCATCAGCCGCTGGGAATCGAACACGGATTCCTCCACCACGGTATAGCCGGAAAGGCCCTGCATACCGTTCCGGAAATAGTCCCGCTCGGATACGTTGGCCACCTTCCGGTCGCTGGTGTAGCTGTCGCCCTTGCTGTTTACATAACGTATCCGGTCAAAGCCGGGATTCTCTTCCAGCTCCCGCAGCTGTTCCCGATCCACCTGGTCAGAATCCAGGCCCTTGCCGTAAAGATAGGCCATGGAGGAGATGGCATCCCGCTTGGCCTCGAACACGTCTCCCACGTGCTGGGCCGTGCGTTCGGCAAGCTCCATGGTGTAGTGATCAATCTGCTCCATCTGCCGGTTGTAGTTGATCCGCCGGGAAAGCAACAGGATTCCGAAGATCACGACAATCAGCAGGATCGCGCAGAAGACCATCGTGCGCATGATCTTTTTTTCCTGGTCCTGCATCTCGGAAGCCCTCCCCTTCGGTTTTCTTTTTATTATACCTGTTTCCGGCTTTTTTGTAATAGACGGCAGGAAAAAGACGGCGGGTTTTCCGAAAAACCCGCTCAGACTGTCTAAAAAGTGGTGTCATTCCGAGCCAGTGATCACACTGGCGTGGGAATCCCCCGGTTTTAAGGGGAAACCTGTCCATTACCGACCGATATAGTTCGGGGATTGCCACACCAGGCTGCGGCCTGGTTCGCAATGACAGGTTTATCGACACGCTGGGCGGGTTTTCCGAAAAATCCGCTCTGTTTCTTTTGGGTTTAGAATAAAGGGCTAGAATATGCGAAAAATAGGGAAAACTGCGGTGGAGAGAATAGGAGGCAGCAAATGAAAAAGAAAAACCGACTGGGACGGATCCTGTATTTCTGGGTAAACCTGAGCTTTCTGGTGCCCATTGTCTATCTGATCCTGCGGCTGATTTTCGGCGGTGGCAGCAGCAACGAGGCGGGCTACCATTCGGATTCGGACTACCTGCTGATGCTGATGCAGTGCATTCTGGGCCTTGTCACCATCCACTTGCCCAGCATTCTGGAACGGCGGCTGCGGTTTGAGCTGCCGGGCCTGCTGTACGGCTTCTATATTGTCTTTCTCTACTGCGCCATTTTCCTGGGCGAGGTCCGGAGCTTCTACTATCTGTTCCCCCGGTGGGACTCCATACTGCACTTTTTCAGCTCCATGATGACGGGCTTCTTCGGCCTCATGGTGGTGACCATCCTCAACCGGGACCGGCATGTGTCCATGAACCTCAGTCCCCTGTTTGTGTGCCTGTTTGCCTTCTGCTTTTCCGTCACCATCGGCTCTCTTTGGGAAATCTATGAATTCCTCGGAGACGGCCTCTTCGGCCTCAATATGCAGAAGTTTATGACTGCCCAGGGAGAGCTGCTGGTGGGCCACGATGCCCTGCGGGACACCATGAAGGACATCATCGTGGATGTACTGGGCGCCCTGCTGGCCTCCGTCATCGGCATGATTTCCATCCGCAGAGGGACACGGTGGTATATCCCCACCCTGACCCGGAGCGAAGAGGAGGTACAGGAATGAAACAGCGTACCCTCACCGGCCTGGTGCTGGCCCTTGTGAGCTTTCTGCTGCTGTGCTGCTTCCGGCTGCCCTTTGTGCCGGAGCTGGCATCCATCTGCCTGGGCTGCGGCGCGGCCTGGGAGATTCTCGGTGCCTGCGGTGTAAAAAGCAAGCTCCTGCGCATGGTGTGCTACGCCTGGGCGGTGCTGCTGCCCCTGCTGCCCCTGGGAGAAAACCGGTATGTGATGTCCGTACTGCTGGTGCTGGGCCTTTTCTATTTTACATACCTGATGGGCAGAATCGGCAAGCCCCAGGAAAAATGGATGCCCGCCGCCAGTGTGTTTCTCGCTCTGGGCCTGTACCGGAGTCTGGCCGCCTTCGGCAAACTGTCCAACGGCGCCATGAGTCTGTGCCTCACCGGCGTCATCTGCGCCCTGACGGATATTTTCGCCTACCTGGTAGGCAGCCGGTTCGGAAAACACAAGCTGGCCCCCAAGGTCAGCCCCGGCAAAAGCGTGGAAGGCGCTCTGGGCGGGCTTCTGGTCACCGTGGTTCTGGTCACGCTGGTCTTCTCTCCCTATTACGGCAATGCCTGGGCTGTGGCGCTGTACGCCGGCGTCTGCTCCATTCTGGGCCAGTGGGGGGACCTGAGTATGTCCGCCGTCAAGCGGGTGGCAGGGGTAAAGGATTTCGGAAAAATCTTCCCCGGTCACGGCGGCATTCTGGACCGCTGCGACAGCCTGATGTATCCCCTGGCCTTCACCTGGCTGCTGCACTGCTTCCTGGGATAAAAGAGCCCGGCATCCTTCTTCTTCCCGTACAGGATCCCGTATAGCGTTTCCGTTCCCTTTCCGAACAGGATTCCGCATATATATATATTTATATTATTTGTTTTTCTTTTCTTTTTTCTCTTACTTTTCCTTATCCGAATACTTACACTCTTACTCTTACTCTTACGTTTACTCTTACTATTATTGTCACGGATTTTCACCTGATCACAATTGTTTTCAAATGCGGACAAGTGTATCCCACTGCTCCCGCCCTTTGGGGCGGATGGATCCGGATGTCGGATCCTGTATGCAAAATGGGTATTGAAATTGTCCGCTGCTTCTGATATAATACAGGCAACGCAGGGTTAGTTCATCGGTAGAATGGTCGCTTCCCAAGCCACAGAGGCGGGTTCGATTCCCGTACCCTGCTCCAAAAGCAAAAGCACCCCACCCGGGGTGCTTTTGCTTTTGGGGTTGTTTCGTGGAATCGAACCCACTTTCATCCGGGTGTCCGGTGGACACCCGGCCCACGGTGGCTGGACACCGTGGGCACCCTATGCTTTGCTGCGCAAAGCGGCAATCGATTCCCGTACCCTGCTCCAAAAATCGGCAAGCAACGTAAGGTGCTTGCCGATTTTTACCTATTACCTCTTCACTATTCACTCTTCACTGGAATTGAAGGGCCGATTTTTGGAAAGGAATAGGTTATAGTGAATAGTGAAGAACTTGAGGTGTCCCTTCGGGACCTATATCCCCATTCCCTTTTCTCTTATTGACATTTTTCCGGAATTAGGGTAGACTAACCACAGAGCCACCCGTCACAGCGGGCGCGCCACCCCGGTAGGGGAATTCCATTCAGAAAGGTCGAACAAATGATGAGCAAATACGCAGGCACCCAGACCGAAAAGAACCTGCTGGCAGCCTTTGCCGGCGAATCTCAGGCACGCAACAAATACACCTATTTCGCTTCCAAGGCCAAGAAGGAAGGCTATGAGCAGATCGCGGCCCTGTTCCTGAAAACCGCCGAAAACGAGAAGGAGCACGCAAAGCTCTGGTTCAAGGAGCTGAACGGCATCGGCTCCACCGCCGAGAATCTTGCCGCCGCCGCTGACGGTGAAAACTACGAGTGGACCGATATGTACGAGGGCTTTGCCAAAACCGCCGAGGAAGAGGGCTTCCAGGAGCTGGCCCAGCGGTTCCGTCTGGTTGCCGCCATTGAAAAGCACCACGAAGAGCGCTACCGCGCCCTGCTGCGCAATGTGGAGACGGCCCAGGTCTTTGCCAAGAGCGAGGTAAAGGTTTGGGAGTGCCGGAACTGCGGCCATATCGTCGTGGGCGAAAAGGCCCCCGAGGTCTGCCCCACCTGCAACCATCCCCAGAGCTATTTCGAGGTTCACGCGGAAAACTATTGATTTTCAAAGCCAAAACCCCCGGCTAAGCCGGGGGTTTTCACTTTGGGGGATGGCTTATTCCATGCCATGGGGAACGGTGGCTGCCTCGGCAATGTTGATGGAGTGGCCGCCCACACGGCTCAGGCTGTTCAGGATCTCGCCGAAGAGGATGCCCGCTTCCACGCCGCACTCGCCTTTGCGCAGCCGTTCCATATGGTTCAGCTGGGACTGGCTGGTGAGCTTGCGGATGTTGCGCTGGGTCTTTGCCATGCGCTTGAGCTCGTCCAGGGAGATATTCTGACGGTAGAAGGCCGCCACAGCCTTTTCAAAGAGCTGGGTGGCATTGTCATTGATCACGGTCAGCTCCTGCATGGCAGCGGCGGAGTAGCTTACCTGCTTCTCCTCCTGCCGCTCGGTCAGGTGCAGCAGCTGCTCGGCATAGTCGCCGATCCGTTCCAGATCGGAAAGAGTCTGGAACACCCGGTTCACATACTGGGCATCCCTGTCCGACATTTCCCGGACATTGAGCTTCACCAGGAAATCGCTGATGGCATCCGTCAGATAGTCGATGACGGCTTCGTTATCCTCAATCTGCTTCGCGTCGGCCACCTTGCCGCTGAGCAGCGCCTGCATGGACAGCTGGAGGTTGGTGCGGACCAGGCCGGCCATCCGCTCCACCTCATTGCGGATCTGCAGCAGGGTGACGCTGGGAGAGCCCACCAGGTTGACATCGATGAATTCCAGACGGCAGGCATCCTCGTGCTTCTGCTTGGGCACCAGCAGATAGGTGAGCTTTACCACCTGATTGGTCAGGGGCAGCAGCACCGCGGCGGAAACCACCTTAAAGATGATGTGCACCAGGGATACCTGGAACATGGGATCCGGAATCAGGCCCTCAATAAACTGGGTATAGGGCAGCGCCAGGGTGACAACGGTCATAATCACCGCGCCCACCAGGTTGTTGATCAGGTAGATCATGGATGCCCGCTTGGCATTGTTCCGGGCATTCATGGAAGCCAGAATGGTGGGCATGGCGGAGCCGATGTTGATGCCGCAGACCAGGAAGGAGGCAAAGTACAGGGGCATCAGGCCCTGCATGGCCAGCGCCTGCAAAATACCAACCGCCGCGGAGGAGGACTGAATCACGGCGCAGAGGGCCGCGCCCACCAGCAGGCCCAGCAGGGGGCTCTTGGCGTTCATAATGAACTCCTGGAACCAGATCACATCCTTCAGGGGCTTCATGGCGCCGCTCATGGTGTGCAGGCCCTGGAACAGCAGACCGAAGCCCAGAATCACCTGACCGATGTGCTTGGTCTGCTTTTTCTTGGAATAGAGCATCAGGAACGCGCCGACAAAAATACAGAAGGGGGCAATTCCGGACACGTCCAGCGCGATGAGGATGCTGGTAATGGTGGTGCCGATGTTGGCGCCGAAGATGACGCCGGTAGCCTGGGCCAGGTCCATGATTCCGGCATTGATAAAGCCCATGACCATCACCGTGGTGGCAGAGGACGACTGAATCACCACCGTGACAAATACACCCAGCAGGAAGCCCAGGAACCGGTTCCGGGTCAGCTTTTCCAGCAGATCCTTCATCTTGGAACCGGCCGCCATTTCCAGGCCGTCGCCCATGTACTTCATTCCGAACAGGAAGGCGCCCAGGCCGCCCAGCAGGGAAATGATGTTTGTAAAGCTCACGCGTATTCCTCCTTGTAATCTCTATGTAAAAGCAATGATACACGTTCTTTACAAGTATACCAACAGGACGCCCCCTTTGCAAACATTATTTTCACGATTGGAAGATTTATGCAGGCAAAATACAGCGAAAGGCACGGCTCCCCCTCCGGGGGGAACTGCCGCCCACTTCTCTTGGCTCCCCCTTTGGGGGAGCTGTCACGGCAAATGCCGTGACTGAGAGGGTGTCGCCCGAGTGAAAGGCCACTCCCTCCGGCCCTTCGGGCCACCTGTACCAGCTAGGGAGGCAGGCACTTGCGGCGGAAAACACCGGCTGTTCAATTTCCACAAAAAATCGCGGTTTGCGTATGCTAACTTTTTGTTTGCCATTGCTAACTTTCTCTTGCGCGGGGAAATACCCGGTGGTATAATGGCATCAAAGAAACATTTTATCGCGTTATTCCCTTGGTGAGGTGTTTTGTATGACAATGGACGAACTGAAGCCCGGCCAATCCGCATTCATCCGGGCGGTGGGCGGCGACGGCGCCCTGCGGCACCATCTGCTGGACATGGGGCTGACCCCCCAGACGGAGGTCATGCTCCAAAAGATTGCCCCCATGGGGGACCCGGTGCAGATCGCGCTGCGGGGCTATGAACTGACCCTGCGGCTGGAAGAGGCCCGGTGGATTGAAATTGAAAACGTACACACAGACCCCCTTCCGGTTCACGGAAAGGAGCCCCGGATTCCGCCCATCCCCCACCCCTGCGTGGGCGAAAACCGAAGCGGCCATGACCTGCCCCTGAAGGAGGGCCCTCTGACCTTTGCCCTGGCCGGCAACCAGAACTGCGGCAAAACCACCCTGTTTAACCAGCTCACCGGCGCCAATCAGCACGTGGGCAATTTCCCCGGTGTCACCGTAGACCGGAAGGACGGCACCATCCGCAGCCACCCGGAGGCCACGGTCACGGACCTGCCGGGCATCTACTCCCTGTCCCCCTACTCCAACGAGGAAATCGTCACCCGGGACTTTCTCATGAACCAGCGGCCCGACGGCATCATCAACATCGTGGACGCCACCAACATCGAGCGAAACCTGTACCTGACCATGCAGCTGATGGAGCTGGAGATTCCCATGGTGCTGGCCCTCAACATGATGGACGAGGTCCGCTCCAACGGCGGCTCCGTGCGCATCAATCAGCTGGAGGACATTCTGGGCATCCCCGTCATTCCCATCTCCGCCTCCCGGAACGAGGGCATTGACGAACTCATTGACCACGCCCTGTTTGTGGCCCGGGCGGAGCAGAAGCCCCAGCGCCTTGATTTCTGTCTGGAAAGCGACGATCCCAGCGACCCCGTGGGCGCGGTGCACCGGTGCATCCACGCCGCAGCCATGCTGCTGGAAGCGGACATCCGGCGCTCCGGAATGCCCGTGCGGTTTGCCACCACCAAGCTGGTGGAGGAGGACGCCCTGATAAAGAAAAAGGTGAGCCTCAGCAGTGAGAAGCAGCAGGCCTTTTCCCAGCTGGTTTCCATTATGGAGCAGGACACCGGCCTGGACCGGGAGGCCGCCATGGCGAATATGCGCTTCCGGTTCCTGGAAACCCTGTGCAGAAAAACCGTGGTCCGGCCCCATGAGAGCAGGGAGCACAAGCGCAGCATAGCCATTGACCGGGTGCTCACCGGAAAATACACCGCCCTGCCCTGTTTTCTGGGACTTATGGCCCTGGTGTTCGTGATGACCTTTACCGTCATCGGCGGCACCCTGTCGGACCTGATGGAGCTGGGCGTGGGCTGGATTACCAATCTCATTGACCTGGCCCTCACCGCCTGGCAGATCAACCCCGTGGTACATGACCTGGTGGTAGGCGGCATCTGCGCCGGTGTGGGCAGCGTCCTCAGCTTCCTGCCCACCATTGTGACTCTCTTTTTCTTCCTGTCCATTCTGGAGGATACCGGCTATATGGCAAGAGTTGCCTTTGTCATGGACCGGCCCCTGCGGAAGCTGGGCCTTTCCGGCCGCAGCTTTGTGCCCATGCTCATCGGCTTCGGTTGCTCCGTGCCCGCCATTATGGCCACACGGACCCTGTCCAGTGAGCGGGACCGGAAGATGACCATTCTGCTGACTCCCTTTATGAGCTGCTCTGCCAAGCTGCCCATCTATACTATGCTGGTTTCCGCCTTCTTCCCCCGGTATTTGCAGCCTGTTGCCATGATCGGGCTCTACGCCCTGGGCATTCTCTGCGGCATCGGCTACGCGTTTCTGCTCAAGCACACCGGCTTCTCCGGTGAGCCGGTGCCCTTTGTCATGGAGCTGCCCAACTACCGGCTGCCCAGCGCCAGAAGCGTGGGTCAGCTGATCTGGGAGAAGGCCAAGGGCTTTGTGCAGAAGGCCTTTACCATCATCTTCGCCGCCTCCGTGATCATCTGGGTACTGCAAAGCTTTGACATCCGCCTGAATGTGGCCGCAAGCCCGGAGGTAAGCCTGCTGGCCCTGCTGGGCAGCCTGATCGCCCCCCTGTTTGCCCCCCTGGGCTTCGGCGACTGGCGGGCCTCCACCGCCCTCATCACCGGCTTTACCGCCAAGGAGAGCATGGTTTCCACCCTGACCCTGCTTCTGGGCGGGGACGCTTCCCGGATCACCACCCTGTTCAGCCCCTTTACGGCAGTGGTATTTCTGGTGTTTACCCTGCTGTATACCCCCTGTGTGGCGGCCATCTCCACGGTCCGGCAGGAGATGGGCTCCCGGAAAGCCGCGGCCCTTACGGTAATGGTCCAGTGCGCCATTGCCTGGGTGGTGGCCTTCGCCGTGCGGCTGGTTGGAAGTATGTTTGGACTTGTGTGAGGGAAGGCTATGAATATACAAAGCATTCTTTTGCTGCTGGCCGTTGGGCTTCTGGTTGTCCGGGCCCTTCGGTCCGCCGGAAAGAAAAAGTGCGGCTGCTGCGGAGACTGCAAAACCTGCGAAAAAAACTGCTGCTCCCGTTAAAATGCGCTAAGAACCCCGGTTTTCTCACAGAAACTTTTGTTCATGTGCCCGTTGACAAAACAGGGGGGATATTGTAGAATTTTGTGGTAGAGACGAAAGGTGTCTACGGGTGAGAGCCCCGGGGGCGGCTTCGTCTCTTTTTCCCTGTCTATCCCTTATTTTTGACCATAAAAGGAGCATATTGATACTATGGAGAAACTGGAACAGCTGTACGAAGGAAAAGCCAAGAAGGTTTTTAAGACCGACGATCCCGAGCTGCTGATCGTGGATTACAAGGATGATGCCACCGCCTTCAACGGTCTCAAAAAGGGCACCATCGCCGGCAAGGGTGTCATCAACAACCAGATGAGCAACCGCCTGATGCAGTACCTGGAAAAGCAGGGCATTCCCACCCACTTTGTCAAGGAACTCAGCGCCCGGGAAACCCTGGTGAAGAAAGTCTCCATCGTTCCCCTGGAGGTCATCGTTCGGAATATTTCCGCCGGTTCCTTTGCCAAGCGCTACGGCGTGGAGGAGGGCATCGTGTTTGATACCCCCACCATCGAGTTCTCCTATAAGAATGACGAGCTGGGCGACCCCCTGCTGAACACCTATCACGCTCTGGCCCTGAAGCTGGCCACTCCGGAAGAGATCAAGACCATTGAGGACTACTCCTTCCGTGTCAACGAGGCCCTGAAGGCCTTCTGGCTGACCTGCGGCGTGACCCTGGTGGACTTCAAGCTGGAGTTCGGCCGGCTGAGCGACGGCACCATTGTCCTGGCGGACGAGATCAGCCCCGACACCTGCCGCCTGTGGGACAGCAAGACCCACGAAAAGCTGGACAAGGACCGCTTCCGCCGGGATCTGGGCGGCGTGGAAGAAGCCTACGCCGAAATCATGCGGCGTCTGGAAGCGCACCTGTAATAGGAACCCACCGAAAACTCCGCAGGGGCAGTATGCCCCTTCGGAGCTTTCCTGCGTATAAAGACAAACCATTTTCACATCATAAAGATACAATCGGAGGACAATATTATGGGAAACTGCGCGATCGTTGGCATCAACTGGGGCGATGAAGGCAAGGGCCGTATGGTTGACCTGCTGACCCGGGACTACGACATCGTGGTCCGTTACCAGGGCGGCGGCAACGCGGGCCATACCGTCATCAATGAATTCGGCAAATTTGCTCTGCATCTTCTGCCCTCCGGCATTTTCCGCAAGGGCGTTGTAAACATTCTGGGCAACGGCGTTGCTCTGGACCCGGAAAACCTGTGGAAGGAAATGCAGGAAGTGGAAGCCCAGGGTGTGGCCCTGACCCCCGAAAACCTGAAAATCTCCGACCGGGCCTCCCTGCTGATGCCCTGGCACCGTCTGCTGGACGGCCTGGAAGAGGCCCGTCTTGCCGACAAGAAGTTCGGCTCCACCAAGCAGGGCATTGCCCCCTTCTATGCCGACAAGTTCGCCAAGAAGACCATCCTCGCCGGTGAGCTGCTGTACCCCCAGCACCTGAAGAGCCACCTTGCCGATCTGCTGGAGTGGAAGAACCTGACCCTTACCGGGGTTTATGGCGCCGAGCCCGTGACCATGGAGGAGCTGATGGCCTGGGTCAACGACTACTGCGAGAAAATCAAGCCCTATATCTGCGATACCGGCGTGTTCCTGCGGGACGCCCAGGCAGCAGGGAAGAACATTCTGTTTGAAGCCCAGCTGGGTTCCCTGCGGGACCTGGACTACGGCATCCACCCCTACACCACCTCCTCCAATCCCATTGCCGCCTACGCGCCTGTGGGCTCCGGAATGCCCAATGTGAAGATTGATCAGGTGGTGGGCGTGGTCAAGGCCTACTCCAGCTGCGTGGGCGAGGGCCCCTTCACCTGCGAAATGTTTGGTGAGGAAGCCGACCGGCTCCGGGAGGCCGGCTTTGAGTACGGCGCCAAGACCGGCCGTCCCCGCCGGGTAGGCCCCATCGACATTGTGGCCACCCGCTACGGTGTCCGGTGCCAGGGCGCCACCTCCATTGCCCTGACCAAGATGGACGTCATGGGCTACATGGAGCGCATCCCCGTCTGCACCCGGTATGAGCTCAACGGTGAGCTCACCGACGAATTCCCCTTCCCCGCCATTCTGGCGGATGCCAAGCCCGTTGTGGAGTACCTGCCCGGCTGGAAGTGCGATATTTCCGGCTGCCGCACCTGGGAAGAGCTGCCTGAGAACGCCCGGAAGTATGTGGAATACATTGAAGAGCAGATCGGCTGCCACATCGGCTACGTTTCCGTTGGCCCCGAGCGGGACAGCATCATCTACCGCTGATAGGAGGACCCCATGACTGATCGTTACGAATCTCCCCTTTCTTCCCGTTACGCTTCCCCCTATATGCTGAACCTGTTTTCCCAGGATGTGCGCTACCAGACCTGGCGCAGGCTCTGGGTGAGCCTGGCCAGAGCCGAGCACAAGCTGGGCCTGGGCATCACCGAGGAACAGGTCAAGGAGCTGGAAGCGCACATCACCGATATTGACTATGAAGTGGCCGCCCAGCGGGAAAAGCTGGTGCGCCACGACGTAATGGCCCATGTATACGCCTACGGTCAGGTTGCCCCCAGCGCCGCCGGCATCATCCACCTGGGCGCCACCTCCTGCTACGTTACCGACAACGCCGACATCGTGATCTACCGGGACGGCCTGCGCTATCTGCGCACCGAGCTTTTGAAGGTCCTGGCCAACCTACACGATTTCGCCGACACCTACAAGGCCATGCCCACCCTGGGCTACACCCACTACCAGCCCGCCCAGCTGGTCACCGTGGGCAAGCGGGCCACCCTGTGGATGCAGGACCTGATGGCCGACCTGGAGGAGCTGGACTTCGTCATTGACCATATGTGCTTCCTGGGCTGCCGGGGCACCACCGGCACCGAGGCCAGCTTTATGGAGCTGTTTGACGGGGACACCGCCAAGATCGACGAAATGAACCGGATGATCTCCGCGGACTTTGGCTTTGACAAATGCTTTGCCGTCTGCGGCCAGACCTACCCCCGGAAGCTGGACAGCCGGATTCTGAACGTCCTGTCCTCCATCGCCCAGAGCTGCTACCGGATGGCAAACGACATCCGCCTGCTGCAGCATGACCGCCAGGTGGAAGAGCCCTTTGAGAAGAATCAGATTGGCTCCTCCGCCATGCCCTACAAGCGCAACCCCATGCGCTGCGAGCGGATCTGCTCCCTGTCCCGCTACCTGATGGCTGACGCTCTGAACGCCCCCATGACCGCCTCCACCCAGTGGCTGGAGCGGACCCTGGACGATTCCGCCAACCGCCGCATTTCCCTTCCCGAGGGCTTCCTCTGCGCCGATGCCGTGCTCAGACTTGCTCAGAACGTCACCGACGGACTCCACGTCAACGAGAAAATTGTGGAGCGCACCGTCCGGGAATACCTGCCCTTCATGACCTCCGAGAATCTGATGATGGAGGCTGTCAAGCGGGGCGGCAACCGTCAGGAGCTCCATGAGATCATCCGTTCCTGCTCCATGGAGGCCACCGCCCGGATGAAAAACGGCGAAAGCTGCAATCTGCTGGAGCTGCTGTCCCAGCGGAAGGAATTCGGCATGACTCCCCAGGAAATGGAAGCCCTGCTGGATCCCAAGCTCTATGTGGGCCGCTGTCCCCAGCAGGTGGAAGCGTTCCTGAAAACCGTAGAGCCCCTGATCGCCGGTGTCAAGCGGGAAACCGCGGAAATCAACCTGTAACGGAGGGAAACAGATTGGAAAAAATTCTGGTATTAGACTTTGGCGGCCAGTACAATCAGCTGATCGCCCGCAGAGTCCGGGACCTCCATGTCTACGCGGAGATCGAGCAGTATGATGCCATTACCCCGGAGGAAATCAAGGCCCGGGACTACAAGGGCATCATCTTCACCGGCGGCCCCAACAGCGTATTCGATATGTCCTCCCCCCACTACGATCCCGTGGTGCTGGAGCTGGGCATTCCCGTTCTGGGCATCTGCTACGGCGCCCAGCTCATCAGCTGGATGGCAAAGGGCAGCGTCATCACCGCCGAGACCTCCGAGTACGGCAAGATTGACATGACCGTGTCCAAGAAAACCTCCCTGCTCTTTGAAGACGTGCCCGCCGAGAGCGTGGTGTGGATGAGCCACACCGACCGGATCTGTGATCTGCCCCAGGGCTATGAGGTCACCGCCTTTACCGCCAAGTGCCCCGTGGCCGCCATGGAGAACGCGGAGAAAAAGATCTACGCCATCCAGGCCCACCCCGAGGTCACCCACAGCCGGTACGGCAATCAGATTCTCCGGAACTTCCTGTACAATGTCTGCCGCTGCCAGGGTCAGTGGCAGATGGATTCCTTTATTGAGGACACCGTAAAGGCTCTGCGGCAGCGCATCGGGGACAAAAAGGTCATCCTGGGCCTGTCCGGCGGCGTGGATTCCTCCGTGGCCGCGGGCCTCATCAGCCGGGCCGTGGGCGATCAGCTCACCTGTGTCTTTGTGGATCAGGGCCTCATGCGCAAGGATGAGGGGGACTTTGTGGAGAAGACCTTCACCAGCCTCTTTGATATGCACTTCGTCCGGGTCAACTGCCAGGAGCACTTCCTGAGCTGCCTGAAGGGCGTTACGGACCCCGAGCAGAAGCGGAAAATCATCGGCACCGAGTTCTATAAGGTCTTCTGGGACGAGGTCCGCCGCCAGGGCGGCGACGATGCCTTCTTCGCCCAGGGCACCATCTACCCCGACTGCATCGAGTCCGGCAAGGGCAGCGCCGATAAGATCAAGACCCACCACAACAAGGTCCAGATGCCCCAGGACGTGAAGTTCCTGGACATCATCGAGCCCCTGTCCAGCCTCTTTAAGGACGAGGTCCGCCGGGTGGGCGAACAGCTGGGCATCCCCCACGAGCTTGTTTGGCGTCAGCCCTTCCCCGGCCCCGGCCTGGGTGTCCGGATCATCGGCGAAGTCACCGCTGAAAAGGTAAAGATTCTTCAGGAAGCCGACTGGGTGCTCCGGGATGAGATGGCAAAGAACGGCTACGAAAAGGAAATGGCCCAGTTCTTCTGCGTCCTGCCCGGTGTCAGCACCGTGGGCGTCATGGGGGACCACCGGACCTATGACCACCTGCTTGCCATCCGCGCCGTCACCACCGACGACTTCATGACCGCCGACTGGGCCCGGATTCCCTACGACATCCTGGCCACCGTGTCCAACCGGATCACCAACGAGGTCCGCCACATCAACCGGGTGGTCTACGATGTAACCTCCAAACCCCCCGCCACCGTGGAGTGGGAATAAATCGAAATGTAATTGGGAATCTCATTTATCCTCTAACCGCCCGAAAAAGGCACATTTGCGCATCCTGAGAACTCCCAGGAAAATCTAAAAAATGAGACCTTGTGTAGCATTTTCGAGTGCTGCATGAGGTCTTTTTTGTTCCATATTTGGCCTTGTAAAATCTTCTGTTTTCTCTGCTTTTCCTCTCTTCGAGAAATGAGCAGAACCAGAAAAACGCAAACAAATCTCTGGTATTTTTCTCAGCAATCTCCCATTATATTCTAGTTCACTTTCAAAGGAACGGGCGGGAAAAAACGAGAAAAAGATGGGATAATCCCGTTTAATCTCTTCGAGAAAAAGACGGGAAAGGAAAAGAATCAAGACAGAACTTCGTAATATTCTTGAACTCTTCCTATATATTTCTCTTTATTTCCACGCTAATTTCCCTAATTTTCCATTCTTTTTCTTGTTTCTCTCCAATCATTTTGGGGAAAAGAGAGAAAGAGACAGGAAAGGACTGGATTATCTAGGGAACCATGGCAATGCTGATGCCGCTATTATTAATCAGCTGCGTCAGACAATCCACCAGAGTCTTCCCATTTTTGTGATTCACAACGTGCTGTATTTCATCAACCACCAGAAGTCCGATGTGATTTAACGCCACTTTTGCTGCCAGTGCTCTGGGAGGCAGACCATACATTTTCAGGTATGGGGTAAGTAACTCACAAAGGCTTGTAGAAAACGCACTAAAAAGAGAAGTTAAGGGGCAAATCGTTGTAACCATATTGAGGAATATGTAATTGTATATTTTCATCAAAGATTCTTGAAATTTAATATTTGTTGTTGTATAATTTTAAAGATAATCGTCTGAAAAAATGCTTTGAGATGTGTTACACTTGTTTCACTGCATATATAGAAATAATGTTGACAGTTGCCGTATTGGTAGCCACCATTTGGATGCCTGTGCTGCAGATTTACGGAGCCTCCATGACGCCGACCCTCTGCGAGGGGGACATTGTGGTTTCCGTGAAAGGGTCGAATTTTGAACCGGGCGACCTGGTGGCGTTCTATCTTGGAAACAAAATTTTGGTCAAACGCTGTATCGCAGGTTCCGGCCAATGGGTGAATATTGATGAGAATGGCAATGCGTATGTGGATGGTGAACTGCTGGACGAGCCGTATCTGACAGATAAAGCGCTTGGCGACTGCAATATAGACTTGCCCTACCAAGTACCGGATAATCGTTACTTCTGCATGGGCGATCACCGTTCTGCTTCCGTGGATTCCCGTCACACCAACATAGGTTGTATCGCGGACGAACAAATTGTAGGTAAGATTGTGCTCCGGATCTGGCCGATAGCAGATTTCGGAGCACTTAAATAGAGTGGCAGGTGATGGGCATATGAAGCACAGTGCGCTGCAGGGCGCAGAAAAATATATGAAAGCGCACATAAGAAAAAAACGCTGGTACAGAGTTGTCACCTGCCTTGCCTGTGTGGTGGTGTTCTGTACCACCTACGCATTGATTCTGCCTGCTATTACGCTGGAAAATACGGGATGTGAGATACCGGAGCATACGCATGTTCAGGAGTGCTATGCACAGGTAACGTCGGTTTCACACACGGAACCTGTGTGCACCATCGAGGGACTGAATATCCATCAGCATGACAATACCTGTTATGACAGCGAAGGAAATCTGATTTGCCGATATGCGAACTTTGTGGTTCACAGGCACGATTCGGCTTGCTTTGACAAAGACGGAAACCTGTGGTGCGCTTTGCCTGAAATTGAGGTGCATCAGCACACGGACAGCTGCTATACGCAGCCGGAAGTCCATGAACACACGGCGGATTGCTTCACCCTCGAGCAGTGGGAGATGACCTGTGTGGAGCACATGCATACAGAGAATTGCTATGTACAGTCCCAATACCTGACTTGCGGCAGGGAGGAAAGCGAAGGCCATCAGCACAACGAAACCTGCATGGTTGAGAGATCTGAAATTCAGTGCGGCCAGGAGGAATCGGCGGGTCACCAACACAGTGAAAGCTGCATGGGTGAAAACGGTGAAATCCAGTGCGGCATCGCCGAATCCCGGGGACATTTCCATACCGAAAGCTGCATGGGTATAATTCTCGAAGCGCAGTGCGGCATAGCAGAGTCAGAGGGACATCATCACGATGACAGCTGCTATGAAACCACCCAGGAGCTGGTCTGCGAAATTGAGAGCGACCACCAGCACACCGATGCGTGCTACGCATGGGAGCAGGTGCTGATCTGTGACATTTCCACGCAGTTGGAGGCGTCGACAGAGCCGGTACTGACCTGTAGAGAGCCGGAAGTTATTCTTCATAAACATACCGCAGACTGCTCTGACGGCAATGGATATCTGATCTGCGGAATGCCCCAGGTGCTGGAACACCGGCATACCGATACCTGCTTTGAGACGGTACAGGAGGCTGCCGATACCGAGTCTTTGACGTGTACGCTTCCCGAGGACGAGACCCACACCCATACGGCCCTATGCTACGGGACTTGGAATCTGACGTGCACTTTGCCGGAGCATACCCACACGGAGGAATGCTATGCTTCGGAGGAGGAAACCGGGGACTATGCGGTTATGCTGCTGGATGATGGTGATTCGGATGAGGGGATTATGCCGCAGACGGACAGTACCGAAACACTTACCATTACCTCCATCACAGGTTCCGGTACGAAGTATGACGCGAACGGTGACTACTATACTTCGGATCTCAGGATCGAGTTTACCTTGACCACCAGTCAAATCAAAACCGACGCTGCTTATATCTATACCTACCCGGAAGGCGTGGTTGTTCCGACAGGACTGCTGAACGATCAGAAAGACCTGCTGGATAGCAGCGGCGGTAAAGCCGGTACCTATGAATTCATTGACAATGGCGACGGAACCTATTCGGTGCAAATAAGGTTTGATGAATCCTATGTCAAGAGTGCAGGCGAGACAATCACTGGCTATGTGCAATTCAAGGGCGAACTGCATGCGGAGGAAGTTCAGGATGGAGGTAGTATCTGGCTGGTTGGCCATGATAATATTGGTTTGATAATCCCATCTGATGAGATTGAATACCCAGCAAACGAGACGAATTATTATGACATCGATGTCAGCAAGGAGGGCAGTTATGTTCAGGACGGGGACAAGCTGGTCTATACCGTCTATGTCCGCACCAGCAAAGGCACCCCGGATCCAATCCTGTTTACGGATACAATCACTGCTGACGGCTTGACTCTTGGCGAACCTACTGTGACAGTGGAGAAGGGCTGTCGCTATTGGTATAATGAGAATACCTACTATGATGATCCCACATGGACAAAACAGAATGTGGCGCCCAGCTATAGTAATGGGACAATCAGTATGTCCTTGGATAAATTGAACGTTGCGGAAACCAAGGATCCCAATAATACTGACTGCATCAAGCAGGATGTCTACAAAATCACCTACACCTATGACATCACTGGCATGGATGTGTCCAGCGTTACGCCGCAGAACACCGTCACGGTAACCGCCACCGACACGACCAAGAACCAGACGATCACCGACACAGCCACGGTGGATGTGAATGTCTATAAGGACCAGACCCGAACCCTGGATAAGACAGGCGAATATGTTCCGGAAGATGGAAAAATCAAGTGGACCATTACCGTGAATGCCAATAACAAGGATCTGACGGGCTTTACCCTGACGGACGAGATGCTGGGCGATATCTCCCAGGGAACCGAAATTTCCATCCAACCCAATACGGGCTTTGAATGGGTCTACGCTACGGGAACAGACGAGAATGGTGATATCCCCACAACATCCACGGTCACAGGCCTGACCTTCACCGCTATGGAGGGCGCCCAGACCAACAACAACCAGTACACCATTACATACTATACCAACGCTCCGTCGGATACCTCCACGAAGACGCCGGTCACCAACACGGTGGAGCTGGAAACCCCTGGCGGCGAGAAGACGGAGAAAAACGTTACCGTTACCGTGGGCGGCTATACGCTGGACAAGAACGGTTGGTACAATGCCTCCAACGGGAAAATCGAGTGGACCATCACATTAAATCAGAACCGCAGTGACATTGCCGGGGCAACCTTGGAAGACGCCATGTTCAAGGGACTTACCAATACGGACTTCACCATTGAACCAAGTGAGGGCTTTAACTGGATTACTGTTGAGGACGGGACCATTACCGGCATCCGGTTCAACGCTGGGGAAAACGATACAAACACCAACAGCTATACCATTCGGTATTCCACGGAGGTGGAAAGCTCCGGTGAGGCCCAAACCGTTTCCAACACCGCTATCTTTAATCCCAATCCGGGAGGGGTCGGCGGAGAGGTTATCGGAACTGGTGAGGTCACCGTTGGCGGCTATACCATCGAAAAGTCCGGCTCTGCCGACTACTGGAATTACAACGGGACCGTCACATGGACCATTAGGATCAACAGCAACCGGCTGGATATTACCAACGCCACCCTGACAGACGAAATGTTCGCTGCACTGAAAACAGGTGACTTTACCGTCTCGCCCGATTCAGGCTTTGAATGGATTTACGCTGTGGACGGGGATGGTAATAAAACGGATACAATCACCGGCATGAAGTTCACGGCTGCGGAAGGGGAAAAGAATACCAATTATTATTCCATTTCCTACACCACCAGCAACCCCAGCAGCTGGAGTGACCAGACGATCCAAAACACCGCATTCTTCACGCCCGATGGAAAGGACCCCATCCCCGACGATGCGAAGGTGACGATCCCCGGTAAGGGCAGCGTCAGCAAGTCCATGGACGGAGCGATGATCTCTGAAGATGGCTCTACTGCCGTAATCACCTGGACCGTTACCCTTGATATTCCGGCGGGCGGCCTCCCTGCGGGTACTGTGATTGAAGACAACGTGACGCAGAGAGACCAGTGGACGGTCAACACCAACCAGTGGATGACCCGCGTCCAGATCACTGCCTGGGCAACCAACATGACCTGGAACAACGGCGCAGGCGCAACCAACGTGTATACCCCGTCTCCCATGAATGTGACCTTCCTGGCCTCCGATGGGAATACGTATAACTATTCGGATATCAGCAACAATCTGAATGGCTACTTTGATAGTCTGACCTACACAGTCTTCCGAATCACCTTTGCGGACGGCCTGATTCCGCCGGAGGGAGCCACGAAACTATCCTTCACCTACTGCACCACCGCCGACCTGTCCTCCGGACAAATTGGTAAGAACGAGTATTACAACTCTGTCACGGTAGACGGCAAGAGCAGCAACGCGGCATATACCTATTACAAGCCCGGCGTAGTGAAGATGAATGGCAGTTTCCAGACCGGAACCACCTACACCGAATCCGAAGATGGCGTTCTTACCTGGGTGGTTAAGGTCACATTGGGCAGTGAGGAAAGTAAAAGCCTCACTGTCACCGATACTCTGCCCAATTACGTTGTTCTGGATAAGCTGGAACTGCGGGATGCCAACTGGAATACCAAAGAGCTGACCATCGGGGAGACCAGAACCTACGAATGGGGGACTATCGGCGCTTATCGCGTTAACGTCACCCAAAGCGGCAGCAATGTTGTGGCCGTGATGACTCCTGCAACAGAGGATGGTTTCCTGCCGAAGAACACGGAGCTGAACTTCATTTACACCTGCCATGTGGATAAGGACAGCCTGGCGGATTTGGAGACTGGGAAAACCTACGAGTTTATCAATAAAGTCACAGCGAAAACGGACGAGTGCTCCATCGGTTCTTCGGAACAAACCCAGAACTGGACCTACAGTACGGCTACCTCCAGCAGCCAGTATGTAGACAAGACCGGCTCCTGGGACAATGACAACCGCCGTGTAAACTACTCTGTGGTTCTCAACCCCGAGGGCAAGGACCTGCTGCCGGACGAAGAAATCTTGACCATGACGGACACGCTGACGTACACCAACAGCGTGGATGCCTGGACGGAAACAGGTGGGTTCCAGCAGAAGCGTTTCAACATTGAGGTAACTCTGATTCAGAACAGTGTCCGGCTCTTCCGTAGGAATGAGGATGGAAGCAAGGGACAGGAGATCACGGATTGGACTTGGCTTTACAGTGTTTCTTCCGCTCAATATAATCCAAATAGTATTACCAATACCATCACGGCAACTGGCATCCCGGACAGCACGCCGCTGATCCTGGAATACGCCTACACCGTTTATTCCGACATTGAAAAGGGCTGGGTCATTAACGATCTGGGTATCAGCAACACCGCCAAGCTGGAGGGCGTGAACAATGCCCAGGACAGCGAGTCCAGCACAAAGGTGTGGAAGGACTCCAGCTCCTCTGCAGGTGTCACCACGGACAAGACCTTCACCCTGTATAAGGTGGAGGAAGGGAATTACAACAACGGGCTGTCCGGCGCGGTATTCGCTGTTTACGCCTATGATACCGAAACGGATGCGTATAACGATTCCGAGGTGAAAACATATACCACGGACAGCAATGGTATGTTCCAGATCAAGTGGTCTGACGGGGGGTATGCTTACAACACGCTGTACAAGGTTGTGGAGATTACGCCTCCTACGGGCTACAGGCTGCCGGATACGGTGGAGGAATACTACTTCTACTTCTCCAGTGAGACGGATACCGAGCATACACTGCCTGAAAACCTGCCCGGCGTAGCTGTGGATTTGTCCAAGACAGACAAAACCGTGTATGCGGAAAATGTGAATAACATGACCAAAATCACTGTGAACAAGCAGTGGTTCAGCGCAGACGGTAGCGAGATCATCGGCACCAAGGCTGGTTCGGTCAGCTTCGACCTCTACCAGGTCGCAAGCGCCACGCCGCCCGGGGAAAGCGGCGGTAGTGACAGCGGCGGCAGTTCCGGTGGAACGGGAGTGAGCTATAGGTATACATCAAATTACTATGATGAAGTTGCCAGCGGTACACTCAGTGGTTTTCAGATTGGCTCTGTGGTAGAGGTTACAGTCACAATGAAAACGCCTAGCCAATGGTGGAAACCTCCAGTAACCTTAACAGGTCTGAGCGGTACTGGTTATTGGGACGATGATGGTGCAATTTATACTTGCCAGGCAACCATAACAGCGGAAAGCATTGTTGTTGATGTCAGCGATTCCAAGGGAAAATTTAGTGTCATGATCACAAAGATTTCCGACCCTGAATCCGGGAACACCGGTTCCGGGGATGAGGAAGAAACTGGCGGCGATACCTCTACCACTCCGTCAGGCACGCTATATGGCACCTACACCGTCTCCAATACAGACGGCTGGACTTGGACGAAGGGCGATCTGCCGTTGACCGGAACGGATGCGGACGGCAATACCGTCTACTACACCTACTATGTAGTGGAGCACGGCGTGACCAACTGCACCACCGCTTATGAGAACAACGGAGGCATCGCGTCCGGTACGATTGTCATCAAGAACACGGAGAGTGAGAATCCCGCATATACGCTCCCTGAAACCGGCGGAGCCGGTACGACCCCGTATACCATGGGAGGTTTGCTGCTGATGGCAGCGGCAGGATTCTTCCTGCTGTATAACCATTCCAAACGCAGAAGGGAAGATGCTTCACCTTCCTGACGTACAAAAAATCCCCAATTCCCAAGCGCCCCTTTTTCAAACAAAGAATTGAAAAGCCTCTCGGAAGGAGATGTTGCTACTTTTACGGATATGGCCGGAAATGTGTTCATCTACAAAATGGTGGAACGGGAGACACTGAATCCCACAGATATTGAGGAAATGGAAGATGGAGATTGGGATTTGACACTGTTCACATGTACTGTGGGAGGGAAAACCCGTGTGACAATCCGATTCAAGCTGGATAAAGATTGATAGCCACAAGTCCAACTTGCCGTTTTCAAGCCGGTCGTTTTTTGCGGTTTTAATCCGCAAATACTCTTGCTTACTACATTGAGTTGCGGTATACTGTTCACAAGCGGAGGTGGTCACGATAATTTCCAGACCCATTTATGTGGACAAGATCATGACATTCACGGATACGCCCTTTGTGAAGATTCTCACCGGCGTGCGCCGCTGCGGAAAATCTACCATTCTCAAAATGATTATCCGAGAAGACGCAGCGCCGGGAGTATGACCGGCTTCTGAATATCCGGGACAATTACCCCAAGTATGTTCTGAGAACGGATGACTTCGTCTGCGGGAACTTCGAAGGCATCAAAACCATGCATGTGGCGGACTTCCTTTTGTCCGATGAATTCTAGGGAAGTATTCCCTACCCACAAACACTAAAGTCTCAGCCCGTACTGATCAAATGGTCAGTACGGGCTGTTGTCATGTCATTATGGTTCTGAGCGCTTTGCGTTCACGCTTCTTCCTGCAAAGCAGCCAGCAGCTCCCCGGCAGAGGCTTCCAGGGCTTCATCCCCGCTGTTGTCTATTACATTCTGAAAATCCGCCAGGGCCTTCTCGTTCTGGCCTATGGCGTAATAGCACACGCCCCGGTTGAAAATGCATTCGAAAACATTTTCTTCCCATTGCAGCGCTTCCGTAAAATCCTCCGCCGCCTTTTCAAAGGCGCCCATAGCCAGCCGGGAAAGACCCCGGTAATAATAGGCCCCCGCAACAATTGTTCCGGTGTCCAGCGAAGCGGACAGAGCCGCTTCCGCTTCCTCATACCGCTCTTCCGAGAACAGCAGAATTCCCTCAATCAGAGAGGAGCTTGCCGTCATTTTTTCCTTTTCCTTGGCTTCTTTTATGGTCTTCTTGATAAAGTCGTAGTCCTGGGTCAGGTAGCCGCACAGAATCGCCTGCTCATAGTATTCCGCGTTGCCCTCATCCGAAAGCCGGGCAGCCTTCAAAAAATCTTCCCCTCCGGCGGCATAGTCTTCGGAATTGTATTCCCACAGACCGATAATCGCATAGTGCACACCGGTCATGGCTCCGGAATCCAGTGCCTTTGCCTTGCGGATATCCGCTGCCGCATTCTCTTCCAGACCCATCAGATACTGTACCCTGCCCCGCTCCGCATAGGCAAGGGCCTTTTCCTCGTCATCCGCCGCGGCAAGAACCATTCTGTTCATGGCTTCCAGGGCGCCCTCCAGATCGCCTCCCAGCTCACAAAGGGAGGCCGCGGTGGAAAGCATCTGACTGTCATTGCCGCCCAATTCCAAATAGGTGCCTGCGTCCTGCGCCGCGCCGGAGGCATCCTGGTTCTGATAGCGCAGCTGGGCCCTGAGCAGGTAGGGCATGGGTTCTTCCGCATTGCAGGCAATGCTGTCGTCAAAGGCCTGACAGGCCTGTGTGGGGTCCTCCCCCAGCATATACACGCAGCCCAGGCGGCTGTACAACTCGGCCTTCTGGGCATCCTCCTGGCTCAGGGAAATGCATTTGTTCAGGAACCTGGCCGCCCGGTCGTAGTCGGTTTTCGCAATGGCAATTTCCGCTGCCTGCAAATGGATGCTGTAGGCATCCACACCGGTCAGCAGGGATTTCAGCCGCTGAAGCCGGCTGTCGCCAAGATAGGGCGTCGTATCCATCAGATACTGGGCCGCGGCCATCTGATCCGTTCCCCGATACCGCAGCAGAGAAAAGTCAACATTCGTCAGCATACCCAGAAGCATGGCGATGATCAGGGCAGCGGCGGTCAATCGGATCCACAGGCCATAACGTCCGCTTTTTTTCGGCTGCTGTGGCTGCTCGGCAGCTGTGTCCTGTGATTTGATCTGTTCCTCCATGGCTCAATACCTTTCCGCTTTCATAAGTCTGATTGTATTATACATAACCCGCACCCCGGTGACAAGCATTTTCGCAGACAGTCCTCCGCCATGGAATCCATGGCGGAGGACGCAGTCTGTCAATAAAGCCTCGCAGAGTTCGCTGCGTCAGCAGCGAAAAGAATCTTAATCATTTTCTGCCGGGGCGCGTACCTGGCAGAAAATACCTCTCAGGCTGCAAGTGTGGAATTTGTTCGCCTATGGCGAACAAATTATGCGCGCGGCAGACTGCAAAAACTGGCGGAAAAGCCCGAAGGGGTTTTCCGACAAGTTCAGTCCTCCGCCATGGAATCCATGGCGGAGGACGCTTATGGGGTTCAAAGCTCGCTGACAAGGTCAACGGTGATGGAAGACGCTGTGCTTTGTGCCGTAAAGATCACGTATCCGTTGGCAACAACGCCGGTCATTTCACGGACAGCTCCATCCTCTTCAACCGTCACCGTATAGCGGCAGCCGTTGTAGGCGCTGCCCACATGGTAGCGGTAGATCAGGAGCCTGCCTGCGTATCTGCCAGCCGTATCCCGTTCAATCACCGGGATACGCACGCCGTCGGAAAGGATCCGCTCCACAATATGGTCGATTGCCACACAGTAGTCAAACAGGGTTTTGCCGGGAACCCTTATGGTGAGACGGGTCAGCTTCTGCGCGTCACCGAACTGGTCCTTCCGCAGCTGCTCCGTGCCCACCCACAGGAAGGCATCCTTCAGATCGCGGCCGAAGACCTCCAGCCCGGTTCCAGGTCTCAGATACTTCTCCAGCGTGCCATCGGCCCTGCGGACGAAGTATTCTCTTTGATCCGGGTCGTCCCAGAGTTTGTCAAGCCCATGGCCCTCCGTCTGCTCGCTGGCTCCCGTATCAACGATTCTGCGGATGAAGCTGAGGCCATAGACAGAGGTTGCGATGATGCCGCCCGCGGCCCGGATTGCAAGCTCCGCATCCACAAAGCCGATATTGCCGCCCATATGGATGGTCACGTTGCCGCCGGAATCAATATCGATTCCGCCGCCGGATACCAGATTGCCGGGGCCGTCAATGGACACATCAGTGCCAGCCTTGATGCCGTCGATCACCAGATCGCTCTTTCCGCTTGTGATGTCCACAGCTTCGCCTGCAGTCACCTGAATGCGGTCCACATACACATCCACAGCTACGCTGCCGCCGGCCTGAATCTCCAGTTCCTCGCCGCGGATGGCTGTACCGGGCTTCTGGTCGATGCTGCCGTCGGTGGTGATGTCCACGGAGCCCTCCGCAATCACGTCACCCAGAGACACGTTGTCTTCCAGATCAACCGCAATGTTGTCGCCTGCGGCGCTGAATTCCGTGGCATCGGTGGACCCGACGGTCACATCACCCAGAGAAATCAGGTTCAGGCTGTTCCCGTTGGTAATCGCCTCACCAATTCGGATCTCCTCCGGGCTGATCAGGCTGATTGTACCGTCCGCTTCCATGTTCAGCTCGCCGCCAACCTGGATGCTCACGTAGTCCTCATCCGGATTCCGGGTGCTGCCTGCGATGCTTCCGCCGGTGTGGATATCGGCATCGCCGCCAACCTGGATGGCCAGGCTGTCGCCCTGCTGCTGGGATTTCTGGATTTGGCCGATCAAAGCTTCCAGCGCGGCCTTCTCTTCCTCCAGGCGCTGCTGGGCTTCGGCAATGCTTCCCGGCGTATTCGCGTCGCCATTGAGCACCTCCAGCCGGGCCTGGGCCTCACGCAACGCCTTCTGGGCGTTGTCAAGCAGCTCCACAATAGGCTGGTACTTGGCCGCCACATCGGCGGGGGCGTTTTCCAGAGCCGTTCTGTAATCGTCGCCGAAAGCGTTCTTCAGAATCGTTTCCGCGGCGTCCACATCAGCCTTGGCTCGCTCCACATAATCCGTATAGGGGGCCGCAGCCTCACGGGCAGCGTCGTAAGCCTTCCGTGCCTGATCGATTTCAGCCGGATTGCCGCCGGCATAGGCATTTTCCAGATTCTGCTTGGCCTTCTCAAGGGCCGTGAACTTGGCCTCGATGGCCTCCGCCGCCTTCAGCCTTTCCTGTGCCGCCTGGTTCTGCGCGTTGGCCTGGGCAAGGGCGTCCGCCTTCTCGGTCAGCTCCTGCTGGGCCTTGGTCACCGCTTCCTGTGCCGCGGCGATTGCAGTCTTGTCGCCGCTTGCAAGGGCCTGGGAAAGGGCTTTGTTGGCCTGGGTCAGGGCTTCCTGGGCATTTTGCTTGTTCTCGGCCGCATCGGCGGCCTTCGCCTGGGCCTGAGCCGCGTTGTCTCTGGCATCGGCCAGCTCCTGCTTCCGCTTGGCATCCATATCATTGTTCATGATGGCGTTCCACTGGGCCTGCAGTTCATCCAAAACCGCCTGCTGGGCGTTGGTGTCCGCCAGCTGCTGACGATACTGTCTGAGCAGCTCCGTCAAACGGGAATCGGAAGCATCCAGAAGGTTTCCGCCGACATCCATCCGCAGGTCGCCCTTTGCCGTCACGTTTTCCGCCAGCAGATCGCCCTGCTTCTGAAGGAGATTTACATCATCGCCGCTGAGGATCAGGGTGCCGCCCTTGGCTGCGTCCGTGACAATCTCAAAGGGATCTGTTTGCGTACCCACATCCGCCTGGGTGTGCAGCTCCAGGCTGCCCAGAGACTTGGCATAGCCGGTGAGCGTATCGCTTCCGTCCACGGTTCGGTCATTGACTGTCAGATTCGCAATGCCGTTGGGATTGTCGGCCCCAATCAGCTCGATTTCGATATGGCGGGAGGTATCCTCAAATTCCAGTTCCAGATCGCCGGTACCCTGTACATAGACACCGTCCTGGCTGGTGGTTGTCATGAGGGGATGCTCGCCGCTGATCTGCACCCGAAGGGGTCTGCCGCTTTCGCCCACACCGCCTGTTCCGGCATCCACAGTAACCTGAGAATCGCCGCCTGTGGTATGGATGTTCTGCTGGCCGGAGGCAAGCTCTTCTTCTGTCAGAACGCTGTATACACCGTCCGGAGCCGTGATGGAAATGTCATCCTTGGCCTGAATCCGGCCGATATGCATGGTGCCTGTCAGTTCGCTGAGGTAGACGGAGCCGTTCTCACTCTCGGCATCGGTACGGGTACCGGCCTTGGGATCCAGATAGCGGACCCAGTCGTACCGCACCACAACCTGCAGAGCCGCCAGAGTGGCCTTCTCGTCCGTCAGGAAGTTGTAGACACAGCCGTCGGTGGTGTTGGCCTGCCTGGTCAACTGGCGCAGATCCTGAAGGGCCATATGGGTCTTCAGCTCCGTTCCGTCTGCCATCAGCAGCGTCACTGCCACCGTCTGCGTTTCATCGGACAGCTCGTCGTAGCGCTGTGCCAGCTGGATTCCAATAACGCCCTTGCCGGGCAGGGCGCTGCCGCTGACTGTCTCCTCGGCATTCTGGTTCCTGTAGATATCCTCCACAGGCGCTGTAATCTTACTGGGCGTCACATCCCGCTGCTCCGTAACCAGAGGCTGCTGGGCGGAACCGATGCTTCCCTGGGCCTTGAGGCTGATCTCATCGGCCACAACGTTGGCTTTCCCGTCCTCCAGCTTCTTTGCATCGATGGCGCCGTTTACATTCTCGATGGTCACATCGCCCCGGCGGGACAGGATTTCTCCCACCAGCAGGGGATTGGCTTCCACCTGAATATGGCTTGCCGGATTCGGGTCAAATTCCGAGGTAAGGGTTCTTCCGCTGTCCACCAGAACATGGATATCGCCTTCGTTGTTCAGATACAGCGCTCCCTCAATCTCGCCGATGAGGATCTGGCTGCTTCTGGCCGGTACATCCACAAAGATGTTGTTCAGCATCTGCGTTCCGGCATAGGCATCCAGGGCCAGATCGCCCATTGCCGCCGCCAGGGAAGCCATGGCATTCAGGTTTTCCGCCGCCGCCTTCCGATCCTGTTCCTCACAGGAGACCGCCAGGGCCAGGGCCGCCTGTTCGGCAGCGTTGACCTTTTCCCCGGCAAGCTTCGCCGCGTTCAGAACCACTTCCGCCGCTTTTCTCCCGGTCTCCAGACTGGTTTCATGGAATGCGTCATGATTCAAAAGCTTTGTCAGCAGCGCGTCCAGAGCGGTCTGAAGGGCCGTAGCCTCAGCGGTAAGCTGATCACTGTCGGCTTCCAGCTGCTGTGCCTGGGCGTACAGAGCCTCTGCCTGGTCCATCAGGCCGTTCATTTCCGGATCCTCCGCCGCGTAGGCGCGGTAGCTGTCCTCAATGTCCGCCTTGCGCTTGCTCAGCTCCTGAATTCTGGCACGAATGCCCTTTTCCTGTTCCACAAGACTGTCGTACCTTGCCTTGCATTGGGCCAGCTCTTCCGCCTTTAGGGGCTTCTCCTGTCCCATGCGCTGGGCCAGCTTCTGCTTTTCGGCAAGAATGCTCCGCAGGGCATCCTCCTGCTCGGTGAGCGCCGTTTCAATGTCCGAAAGACCCTGTCCGTTGGACACCGCGGCGTTGTACAGGGAGGAAAGCACATCCGTTCTGGTCTGATCGTCCAGAAGCGCAAAGCCATTGACCAGATCATCCGCCGTAAGAGCCTCTCCGTCCTTCCGGTTCAGCGCTGTCCGGATGGCCCCGAGGGTCTCCTCGGAAAGGAGGACGTTGTAGAACCGCAGATCGGAATGACCCAGGTAGTCCTCTTCACGGATGGAAATCAGCTTTTGTACCATGGCATCCGCATCGGAGGCCAGGTAGCCCTGGGTAATCGCGTAGTCCCTGATCTCGCTATAAATCCGGTTGTCATCGGAATCCCGCAGGTTGAGATCCGCGTAGAAGCCGCTGACCTTATCCACCACGATGGTGCAGGGTACGTCTATGTGGGCGAACTGCTCCGGTGTTCCGATGTCCCCCGCGGCGGCCAGCCGCAGCGAGGTGTCACCGTCCAGCTTCAGCAGCAGGCTGCTGTTGCCGGTAAGGGCGTTGATGCTTCCTGCGGAATCCAGCTCCGCGGCCACATCGGTGCCGACAATCCGGTCCACCCGGATGTCGTTGTCCTCGGCATCCGCTTCCGCGCCGGTGGTTCTCAGATAGAGCTTCGCGCTGCTTGCCGTGATGGAACCGGTTTCCAGCCCATCGTCCGCAATCATCTGAAGCACAGCGTTTTCCCCGGAGGTGCCTGCCAGCAGGATATCCTCCCGGCAGACATCGGCATCATGTCCCAGCACGGAAACCCCGCCCTTTTCGGACTGGAGCCGGACCTTGGACCCATCCTGGATGGTCAGTGCCCGATCCGCAATGTTCTGGCCGTACTGGTCAATGTGCTCCTGGGTTCTGTCGGAGAGATTGTAGCTGATGTCAATTGCTCCGCCCGTCTGCACGTTCAGCTCGCTGATTCCGTGGGCCGTATAGACCTCACCCTGGGGCGTCAGCGCACCACTCACCTTAATATTGTTCGCGATGAAGCCGCCGTCTGTAGCGGTAATGTTCATCACGGTGCCGTAGGCGTGCTCCGCGGGATCGGGAATGGCTGCTTCCGTCATCTGGGTGTATTGGCCGTCCACCAGCTTATAGACCCGGTCATGGTACACATTGCCGGTAGCCGGAGTCAAGCCGTCATCCAGTTTGATCCGGTCGTTGGGGGTATTCAGCTCCATTTCGGGGATCCGAACACCCTTTGCCGCCTGAATATCCACAGTGGACGCAGTTGCATACAGATCCAGGGTATTGGAGGAAGAAACGTCTCCGTCCATATTTTCAATGTGGACCATGCCGTTTCTGGAGGTGATGTCCACACCGGTCTGGACGTACTCATAAACGCCATCCATCAGCAGGTGGATGTAGAAATCCTCGTTGGACCAGAGGATCTGTGCGGCGGGTACCGCGCTGGCGCTGTCCGCGTCCAGGCAGACCACAGTCACATCGCCATCCAGGTTGATGGGGAATTTGCTGCCCAGAATGTACCAGGTCTTGGAATTGACATCTCCGGTGCAGTCATCAATGGCCGCGAAGCTGGTCTCCACATACACCCGGTCCGTGCGGACATCGCCGCCCAGTGCCGTCAGCTCTGCCACACTGTTCTTGACCAGGTAGCGGCTGGGCTGGAGCTTGTCGCCGATGCCGTCTCCGTCGGTGTCCATGAAGTAGTCCGCCACAATGATGCCGCCGGCGTTGGAGGTCAGGTTCGCATTGGTACTGTTGGTCAGCAGAAGGCCGTCTCTTACCTGAATGTCGCCAAGGGCGGAGACCGTCAGATCCGCGTTGTCCGTGAACCAGCTGTCATAGTAATTCCGGGCGCCCACATTCAGCAGCTTCTGGGCATCTATGAAGTCGGAGGAGAGATGATCGTCCTTCTGGATGCCGTCGGCCGCGATCTGGTAGAAGTCTCCGCTTCTTTCCAGAACGAGGACACCGGCATAGTCCGGAAGGTAACCGGAAGCATTTTCATCAGAGGAGCCGATGTAGAGGCTGTATCTTCCTCTGTCGGTATATCCCGTCAGGTCGGGAGCGGTCTCCAGCTTCACAAACCGCAGGCTGTCGCCGCTGCCCTCCAGGGCATACCACTGGCCGTCCTGCAGGAAGAAGGCGCTTCCGTCCCCGGCGGTGTAGACACTGTAATCGTCGTGGGTGCTGTCCACCGCGCCGTTCCGGCTGGTGAGGAACGCACCCCGCTTCTGCTGGGTATTGCCCACCGTCTGGCTGCCGTGCATATCCCGCAGGACAAGCACATTCTCCATCCGGTCCTCACCGGAAGCCTCGTCACCGGTTTCGTTGAAGATCCGCAGATCCTGCCATACGTCAATCTCCAGACGGCTCCGGTCCGCTTCCACGTAGTCTGCCGTAAACTTGCCGCCTCCGGTGATGCTGCCGGAACCGGGAAGGGCATAGCCATTGGCATCGCTCAGGCTGGTGAATGCCGCCGTGGCGTCTTCCAGATCCAGGGTGCCAAGGGTGATGTCGCCCGCCGTATGCACCTGGACAGCAGCGCTGTCGGATGCGGTCAAATCGGTAATCTGCGCGGTGCCGTCACTGGTAACGGTGACTGCGGAGCCTGTGAGATCCATGCTTTCGGATTCAAAGGCCGTGGCCACATCTACGGTGACGTTGGCGCTTTCGGTTGCCGTCAGATTTGTGATCTTCCCGGTGCCGTCACTGGTAACGCTGACCGTGGAGCCTGTGACTTCCATGCGTTCGGATTCAAAGGCCGTGGCCACGTCTACTGTGACGTTGGCGCTTTCGGTTGCCGTCAAATCGGTGATCTTTCCGGTGCCGCCGCCGGTGACGCTGACCTCGGAACCCGTCACCTTCATGGTTTCGGATTCGAAGTTAGAGTCCACGTCTACGGTAACGCTGGCCTTTTCGGTGGCTGTCAGATTGGTGATCTTTCCGGTGCCGCCGCCGGTGACGCTGACCGTGGAGCCCGTCACATCCATGGTTTCGGATTCAAAGGCCGTGGCCGCGTTTACGGTGACGCTGGCATTGTCGGATGCGGTCAGCTCCGTTACCGTTACGCTTCCGCCGGTGCTGGTAAGCTCGGTGGTTCCGCCCGCGGTGTTCAGCTCTTCTACGGTGATGCTTTCGGCCGCCTGAAGAACCGCCTTGCTGTTGCCGGTGCTGTTCTGGTCATCCACACCCAGATAGGTGAAATACAGTGTTCCGTCGGTGGAAATGTCCGCCAGGCCGCCGTTGATGACCCGCAGGCTGCCGCAGGTAATATCCACCTTGTCCGTAGAATCCTGGGCTTTGCCCACCACCTTGTACTCCACACCATCCACGATGATGTTTTCCGGTGTCAGTGTGGTATCCTGGGTCAACACCAGATAGGTATTTACCGCGATTGTCTCGGCGTTATCGGGGGTCCGGACCTTCACGGTGCCGTTTGCCGCGTCGATGATCAGCGGATCGGTGCCGCTGGTGCCAAGGGATGCCTTGTCACCCTGGGCGATGAGGATCACATCGCCGCCGTTGGTCTGGATGTTCTGCAGGGTCTTGTCGGTATTGCCGTTTACCAGGCTTGCCACAGGGCTGCCCAGCGTAACGGTAACATCCTCGAGGGCGCCTTCCGTCCCAATCTGGCCGATGGCATAGTCTGTCTTCGTGGTGGTGTTTTCCACGATCTTGACATCCATCTGGGAATCATCCGTTCTGGTGATGACACCGTTGGACTTGGCCAGCACACCGCTCTGGGGCATAGCGAAGCAGAGATTGCCGTCATTATCGTGGCTGATGACCAGATAGACCTTACCGCCAAAGGTGACGGTGGTGGTGCCTGCGGCTCTGAGACGGAAGGAAGAAGTCTCCTGTGCGGCTGCCCAGCAAGGCGTTTCGGCATCCTTGGGCAGATACCAGTAACTGCCTTGAATATCCACACAGATTTCCGGTGTCAGCCGTTCCAGGAAGACTTTCTCTTTCTCCAGAATCTGGATGGCAGGGACATTGTCGGTGGTGGGTGCAACGGTATAGAGAATTTCGTTGGATTCACCCACGCTCAGCGGTGTCAGAACGCCGTCCTCGAACAGAGCCAGAAGGTTGCCCATCCGCAGGTACAGCTTGCCGTTATGGCGAATCATACCGTTGATGTCGTACTCCAGCTCCCGGGCCTGCCCCATGGTGCCAAAGCTTGTGGCAGTGATGTGATCGGAAGTATAATTCGTGCCGTCGAATCTGGACTCGAATACCACACTTCCGTTTTCCATCACCAGATTCACCGCCAGACCGCTCTTCGTCAGGTAGAGCGTGTCGGTGATGCGGTAGCCGGGGGCCGGGGTTTGGTTCTTCGTGGGAACCAGTACGGTCTTGATGGGAACGGGCTGTTCCTTTGCAATGGGGCCGTCAATGGTCAGGGTGGAGCTGCCGCCGGGGTTGCTGCTGCCCGGACGGAGCACCAGAACGCCGGATGCCAGGTTCTCATTTGTCACATAGCTCTTGGGAACGAAGGTAGGCGCGCCCTCGCCACCTCTGTAGATGGCGCCGCCTGCAAACTGGGTGCCGTCTGCATAGGTAAGAATCTCCTTACCGGTAGGTTTATAGAGTTCTTCCTTGGCAGTGCTCAGATCCTCATTTCCATCATAGGTATTGTACTTTGTCTCACTGTAATAAAGGCCTTTGCTGCCGCTCTTGTACTGGATTTCATTGTACTTCGTGAACGTATGCGCCGTCTCATCAGAAAGATAGTACAGATACCCATCCTTGGTGCTGGTGTTATAGAACAGGGGCTTGCCGGGATCCACGACGTTGTTATCGGAACCCAGTTTGACCCCCTCCAGGTTGAACTGGAATTTGTTTCCGGTTTCCGCATCCGCCTGGGCATAGACCAGAGCCGCGTAGTCCGTAACAACGATTTCCTTTCCGTTGTTGGTCAGTTCCGTGTCGGTGGTGGTCTGTGCCCCCTGGTCATCGGTGGTAACCGTTCTCAGATAGTACTTGCCGTCGCTCTTGATCACAATGGTCACGCCGGTGGTGCCGGTGTCCGCAACGTGCGATACAGTTACCTCTCCATTTTGTCCGGCTGCGGGTGCTTCCACAGGGGTAACCGTGTAGGTTGTATCACTGCTCTGGAGAATGATCTTGCCGGTTTCATACTGGTATTTCACGTCGCTTTCTTCGATCTTTTCATAGATCTTCTGCTCTGTGACCAGACGGACCTTACCATTCTGAACCTCCGCCAGGATGCCGGAAATGCCGTCCAGCTTGTAGCGGTCGGTGCCTTTGATCTTCGCGCTCTCGTAGAAGACCACTTCCACTTCCGTATCGGCAACCTTGATCTTCAGGGTTTGGCCATCTTTGGTAACGGTATACTTGTCATCATACTTTTCAAGCTCCGCCTGGAAGGCAAGCTTCTCTTCCGGCTTGAAATCCTCGCTGGTATAGAGCTCGCCGTCCTCCGGGTTTTCGAATACGGTGATGGTGCTGCCGTTGACCGTGATCTCATACTTCTTGCCGGTGGCGTAGTACTCCATGGACAGGGACGCGTCGGTGGGCAGAAGCTCAGTGTAGTCCAGCAGCATTTTGTAGCCGTGCATGGTGATGCTGCCGTACTGATACCGGGGTGTCAGCACATCCTTGGCAAGGAAGTCGATGCCGATAAATTTCTTCACTTCCCGGTGGGTCCAGGTGTACTCTGCCAGCTTGAAGTTATCGCCGTCGTTGGCAGTAATCTCCTTCGAATTAGACCAGCTTTCGTTGTAGGCCGTTACGGTGGTTACCACTTCAGATTCTGTCTCGGTGCGGAAGATCCGTGTCCGGAGCTTTGCCAGGAAGGCCTTCTCGTTGGCAGTCAGATTGTTGGTCTCCGCGCCTGCGGTATAGCCCATGCCCGGAACCTTCACCAGGGGGATCGCATTGCTGCCGTTTACCAGCTTCAGAACGGGTTCGCCATTCCGATATTCCAGAGTCGCGCCGTAACCGGTTCCGGCGAAGTTGTTGAAGGTAAAGGTCATGTTGGCATTTTGCTTTGCCTTGTGGATATAGTAGGCGGGCTGCTCGGATTCCTCACTCTTATCGGGGCCGTCCTTTGTCAGGTAAGCGCCGTCATCGTGGGTATTGCCGGTGAGATACCAGAAATAATCCCGGTTGTCGGAATCGTCCTCGATCTGCGTGCTCGAACCCAGGGAGAACAGCTCCACGGAATTGGCCCCGGAATCGTAGACCAGAATGTAGTAGGTCTTCCCTTCGGCGTTGTCCAGCTTCCCGAAGGCAGGCTCCAGACCGGTAAGGTAGTAATAGGTCAGGGAACCGGCCGTATACAGCTTTACGGGTTTAACATCCCATTCAACCACGTCTTTCACATTTTCGCTGTCGACGCTTCCGGTCAGAACATTCCCGTTGGCGTCCTTGGAGCTGCTCAGACGTACCTTGATGTTGGGGAACAGCACGCCCTGGGCATTGACAAAATACGCCTGGGCATTCACAACGGAGAACAGCACATCGAAGGAAGCGTTGGCATCCACGTAGAGCTGGCCGGTGGCAAGATCGATGTGAACACCGTTGTTCAGGCCGATGCTGGTAACCTGGCCCTGATCATTGCGCTGGAAGGTGTAGTCCCCCACCGCCATGGTGGTTTTGCTTTCTTCAATCCGGCTGACGTTGTGGAACGCGTCCATCCAGAACACCGTTCCGTTGGGCAGCAGATATCTGTACAGCCCGGTGGCGGCATCGTAGCCGTTCAGGTAGCGGTCCAGCAGTTCAAGGCCGTTGATGGAACTGTCCGCTGTCAGGGCTACGGTCTGGGTCTCATAGCTCAGGGTCCCGGGCACCGGCATGGTAACCATCATGGTATCGGGTTCCATGGTGATGTCGAGTACGCTGCCCAGTGTCAGCTCCACGCTGCCGGCCTGGGACCGGACCTCTTTCACCAGAACGGGTGCCGCGCTGTTGCCGCTTCCCACGTTTTTGATGGTCATAACGGCAGGAACCACGTTCAGGAAGATATCTCCCTGGGCGGTGGCGCTGATAACGGCGGAAGCCGCGTTATAGGAGGTCATCCACACGTTGAGCGGAATTTCCTTTGTTCCGATGCTGGCAGCATGGATGATGTTCAGCTCGTTTGCCCAGATGGGGGCGGTTTTATCCTTGGAATTAAGGATGGACACCTCTTTCTCCGCGGTCAGCTTGCCGCCGGTTTCACCGGTCCACTCAATGGTGAGCTTTCCGTTGTACAGCGCCAGCAAGTTCTTGATTTCCACATCGCCCTTGCCGCTGGTGGTGATGGTAAAGGTGGGCGCGCCATAGCCGGGTGCCTTGTAATCCACGCTGTAGGCCGCGCCGTTCACAATCACACTGGGGTAAATGTAACCGCTGTTGGTTCCGGAGAATTCCGGCACGATCAGCTTCAGATCCGTACCGTTGGTAATGGTTGCGCCGGAAATGCTGCGCTGGTCGTAAACGTTTATTGCATCCACGGTTCCGTACAGGAACGCCTTGCCGGGCAGGTTGTTTACCAGGTCCTTCAGGGTAATCTGATCCGCGCCCAGCGTGTAATAGCTGCTTCCGCGGACACCCGCCTGACGGACGATCACGCCGCCTCCGGGATTGCCGCCGTTGTAGGCAATATCCACATACATACCGCCTGCCGCGTCACCCAGATAGAAGCTGGCGCCGCTTGCCACCGTAGAAGTATAGGGATTTCCGCCGAAGCCGGTATCGTTTACGCTGTGGTGGTAGATGAAGCCCCGGTCTCTCAGGTTGCATTCGATTCTGGCCTCGTCAAAGTCGTAGCCGGTGATGGTAACCTGAGCGCCTCTGTAGACAAAGCGGCTGCCGATGGTGGTCTTTGCCTGGGCGTTCACTTCGCCAAGAGCGTGGGCCTTGCCCTCGCCGATGGCGTTCAGCTGCACCGCGGCGTAGTAGCGGATATTGGCGGATCTGTACTCCGGCTTGACGGAGGCATAGATGTCTGCCCGGTCGTGGGCGGTAATATCCGCGTTGTCGATTTCGGTGTTGGCCTTCAGCCGGATGGTCTGGTTGCTGATGGCATCCACATCGGCGCCCAGGGCGGAGCCCTTGGCGTAGGCCTGACCGTTGATGTACAGGCTGCCGATGTAGGAAACGATGTTGACCACGGTACCCTCAATCACAGCCTTGCTGTTGGGCTTGATGGCCGTATTGGCCGTAAGGGTGATGTTGTTGCAGATGTCTGCTCTGGGTGCCGTGCCCAGACCGGAGGCATCGGTACTGCCAATACTGTTGACGCTGTTTTCAGAGCTGTCGGCTCCGATGGTAACCGTACCAAACCGGTTCCGGATCTCGGCGGCGCCCACAATCACCTGCGCGGTGGATTCAACCGTCACATCAATATCGATTTTGGCGGTGGAAATCACGCCGTCGGAATCGATTTTCGCGTTGGTGGTGATGATGTCGCCCCGGCCTGCCTCGGCAAGAATATCCAGCTTGCCGAAGTTGGCCTTGATCACGGTGCCGTCCAGAACACGGATGGTGGCGCTGCGCGTCAGCGTATTCTTGGCGCTGATCTTGCTCGCCGCGTAGAAGCCTTTCCCGTCCTTGGAGGATCTGGCCGTCATGTTGGCATTGGAGATGGTGCGGGCCGTAAAGTGGGCATAGGCATCCATGGTGCCCTTCAGCTCAATGGCATTCACCACATCCACCTGGTTTTCGCCCTTTGTATAATCCAGATTGATGATGCCGCCTGCGGAAACGTTGGCGCCGGATACGATGCTCTGGGCTCTGGCATCGTCCTCCGTGGTGATGCTGATGCTGCCCAGCTCGGAAACCAGCTTGGTATCTCCGTTTGCGTATGCCTTGGTGTTGTAATAGCTGGCGGTGGGCAGAGTCTTATTCTCCACATTGCCAAAGACGGATTCTTGCGCGCCGGACTTGATGTTGGCTGTGGCGGAGCCCTTGTTGAAGGCGCGGACAACAATATCCTTCCGGGCCTTGACGGAGCCGCCGGTAATGCCGGCCTGGGCGCTTTGGCGTCCATTGGCGCCGGTGCCGATGCCGGCGTTGGTATCGGCCTTGGTGAACTTCACGCCGGACAAACCGCTTCCGGTTTCGGCAAGGGCGTTGGCAACGGAGGTCGCCACACCCTCAACGGTCAGACTGACCGCCTCCAGATTCACACCGGACAGATAGGCATGGACGGAGTCATTGGTATAGGCGTTGCTGCTCACATTGTTGAAGGCGATTCCCGCGATCTCATCCGGCATACTGCTGTGGGTATCCGCGCCGGTGACGGAGCGGGCAAAGACCTTGACCTTACCGGCCTTCATGGTGTTGGTGCCGGTGCCTTTGAGATAGGCATTGTTGACACTGACCGTTTTGGCTTCCGTTTTGACAGAGTCCGACCCGAACAGCGTGATCTTTTCCCTGTCTTCTTCCTTGGTCTGGTAATCGTCATTGGTCGCCTGACCGCCGGAGGCATTGGCGGTGCCGTAATTGACCTTTCCGTCGTAGGAGCTGCTGTCAATCAAGGATTCCACCGTCACATTGCCGGCTGTAAAGCTGCCGCTGTTTTGGATATACGCATCCTGCTTCATCTGCAAGTAGGCGTATACATCCGTAACCGCAATGCCCATCAAGCTCAGGCTGAGCTTGGAGCCGATGCTTCTGGCATTGGCCAGGCCCTTGCCGGTGACCTGAACCGTCACATCATTGCCGATGGTCACATTTCCGCCGGAGGTCAGGGAGGCCCTGCCGGAAACCGTTGTGGAATCGGCATTGACCGTTGCCTGCGCCAGATTGACGGTACCACTGGCCAGCGCCACATCGACGCCCTTGCCGGGGGTGGTGGTGCAGGCATCGGCGACGGCAGTATACTGGGACAAAATCTCCAGAGATGCCGCACCGATGTTCTGCGCTCCATTGTTGACATAAGCCCGGAAGCTGCCGCTGGTAGCTGCCTTGCTGACGAATACGCCGAAGGCCAGCAGAGCCGCCGCGTTCTCGCTTCCGCTGTAGTCGGACTTGGCAATGGCATTCCCCAAAGTCTTGACGGAGAGCTTTCCTTTTGCATCGACCGACGCGTTCTCAATCAGGGATGTTACCTTGGAAGCGGCATCGGCAATGGCCGTGTTGGTATTGATGGAGATACCGGAAACGGAGAGGCTGCCGCCGCCGCCCTGGCCGCCGCCGGCAATGGTGGCGCTGGCAGCGACCTGCCTGTCGCTTTCATTGAAGCTGGAATAGACGCTGACATCATAAGCCGTAACAGTGGCGTCCTTGATATAAGCATCCTGCTGATCCAGCAGCCGCGCTTCCACGAAATTCACTGCCAGATTTGCCGCGCTCAACTTGGCCAGGGGGCCGTAGAAGCTGGCTTCTGCCTTTGCGTTACCTGTGAGGGAAACCTGTATGTCTCCCTCCTCAGAGGTTTGGTTTGCTTCCGCTTCGCCGCCGGAAATGCCCGCCTTGGATATAACCCTGGTATGGGCCAGGGCCACGTTGGCTCCCGCGCTCACAAGGCTGGCGTCTATTCCGGAGTCGGACTGGGCGCTCATGGACTTTGCCCGGGCCGTGTAGGTGTTGCTGATTTTCACAGACTTGCCCTTGACCTTCTTGCCGGTGGAATTGCTCACATAGGAGCCGAAGTCGCCGCCGGCATAGGCGTAAATCTCGGTCAGGAACAGGGATACCAGGCCCAGCTTACTGTCCTGCATCACGTCGCCCCTGGCAAAGGAACGGCTTTCGGCACTGAGCGCCACCGCTCCGGCAATATCCAGATTGGCATTGCTGACATAGCTATGGTTCTTGCCGCTGAACAGCGCGTTGGCGGAATTGGCCGTGGCAGCGACTTTCGAAATGCTGACACCGGTCACATCTTTTCCCAGAGCGTAGCTGCCGCCGATCACTGCCAGGGCGCCGCTGTACTTGCTGTCATCGTCGAAGACGCTGTCCTTGTTCAGCTCGGATTTCACGGTGAGGCTGTCGGCCGTCAGGGTAACGTTCTCAATCAGGGTCTCCTGGGTAACCTTCACGTCTGCCGTTGCCGCGTTGGCTGTGAGGGATACGCTGGAAATGCTGATCACCGGCGTGTTCACCCTTGCCTCAGACAAGGCGGTACCGGTAGCGGTAATGTCCACAGCCCCCGTCACGTTGATCACACCGCCGGAGGTCTCGCCGCCCAGAATGCCGGTTCTGGCCTTCGTCAGGTTTCTGGCCGTGGCCACATTGACCTTTTCTTCACTCAGGCTGGCGTTGACGCCGCCCACTGCCGGGGTGATGACCGCTTTGGCATTGCTGACATAGGTATTGGAAATGTTCAGCCCGGCCGCGTCGATGTTGGTCTTCACATCGCTGAGGCCGCCCTTGGTCTGGACCAAGGCTTCGAAGGTTCCCTTTGCGTAGGCATAGCCGGAGTGAAGTCCTTCGGATTTCAGGCCAAAGCCGATGCTTCCGATATTCGCCGCCGCGGTGGACTCGGCGTTGTTGGTCACCTCGATGTTCACGGCGGTGAGCTGCTCGGCTCTCACCAGCGCTCTGCTGGTGGCGTCGGAAATGGCGTTCGCCGTGCTGGCGGTTGCCGTCAGCGCGCCTGCGCCCGCGGTAAACACCAGTGCCTGGGCCATGGTGGTAAAGGCGCCGCCGAGCTTCTTGTTATCCTTGGAGACGGTCAGTTCGAAGCTGCCGAAGTCAAAGTCGCTGCCGCTGGTCTTCTGGGTGGATTTGACGGTCACATTGCCGTTGAGGCCCGTGTCTCCCTTCTGAATGTTCACCACGCTCTGGCAGTCCATTTTGGCTTCCTGTACGTTCTTCAGGTATGCCACCGCCACAGAGACCTGCGCACTCAGAACGCCCGCTGCCGCGCCGGCAAGCACCGCATAGGCTCTGCCAAGGCCGATGGCATCGATTTGCAGACTGTTGGCTGTGAGGCTGCCGCCGGCGCCCGTAACCAGAGCTCTGTTGTAACCGGAATTCCTGGCAATGCCAATGTTCAGGTTGGCAGCCGCACCGCCTGCCGCGCCGGTAACACCGAAGACCAACGCCTGATTGTTGTTGGGCTTTTCTTCTGTGCCCGCATGGATAAAGACTTCATCAATCTCCATCACGGAATCGCTCAGGTCCAGCCGGGCCGTATTGTCGGCTTCCGAGAATGCCGCAGACACGATGGCGCCAAAGCCAACCGCGCCTGCCGCCAGGCTGGTTGCCCAGATGGTGGTGTCGCCGTCGATGGTGGAGGTAATGGTCAGGCAGTCGGCAGTGATGCTCTTCCGGGCCACAGAGGCCTTGTTCCCGGTGGTATTGAAGGCCAGGGCCACCAGCGCATTTCCGGCTACGCCGCCGGCCGCCGCTGCCGTGCCGATTCCCTCGGTGACGGTATTGGCATAGGCGGAAACCCGAACATTCTTTGCGGTAAGCTTGCCGCTTTCAGAGGACAGGATGGTATCGGAGGGATCGCCGATCCAGCTGTGTGCCACAAAGTTGTTGATGATCAGAACAACGTTGGCATTCACCGCAACCAGGCCGCCGGACAGGGCGATGTTGTAGGCCCTGGCTTCCGCGGTAATGTTGTGGTATACTTCCACATCGCTGTTCTTCGCGGTGATGGTCACGTCTCTTCCGATGTAGGTTTCCGCAGTGCTGCGGTTGACGGCCATGACAAAGGTTGCGTTGCCGCTGCCCACACCGGCCGCCGCGGAGGCCGCCGCGCCGATGGCTCTGGTAACGCCCGTGGTATAGACCCGGATGTTGCCCGTGATATTTTGGATGGTGCCACTGCCCTCAATGGCCGCCTTGGTCTTGCCGCCGAAGTAGGTTCCGGCAGAGGAGCAATTGACAGCCGCCACACCGCCGCTGAGGGTGCCGTTGGCGGTCATCACCTGACCGAAGTCCATGTTGCTGTGAACGGTTACCGCGTAACCGGGCACGTTTGCTTCCCCAGTGGGCGCCGTTGCCTTTACAACGGAGCCTGCCAGCACCGCGTTGGACTGGCTGAATACCTGCAGCACGGCAATGCACGCGTTCACGGACACCATACCGCCGGAAACCATCAGGGACATCAGGCGGATGGCGGACTGGCCGGATTCGTACTTGGCCTTGCTGTAGTCCCCCTCTTTTGCGTTTTTGTCCACTTCGAAGGTATCGTCGCTGACGTTCACGCAGTATTTGGGGGTGATGTTATTTTCACTATAATCGGCTTCACCGGTGGCTCTGGGCTGATTGGCCATACGCGCGCTGCTGTCCTGCACCGGCTCAAGCTCGGTCATGGGCTTGGCGCCCGCGGAGGCCTCCACCAGAATGGCGCCGTCCGCGCTGAGGGTGGTTTCCTCGCAGACTTCCGCGTTCACATTGGAGTGGAGAATGGCTACAGAGATACCGACACCCACACCGCCCATACCGGCAGATACAACGCCGGAGGCAATGTTGGCATTGAGCACATCACCGGCGGTAACGCTGATGTTGCCCGTGGCCGTGACGGTGCTGCCGGAACCAATGATGGCAGATACGGCATCCTTATAGGTCTTGCTGCCGAGAGCGGCGGCGGAACCGGTATACTGGACAGAATCCCTGGCATCGTCGATGTCCTGGTTTTCTTTTACAGTATTCTTGTTCTCGTCATAGACCGTGGTATCCGCGCTCGCACTCTGGCCGAAATCATTGTAATCGCCGCCCTGGGTGCTCTGACCGTTGCCCTTCAGCAGGGCGGTCATTTCTCCGTTTTCCCGCTGTTTGTCCTTCAGGGCATTGGTTCTGGCGGCCTGGCTGGAATTGCTTTCATCCGTCTTGAAGCCTTCGGTCACCTGTGCTTCGGGATCCATGCCGTCCTTATAAATACCGTCATGGGCATCCTGGGTCATTTCGTTGCCCACCAGGACTACGGTAACGGTCAGCGCCACACCGGCAGTGGCACCGCCGCCGATGTTGGCGGTAACACCCAGAACGTTCCGGTCGGCAAGGGCCGCCACCTTCACGTCTCTGCCGTCGATGGTATTGTAGGTGCCGATGCTGGCTTCCACGGTGGAGTAGGAAACACTGACCAGCGTCACCACACCGAGTCCCACGCCGCCGGCGCCGATGGACAGACCTGCCACAACCGCGTAGACATCGAAGGCATCGCTGCCATGGATGGTCACATCACCGGTGGCGTAAATGTCCACATAATCGCCGGTGTAGGCCTTGGTGGTGAACTGAGTGACGATCACGTCGACAGCGCCGTTTACGGCCACGGTGCCGCTGCCGGAAGCACCCGCCGCGTCGGCGGTGACCATTTCCCGGGAGATGGCCTCAATGTCCACATCGCCGGAAATCTTCTGCTCGTCGCTTCCAATGACGGTGTGGGCACCCTCCGCACCGGCAAGGACATGGGCCAGGGTTTCGTTTTCAAAATAGGTTACCACGGCAACCGCCGTTGCGGCTACGGCGCCGGAGAGTGCGGCGCTTGTGGCAATATTGTAGAGGTTTGCGTTGGACTCCGCGTGTACCGTCACGCTCTTTGCCATGGAAACGGAGCCGATTGCCGCCTCGATGGCGCTGCCGAATACCAGAACATTGACGTTTCCGGCAACACCCGTGCTGCCGCTGGCGCCAAAGCTGATGGCCAGCAGGAACACATCGTCATCGCTGTTGGCGGTGACGGAAACGGCTTTCTCCGCGCTGACGGTCTGGGCATCCAGAATGGCACGGACGGACTTGTTGTAAACCAGCGTCACAACCGTAGCGCCGGCACCGGCAGAACCGCCCACAGCCAGGGCGCCCGCCGCGTCTGCCAGATCACTGTCGTCTTCGGCATCCACGGCAATCTCGCCGCCGGTGGTCAGGGAAACATAACCTTTCTGTCTGCCGGAACCTTCCTGACTGCCCTCGGTTTCCTCATCCGCGTCGGACAGCTCTTCGTTTCTGCCCACCAGGGCTCTCACGTTGTTTTCCACCACCAGGGTGTTCACAACGCCGGTAATGGCCATGCTTCCGCCCGCGCCGCCGCTGACGGCGAAGGTCATAATGCTGTTGTCGGCGGTGGCGGAAACGGTAATGCCCCGTCTGCGGGTCACCCGATTGGGCGCTCTGTCCGCCAGGTTGGAAAGATACCGGCAGGACGCGGTGAGCACCGCGTTGTCCACAGCTGCCGTAACCCTATTGCTGTACACAGCCGTATCAATGGTAGCGCCAATGGCCGTGCTGCCGCTGGCGGACAAAGCGCCCGCGGCCATATAGGACTTTCCGGCCAGATCGGCAATGACGCTGATGCTGTCGCCGGCGGTAAGGGTCGCGCGTCCGTTGGCAGCATCGTCGCCATTGACAACGGCTTCAACGGTACTGGAGCTGACAATCACGGGAATGCTGCCGGAAATGGCCATGCTGCCGGAGCCGCCGGCTGCCAGAACCACGTTGACAAAGAAGTCATCGCCGTAGGCTTCCACCAGAATGGAGCCCTGCTCCGCGGTGAGCTTGGCGTTTCCGGTCACCTTCGCGCCCACATAGCGGTTGAAGATGCTCACGGCAACGGAGCCCGCGGCCGCCGTATTGCTGCTGGCGGAGGCGGCGAGGATGGTAGTCAGGGTCCAGGTGTCGCCCTGGGCCAGTACGATCACATCCCGTTTTGCATTCAGGGTGCTGCCCTTAACGGCAGCTTCGGTACGGGAGTTGCTGATAACCACGGCAAAGGAGGCGGACCCGGCAATATTGCCGCTGGTGGCAGCCGCCGCGGTGGTAAAGGCCATCAGGCCCTCGTCGGTCAGCGCGCGGACCGCCACACTGCCGCCTTTGCTCGTCAGCTTGGCGCCGGACCCGGTCCAGGCCTGGGTATCGGTGCCGGTGACGATTACGGAAACGGCAGCGCCGCCCGCAACCTTGCTGCCCAAACCGGCTGCGACTGCCAGAGGAACAATGATCAGTCTGGCGTGATTCAGGGCCAGAACGTCCACAGCTTCTTCCGCAGTAACTTCGCCGGTAACTGCGGACTGTACGTGATTCTGCATATCAATCACGTTCACGGCGCCGCCAACCGCGTTGCCGCTGGCACCGTCGGCCACACTGGCCGCAACGGTAACACTGAGATAATCCGTATCGTTTTCGGCCCGCTGTGTAAAGCTGCCGCCCACGGACAGCTTGCCCGCGGTCTCCGCTCTGGTGATGTCGGTAAGGGAATTGGCGCTGTTGCAGATGGAGCCCACGGTCAGGCCCACGCCCAGTGTTGCCGGGCTGACATTGAGGGAACCCGCAATCAGTCTGGCAGTGGTTTCGTTCCTTGCCAGAACCTCGGCGCTGCCGTCTACGGTGATCTGGGCATCCTTCTCCAGCTTGCCCACATAGGCCTTCACCTGGTTGCCGTAGAACAGCATGGCGAAGGAGCCTGCCAGGGCGAATTTGCTGTCTCCGGAGGGGGCGACAATGGCACCGGCCACAGCCTCCGCGTAATAGTTCACGGAGGACAGGAAGTTCAGAAGATCGATGGCATCGATGAGCTTGTCGGTGCTCATGTTGATGGTGACTTCATACCCGCTGCCGCCCTTCTTCAGGTTCAGGACGCCCTTCGTAACCTGCGCTTCCTCTTCGGCAGTCAGTCCGGTGGTATCCGTGATCAGCATGGATTTGTCCAGAGACAGATCATAGTCCGCCATGGTCACCTTATGCTTGATGGCGTTGACCTTCAGATCGCCGCCGCACTTCAGGGTCTTGGTGCCGTCCTCAACGAGGGCCAGAACCTGGTTTTCCGCGTAAATCAGGGCGAAGGAGGCTCCCACACCGATGGAGGTGCCTGTGCTGACGCTGACACCGCCGGCACGGACTGCCAGCTTTGTCTTGTCGGAAGCCGTGATCTCCAGATCGCCCCGGGCATTCAGAACGCTGCCTTCCATGGTTGCGGCTCTGGTCTCAGCCTTGGATCTGAGCACCGCGAAGGCACCGCTGATGGTGGCGTTGCTGCCTTTGCCGGTGACACTGCCTGCCAGCGCCTGGGCGCCCAGCGTGCCCCGGTAGATTCCATCCATGTTGGCGGTATGGACGGCAACGATAACCAGATTGCCGGGCTCCTCCGGATTCCCGCCTTCGGGCAGACGGGTGATGATGGTGCCGGAATTTTCGGCAATGGCTTTGTTCTGGTTGACGGAAACCGCCACGCCTGCCGCGATGGCCAGGTTGGAGCTGGCCAGAGTCACCGTAGCACCGTTGGCACGGGACCGGAAATTGGCGTTGTTCTCCGCGTGGAGCTTCACGTCCAGGGCGGTCAGACTGCCGCTGACCAGCGCCTTGGCCTGATGCTTTGTGATGTTGATGCCCACGGCCGCAGCCACCTGGACGCCTTTATCCTGGGTAGCGGGCACATTGGCCCCGCCGCCGGGGATATTGCTGTTTTGCTGGTTGGCGCCGCTGGGGACGCCGGGCTGGGTCAGACCGCCGGCGTTCTGGATGGCTCTGGTGGAGCTGGACTGGGTCCTGGGGTTATTGGCCAGGCCATAATCACCGTTGGCAATGTCTTCCGCCTTGGTTACACCGGCACCCAGCCGATCCAGATACCGCTGAATATCCGCGCCCATAGCCGTAGCGGTGGCAAAGGCATCGTCGGTATTGTAGGTTTGGGACAGAATCCGGGCCTTTCCGGGGGCCGTAACGGTTCCCTGGAGCTGTGCGCACACATCGGAATTGGCGTAGTTCACCGCCGCGCAGGCGCCAACCGCTGCCGAGGCGCCGATTGCGAAGGAACCGGCGGTAGCCAGGGTATGACCCTCCTGCCGGGAGGACAGATACACGGAAACCAGATCCTGAGCCTGAGAGCGTGCCTGCTCCAGAGCCGCCTGCTTTTCTTCTTCCGTATATTCGCCGGGCAGAGAGGCCAGATATTCTTCCTCATCAAAGCTGCCGATGTCCAGATCGCTCTTATAGGCAGTCACCTTGGCGCCTTCGGCAATATAGGTGTATACCTTATTATTGATCTCGCCGATGGCAACCGCCGCATCCAGGGCAATGTCCATGGGATCTTCGGAAGGAGTACCATCTTCGGATCTGTCTGCCAGAGGATCCGCGCCTGCGGCGGCAGAGGTTCTGAGGTCATTCTGGAGCATGGCTACCATGCTGATGGTGCCGGTATGAACGGTACGGTATTTTCCGATGAAGGAAGCGGTCCGGGCATCCTCGTTCTTGTTTACATAATTGAACGCAAAGCTGGCGCCAATACCGATGCTGGTGCCGGTGGCCGCGGAATTGGCAGCCGCGGCGGCATTCGCAGCCCCGGCGGGGGTTGTGACGGGAGCCACATCCACCATGTTAACCTCCATGGTGACCTTGGCATTTGCTTCAACGCCGTCCTGATTGATTTCTGGCATCCGGAACCAGTAGGTCTTCTCCCCGGTGGCTGCAGCGGCAGCCGCGCCCGCAGCGGAAGTACCGGCGGCGGAAGCCGCAGTCTCCATGGTTTTGACCGTTACCTTCTTGGCGATACCGCCGGGGGCCGTATAGGTCAGCACAATGCCATCCACAAATTTGGTGGTGGCAGCGCCGCCATTCGGCGCAGAGGGATCGTTGGGCTTGATCTTAACCGTGATCTTTGTACCGGCCTTCACCGTCTCATTGTTCCCGGCGTTGGCGGTTCCCTGGGTGGCCTGACCGTTGGCGCCGGTGGTGGTAACCTCCTTTTCCACGGTGAAGGTAAAGCCATCGATCTTATAGGTGGTGAGGGCGGGGGCCGTAGTGGTGCCCGTGCCGCCGGTGGTTCCGGTACCTCCGGTGCTTCCGGTGCCGCCGGTGGTGCCGCCGGTCTGGTTGTCAACCTGGCCCACAATCACCAGCTTGGGCTCCAGAATCTTGGAGAAGGTTACGGTGACATTCACCGTTGTACCGGAATAGGTCTGCCCTGCGGCAGGGGCGGGAAGGTCCTGATTCACCGTGAACCGGAACTGGCTGTTGGCAAAGTTCACCTGTACGGGGGCGGAGGTGGTGGGGGTGCCGCCGCCAGTTCCGGGGGTGGTGATGGTATAGGTTACCTTTTCAACCTTATAGCCCGGGTTGGGGGTAATCACCAGAGTATAGGTGGGCTTGTTGCCGTCTCTGGTAACGGTTACATTGTTCACCAGACCGTTTTCGGTTTCCCCAACGGTCAGCACACCGCCGTCATAGGTCTTTGCGGGAGCCTGGGGACCGGTACCGGCAGCGTTGGTCTGGGTGCTGTTTTGGGTGGCAGGAGCCGCATCCTCCTCGGCATTGACCGCGGAGCTGGCGATGGTATCCTCATACTGCTTGTTCTGGGACCGGATGATAAAGCCGTTTTCCACGGAAATTGGGTAGGCTTCGCCGGACCCGGCAGAGGCCGCGTCTTTTACATATGCCAGAGTCTGGGTGTTGATGATGGCAAGGGCCAGACTTCCGGCCACACCAATATTGGTTGCGCCGGCGCCGGACACCGCATGGGTCCGGAAAGTGTGGGTGGGATATTCCCTTGCCGGGACAACCTGGGCGTCCGTCCATTCGGACAGAGCGGACAGCACACTGTCGGTGGCCGCCTTACCGGAGTCGGTCAGGGCGTTGATGATGGACGCAGTGACATTCTGTCCAAAGCCCGCGGTGAAGTAGGTTTTCAGCTGGGTAACGTTGACAAAATCCCCAAAGAGCTGGTTCGCAAAGGTCTCCAGCGCCACACCGCTCATGAGACCCAGTTCCCGCAGTTCTGTCTGCTGGTTCTGGGGCAGTCCGTTAATGATTCTCTGGATCTCGCCCACCGCGCCGGTAGACGCCGCAGGCGTTTGGCCGGTGGTGCCGGAGGCCGCGCTGTTGTTGGGCGCGGGCACACCGGGAATATTCACGGTGCCGGTCAGTTTGTTGATCGCAGTGTTCAGCGGGGTTTTTGCCAGGTGGGAGAATCTGTTCAGAACATAGGTCAGCAGAACGTTCTTCATGACGCTCATGGCAGAATCGCTGACTTTCGTTCCGAAGCTGTCCGCGAAGTTCTTAAATTTGGTCTCGATGTCGTTGGACAGCATCTTCTCCAGGCCCATATGGGTGAGCAGGGTCTGGGTGAACTGGCCAACCATGGCGCCCACAAGATCCGCGGCAAAGTTGCCCAGACCTTCCAGGATTTCCCGGGAGGCGCCGTCCAGCTTGGAGACAGCGTCTTCCACACTTTCCCGGATGGCCTTTTCGATCAGGAAGTCCAGAATGTTGATGCCCTTGTTGGACTGGGCCTCTTTGATGGCTTCTTTGGACAGGGCCTTGGCATAGGAGCCGTCGTCATACATTTCCGCGATCAGCTTGATCTCGTCGGCAGTAATGGAGCAGAGGCCGATTACGGCTCTGTTGACCGCCTTTACCATGTTGATGGCCACGCCGACGCCCACACCCACAGAGGAATTGACGGCGCTGGCAATGGCATAGACCGCGGCATCCGTATCATTGTAGGCAGTCACCTCCAGGGCGCCGTCCAGCTCAACGGAAATGCCGTCGTCAATCACGGATTCGTTCAGGTTTTCCTGAATGTTGAGGTTAAAGGCCGCCGCGATCTGAACACTGCCCTCGTCCGCGGTCTGGGCCATGCTGCGGTCCCTGGCCATGGTCTGCACCTTGTTGCCGCTGAGTCCCCGGTTGCCGGTGTTGGCCAGGTTGGAAGTACCGCTGATTGCCTGGTTTGCCTGGGCATCAGACGTGCCGGAGGCAGGGGACGACGCCGTGCCCGTACCTGACCCCGAGCCTGACCCCGAGCCTGACCCCGAGCCTGACCCCGAGCCTGTTGACCCCGAGCCGGAGCTCGAGCCCGCGCCCGAGTTGTCACTGGCCGCGCCCTGGGCACCTGCCCGGGAGGTGGACCTGACAGAGGAACGGCCCGTGGTGGAAATCTTCAGATTGTCGCCCTTATAGGAGTTGCGGAGCTTTGCTCTGGTGGTATCGTTGAGCACGGTGATGGCAAAGGAGCCGCCCAGGCCCACACTGCCGCCTACCGCGGCGGCGTTGGCGGCAACCTGTCTGTCAATGATGCTCCTGGCCGCAATGCTGCCATCCAGGGCCTCAATCCGCTTGTTTTCCCGGGTGCGGCCCAGCAGGGCCTCACTGGTCACGGAAGAAATCACCAGCCCCAGAACGGGGGTGACGGAAATGCCGCCTGCGGAGCCCGCCTTGGCATTCATCACTTCCACGTTTTCGGAATCCGCGGAAATCGTGAGCTTCTGCAGTGGGGCTGTGGCATCCAGATGGAGGGTGGTGTTTTCACAGACTTCCGCCACCGCGTCCACACCGATGACCGCCACCGCGATCCCCGCGCCCACACCGGCAGTGGAGCCTTCCGCATCGTCCGGGTTGGCGCCTTCCGCGGCGGTGTTGAATTGGCTCTTGCTCTTGGCTTCCAGGGACAGTGCTCCGCTTCCCAGGTTCACCTCGGCGGCTTCACGGATCTGCGCATAGGTCTTTGCGCTGACCACATGGACGGTGATGGCACCGGCCACACCGAAGTCACCGGCGGAATAGCCCGCCAGAGAGGAGGCGGAGGAAACGATGCCCTCCGAAGAGACCGCGCTCAGCGCCGCGCCCTCAGCGGTGACCTTGCCCTTGGAAATGGTAGCCTCGTTGGTGTGATTGGTGATGGCCACATCCACGGCAACACCGGCGGAGAAGGTCTTGGCGTCGGAGGTTCTTGTGCCGCAGGCATCGGTGGCAAACTGGCCGGTAATGGCGATGGGTGTTATTCCCGTTGATCTGTCATAGGCCCGCAGGGTCTTGCCCTCAGGAAGCTGCTGATTCAGCGTGAACTTGTATACGCCGTTGTTGTCCAGCCCCAGAACCTGGGTCAGCTCGCTGTTATCCGTAAACCGGAAGGTGATCTTCAGGGAATTGGACACCAGACGGTAGCCGGTGTAGGGCGTTACGGTTACATAAATCGTATCGCCCAAATCAACGGCAGGCGCCACGCTGATCATGCCGCCGGTGGTTTCCGCCACATTGAGCTTGGCGTTGGCGGGCGGGGTTGTTGTACCGGTACCGGGAGTCGTGGTGGTTCCGGTGCCGATTCTGGGCTTGGTGGTTGCCTGGGCGCTGAGCATGTGGGCCTTATCGGTGCCAAACTGATATTTGATGCGAAGGCCTGTCAGAGCAAGGGTTTCCGTAGCAGAGCCCTGAACGGGGAACAGGTTGCCGCCGGACAGATCCGGCAGGGTGAAGCTGTACAGACCGTTTCCGTCATTGTTGACGGGGATCGACAGCTCCAGATTTTTCTGAATGTTCTGATTATTGATGTCGCTCCCGTAGGCTTCCACGGTGATGACGACCCGCTTGGCGTTTTCGTAAGCCGCCTGGGACAGATTGAGAACCACTTTGTCCTTGCTGTCGGCCACGCCTTCCACCTTTGCCAGATAGGAAACCACACCGTTGCTGTCGGTGGACTGCTGGAACTGGCCAAGGCTCAGCTGGCTCTGCTCGGGGGTGGGCTCGTAAATTTCGCTGCTACTGTTGCCGTCGTAGATCTTCAGCTGTACGCCCTTGGACGCGAACTTCAGCGTCACATCGTAAAGGGGCATCACAAAGGAGAAGCCGCCGGTGCTGTTGGGCGTTACCTCCAGATTCTTGGTGGCGCCGTTTTCCACATAGGTGACAAGCAGCTTGATGTCATCGCTGGTCAGGCTCACATTGTAGTCGTACTTCTTTGTGACATCATTCAGGGTGCCCTTCTTGATGGAATGGATGACCACCGTTGTGCCGCCGCGAACCTGGGCGTTGCCGTTGTCATCGACGCCGGAAGCGCCGCTGACCTGATAGCTGTATTCCGCCGCGGGCTTGCTGCCGGGCGCAGTGGTATTGACGGGCTTCTGGACGCTGTAGAGGATCGGCAGGAATTCCGCGTAGACCCAGTACTTCTGAGACGCTCTGTTAAACAGTTCCGCTTCAAAGCTGCCCTCTGTCTTCTTCTCTTCCGTGGTGGCTGCGAAGTCGTAGATACCCAGCTTCTCGCTTTGCACCTCTTCGCCTGAGGTTTTTATGTTGTCAAGATAGGTAAACCATACCTTACTGATATAGTAACCCTCCCGGGCGGTGAGGTTAAAGGTGATCTTCTTTGCGTTCCCGTCAAAGTTCTCGTTGGAGAAACGACCGTTGGTCATTGTGGTGTAGACAACGGTCTTGGTTTCACTTGTTTGTGGATACTCGATTTGCTTCTCGGCGGTCTTCTCATCCTGGACGGTGGCCGCGCCGTCATTGATATGGATGGTGGTGGTGGCCTTGGGATCCCGGTCAATGGGAGAGGCATCCGCCAGAGACTCGGACTGGGTGGAGGCATCCGCTTTCACATTGACGCTGCCCTTCGCCGTTACAAAGCACTTTCTGAGCTCCGTGCCCGTTTCGTCCAGCAGCGCCTGGCCCAGGGAGATGTCCGCCTTGTTGTCGTTTTTCACGAAGGCAACCGCCACGGAACCAACCAGCTGGCCCTTGTTCTTGTGGGCGGTGCCGGTGGAGCCCATGAAGGATTCCTGGGGGCCGGAGGCGCCGCCGGCAGACTTGCGGAAGGTGGCCATTACGTCCACATCGCCTTCGCCCATGGTGAAGATGTACCGGCCATTGGTGTCCGCCGCGAGCTCTTCTTCGGAGCTGATCACCAAGCCGTTTACGGTATTGCGTTTCTTCAGGGTCAGCTTTTCCAGCTCATAGCCGTCTGCCGGATTGACCCTCACCAGAACCTTCTGATCCTTCTTTGCGTAGCCGGTATCAAGAGAGATGCTGCCGGTGCCGGCGCTGCTCAAGGTCTCCGGGGTAATCTTATAGACACCCGGGCCGATGCCGGTGGGATACTTGGGCGGATCGAAGGGCTCTGTGGCGCTTCCGGTTGCCGTTTCCACAGCACCGGCGATACCGGCGTTGCTGTCAATGGCGCCGGTGCCCAGGGTCAGGGGCTGTTCGTTCTGTTTCAGCTGTCTGAAAACAACCGTCAGCGTTACGGAGTTATCCGGCATAACGAAGGTGAAGTCCGTGGTATCGGGTCTTCCCTCGCCGGTTTCGGGAACCACGGTCAGGTTTTTCACCCAGTTGGTTTTGGGATCCGTATAGGTGATGGAGGCGGTATCAATGGTATAGCCGCTGTCGGGAACGGCACGGACCGTAACGGTGTCGCCGGTGTTGGTTTTCACGGGGGTGGTAACGGTGCCGTGCTCCGTGGGCTTGACGGTGACGGTCAGCTTGCCGCCGCTGATCTGCTTGATTCCGTTGTCCACCAGGCCGCCCAGCTTTGCCTTGCCAACGGCGGTCAGGGTGTCCTTCTCACCGGTCAGCAGCTTCAGAATACCGGTCATAATGCCGGTGATGGAGTTCAGGTCCATGGCCTGGCTCTGGCCGTCCGCGTTGTTCATGGATGCCTGGGCCACAGTCCGTGCCTGCTCAACGGACTTGCTGAGAATGTTGATGTCTCCGCCGGAGGTAAGCTGGGCCCCTTCGGTCACCAGGGCCTTGCAGTTCTGAAGCACCACTGCCACGGCGAAGAAGCCGCCGAAGCTGATGGTCCCTTCGCTGGGAGCCGGGGGTGTGGTGGTGGTGCCGCCCTCGCCGGTGGAGATGTCCGCCTTCAGCAGCTCCGCGGGAGGATCCTCCTGGGAAATGGTGGTAACGGAGGAGGTGCCCTCTGCCAGGATGTCAATGTTTCCGCCGGCGTTGATCACGCCGTCCACGGTGGTCACCGCGTCCAGGGATACCACGCTCAGCGCCAGGGACAGGGGCACGATGCCGATGGTGGCTACGGAGGAGGTGGTGACCTCGGCCTTGCTGGACAGCCGGGTCAGGCTGCCGGAGGTGATGGTGCCGGTGGAGGTCAATCCCGTGCGGGCGTCAGCCGCGGCCACAACCACGGACAGGGGAACACGGATTCGCTTGTAGAGCTCATTGTTGGATTTCACAATGATTTGGGCGGTGCTTTCCGCTTCCACCTTGCCGCCTGCCGTCAGGATGCCGTCAATGCCGATTTCGGCCAGGCCAACCTTGACGATGATGGGGAAGGTAGATTCCTGTAGGCCCGTGTTCAGATGGAAGACGGGCTGGGTCTGAATGCTGGAGGCGGACAGGGCGATGTTCTTCAGGGCCGTCAGCCTTGCGTCTTTGGTGATCTGAATCTTCGCGCCGGTTTCCAGATCGAAATTCAGGAAGTCGAAATTCAGGCCGGTGTTCACATCGCCCAGCTGCAGGGAACCGGGCTGGGACAGTGCGTTCTTGTCATCGTCGCTGGCCTGAATGATGATGTTGTCGGCGGTCAGGGCGCCGTCCACCCGGATCTCCTTGCCGTTGATTTCCAGATCCAGGCCGGTTACGTCGATGCTGCCGATTTCCAGCTGATCTCCGCTGAGCACCAGTCTGGCAAAGTACAGCCGCTTGCCTTCCTCTGCCCGCATGGTAAGGGTGCCGGTTTTCATGGTATCGAGAATGCTGTCATCCTCGATCACATAGTTGGTGAAGGAGTTGGATACGTAGATGGTGCCGTCAATGATGTCGCTGTCGGTGATCTCCTGCTGGGGCTTGTTGGTGATGCCGTCGGCCAGGGCCTGGATGCTGTCGGCATCGATGGTGATGGGCTTGCCGGCCTTGCTTGCCGCGTGGATAACAAAGTTGTAGTCCACAACCTGCTGGCCCAGCATGACCGCTTCTTCGGCCACCGTGTTTTCGCCATTGCTGTCAATCTCGCCGCTGAGGGTCAGCACATCATAGCCGTCGGCGCCGTCAATCTTCAGCTTGGAAACGGCATTGGCGGTGTTCATATCCACATTGACGCTGTCGGCGCCTGCGCCCAGATTGACGCTGAGCTCCGATTTCTGACCGCTGGCTTTTTCCCCGGAGACAGACACGGTATCGTCGCCGTCGCCGCTGTCCACGGTCACCGACGTTTTTTCGCTTCCGGTGAAGGCCAGGGTCACGGTGTCCGCGCCGTCGCCGCCTTCAATGGCAAGGCTGCCGCTGCCGCCGCAGGCGGCGGCAATGGTATCGTCCCCGTCACCGGTATGGATGGCGGCATCGCCTTCCCCGCTCTGGGTATAGGTAACGGTATCGGCCTCCTGGGTGCCGTAAATGGTGACGCTGGCCTTATTCTTTGCTTCCACAAGGCTGTTGACGGAGAGGTAGAGACCCGCCATGATCAGCTCAAAATTCTTGGCCGCGTTGACCGTAATGTTGCCGGTCACATTGGCTCCGCCCTCGCTCTGGGCGCCTACGGTGGTCTTGTCAATGATGCCGCCCTCTTCCGGGGCCTCGTAGGAATCCTCCGCCAGGACGTAGAGCTTGAAGCCGTCGGCCAGATTGTCGCCGGTGGCGTCCACGGTGATGTCGCCGTCGTACTGGCCTTCGCTGACCACGATGGTAATATACTTGCTGTCTGTTGTGGCTCTTGCCAGGGCTTCCTGGACGGCCTTGTTGATGGCATTGTCGGTGGTGGTTTCTCTGGTTCTGACGTATGTATCGTCGGTGGTATCCTGGGGGGTGTTGTTGTCGTTTTTCTGCAGAGCGCCGAACTCGATCCCTTCCAGCTGCTCCTGTACCTCTTCGGGAGGAACCACCGTCTCGTTGGTGCCCTTGATGACAATGTCGGTGGAAACGGGCTCCGCGCCGGTCTTGGGCTCATACAGCTCGCTGATGACGGAAGTGCCCGGAGTCTGGGTGCCCGTGCCTGAGCCGGTGCCTGAGCCTGAGCCGGTGCCGGGTGTGTAGGGAGGCACCACGGTTTTGTGGACGACACCGGCATTGTCATAGACCTGGGTCTCAACCACCGCGGGGAAATCGTTGGAGTAGGACAGATCGTCGGTTTCCTCGTTGTTACCCAGCAGCGCTTCCAGATTGTTGGTTTCCGTTGCCGGTGCGCCCGCAACAGCGGGCGTTTCCACCACGTTTTCAACGATGGTGGCACTGCCCTCCGGAGCCGCGGTTTCGGACTGCGCAATATCCTCCGCCTCCGGGATAGGGCTCTCCTCGCCCTCCTCCGCCAGGGCCGTCATGGGCAAAAAAGCGCAAAACAGACTCAGGCAAAGAATCAGCGCCAAAAGCTTGGCGATTCCTTTCCTCAGTCTGTCCCCATAAAGGCGGCCGTCATGGTTTATCCCAAAAGCAGTTTTCATAGGAAATCCCTCCAACGAAATGCAGCTGTGAATCGCATTCGTGTTTACTGTTATTTTTCAGCAGCAAATTGCGGAAAACGTACCATATCGTGTTGCGGAGCCCGGTCTGTGCCCCCTGATCCGGGCGCAGCCTCCCCGTCCCATTTATACACCAATATCCTATCATGAACAGGTGCAGATTTCAAGAAAATTTTTCCATCATTCAACTGAGCGTTGTGGGCATTTCCCCAAAAATGCGGCAGGGTTTCCCAAATTCCATCCGCCGGTTCCTCAGGAAGAAGCCGCCGGTGCGCGGTGCCGCGATACAAACACCCACACTACCATTATAGCAGAAAACCGGCCGGCGGGAATACCCGCCAGCCGGTAAAAATGGGTAGTTTTCATTTGTCCTGTCCGGGGCGACTTCCCTACCGGGGTCAGACCAAAGCCGTCAACTGCCCTTTGGGGCGGCGCGCATTCCCGGAACACTTATCAGACTTTTCACCCGCTTTGAGCTATTTAAAGAAGTTCGTCCGCGGGGATGATCACATTCCCGTCTTTGACAACTGTTTCTGGCCAAATTTTTGCCTCGTCATTCGCGAAAGGTTTGTCGGTTACTGTGGCTGTGCTGCCCAGCTGGGAATCCTGGATCTGTTTCAGCAGGTTGCTGTTTTTGAAGCTGGTGGTTTTGCCGTTTGCAGAAAGGGCGGTTGCCTCAACGCCTTGATCAATCAGAGACTGAAGGGCGCTTCCGGGAACTTTCAGAGAAGCAGACTGCAGGGAGGCTTTCGGATTGACTTCTACGACCATCGCAGAGCTACCCTGGGGCTGGTTCTCCGTTTTAAGCTGGTTCTCCGTTTTGAACTTGATATTGTTCAGCAAGTCGGTCAGCTTATCGTTTTCGGAGGAATCCCCCGCAGAGAATTCGATGCCGTTCATATTGACGGTATTGTTGCCGATGCTGATGGAACCGCTGCCGTTCACGGTGGTATTCGCCGCCAGTAAGCTGTCGACTGCGGCAAGGACTTTTCCCACCTTAAGGACGAGATTCCTCAATTCCGAATCCATCAGGGTCTGGAGGTATTGCTGATCGCAGGTAAGGGTTGCCTCGGGGGCGTTGGTACTCACCTGCAGCGTTTTGGTGAGGGATTCACGGACGTCCCCGGCGCCCTCCTTGGATTCTTCCGAACAAAAATCGGCCTGCAATTTGCCCTTTTCCGGCAGTTTGTCGGCGGTCAGCTTCAGACCGGGGTTCTTCTGGTTATTCCCGGCGGTGGAGGAAATGCTGACGGTCGTGTCGTCCGCGGTCAGCTGGAAGCTTTCGCCGGACCCGGTGATTTTCTCCAGAACCTGATTGCTGACACTGACGTTTACGCGGTTTGTTTGCAGGTTGATTTTTTTGACGCCCTCCTCTTTCAGTTGTAGAAGATCAGCCTTGTTGCCGGTGACCAGGACGTTATCCGCCGGAGCGGTAATATTCAACGCGTCTTCCGCCAGCAAGTACTCATTGGCCAGACCATTGCCGTTATTATCGGATACCTTAAGTCCCCCTATGCCAGTCGCCTTATGCCCAACAATGCTGGGGATGCTGGGGACGCTGTTGATGCTGCCGTTGCTGGCGTGGTAGCCGCCGTCGCTGCCGGAGACTCCATTGACTTTGCCGAATGAAGACAGACCGCTGAGATCCACATTGTCCGGCTGCTGCTTTCCCTCGTATTTATTGTCGTAACCATTACCGATATTGGCAGCGTTGCCCTTACCCGTTGCCGTCACTTGCGCAGTGTATTTGACGGCGATGTTGTTGCCTTCGCCATAGGCGCCGCCGCCGATGCCCGCGCCTCCGCCCGGTGCTTCTTCTACAACGTTACCATCATCGTTTACAATCTTTTGGGGATCGCCGCCGATGGCAGTTGTAGTGCTGCCGCTGATGGTGATGTTGTTGCCATTGCCGCCTGTACCGCCACCGATGCCTGCGGCATTTTCGCCGCCGGTGGCAGTCACTGTGCCGCCGGAAATGGTGATGTTGCTGCCATTGCCGCCGCCACCACCACCGATGCCTGCGCCTGCTAATATTTCAACTGCGTCTCCATGTTCAATCTTTAGAACATTACCGCCGGCAGCGGTTACTTCGCCGCCGCTGATGGTGATGTTGCTGGCGGAACCATTGGCACCGCCGCCGATACCGGCACCGCCCTCGCCGCCGTTGGCTTTCAGACTGCCATCGGCTCCCTTTTCGTCCGTGATGGTGAGTTTGCCGTTACCGCTGCCGGGAACGGTATCCGTAGGGGCAACGGTGTTCTTCTCCACACCGGCGTGTTTTTCGCCGCTCTTGACGGTGTTATTTCCATCCAGCTCAATGACCACGTCGCCATTGCCAGTGACTTCCACAGCAGCCTGATCAGTGCCGCTGGTGTCAATATTCACGCCGCTCAGGGTGACGTTGGCAGTGGCCCATGCATCTGCATGGATGGTGACGGTGTTGGCGGTGGTTTCGGTAGACTGGGTAATGACGGGCGCGCTGTCATTCACCGCATCGTTGGTGCCGTGGGTCACAGTCTGCCCGCTTTCCGAGGCATTCACGGTGACGCTTCCTTCGGCAACGTCATAGGTTCCCGCAAAAGCCGTCAGGGGCATGGTGGCTGCCAGCAGCAGCGCCATCATACAGGAAAGAATTCTTCTCGGTTTCATGGGGTTTTCGTCTCCTTTCTTGCCCGAAAGCGGACCCTGTTGCCGGGCCGCCGGGGCACGCGGATATGGTATACGCATCCACCCTATCATTGTAGCAGAAAAACGGGCTTCCGGGAATACCCGTCCGGCCGGTAAAAACGGGTAGTTTTTCTGTTCCAAGCCCCAACGGACGACACCCTCTCAGCCTGCGGCAGCTCCCCCAAAGGGAGAGCCGAGTTTGCCGGTGTACCGCAAGTCGCGGTACACCGGCAAACTCTATGGCAGCACCGCATAATGGGGCATTGTGCGGTGCTGCCCTGTCATTTATCTGTTCAAATACTGTTCCAGCTCTTTGCGGTTGCTGACCCCCACCTTCTGATAAATGCCCGACAGGTGAAATTTCACGGTATTGACGGAGATGTGCAGATAATCCGCAATCTCCTGATTGCTTTTGCCCCTGGCGGCCATCATGGCGATGGAAAACTCGTAGGGGGACAGGCGGTCCGTCACCTTGTTGACGGAATCCGGGTTGTGAATCTTCATCCACCCCCGGGAGAAGGCCATGACCTTTTCCGAAATCCGGTTGTATTCCTCGGGCTGAGCGACCCGGGTATACTTTTCAATCTGCCCCTGCAGCATTCCATGATGCTCCACAAAGGGCTGAATGTAATGCTCCGGCTCCGCAAGCTGCCAGGCCCGGTGGAAAAACTGCGCCGCCAAATCCGCGTCATGCAGGTTGGTCGCCACCATGGAGCCCACCAGATTCAGGTACACGCACACCGAAGGAAACCGCCCTGCCGCCATCATCAGCGCCGATCTGGCCACACCCAGCGCCTCCTGATACTTCTTTTGCAGATACAGCCCATGGGCTACGGCGTACAGCAGGTACAGCCTGGTTCCCTCGGGCAGGAGGGCGGCGTGAGCTTCCTCTACAGGTTTTATTTCCCCGTCCGTGTGAAAAAACACGGACATCAGATACCGCAGCGCATCGTAAACCGCGGCCATCTTTTCATCCTCCGGCTGCCGGGCGGACCGCTTCAGCGCCACGAAATCCTCCCGGAACTGCTCCGCGTTTCCCAGACCCACATTGGCCATGCTGTGCAGCAGCAGCGCCGTGGCCCGGATCTCCGGGCAGGGGCTGTTGAGGAAGCGCTGGCTCTCCCGCGCCGCGTCCTCGTACTTCGCCTGAAAATAATGATGGGCTGCCAAAGCAACCCTCCGTTCTTCCTCATCCGAAAGGGACCCGATCATGGTTTCCGCCCGGATGCCTGTGAACGGCTGCCAGAGGGGCATAAACAGCTTTTCTGTTCGATCCATTTCCGCTTCCTCACCTCCGTCTGACCGCGCCCTGTTTCTTTATCGTCAGTTTATCATGTTCCGGTGAAAGTGTCAAGGAACCCGGCTCCGCCCCTTTGCAGACCCGTCTCCGCCCCTATGCAGCATATCGCGCCGCACGGGGGCTTTGCCTCTGCACCGGCAGCGGGAGCCCTTTCCCGGCAGGAATGCCGCGGCTGTCCGGTACTTGTTGACTTTTCAACAAGTTTGGGGCATACTGTATCCTGTTGATAAAATCAACAACCGCGTGGGGCGGTGCGATAAGGAGTCTTTTTATGTTTTTCCAAAAGCAGTATTTTGCCGTGTATTTCAGGCGGCCTTCCGTATGGCCCTGCCGGTGCTTTCCTACCGGCAGCCCCCTCTACGAAAAGCTCCTGCATCTCTTCCTGAAATAATCCGTAAAAAACCTCTGCCTCGTTCCGGGAACGGGGCAGAGGGTTTTTGTTCGCGGTATGGGTATTATTTCTCCAGCAGCTCCCGCGCCGCGGAGAAGAGGGCATTCACGCTTACCCTGGCGCCGGGATCCATAATCGAGTAGGAAACACCGTCCTTTTCCCAGCAGAGGAAGGCCACATCCTCCTCTTCCTTCGCCTCACTGCCGTAGCTGATATAATTGCCCAGCTGCTGCTCCCACCGGGCGTCCTCGTCCGTGAGCTTGTAGTCCGCCGGCATGAACCTGTAGTGGTCCAGCCGGTAGCTCAGGACAATGCCGTTTACGGTTTCCGTCCGGTCCGGTGCCCGGTCGCTCTGGAACACGCCCTTTTGGTTGGCGTAGGCTCCGAATACCAGGCGGGTGCCGGAGGGGTCCATATAATAGACATTGAGCTCCTGGAAGGTCAGCAGCTTTTTCCGGTTTTCATCCCGGCCGATGACCTCCTGAACCTCCGCGTCCCGGAAGGAAAAGCCGCCGCCCAGAGTCTCCGGCACCTCCAGGCAGAGCCCTGCCTGGGCAACCGCCCGGTTCACATCGGCAAAGTTTTCATAGTGTGTGCATCTGCCGGTCTCCAGAGAAGAGAGCTTCAGCATATCCGCGGCGTAGGCCGTTACGCAGAGCAGGGCGATCAACGCCGCGGCAGCAAACATTCGAAGGGTTTTTTTCCGGTTTTTCATAGGTTTACACTCCTTTTCCGGAGCTTCCATTTCCAGAAGATACGCATCGTCCACATGATTCAGGGCTTCTGACAAATCGGTTGCTTTCATACAGGGATTCCTTCCTTTTCCAGATGATGTTTCAGTTTTCCCCGGAGCTTTTCCAGCCGGTATTTGATCTGCCGGGGAGAGCAGCCATATTCCTCCGCCAGCTGCTGCGCGGTCCTGGCGTAGTAGTATCGGGACAGAAACAGCTTCCGCTCCTCCCGGCAAAGACCCGCCAGGAAAGCATTGAGGCTCCGGCCCAGCTCCCTGGCCTCCAGGGCTTCTTCCAGGTTTTTCCGGTTGTCCGGGATGCAGTCTTCCAGCTCCGACAGCAAAACCTCCGCACTGCCGCTCCGCTTTTCGGCGGAAAGATACTCGATTCTCTTGAAGCAGAGATTCCGGGTAATCCGGCTCAGGTAGTATTTGAGCATCCGGGGCCTTTCCGGCGGGATGGAATCCCAGGCCGCCAGATACACATCATTGAGCACCTCTTCCGCATCCTCCGCGCTGGGCAGGATGTTCCCGGCAATGGTTTTCAGATACCTGCCGTACCGGATTGCCGTCTGAGAAATGGCCGTCTCTGAACGGGCAAGAAACAAATCGATGATTTGCGCATCTTCCAATGGGTTCACTCCTTTGTTATGTAAGGACCTTACACCTATACAGTACGAAAACGCGGGCAGGCGGACAAAGAAATATGAAAACCGGGACCGCTTCCGCGATCCCGGCAGGGGGCAGTGTCCTTTCGTGGCAGCGCTTACTGCGTCCGGAGCCATTCCAGAACCTCCGAAAGGTTCTCAAGGCTCACATAGCAGTCGTCCCTGGTCAGCAGCGCCAGCATTTCCTCATCTGCCGGGCTGCGCTGGTCCTGCCCCTGCAGGCCCTTTGTGAGCATGGAAATGGCCAGCTTGTTCATACCCCGGAGCTTGCCCCGGTCCATGCCGCCCTGAAGGGTGAACAAAGGGATGTCCTCCGGGGCCTTGCTGGCCTTGCGGACCTCCTCCCTTCTGCCGCCGGTGGGCGTCAGGCCCACGCCGCAAAGGGCGCAGACCCGGTACCGCCCGGCGGCCTTCCCGTATCCCTTGATCTGGCTGGCGAAAATCCAGCCCAGGTACACAATCGCCTCCCCGGCGGGGAGGGCTTTCTTTGCTTCCTCCAGAGCGTACACCGGAAGACCGGTCTGCTCCCCCAAAAGAAAGGCGTACTGGCGGGTAAACCCGGTAGAGGATGTATAGACAATGGCGTTGGGCTTCATAAAAGGGCTCCTTTCTGTTTCCGGAAGGGTTGGTTTCTGCTCCCATTGTATCAGCATTTTCCCCTCTGTCAACGCACAACCAAAAAAGAAACACATATGGGTCAAGCCCGGAAACATGGGTCACTTGACAACCGTTTTTGGGAAATCTATAATTTCTTGCAGATACAAAACACCTGTTATCGGAAAACCGCTGCGATTTTCCGGCAATACAAGCAAAGGAGGCTGTTGCTTTGAAATACGAAAAAGAAATCCGTTTGAAGGACGGAAGGACCTGCCTGCTTCGCTCCGGCACCGCCGCCGACGGGCAGGCTGTGCTGGAAAACTTCAATCAGGCCCACGGGGAAACGGACTACCTGCTCTCCTACCCGGATGAAAACAGCTTTAATGCCCGGCAGGAAAGCGAATTTCTGGAAAAGATGCTGTGCAGCGAAACCGGGGCGGAGATCCTGGCCATTGTGGAGGGCCAGGTGGCGGGAACCGCCGGAATTGAGGCCGTAGGCAGCAAGTATAAGGTCCGCCACCGGGCCGAGTTCGGCATCAGCATTCTGGAAGACTTCTGGCGCCTGGGCATTGGCAGGGCGCTGGCGGAAAGCTGTATCGAGCTTGCCCGGCAGGCAGGCTATCGGCAGCTGGAGCTGGAGGTGGTGGCGGACAACCACCGGGCCGTATCACTCTACGGAAGCCTGGGCTTCCGGGAATACGGCCGCAACCCCAAGGGCTTTCTCTCCCGCACAGCCGGGTATCAGACGCTGGTGTATATGCGGCTGGAGCTGTAAACAAAAAGCATCCGCAAACCGCGGATGCTTTTTCTTATCGTTGGTCCAGCTCTCTTACCAGCATGGGGGTCATCAGGGGTCTGCGCATTATGTGCACAAACCGGGCGCACTTTACCAGGAAGGCATAGTAGATATTCTTCCCGCAGCCCAGCAGGGTTTCCGCGTTGCCCATGCCCTTGGCAAAGATCACATCTGCCCCTTCCATGGCAGCCTTCGCCTCCTGCCCCAGCTGCTCAAGCACGGTGCCTGCCACCAGGTTGCCGTTGTCAATCACGGGGAAGGGAATGCCTACCGCCGCCGCGTCCTCCCGGGTGGCATCGTTGGCCGCGATACCGCCCCGGACACAGAAGGTGATGGAAAGATTGGGATACTTCCGCTGAAGCTCCTCCGCCAGCAGCCGGTCAAAGGCAATCTCGCCTGCGTTGTCCGTCAGGTACAGCAGGCTCTTCCCCTTTTCCAGATCCCGGCACAGGTGTTCGTACACCTCCCGGTCGATTTCCATATTGTGCACCTGATCCAGTAGGTTCCTCAGCTCCTCAAAGCTGACCTTTCCCTGCAGGGCGGAAAAATCCAGATAGTTGCCCGCGATGGCAAACTGGATTCCGGCGAATACCCGGTCCTCCGCCTTTTCAATGCGGCTGCGTACATCCTCCAGATGGGCCAGGGCAAATTCGTTGGACTGCCGCTTTTCTTCCCTATACCGGTCCAGGTCCAGGCCGTACATCTGGTGCAGCAGCTGATTGGTGGCCGGGCCGGAACAGGGGGAGGGGGCCTCCGGGGGCAGGGCGGTTACGATCTGCATCCATTTGCGCAGAAAGGCAGTGGCGGTTGCTTCATCGCCCAGAGAACGGGCCAGCTCCGCGTTCCGGCGAAGCTGGCATTCCAGGCACATGGTATCCATGGGAATGCTCATAATGTAATCTCCTTCAAAAGAGCCGGAAGCTCCGCCGGGGCGGAAATCCGGGCTTCATAGGTTTCCGGTGTTCCGAAGCCGTAGCTGGCCCAGACAAAGGGCAGTCCGGCATAGTGGGCGGCCTCCATATCCCCCTGGGTATCGCCGATATAGCAGGCCGCGTGAATGTGATATTGCTCCATCAGCCGCAGAATGGTCTCCCCCTTGGGGGTCTGGGTGTCTCCATAGCACAGCCAGCCGGTGAACAGGTGGGTGACGCCCAGCTTCTCCATCACCAGCTCCGGGTAGCCCTTCTGGCAGTTGCTGACAATAAACAGCCGGTAATCCCGGGAAAGGGCCTCCAGAGCCTCCACAATTCCCTCATAGCCCACGCGGCAGGGGGACTGGGCAAGGTAAGCGTTTTCCCGGTCCATGCACCGCTGCATCAGCTCGTAGCGCTGCTGCTGGGGAATGTCCGGGAACAGAATATCCGCAATCTCCGTCATGGTTTTGCCGAAGAGAGTTTTCAGCTCCTCCGCGTCGGTATCGTAGCCCACCAGGCCCTCATCATGGAGCTGCAGGTTGTAGCCCTCCGCCACCAGGGCCCGGGAATCCCAGAGGGTTCCGTCAATATCAAAGATCAGACTTTCCAAGGGGTTCCTCCTTCAGGTGACGGCGGATCCGGCTGATGATCATGTCCAGGGCCACCATATTTTTTCCGCCCTCCGGCACCACCAGATGGGCAAACTTTTTGCTGGGCTCCACATAGCGCTCGTGCATGGGCTTGACGGTCTGCTGATACTGGTTCAGCACACTTTCCAGAGAGCGGCCCCGCTTGTTCACATCCCGTTTGATCCGGCGGCACAGGCGGACATCCGCGTCGGAATCCACAAAAATCCGGATGTCCATCAGATTGCGCAGATCCTCGTTTTCAAAAATCAGGATGCCCTCCACAATGATCACCCTCCGGGACTCCAGGTGGATGGTCTGCTCACTGCGGTTGTGGACGGTAAAATCGTACACCGGGCACTCAATGGCATGGCCGTGGCGCAGCTGATCCAGGTGGTAGACCATCAGGCTGGTGTCAAAGGCGTCGGGCTCGTCGTAGTTCAGCTTGCAGCGCTCCTCGTAGCTCAGCTCGTCGTGGCGCTTGTAGTAATTGTCGTGGCTCAGCACCGTTACTTCGTCTTCACAGTCGGCAATCAGGTTTTTCATCAGCGTGGTCTTGCCGCTGGCGGTGCCGCCTGCAATACCGATTACCAGAATGTCGTTTTCCATCTTTATTTCTCCCTTTCCCTGGGCTGTCCCAGCAGACGCCAGGAAAGCTCCAAAATCTGCGGGGACGGGCAGCTGTTTTCGATGATTACCTCTCCCGGCCCTTCCGAAAGCAATCCCGCTTCCTCCAGCCGCCGCCGGGTTTCCCGGGCGGTGCCGTCGCCGCCGTCCAGGATCTCCACCTGGGGGCCCAGGATTTTCCCGATGGTATGGGAGGAAAAGGGGTAGTGGGTGCAGCCCAGCACCAGGGCGTCCAGCCGCCCCCGGTAGGGGTCAAAGAGCTTCTGGAGCATATTGATATTCTGTCTGGTATCCACCAGGCCATGCTCCACAATCTCCACCAGCCGGGGCGCCGGGATCTTATAGATGCTGCACTCCGATTCATACCGGTGCATCAGCCTTGCGAACTTTTCTTCCCGCAGGGTCATGGGAGTGGCCATCACCCCGATGCCGCCGCCGGGGAACCGGTCCGCCGCCAGCTTCAGGGCGGGTTCGATGCCCACGATGATCAGGTCCGGATACCGTTCCCGCAGATCGCCGATGGCTGCCGAGGTGGCGGTATTGCAGGCCACCACCAGGGCCTTCAGCCCCCGGGCCATCAGCTTTTCGGCCACCGCCAGGCTCAGGCATTTGACCTCTTCTTTGGTGCGGGTGCCGTAGGGGGCGTTGGCGGAGTCGCCGTAGTAGATAAACCTTTCCCCGGGCATAAGCCGCCGCAGGTGCCGCAGAACGCTGATGCCGCCCACGCCGGAATCAAATACGCCAATATAATCCTCTATCCTGTTCACGCCTCATCCCTGCCCTTCCGGTCTTTTTTCTATCATAGCAAAAAAGCAGGAAAAATGCAATCATCCTCCGTGGGCAGAATGGACGGAAAGCCCCCCGCGGTTTTGGGACCGCGGGGGGGTTCATTCGTTCTGTTGGTTCTTTGAAACCGGGCTTATAGCACCGCCGGGGTCCATTCCGGGGCGCTGCTGCCGCCGCCGGAGCTGCCGCCGCCTCCGCCTCCGCCGCCCTCCTGGGGCTGCTGGACGGGAAGCCGGGTGGTCCGCAGGGTCTGCGTGGAAGCGTAGCCCGTGAGCTCACCTGCCTGAATCAGGCTCACCTCCCCTGCCGTCCACAATACGCGGATGGCGGTATTGCCGTAGACGTGCTTCACCGGCTGGCCCTTCAGCAGAATGTTGTCGTAGAGATAGCAGTTGATCCCCGCGAAGCCGTCCCAGCTTTCAAAGGCCGGGTCGGCGTCCCTGTGTACCCAGGCCTCCGGCAAGTAGACATAAGTGTCCTCTTCCAGAATGGTCACATAGCCCGGCAGCTCCGGGGCAAAGCCCTCCTCGGCCACCAGCTGCACGGTTTCGCCCGGCTGGTAATACCTGTAAACCAGGCGGGCGTTGTCCGCCAGCACCTGGGCGCTGCCGGTTTTTACCTCGTCGGCCAGCAGGTGGAGCCTGCCGAAGACGGCCATCTGAATGTCTCCGCCGTCCTGGCCCGTGGCGCTGCCGCCGGAGGAGCTGCCCCCGGAGGAACCGCCGGAACCGCCGGAGCTGCCGCTGTCGGAGCTGACGGCGCCGGAGCCGATGGGCCATTTGCTGACCTGCTTTTGGGCCACATAGCCGGTTTCTCCGTTCACCGATACCAGATAGCAGTCCTGCAAATCCTCCAGGACCTCCACTTTGGTATTGGTTTTCAGGGTGGTGGGAGCGGTTCCCGCCAGATCATAGTCGCTGTAGAAGCCGGTGTTCCACCGGGCGTAGCCGGTCCAGCTCTCCGGCTGGGCTTCCCCGGCGAAGCGGAGCAGCCAGATTTCCAGGGTGCCGGTGCCCAGGTCGGTTTTCACGGTGGCGTGGGTTTCGTCGGTGTAGCCCGTCACCTCCACCCGGTCCCCCCGGTTCAGCAGGGCCAGCACACCGGGGACATTGCTGCCCTGGACGGTGCCCGGTTCCAGTTTGGGCTTGGGGGGCTCCGTCTCCGGCGGGGTGGTCTCCGGTACGGTAGTCTCCGGGGCAGCGGTGGCCTCGGTGACGGTGGGGGCGGGCTGCTCCTCTTTCTTGGAGCAGCCTGCCGCGAACAGGATCGTCAGCGCCGGCAGCAGCGCAATTGCTTTTTTCATCATCCGTTACCTCCCGTGGTTGTATTGGTGCCGGTGGAGGAATTGAGGGCATTGACCTTGTCGATGATCTCATGCACATACTTGTAGCCCGCGGTGCCCTTGGAGAAGGTGTTGGCGTTCTGCTGGGCCACATAGCCGATGCTGCGGATGACGGTGCCGCCGTAGAGGACAACCGTCTGCCCCTCCTTGTTGATCAGCTTGATGTAGGGCCGCATGACAATATCCTCATCGTACTTTTGGTCCTCCAGGGAATCCCACACCAGCACATTGGTGTACTGGGTAAGGGCGCCCACATTGGCGAAGACCGGGTCGGAAACCCCCTTCTTATAGGCGTAGCTGGATTTGCCGGTGCTGAGGGTCAGGGGCTGATCGCCCAGCTCGGTGGTCCAGGCCACCACGGTGCCGTACTCCTCCAGGGTGTAGCCCGCCAGCTCACCCTTCTTCAGGGCCTCCTTGGCCTCCTTGGTCAGGCTGGTGATCATCCGGATACCGGGCTTGCCGGTGATGCGGATGGAGCAGCCGGAGTAGCGCAGCAGATTGCCCAGCTCGGCAACGGGAGCGACGGTTGTCTGCCCCTGGTCATCGGTTCCAACACTGTAAACCTCCATGCCGGTGGGGTAGTTCTGGTGAACGTCCGTGCTTGCTCCGTTGTAGGTGTAACTGGTCAGGAGGAAGGAGCTGGGGGATTTCAGGTGGATGGAGTTATCAACCAAGGGCATCTCACCGCCCTCTGCCCACAGACCCGAGGGCAGAGGGGAGGTGGTGGGCAGGCTCTCCTGAACCGCCGTGACGGTGACCGTGGCCTTGCCGCTGGTTTCGCTGTAGTCGCCGCAGGTGACGACGCAGGCGTATACATATTTTCCCGCGTTGGGCTTGGTCAGGGTCAGCTCGCTTCTGGTTTCACCCTCCAGCGGCGTATAGATTTCCTTGCTGTCCTCCACGGTGACCAGGCACCACTGGTAGGTGATACCGGAAACGTCAGCCGCCTTGGGGTTCAGGGTCACGGACAGCGCCGTGGATTCGCCATAGTCCATGCTCTTGGCCTGGGGCTGGGCAGTAATCTCAAAGGGCAGAATCCGGGCCTTGAGGGACTGCTGGGCGGTGTCTTCGTGGTTGCCGTCACCCTTTACATAGTAGTAGACGGTGTATTCGCCGTGGGCAGCCGCCTGGGGAAGCAGTTCGGTCCA
>JAGAQA010000036.1 GCA_017622995.1 Oscillospiraceae bacterium
ATTGGAACGGTAGTATTGTTCATCTAACGGCTCATAAACAATCACGTTTTCAACTCACCCGTCTCGCTGCGCGAGCCACCCTCCCTGCTAGGGAGGGCAAGTGCGCCCTCCGGGCACAGGATGCTCACCTCTACAAATCCCCATTTGTCAGTGTATTACCCCAGCATTTTGCGCAGCTTGTAGAGCTGGTTCATGGCTTCAATGGGGGTCAGGGTTTCCACCTCCAGCTTTCGGAGGGCGTCGCAGACCTGATTGGCGGTCAGGTCCAGCATACTGACCTGATCCTCGGGTTCCTTTTGAACAGCCGCTGCCGGTTGGGGACCGGCCTGCTCCAGCTCGGTGAGAATCTCCCGGGCCCGGGCGATGACGATGTTCGGAAGGCCTGCCAGCTTGGCAACCTCGATGCCGTAGCTGTCATCGGTGGCGCCGGGGACGATTTTCCGCAGGAAAATCATCTGGTCTCCCCGTTTCTTCACGGCGATGTTGTAGTTCTTCACATTGGGAAGCTTTTCTTCCATGGTGGAAAGCTCGTGGTAGTGGGTGGCAAACAGGGTTTTGGCGCCCAGACGCTTGGGGTTGGCCGCAAATTCCAGCACCGCCCGGGCAATGCTCATGCCGTCATAGGTGGAGGTGCCCCGGCCGATTTCGTCCAGAATCAGCAGACTCCGGGAGGTGGCGTATTTCAGGATGTTGGCCACCTCGGTCATTTCCACCATAAAGGTGGACTGGCCGGAGGCCAGATCGTCGCTGGCGCCGATTCTGGTAAACACCCGGTCCACAAGGCCGATGCGGGCAGAGCGGGCGGGGACGAAGGAGCCCATCTGGGCCATGAGCACGATCAGCGCCACCTGACGCATATAGGTGGATTTGCCCGCCATGTTGGGGCCGGTGATAATGGCAACCTGGTTGTCTTTGCCTCCCAGCTGGGTGTCGTTGGGAACAAACAGGCTGTCTTTCAGCATGGCCTCCACCACCGGGTGGCGGCCGCCTTCAATGGAGATTTCCGGCCCCAGACTGATTTCCGGCCGACAATAGCCCCGCTGGACCGCAACGCTTGCCAGGGAGCACAGGGCATCGGCGGATGCCACGGCGGCAGCGGATTCCTGCACGGCAGGGGCCTGGCCCGCCAGCTCCTCCCGCAGACGGGTGAAAATCTGGTATTCCAGGGCGGTGAGCCGGTCCTTGGCGGTGAGCACCTGGGTTTCCAGCTCCTTCAGCTCCTGGGTGATGTAGCGTTCGCAGTTGGCCAGGGTCTGCTTGCGGATGTAATGGGCAGGCACCTGATCCATAAAGGACTTGGATACCTCAATATAGTAGCCGAATACCCGATTAAAGCCCACCTTCAGGGTGCGGATGCCGGTCTTCTCCCGCTCGGCCCCCTCAATGGCTGCGATGGTGCCGGAGCCGCCCTCCATAATATCCCGGAGCTTGTCCGCGTCTTCATCGGCCCCCCGGCGGATCATGCCCCCTTCCCGGACGGTGAGAGGGGGATCCTCCACAATGGTAGCTTCAATTTTGTCGGCCCATTGGGTCAGCGGATCGATGGCGTCGGAGAGCTTCCGGGTCAGGGGGCTGGGAAGAAGGGCCAGCTGCTCTTTTACCTGGGGCAGGGCCCGCAGGCCCCGGGCCAGGGACAGAAGGTCCCGGCAGTTGACGGTGCCGGTGACAATCCGGGTCATCACCCGCTCCAGATCGGTGACTTCCTTCAGGGCTTCCGTCAGCTCGCCCCTTACAATGGGGTTTTCCACCAGACTTTCCACGGCGGCGTGGCGGCGGGTGATCTCCGCCGGATCCAGCAGGGGCTTTTCCAGCCAGGAGCGGAGCATCCGCCCGCCCATGGCGGTGTGGGTTTTGTCCAGCACCCACAGAAGGGTGCCCTTTTTCTCCTTGGAGCGCATGGTTTCCGTCAGCTCCAGATTCCGGCGGGCATCCAGATCCAGCTCCATAAACCGGCCGGTGGTGTAGTACTGCAGCTGGCGGATATGGGCCAGGTCGTTTTTTTGCAGGGTCAGCAGGGTTTTCAGCAGAGCCCCGCTGGCGGTGACGGCGGCAGGGAAGGAGCCCATGCCCATGCTTTCCGGGGAGGCCCCGAAGTGCCGCTCCAGCAGGGCGGCGGAGGCGGCAGGATCAAAATCCTCCGCCCGTCCCTCGTCCACGCAGCAGTTCAGCCGCCGGAACAGGGTATCGGAGATGCTCTCCTCCTGGGCACCCTGGCCAAAGCGCAGAACCTCGCTGGGGGAGAAGCGGCCCAGCTCGGAGCAGACGCTCCGGGGGTCCGTGCAGGTGGTGGAGAAGAAGGCACCGGTGGACACATCGCAGAAGGCCAGACCGTACACGCCGCCCTGGGCATAAACCGCTGCCATATAGTTGTTCCGGCTTTCCTCCAGCATACAGCTTTCGGTGACGGTGCCCGGGGTGATGATGCGGGTGATGTCCCGCTCCACCAGACCCTTGGCGGTGGCGGGGTCCTCCATCTGTTCGCAGACGGCCACCTTATAGCCCTTCTGCACCAGCCGGGCAATATAGGAGTCTACACTGTGATAGGGCACGCCGCACATGGGGGTCTGCTCCTCCTTGGGGCGGCCCCGATCCCGGGTGGTAAGGGTCAGGTCCAGCTCTTTTCCCGCCAGGATGGCGTCCTCGTTGAACATTTCATAGAAATCTCCCAGGCGGAAGAAGAGAATGCAGTCCTGATTGCGCGCTTTCATTTCCTGATACTGGCGCTGCATGGGCGTCAGTTCACATGGAGCTTTTGCCATAAATCGGTTCCTTTTCCTTTATTTTTGGTATACGACTTCAAAATGCTCGCAAACACATTCCATATCCTCCTGGAACTGGATTCCCCCGGCCTCCCGGCATTCCCGGGTGAAGACCTCCCGGTGGGCATTCTTCCAGTATTGGAGAGATTTGTCCCCTTCGCCCTCAATCAAGGCGTATTCTTCAGAAATATCCCGGAAGGGGGTCAACTCAATCTTTGTAATCCGGGTGATGCAGCGGGGGCGTTCCTGGCTGTCCAGGATCACGGAATACCGGCCCACCTGGGGCAGCGGTTCGTTTTCCAGGTCATACAGGCAGCGCAGGCTGGTCGTAGCCCGCTTATCCCCCCGGAGAAGGGCCTCCAGGATTTCGTCCGCCTGCTGGGGATAGCCGTAATAGTAGGCATCGTATTCCGGAATATCCAGACCGGATTCCCGGACAAACCGGTCAATGGCCCTTTCGCCGGTGAGGCTCCAGGTGGTGGCCCCGGTGATCACAATGTTTTGGTAGGTGCCGATGAGATCCTCGCTGCCTTCAAAGCGCACCAGGCGGCCGCCCTCGGTCCGGGCGGTGAGTAGGTCCTTGTCCTTCCCGTCCACCAGGCAGCGCAAGGTTTTCCCAATATAGCCGTTGTGGATCTCCTCGGAAATGGCGTTCTGGGCGGCGCAAAGCTTGTCAAACCGGCGGTTCTTTTCCTCCTTGGGGGTGGGATCCTCCATTTTGGCAGCCGGGGTGCCGGTGCGGGGGGAGAAAATAAAGGTGAACAGGCTGTCATAGCGGACCTGCTCAATGAGAGACAGGGTTTCCTCAAACTCCTCCTCCGTCTCACCGGGGAAGCCCACGATGACGTCGCTGGTCAGCACCAGATCGGGCATGACGGATTTGGCGTAGTTCACCTTTTGCAGATAGGTTTCCCGGTCATAGTGCCGGTTCATGGCCTTCAGCACCCGGGAAGAGCCGGACTGGAAGGGCAGATGGAGCTGCTTGGCGATTTTGGGATACCTGGCCATGGTGTCAAAGAGTTTTTGGGAGGCGTCTCTGGGGTGGCTGGTCATAAACCGGATCAGGAAATCGCCTGGAAGCTGGGCAATCTGAGCCAGAAGATCCGCAAAATCCATGCCGCAGTCCAGATCCTTGCCGTAGGAGTTGACGTTCTGGCCCAAAAGGGTGATTTCCTTGCAGCCGTTTTGAATGAGTTCCCTGCATTCTGCCAGAATGCTTTCGCTTTTGCGGCTCCGCTCCCGGCCCCGGACATAGGGCACGATGCAGTAGGTGCAGAAATTGTTGCAGCCGTACATGATGGACACCCAGGCCCTTAAAGAGGAATCCCGGACCTGGGGGATGCCCTCGGCAATATTGCCTGCCTCGTCTTCAATGTAGAACTGGCGCTTCTTCCGGGTCAGCACGGCATAGAGGATCTCCGGGAACTGCCACAGGTGGTGGGTGGAGAATACGCCGTCCACATAGGGAAAGCTCTTTTTGATCCGGTCGGAGACCTTGGTTTCTCCGGCCATGCAGCCGCACAGAAAGATTTTTTGCTCCGGGTGGCGGCGCTTGGTGTGGGTCAGGGCACCCAGGTTGCCGAAAACCCGCTGCTCGGCGTGTTCCCGGATGGAGCAGGTGTTCATCACCACCACGTCGGCGCCCTCGGGGCCCTGACAGATGGTATAGCCGCTTTGGACCAGGTAGCCTCTCAGCTTTTCGGAGTCGGCCTCGTTCTGCTGGCAGCCGTAGGTTTCCACATAGGCGGTGGGGGTGCGCCCCTGGGACTGCCACCAGGCGGCGATTTTATCGCAATAGGCGAACTGGGAATCCAATTGTTCCTGAGAAATAACGGTTGTTTTGGTATTCATGGGTACTCCCTTGTTTGTGGCCGGACCGGAGCATTCTCCGGAGGGGCCGATTCTTTTTCACCCTATATCATACCATGACAGGGGGGCTTTTTCAAGGAAGAAATGCATGGAAGAGGGGAAACACAGTCTGAATTGTAAACATTCTGCGTTCTGCTTGCATTCCGGTATCAAACGTGGTAAACTTGGCAGGATTATCGTATTTCTCAGATCTGCTGAGAAGAAAGAGGATACCATGAAGAATTGTAAGTATTGCGGCCGGGAGCTGGAGGACGGGCAGTCTGTCTGCCCCGGCTGCGGCAGAGAATGGACCCCGGAGGAAGCACCTGTCCCGGAGGAAACCCTCCCCACTGCGGAAGAAACGGTGGAAGAAGCCGCCGCGCCCCAGGAGCCTGCCCGGGAAGAAATTCCGGCTGCCGAAGAAAAAGCGGCCTCCGTTGAGAAGAAAAGGGGCATCACCGGCGCTTCTGCCATTGCGCTGGCTGTGGCGGCGGTGGTGCTGCTGGCAGCCATTCTGGCGGTGCTGGTGATGAACGGCAAAAAGCAGGACGCGGAACCCCTGCCCGCCGGGGAGACCACCCAGGCGCAGGAGGAAACCCAGCCCGCCACCATCCCGGCCGACGGAAACCCCGATGACGTCACCTGCAAGGGCAGCTATACCGTAAGCGATGAGCAGGCCATTGCGGACAGAGACCAGGTGGTGGCCACCTCCGGCAGCCATCAGCTGACCAACGGTCAGCTCCAGGTCCACTACTGGCTGACGGTGCAGAATTTTTACGCCCAGTACGGCAGCTATGCTCCCTACCTGGGTCTGGATCACACCCAAAGCATGGATACCCAGGTCTGCGGCATGGCAGAGGGCCTCACCTGGCAGCAGTATTTCCTGGACCAGGCGCTGAACAGCTGGAAGGTTTACGAGGCCGTTGCTCAGGCCGCGGAGGAGGACGGCTTCCGGCTGCCGGAGGCTGCGGAACAGGAGCTGGAGGAGCTGGAGGCGGGGCTGGAGCAGACCGCTTCCGAAAACGGTTTTGACGATGCCCTGCATATGCTGAAGGTCAACTTCGGCAATGCGGTGACCATGGAGGACTACCTGGATTACTGGAAGCTTTACTACCCTTCCAGCCGCTACTACAACGAAGTAACCGCCAGCTTTGAGCCCACCGATGGGGAAATTGCCGCGTTCTTCAATGCCCATGAAGCGGAGTATGCGGAGAAGGGCCTGACCAAGGATACCATTACCGTGGATGTGCGCCACATCCTGATTACCCCGGAGGGGGAGACCCAGGAAGACGGCACCTATCCGGAGGAAGCCTGGAACGCCGCCGAAAAGAAGGCCCAGGAGCTCCTGGATACCTTCCTGAAGGGAGACGGGAAAGAGGACAGCTTTGCCGTTCTGGCAAATGAGAACTCCACCGATCCCGGCTCCAACACCAACGGCGGCCTGTATGAGGGCGTCAGCCAGGGCCAGATGGTGGAAAGCTTTGACGCCTGGTGCTTTGACGCCTCCAGAAAGCCTGGCGATACCGGCATTGTAAAGACCAATTACGGCTACCATGTGATGTACTTTGTGGGCGCCAACACCGTCTGGCAGGATCAGGCAAAGGCCGACATCCTGTCCCAGAAGGCTGCCGACTTTGTGGACGAGGCGCTGGCAAAGGCGGACGCGAAGATCGACTACAGCGCCGTGAAACTGGCACTGGTGGATATGAGCTGAAAAAACGCGCTCCGGGCAGCCGGAGCGCGTTTTTGATTGATCAATCAGGGAAAAGCAGTATCATACAGAAAAAACAAAGGAGTGTATCTCTATGAAAATCACTGTTCTCGGCAGTCATCTCTGCCCGGATACCCTGTACGCGCTGAACCGCCTGGCAGAAGCCGGGGTGGAAACCAAATATCTGGATATTCTGTCCTGCCATGCGGACCTGCGGATGTACCTGCATATCCGGGAGACAAGCCCCCTGTACGAAACCATCCGGGGCACCGATCGTCTGGGTGTGCCCCTGTTCATCCGGGAGGATGGCAGCATGACGCTGGAACTGAAGGAAATTCTGGGGTAAGGCTTTTGGCAGGGGATGAGGGATTCGAATTCGCTGAATGGATTCCATTGGTTTCATCGCTCAATTCATCGCTCATTTAGATTGATAAATGAGCGATGAAGTCTTATAATGAGTTATGAGGTGATACTCCATGTATAACAAGAAACCGCCATTCGAGATCACAACAGCTATTCTTGATGAAATCACAGAAATTGCGGAACTGGTTGGACAAGTCAACGCGGTAGCAGGACTTACTGCAAACCCCATGCTGCGCCGTACCAATCGTATTCGTACCATATACTCCTCCCTGGCCATCGAACAGAACACACTGAGTTTGGAGCAGGTCACTGCTGTTCTGAACGGCAAGCGGGTCATTGCGCCGCCCAAGGATATTGCCGAAGTCAAAAACGCGTATGAGATCTACGAGATGATGGATTCGTTGAATCCCTACTCTGTGGATGACCTGCTGAATGCCCATGCGGTTATGACCAAAGGCCTGACGGAAGAATCCGGTTGCTTCCGATCCGGCCCCGTGGGCGTGGTGGACAAGCAGGGAAACATTCTGCACTTCGGAACTCTGCCTGATTATGCACCGGGTCTAACCATGGAACTGCTGGACTGGGTAAAGGAAAGCGATTTTCATATGCTGATCAAGAGCTGCGTGTTCCATTATGAGCTGGAGCTGATCCATCCTTTCGCTGACGGCAATGGTCGAATGGGCCGCTTGTGGCACACTCTGCTATTGACCCAGTGGAAGCCGCTGTTCGCCTGGCTTCCGGTGGAGTCCATCATCCATGACCGCCAGGATGAATATTATGCCGCCATCAACCGTTCTAATCATGAAGGTGAAGCTACAGCCTTTATCATATTCATGCTGTCCGCCATTAAGGAAGCTTTGATGGAAGCAATTCAGACCACTGGTGCCGCCGAAGCTCTGACCACCGATGAACTTCGCTGGTACAAGGTGGAGCGATTCCTGAAAAAGAATGGCACCATCACCAACGCGGAAGTGCGCCAGATGTTCCAGGTTTCTTCCGCAACCGCAAACCGAATCCTTGCCAGGTTTACGGACGAAGGCAAGCTCCAAAAAATCAGAATTGGCAGATCCTGGGGCTACCGGTTTTTATAAAAACAGTATCGCTGTAAAAATACCGGACAGCCAAATGGGCATCTGGTATTTTTGGCAGAGGATGAGGGATTCGATTCGGCAAAGGAGGTGCCGCCGTCCAGCCGGCGGCAAGTGACAGCCCACCGGGCTGTCACATTAAAGTGGGTTCGAATCCCTCATAACAGGAAAAACACCAGATACCCAAATGGGCAGCCGGTGCGTTGGCAGAGGATGAGGGATTCGATTCGGCAAAGGAGAAGAACCTCCCATGGTGAGAAGGAGGAAATGGACTTACATCCACACCCATAGGGGTGCGTCTGTAAGTCCATGGATTCTCCCACGGGCTAACAAACAGTCCACTGGACTGTTTGTTGCACCAGTGTGCGCACTGGTGCCGCCCTTTCGAATCCAGTTTCATCCTCTGCCAATAATAAAAGCCACCCGATTGGGTGGCTTTTATTATTGGCAGAGGATGAGGGATTCGAACCCCCGCAAACGGAGTCAGAGTCCGGTGTGCTACCGTTACACAAATCCTCTGTGTCACACGGAACGTGAGTATTATAGCACCAAAACCCAAAATGTCAAGGATTATTTTTACAGCAGCACAAAACAGGTTTTCTTTCCGAAAAGGGACGGTAACAGGATACCCGGAATGAATACAAATATACACCCCCCTTCCCGGTTTCGGGAAGGGGGAAATGTTACTCGGCGATGTGTTCGCAGTAGATGCAGCGGTGGATGTTCGCGGCCTTGTCCGTCAGACGGAAGATCTGGGGCAGCTCCTGCTCGATGGAGCTGATGCACCGGGGGTTGCAGCATTTCAGATCGTAGCGCAGCTCGCCCTGAATGGGCTCCCGGTGGGGATCCTTTTCCGCTTCCTTCAGCAGCATGAGGATCAGAGCCATGCGCATGAACTTACCGTTCAGCGCCTGGCGGAAGTAGGCGGCACGGGGGTCCTCGTCCACCTGGACGCTGATCTCATTGACCCGGGGCAGGGGATGCAGCACGCACATATGCTCTTTAGCCAGCTTCATCTTGGCAGTGTCCAGAATGTAGCTGTCCTTCAGCCGGGCGTAGGCATCGGGGTCAATGAACCGCTCCCGCTGGATGCGGGTCATGTACAGCACGTCAAGGTCCGGCATGGCATCCTCCAGAGAGGTGACCTCCTCATAGGGAATGCCACACTTTTCCAGGGTGTTGAACTTTACATAGCCGGGCAGGCGGAGCTCCTCCGGGGAGATCAGCACAAACCGGATGCCGCTGTAGCGGCTCATGGCCTCAATCAGGGAGTGGACGGTGCGGCCGTATTTCAGATCTCCGCACAGGCCGATGGTGAGATCGTGGAGCCGTCCCATCTCCCGGGAGATGGTCAGAAGGTCCGCCAGGGTCTGAGTGGGGTGGTTGTGCATACCGTCACCGGCATTGATCACAGGCACGCTGGCATTCCGGGAGGCTACAAAGGGGGCGCCGTCCATGGGGTGCCGGATGGCCATGATGTCCGCGTAGCAGCTGAGGATCTTGGCGGTGTCCGCCATGCTCTCGCCCTTGGCGGCGGATGAGGAGTTGGCGGAGGCAAAGCCCAGAACGCTGCCGCCCAGCTCCAGCATGGCGGCCTCGAAGCTCAGCCGGGTCCGGGTGGAGGGCTCATAGAAAAGAGTGGCCAGCTTTTTGTATTTGCAGCTGTCCCGGTACTGTTCGGGGTGGGCGATGATGTCCTTGGCGGTGGCGATGAGGGCGTCCAGCTCCTCTACGGAAAGATCCAGAATGCTGTTGAGACTTCTCATGCTTTGCCTCCGTTGACGGCCAGGTAGTTCTTGATCCGTGTTACGTTTTCCTGGTTTGCGGGGTCCTCTTCCAGGTACTCGATGATGTCATACACATCCACCACGGAGTAGACGGGGAAGCCAAACTCCTCTTCCACTTCCTCCATGGCAAGCTTTTCGCCCTTGCCCCGCTCCTTGCGGTCCACCATGATGAAGGTGGCGGCCACCTTGACGCCTTCCAGGTTCTGAAGGATGGCCATGCTCTCCCGGATGGCGGTACCGGCGGTGATCACATCCTCGGTGATGACCACTTCCTCACCGGCCTGGGGCACATAGCCCACGAACACGCCGCCCTCGCCATGGTCCTTGACTTCCTTCCGGTTGAAGAAGAAGGGCACGTTCAGCCCCTCCTTGCTCAGGGCCACGGCAGCGGATACGGCAATGGATATGCCCTTGTAGGCGGGGCCGTAGAGCACGGCCTGCTTCTTGCCCAGCTTTTCCAGGTAGGCTCTCGCGTAGAATTCGCCCAGGGTGGCAATTTCCTCGCCGGTTTTGATCATACCTGCATTGATGAAGTAAGGAATCTTCCGGCCGGACTTGGCGGTAAAGTCACCGAACTTCAGCACACCGGCCTTTTCCAGAAACTGAATAAACTCTCTTTTGTAGCTTTCCATATATACTCTCCTGACTTTGAAGTGGTTCAAAGCCTTCCCCTGGGGGAAGGTGCCCGAGGTACGAGGGCGGATGAGGGGCGGGGAATGGTCCGAAATTGGGGAATCGCCCCGTAGATCCGGTACCGTGTACCGCCCCACACCCGTCACGGCTACGCCGTGCCACCCTCTCCAGGGAGAGGGCTGTTAATCGCAGAATTCGGCCACGCACCGCTCGTAGGCGGCTACGGGGTCGGGGGCGGCGGTGATGGGGCGACCCACCACGATGTAGTCAGAGCCGATTTCCTTGGCGGCGGCGGGGGTCATGACCCGCTTCTGGTCGCCGATGTCACCGTCGGCAAACCGGACGCCGGGGGTGATGGTGAGGAAGCTTTTGCCGCAGCGGTCGTGGACCTTCTGGGCTTCCAGAGGGGAGCAGACCACGCCGTCCAGACCGGCATTTTTGGCGGTTTCGGCGTAGTGCATCACCACCTGGTCAATGGGCTCGTGGATGAGCAGGTCCTTTTCCATAGCCTCCTGATCGGTGGAGGTCAGCTGGGTCACGGCAATCAGCAGGGGCCGGGTGCCGTCGGGCCGGGTCAGGCCCTCCAGAGCGGCCTTCATCATGGCGGTAGTACCGGCGGCGTGGAGGTTGGTGATGTCCACATCCAGGTTCCGCAGTACACTCATGGACTTCTTTACGGTGTTGGGGATGTCGTGGAGCTTCAGGTCCAGGAAGATTTTGTGACCCCGGGCCTTCAGCTGCCGGACGATTTCCGGGCCCTCCGCGTAGTAGAGCTCCATGCCGATTTTGACGAAGGGCTTCCTCCCGGTGAACTGATCCAGGAACGCGAAGGCCTGCTCCTTGCTGGAAAAATCACAGGCTACGATTACGTCTTTTCCCATTACTGTACGCCTCCTATTATGTCGCTGAGATTTTCAATTTTGTATTCCTTCATGACCCGGGGCAGGTCTTCAATGATGGTTTTGCAGGCCCAGGGGTCCACCAGATTGGCGGCGCCCACCTCCACCGCGGTGGCACCGGCCAGCATCATTTCCACCACATCCTCGGCGCTTCCCACGCCGCCCATGCCGATGACGGGGATCTTCACGGCCCTCGCCACCTGGTAGACCATCCGCACCGCCACCGGGAAGATGCCGGGGCCGGAGTAGCCGCCCATGGTGTTGGCGATGACGGGCTTTCTGCGCCGCAGGTCAATGCGCATACCCAGCATGGTATTGATGAGGCTGATGCCGTCGGCCCCCGCGTCCTCGCAGGCTTTGGCGATGGACACGATGTCCGTCACGTTGGGGGAGAGCTTGATGATCACGGGCTTGGTGGTCACGGCCTTGACCGCCCGGGTAACCTCCGCTGCGGCCTCCGGGCAGGTGCCGAAGCTCATACCGCCGCCGTGGACATTGGGGCAGCTGACGTTTACCTCCAGCCAGCCCACCTGTTCTTCCTTATCCAGCCTTTGGCAGGTGTAGGCATAGTCCGCCACGGAAAAGCCGGAGACGTTGGCCATCACCGGCTTGTGGAAAACCTCCTTGAGCTTGGGCAGTTCCCTGGCGATGACCGCCTCCACACCGGGATTCTGAAGGCCCACGGCGTTGATCATGCCGCCGGGGCACTCGGCGATCCGGGGGGTGGGGTTGCCGAACCGGGGATCCTTTGTGGTGCCCTTAAAGGAGAAGGTGCCTAATACATTGATGTCATAGAGATCCGCGAATTCATAGCCGTAGCCGAAGGTGCCGGAGGCGGGAATCACGGGGTTTTCCAGTTCAATGCCGCAAAGGTTTACATTCAATCCCATAGAATTTCCTCCTTCCGCATCACGGGGCCCTCCTTGCAGATGCGCTTGTTTCCGGTAAGGGTCTTGCAGGAGCAGCCCATACAGGCGCCGAAGCCGCAGCCCATCCGCTCCTCAAAGCTCATCTGGCCGGAGGTGGTGGTTGCCCGGTAAAGGGCTTTCAGCATGGGCTCCGGGCCGCAGGCGCAGAAGTAGCTGTAGTGCAGGTCCTTCAGGGCGTCAGTGACAAAGCCCTTGACGCCGTAGGAGCCGTCCACGGTGGTAACGGTTACGGCGCAGCCCAAAGCCGCAAACTCTTTTTCATAGAAAATTTCCGCCTCGGTGTTGAAGCCCAGAATGACCTGAACGTCCTTCCCCAGGGCCCGCAGCTGCTTGGCCAGACCGTACATGGGCGGAACGCCCACGCCGCCGCCCACCAGCACGGGGCTGTCCCCAACCGGGGCCAGATCGTAGCCGTTGCCGAGACCCGTGAGAAGGTCCAGGGTTTCGCCGGGGGCCATCAAGGACATCTGCCGGGTGCCCTGGCCCACCACCTTATAGACGATGGTGAGGAGCCCCGCTTCCCAGTCGCAGACGGAGATAGGACGGCGCAGAAATCTGCCGGACAGCCGGATGTTCACAAACTGTCCCGGGGCGGTGATGGCGGAGGTATCGCCGGACAGCACCATTTGATAAACACTGTCCGTCAGGGCTTTGTTGCTCAGAATGGTGAAAATGCTTTGTTTCATGGAACCTCCTTGCCCGCTCACGCGTCAATGGTGGAGATGGTCAGGGTGGTTTCTTCCAGCACGTCCAGCAGCACCTTCACGGTGTCCAGGGCGGTGAAGAGGGTTACATTGTATTCGGTGCAGATCTGGCGGATCTGGGCGCCGTCGGCGGCGGAGTCGGCGGCGGGATCCTTGGTGTTGATCACATAGGCAATGTGGCCCTGACGCAGGGAATTGGGGATTTCCTCGCTGCCACGGCTGATCTTCTCCAAACCGTGGGTGCGGATGCCGTGCTCCTTCAGGTATCTGGCGGTTCCCATGGTGGCCTCAATGTTGAAGCCCAGCTGGTAGAACCGGCGGATGAGGGGCAGGGCCTCCTCCTTATCCTGGTCGGCGATGGTGGCCAGCACGGTGCCGTAGTTCTGCAGCTTCATACCGGAGGCCTGCAGGGCCTTATAGAGGGCACGGTTCATGGTCTTGTCGTAGCCGATGGCCTCGCCGGTGGACTTCATTTCAGGGGACAGGTAGGCATCCAGACCCCGGATCTTGTTGAAGGAGAACACGGGGGCCTTGACATACCAGCGGTCCTTCTCCTGGGGGTAGATGTCGAAAATACCCTGCTCCTTCAGGCTCTTGCCCAGGATCACTTCCGTGGCGATGTCTGCCAGGGAGTAGCCGGTGGCCTTGCTCAGGAAGGGAACGGTGCGGGAGGAACGGGGGTTGACCTCGATGATGTACACGTTGTCTTCCTTGTCCACGATGAACTGAATATTGAACAGGCCCACAATACCGATGCCCAGGCCCAGTTTCTTGGCGTATTGCAGGATGATGCCCTTGACCTTGTTGGAGATGGAGAAGGGAGGATAGACGGAGATGGAGTCGCCGGAATGGACGCCGGTGCGCTCCACCAGCTCCATGATGCCGGGAACGAACACATCCCGTCCGTCGCAGATGGCGTCGATTTCCACCTCCCGGCCCTGGATATACTTATCTACCAGCACGGGCTTGTCCTCGTCGATTTCCACGGCGGTTTTCAGGTAGGTGGTGAGCTGGGCCTCGTTGGCCACAATCTGCATGGCCCGGCCGCCCAGAACAAAGCTGGGACGGACCAGCACGGGGTAGCCGATTTCGGCGGCGGCGGCAATGCCGTCCTCAATCTTCGTTACGGCCTTGCCCTTTGCCCGGGGAATGTTCAGCTCGTTCAGCAGGTTTTCAAACTGGTTTCGGTCCTCCGCCCGGTCAATGGCGGCGCAGTCGGTGCCAATGATCTTCACGCCCCGCTCCATCAGGGGATCCGCCAGGTTGATGGCGGTCTGGCCGCCCAGGGAGGCGATGACACCCTCGGGATTCTCGAAGTGGAGAATGTTCATCACATCCTCGGGGGTCAGGGGCTCAAAATACAGCTTGTCGGCGGTGGTGTAGTCGGTGGAGACCGTCTCCGGGTTGTTGTTGATGATGATGGCCTCAAAGCCCTCGGAGCGGATGGTGTTGACGGCGTGGACGGTGGAGTAGTCGAATTCCACGCCCTGGCCGATGCGGATGGGGCCGGCGCCAAGCACCACGATCTTCTTCTTGTCCGTCAGGCGGGAATCGGTAGTGCCGGTGTAGGAGGAGTAGAAGTAGGGGATATAGGCCCCGGTGTGGCAGGTATCCACCATGCGGAAGGCGGGGAAGATGTCCTCCCTGCAGCGCAGGCCGTAGACCTCCAGCTCCTTTTTGCCCCATAGCTGGGCGATGAACTTATCGCCAAAGCCCATGACCTTTGCTTCCTTCAGCACTTCCACGCTGCCGATGTTTTCTTTAAGCTTGCGCTCCATGGCAACGATTTTGCCGATGGACTCCAGGAAGTAGGGGGTAATCATGGTGACCTTGTAGATGTCGGACACCGTTACATCCCGGCGCAGCAGCTCCGCCACGGCAAAGATGGTGTCATCCCGGAACTGGCCCAGGTACGCGAAAATTTCCTCGGTGGTCATGGAATCGAACTTGGGCATATAGAAGTGGCAGACGCCAATCTCCAGGGAACGGACGGATTTCAGCAGGCACTCCTCCAGGGTGGAGCCGATGCCCATGACCTCGCCGGTGGCCTTCATCTGGGTGCCCAGGGTGTTCTTGGCAGAGGCGAACTTGTCGAAGGGGAACCGGGGCAGCTTGGCCACCACATAATCGAGACTGGGCTCAAAGGCCGCGTTGGTGTTGGCGATTTTGATGTCCTCCAGTGCCATGCCCACGGCAATCTTGGCGGTAACCCGGGCGATGGGATAGCCGGAGGCCTTGGAAGCCAGAGCGGAGGAACGGGATACTCTGGGGTTGACCTCAATGAGGTAATACTCGGAGGAGTTGGGATTCAGGGCAAACTGCACGTTGCAGCCGCCCTCGATTTTCAGCTCCTTGATGATCTTGATGGCGGAGTCGTTGAGCATCTTGAGGTCGTGGTCATTGAGGGTCATAATGGGGGCCACCACCAGGCTGTCGCCGGTGTGGACGCCTACGGGGTCAATGTTCTCCATGCCGCAGATGGTGATGGCATGGTCGTTGGAGTCCCGCATGACCTCAAATTCGATTTCCTTGTAGCCCTTTACGGACTTCTCAATGAGCACCTGATGGACGGGGGAGAGCTTGAAGGCGTTGAGACCCACTTCAATCAGCTCTTCCTCGTTGTAGGCAAAGCCGCCGCCGGTGCCGCCCAGGGTGAAGGCGGGGCGCAGAACCACAGGGTAGCCGATGCGCTGGGCAGCGGCCTTGGCCTCTTCCAAGGAATAGGTGATCTCGGAGGGAATGACGGGCTCGCCGATGGACTGGCACAGCTCCTTAAACAGCTCCCGGTCCTCGGCCCGCTCGATGGAGGTGGAAGAGGTGCCCAGCAGCTGTACGTTGCATTCCTTCAGCACGCCCTTCTTTTCCAGCTGCATGGCCAGGTTCAGGCCGGTCTGACCGCCGATGCCGGGAACGATGGCGTCGGGGCGCTCATAGCGGATAATCTTGGCAATGTATTCCAGGGTCAGGGGCTCCATATAGACCTTGTCGGCAATGGTGGTGTCGGTCATGATGGTGGCGGGGTTCGAGTTGCACAGCACAACCTCGTAGCCCTCTTCCTTCAGAGCCAGGCAGGCCTGGGTGCCGGCGTAGTCAAATTCGGCAGCCTGGCCGATGACGATGGGGCCGGAGCCGATGATCAGAATTTTCTTGATGTCCGTTCTCTTTGCCATTGTTTGTTTCCTCCATGTGTCTCTATGTGAAATATAATGATAAACGTAGGCTTGTGTCCGGGGCTTCCGTTATCGAATGGGCTCGGGAGATCCGTACACAGCGTTCCCATTGTAAAAGGTAGCCATGCACCTGCCGAAAACCGGCCACCCTTCAAAGGGTGTGGCCTTGCCCTGGGACAGGAAGTCCCTGGGGTCAATGTCATATTGGGCGTTCAGATCCCATACGGAAAAATCATTTCCCATGGGGATCCCAAACCGGTTTCTGGGATTGGTGACCAGGGCCTTCAGCAGCCGGTCCATCGGCAGCAAGCCGGGGCGCACCAGGTAGGTGTAGAGAATGGGGAAGGCCGTTTCCAGCCCCACCACGCCGAAGGCGCTGCCCTGTAAGCCCCTGCTCTTTTCTTCCGCGCTGTGGGGGGCGTGGTCCGTGGCAATCATATCAATGGTGCCGTCCCGCAGGCCCTCCACCAGGGCCTGGCGATCCTCGGGGCTCCGCAGGGGGGGATTCATCTTGAAGCGGCCGTCCTCCCGGAGCATGGAGTCGTCCATGGTCAGGTAGTGGGGGCCGGTTTCACAGGTTACGTCCACGCCGCTTTTCTTTGCCTGCCGGATGATTTCCACGCTTTCCTTGGTGGAGATGTGGCACACATGGTAGCTTGCCCCGGTTTTGGCCGCCAGCTCCAGGTCCCGGGCGATGGGCCCCCATTCGCTTTCCGAGCAGATGCCCCTGTGGCCGTGCTCCCTGGCGTAGCGCCCATCGTGAATGTAGCCGCCCCGCAGGAGGCTGTTGTCCTCGCAGTGGGCAACAATCAGCTTTCCCAGCGATTTGGCCCTCCGCATGGCCTGCTCCATCAGCAGGGGGGATTGGACGCCCCTCCCGTCGTCGGAGAAGCCGATGACCTCTGGGGCCAGGGCTTCCAGGTCCGCAAGAGCTTCTCCCTTTTCCCCTTTGGTGATGGCACCGTAGGGATAGACGGCGATGACGGCGCCTTTTTGAATGGCGTCCAGCTGGGGCCGAAGGGTTTCCGGGCTGTCCGGCACCGGGTTCAGGTTGGGCATGGTGCACACCGCGGTGTAGCCGCCCCGGGCTGCCGCCCTGGAGCCGGAAAGAATGGTTTCCTTATAAGAAAAACCCGGCTCTCGGAAATGCACATGCACGTCACAAAAGCCGGGTAAAATGGAATATTCAGGGGAATTGAAGAAAGAAAAACCCTCTTTCTCAATGGCGGAAGAAGCGCCAACCAAAAAAGAGGAGCTGGGGAACATGGCGTCAAAGTTTTTCATCCGATTCTGCATGAGGGATCCCCTTTCGTCTTTATTGTAGTAGCCTCCGGCGGCCCGGAGTTCAAGATATTTTAGCATACCGGGCATTTTCTGTCAAGGCGTATTTCGGCTTTTTGTTGGGCTTTTTGACAGCTTGCTGACGAATGTGAATCAAGAGTTGAAATAGGGTAAACGCTTGAATCACAGAAACGTATGTCATCCTGAGCGGAGCGCGAAGCGCGCAGTCGAAGGATCTTTCCGGTAAATTGACCGTACTGCTGGGCGAACGCAGAAGATCCTTCGACTCGCTTCGCTCGCTCAGGATGACAAATCCGTACGTGCTCCGGTTATTCGCAACATTTTAAACCTTGATTCGCATTGTCAATTGTCAATTAAGCTGCCCCCCTTCTTCTGACCAACGCCCTTCTCCCGGGCCCGGGGAAGGGGCCATTTTCTCCCGTTTCATTTTTTTACTTGCGTTTGTGCCAAAGTTGCGGTAACATAGACAGTGGAAATATACGGCCCACCCAAAATCCGGGCGGGTTCAAATTAGGAAGGATGTGTCCTGTACATATGATCAAAGTTGACATTTCCAATGTCTGGGGCGAAATCGCCCTGCCGGATCTGCTGGCAATGGAAAAGGAAGTGGCTGCCGCTCACGCAACCCTTACCGACGGCACCGGCGCCGGCAACGATTTCCTGGGCTGGCTGAACCTGCCTACCCGGGAGGCCACCGACGAAATCCTCCGGATCCAGAGCGCGGCCCGGAAGATCCGCAATGATTCCGATGTGTTCGTGGTCATCGGCATCGGTGGCAGCTATCTGGGCCCCCGGGCAGCCATTGAGCTGCTGCAGGGTCCCAACCACAACATCGGCAAGGGCAAGGGAAATCCCCAGATCTACTTTGCCGGCAACGGTCTGAGCACCCGCCACTGGAATGAGCTGTGCCGCCTGCTGGAGGGCAAGGATTTCTCCATTGCCATCATTTCCAAGTCCGGCACCACCACCGAGCCTGCCATCGCCACCCGCGCCCTGCGCTGGATGCTGGAGCGGAAGTACGGCACCGAGGGGGCCAAGGCCCGCACCTACGCCATTACCGATCCCTGCAAGGGCGCTCTGCGGCAGATGGCCACCGAGGAGGGCTGGGAGACCTTCGTAATTCCCCCCAATGTGGGCGGCCGGTTCTCTGTGCTCACCGCCGTGGGTTTGCTCCCCCTGGCAGTGGCCGGTGTGGACATCATGGAAATGATGAACGGAGCCATGGACGCCAAGGAAACCTACGACCTGCGCTCCTTTGACAACCCTGTGTGGCTGTATGCCGCCGTTCGGAACCTGCTGTACCGCAACGGCAAGGTGATGGAGATTTTCGAGAGCTTTGAGCCCGGCTTCAAGATGTTCGGCGGCTGGTGGCAGCAGCTCTTCGGCGAGTCCGAGGGCAAGGACAACAAGGGCATCTTCCCCGTCACCGCCGAGCTCACCGCCGACCTGCATTCCCTGGGCCAGATGATCCAGCAGGGCCAGCGGAATCTGTTTGAGACCATGGTGCGTTTTGACGCCCCCGAGAAGAAGATGATCATCGGCGGCGACGCCAAGAACCTGGACGGCCTCAATTACCTGGAGGGCAAGTCCCTGGACTTCGTGGACGAGAAGGCGTTCCTTGGCACCCTGGCCGCCCATGTGGACGGCGGCGTGCCCGTCATCACCATGGACTGCGGGGAGCTGACCGACCGGAAGGTGGGCGAGATGTTCTACTTCCTGGAGCTGTGCTGCGGCGTTTCCGCCTACATCCTGGGCGTAAATCCCTTCAACCAGCCCGGTGTGGAGTTCTACAAGCGCAATATGTTCCAGCTGCTGGGCAAGCCCGGCTACGAAAAGCAGTAAATCCTTTCCCCAACAAGCCGCCGCGGATCCGCGGCGGCTTGTTCTGCCCTCCCGGTCTTTGGGAAGAGAAAGGAAGCTTTTTTTGAATTGTCAATTAAGATTAATCCCGCTTTTCCGCCGGAAACCATCCGGGACAGTCCCTTTGTGATTTTTGTAAAATTCCCTATTGCAAAAACAGCCGATTGCTGGTAGAATGATACCAAGCCAAATCCATTTTGGTATAGCAAAGGAGGAAATTCCTATGATTCATGTTATTATGGGCCTGAAGGGCTCCGGTAAGACCAAAAAGCTGATCGAGTCCATCAATGAGGCTGTGGCAAGCGCCCACGGTGATGTTGTGTGCATTGAGTATGGCAAGAAGCTGACCTACGATGTTACTTACAAGGTTCGTCTGGTGGACTCCAAGGAGTACGGCATCAGCTCTCCCGAAATGCTGAAGGGCTTCCTGAGCGGTCTGCACGCAGGCAACTTTGATATTACCAACGTGTTTATTGACAACCTGTATAAGACCATCGGTCAGGATCAGGCTGCCAACGAAGCCTTTGTGGAGTGGGTGGCAAAGTTTGCCCAGGAGAATAACATGGAAATCACCATGACCATCTCCGCCGATCCCGAAAACGCTTCCGATGCACTGAAGAAGTACCTGTAAGACAATCCATTCGCACCGCCGTGGCAGCCCGCGGCGGTGCCTTTTTCTGAAAGGATGCATGATGAAAAATTTTCTGAACGCCAACCGCAGGGCTTTGACGGCGGTTTTGCTGGCAGCGGCGGTGCTGGTGGGCTTCCGGTTTTTTGGCGTGCTGGTGTATGACACCAACGACGACGCCATCATGGCGGCCATCTCCTACGGATATTACGGACAGCCGGAGGGAAATCTCGTATACATCCATCCCCTGCTGGGGGTAATTCTGGCATTTTTGCAGCGGAGTGTGCCTGGGGTCAGCTGGTATCTGATGATGGAGCTGGGCCTTCTGTTTGTTGCCATGGCCGCCCTGTACAGCCTGGTGCTGGATCGGGAGAACGGGACCTGGACGATCCCCGCCCTGACGGTGCTGACGGTCTACTTTGTCTATGCCCTGCTCTTTCGGATGCAGTACACCAAGATCGCCGGCTGCGCTGCCGCCGCGGGGATTCTGCTGCTATACCGGGCTGTGGAGGAAAGACGGAAATGGTATGCCTATTGTCTTGGCATCCTGCTGGCCGCGGCGGGCTTTCTGCTCCGCGACGATGCCTTCTTCATGGTGCTCATCCCCATGGCCGGGGTGGGTGTTTGGTATGGCGTGGGCTATCTGCGGGCAAAGAAATGGAACCAGGCAGCATCGCTGGTGGGCGCCTTTGTGCTCCTCTTCTCCCTCTGCGGCGGCCTGATGGCAGGGGAAGTGCTGGGAAGGGACCCTGCCTGGGAACACTACCGGCAGTACAATCGCCTGCGGTCTGAGCTGATGGACTACGGCTTCCCGGATTATGGGGAGAATCAGGCGCTGTACGAATCCCTGGGAATCTCCGAGGAAGATCTGGCGCTCTACAAGAGCTGGGACTTTGGCGATCCCGATCGGTTTTCCATCCCGGTGATGGAGGCGCTGGTTGACGCGAAGCAGCCCCGGGCCTTCTCTCCGGGGGAGCTTCTGGGCTGCGCCAAAGCCTCCCTTCGGGGGATCCTCCACTATGATTTCGCCGCCTGCCTGCTGCTGGGGATTCTTCTGTGGCTGTGGCGCACGAACCGGGCGGGCCTTCTGCTGGGGCTTTACGCGCTGGCGTCCCTCTTCGCCACGGAAGCCTTCCTCCTGTATTCCGGGCGGGGCCTGCGGGAGCGGGTAGACGCGGCGCTGGTGCTGGCGGTGCTGTCCGTTTTGCTGGCGGTGTGCACCAAAAGCGAAAAACGGGAGGGGTGCCTCACCAGGGGCGCAGCCATCCTTCTGAGCGCAGCCATAGTGGTGAGTCAGTGCCCCGGGCTCATGAGCCGGAAGGATGACGCCATGGAGCGCTACGTGGGCGCGGCCCACCTCCACGCGGCCTATCAGGTGATGAGCCGGGACAGGGACACCCTCTATCTCACCCGGACGGACGAGCTGCCCCCGGACCGGATGCCGGGGCAGCAGGGTAGCTTTGGGTATTTCTCCAACATTGCCACCCTGGGCGGCTGGCTGACGGACAGCCCCTATGTGCTGGAACGGTATGCCCGGTACGGCGTGGAGAACCCCTTCCGGGATCTGGTGAACGCGGAGCATATCCGCCTGGTGAGCAACGACCCGGAGCCGGTGCTCCGCTACATCCGCGCCCATTACGCGGCGGATGCCCGGCTGGTGGAGGAGGACAGCATCCGGGGAGAATACCGGGTGTGGAAAATCGTCTCGCAGTGACGGGATTCCCCGGCAGCGGTATGCGCCTGATGGGTAAATTGGAATTTGGCGCGTGGTAGGGCCCGCAGCTCCGCTCCCCCTTGGGGGAGCTGTCGCCGCAGCGACTGAGGAGGGCAGGTACCAGCTATCGCATACAGGAATGTGGAGATAGAAGGAAAAACTTCTCGTTTCCTTTGGTTTTCTCATTGTCGTTTCTGCGTACCAGCCCTCTTCCACCGCTGCGGCGGTCCCCCTTCCCCAAGGGGAAGGAGAGGAGGCGCTCACCCCGCCAACTCCCAGTTTCACGAACCATCGGCAAAATCGTGTATCACAAAAAAGTTATGCGTATATTTCAATAGAAAGGATCTTCCATGCAGACAGAAACCGTAAAAGAGAACAAAATGGGCGTGATGCCCATCGGAAGGCTGCTCCGGAACATGGCCCTGCCCATGATCATTTCCATGCTGGTGCAGGCCCTTTACAACATTGTGGACAGCATCTATGTGTCCCAGGTGTCCGAAAGCGCGGTGACTGCCCTGAGCCTTGCCTTCCCGGTGCAGAATATGCAGATCGGCTTTGCCGTGGGCATCGCCGTGGGCGTAAACTCCCTGCTGTCCCAGAGCCTGGGCCGCAAGGATCAGGAAACCGCCAACTGGGCAGCCGGTCAGGGCTTTTTCCTGATGGGCATTGCCACCGCCATCTTTATGCTCTTCGGCTTCTTTGGCGTTCGGTCCTACTATGAGCTGCAGTCCGCCGTGGCGGAAACCGTGGAGGGCGGCATTGCCTATACCCGCATCTGCTGCCTGCTGACGGTGGGTGTCTTTGTCCAGGTGCTCTGCGAGCGGCTGCTCCAGGCCACCGGCCGGGCCACCCAGACCATGATCATCCAGCTTACCGGCGCCGTCATCAATATCATTCTGGACCCCGTGTTCATCCACGGCTGGCTGGGTCTGCCCAAGATGGGCATTGCCGGCGCCGCGGTGGCTACGGTCATCGGCCAGTGCACCGGAGCCTGCCTCGGCATTTATTTGAACCTTCGGCGTAATCCGGATATTCGGCTGAGCCTGCGGTATCTGAAACCCAACGCAAAGGTGATTGGACCCATTCTTTCCGTTGGCGTGCCCACCATCGTCATGAATGGCATCGGCTCTGTGATGAACTTCGGCATCAATCAGATTCTCCAGGGCTTCCACGAGATTGCCACCGGCGTGTTCGGCATCTACTTCAAGCTTCAGAGCTTCTTCTTTATGCCCCTGTTTGGCATCAACAATGCCACCATTTCCATTATTGCCTACAACTATGGCGCCCGGAAGCCCAAGCGGATTGTGGGTACCCTGAAGCTGGCCACCACTCTGGCGGTGTGCATCATGGTGGCGGGCCTTCTGATCTTCCAGCTGTTCCCCCAGGTGCTGCTGGGCTTCTTCAATCCCTCCGAGGAATTTCTGAGAATCGGAACCAAGGCGCTGCGAATCCTGTGCCTGCCCTTCCCGGCGGCAGCCGTGTGCATTGCCCTCAGTGCCGCTTTCCAGGCCCTGGGAAACGGCATTTATTCCACAATCACCTCCCTCTGCCGCCAGCTGCTGGTGCTTCTGCCTGCGGCGTACCTGCTGAGCCTTACCGGTGATGTGGGCAATGTTTGGTGGGCCTTCCCCATTGCGGAGGTGGCATCCGTTTTGGTAACCCTGCTGCTGTTTGCCAGGATCTACCGGCAGAAGGTAAAGCCCCTGTTCCCCGCTGCGGAATAAAGAAGCGCCTTTCGGTATATACTGACACTGCCGCCCGAAGGCGGCAGGAGGAACGGTATGCGCAAAGAGGAAGAAAAGAAGCCCGTCCCCTGGGAGGCTTCCGACCCCAAGCCCCCGGTGATCCACTCCGGGCGATTGGAAAACCAGTGCAAGAACTGAAAACACACCGCCTGCGTTAAAAGCGGGCGGTGTGTTATATTACAGGAAATCCTTCAGGTATTCCCCGACGGACCGGGTCATTTCCCGGGAAAAATCGGAGTTGTACTTCCGGGCGCAGAAGGCGCGCATGTAGTCTTCGTAGGGCTTTTCCGGCGCCCGGTCAAAGAGGGCCTTCCGGTCTTCTTCGGTCATATCCGGGTACTGATCCCGGTAAACAAGCTTCTCCAAAGGCGCCCGCCGGGGCTTTTCCCGGTGCAGCTGCTGTTCCGTGGGCCAGCCGAACACCACCATGGCGGCGGGGAACACATATTTGGGGAGCCCCAGAAGCCTTCGCTGCTCCTCACAGGACTCCATGATGTCGCCGATATAGCAGCTGCCGATGCCCAGGCTCCAGGCGGCGGTTACCGCGTTCTGGGCGGCAATGTTTGTGTCGCTGACGGCCAGCAGCAGGTCGCCCACCCCGGGCTTCCGGGGATTGCAGCCGCAGTCGGCAAAGCCCTGGTACCACTTCCGGCAGTCGGCGCAGAAGATGAGCACCAGATCCGCCTGGGCGATAAAGGGCTGGTTGTCACAGGTTTTCACCAGAGCGGCTTTGAGGTCCGGATCCTGAATGTCCAGAATGGTGTAAAGCTGCTGGCAGCCCGCGGAGGGGGCCTGAGCCGCGGCTTCCAGAATGGCCTGCCGGGCTTCCGGGGGAATGGGTGCGCCGCTAAAAGCGCGGACGGACCGCCGGTCATGGAGCTCCTTCAGAACCGCATTTTCACAATCAGGCATCGTAGCTTCCTCCCAACAGAATATAGTGCCAGACACCGGCGACTTCCCGCATGAAATGATTGATTTTCTGGCCCAGGCGGGAGGTTTTGGCGGGAATGCCCACAAATTCCACCCCGGCGTTTTTGGCGAAAAGGCTGGCCCGGAACAGGTGGTATTCGCTGGACACCACCCCAAGCTTCGCGGGGCGGGCTCCGGTTTCCTTTTCCAAAAGATCCAGAGAGAAGCGAATGTTTTCCCAGGTGGATTTTGCCTGGTCCTCCACCAGAATCCGCTCCGGCTCCACACCCAGGTTTACCAGCTCCCGGTACATACAGCCGGCCTCCGTTTCCGGCTCGTCGGCGCCCTGGCCGCCGGAAACCACGGCGATGACCTCCGGGTGGGTGTTCAGGTAGTCTGCCGCGGCGTAGATCCGGTCCCACAGGGATACAGAGGGACCCCAGGAGCGCACCTTGGCCCCCAGCACCACCACATAGTCTGCCTGCTCGTTGGGGGAGCCGAAGCTGGCCTTGATGACAAAGCCCTCCGTTACGGCGCAGACCGCAAGCCCAAGGGCCAGAAGTACGGTGACGGTCCGGGTCAGCAACCTGCCGAAAACCGGGTAACGCTCCGTCACAAAGGGCATCCCGGTGTAAAACAGGATCAGGGCGATGAGGCACAGGCATACCAGGAAGGAAAAGCCGTAGCCCGGCAGAACAAATTTACAGAAATAGGCCAGCACCCCCAGGGGCGCGCAGAGCACCAGGGGCCAGAGCCGTTTTTTCTTCTGAGCTTTACACATAAGAACCTCCAAAGGGGCGGAAATGCCGCTTGCCGGTTCATTTTACCACAGCGGAAGCGGAAAAGCAACCGCCCTTCCTCCCGGTTGCTTTTCCCAAAAGAATATGATATGATAACCAGAAAAACGAAGGGAGCAGCACGATGGAAATTGCGGCACAGATGGTTTCGGAAGAGTATAACCGGGCGCTCAAAATGGGCCAGCGGGAAGTCAGTGAGCTGTCCGGCCAGGGGAAAGCAACAAACCCCGGGGTACTGGACGATATTCTGCCGGAGAACAGCGCACAGGTGGTGCAGGATTTGGGGCTGCTGGAGATTCCTTCGGAGCGCATCGTCGGCACCAAGTCCGCCGGGCGGATTGCCGCCTTTTCCCCAAGCTTCCTACCCCTGCTGGACGCCAAAACGGAGTTTGCCGGGAAGTGGATGACGCTGTGCGCCGCCCATCTGGGAGACGTGGGCATCCGGGATGCCATTACCTGCTACGAGTATCTGGGCAATTTCTATGTGCAGGAGGGCAACAAGCGGGTCAGCGTTCTGCGCTATTTCGGCGCCCCCCGGATCCCGGCCATGGTCACACGGATTCTGCCCGACAAGAGCGATGACCCCAGAATCCTGGCATACTATGAATTTCTGGATTTCTTCAAGGCCAGCCGGCTGTACGCGGTGCAGTTCCGCAGGCCCGGTCATTACGCAAAGCTGCTGAGCCGCCTGGGCAAGCAGCCCGGGGAGCGGTGGACGGAAGAGGAACGCCGGACCTTCAATGCCTATTTCTCCTACTTCCGGGATGCCTTTTCCCAGCTGGGCCCCCTGAAGGAGGACGTGCTTCCGGAGGAAGCGCTGCTGCTCTGGCTCCAGCTGTACAGCTATCAGGATCTGGGCAAAATGTCCGTGTCGGAGATCCGCAAGACTCTGACGGCACTGCGCTATGATGTGGTTTCCTCTGCCAGCCACGATTCCATTCAGGTCCGCACCACGGCGGACACCGCCGCCAAGGGCGGTATCCTGGACCGGATTGCCACACCGGTGTACCTCAATGTGGCCTTTGTCCATCAGCTTACCCCTGCCACCTCCGGCTGGGTGCTGGGCCATGACCAGGGCAGGGAATACCTGCAAAAGGTGCTGGGCAACAAGCTGACCGTCAAGAGCTATTTCAATGCCAATACCCCGGAGGAGGCGGAACGGCTGGTGGAGCTGGCGGTGTCCGAGGGGGCTCAGGTGGTGTTTACCACCGCGCCTCTGCTGCGCCCCGCCACCCTGAAGGCCGCGGTCAAGTATCCCAAGGTGCAGTTTCTCAACTGCTCTGTGGATCAGCCCTATTCCAGCGTCTGCTCCTATTACGGGCGGGTGTATGAGGGCAAGTTTATCACCGGCGCCATTGCCGGCGCCCTGGCCCAGGACAACCGCATCGGCTATATCGCCTCCTATCCCATCTACGGCCAGCTGGCAAACATCAATGCCTTTGCCCTGGGCGCCCAGTTTACCAACCCCCGGGCTCAGATCCAGCTGCGCTGGTCCTGCACGGAGGGCAACCACCAGGCGGACTTCTTCGCCGACGGCATCCGTGTGATCTCCAACCGGGATGTGCCTGGGGACAGCAAGATGTATCTGGATTTCTGTACCTACGGCACCTATCTGATGGACGATATGGGAGAGATGATCCCTCTGGGCTCTCCCGTGTGGCTCTGGGGGAAATTCTATGAATTCGTGCTTTCTTCCATGTTTGCCGGCACCTGGAAACGGGAAAAGAGCGGCCACGCGGCCCTCAACTACTGGCTGGGTATGGACAGCGGCGTGATTTCGGTGAACCTTTCAGACCGGCTGCCCACCGGCATAGGGACCATGGCCCGGTTTTTGCAGGATTCCATCGCGGGCAAGTGGCTGGATCCCTTTGCCCGGAAAATCGTTGCCCAGGACGGCACGGTGAAAAATGACGGCACCACAACCTTTACCCCCGATGAACTGCTGCATATGGACTGGCTGTGCGACAATGTGGTGGGCAGCCTGCCCAAGCCCTCGGAGATTCTCCCCTGCGCCCGCCCCATGGTAGAGGAACTGGGCATTTACAAGGACGTAAACGCCGGAAAGAAAGAGGAAACAGTCCATGAAGATCCTGGTAATCTCGGATGAAGCCTGCCCTGCGCTATGGGATTACTATGTCCCCGGACGGCTGGCGGACTACCAGCTGATTATCTCCTGCGGAGATCTGAAGCCCGGCTATCTGAGCTTTCTGGTAACCATGGCCCGGTGCCCGGTGCTGTATGTGCCGGGAAACCACGATGAGATCTATGAGCGGACTCCGCCCGAGGGCTGCGACAACATCGACGGCAAGGTTGTGGAATACAACGGTCTGCGGATTATGGGCCTGGGAGGCTGCCGGAAGTATCATCCCGGCCCCTATCAGTATACGGACCGGGAGATGCGGGGCAGGATTCTTCGCCTGCGCTGGCCCATCCGCAAGGCGGGTGGTGTGGACATTCTGGTGACCCACGCCCCGGCGGAGGGCCTTGGGGACGGCGAGGATATGGCCCACTGGGGCTTCCCATCCCTGCGCACCTTCCTGGACAAGTACCGGCCCGCCTACCATCTCCACGGCCATGTACATATGACCTACGGCAGCCGAAGTCAGCGGGTGACGGAATACAACGGCACCACCGTTATCAATGCCTACGAGCGCTACACCCTGGAAATTCCGGACCGGGAAGTGCCGGAGCACAAGAAAAACAGGCTGATCTGGATGAACGATCCGCCCAAATATGACTAAGCGAGGCAAAAAAATGTTTACTGGCTTCACCCCCGAGACGGTGGATTTTCTCTGGGGCATTCGAATGAACAACAACCGGGACTGGTTCCTGGAGCATAAAAAACAGTATGTGGATACCCTGTACGAGCCTATGAAGGCTCTGGGAAGGGAATTGTTTGAGCCCTTTCAGGACAAACCGGGCAACATCCTGAAGGTCAGCCGGATCTACCGGGACGCGAGACTGCATCACCCGCTGCCCTACAAGGAGAGCCTGTGGATCTGCATCCGCCGGGATGTGGACTGGTGGGCGGAAAATCCCTGCCTGTTTTTTGAATTCCGGCCGGAGGGGGTCAGCTACGGCTTCAGCCTGTGGCACCCCAGGGTTTCCACAATGGAGGGCTTCCGGCAGCGCATTGCCGCGAAACCGGATGAATTCCTGGCGCTCCTCCGGGATACGGAACGCAAGACCGGCGTTCCTGTCACCGCCCAGACCTACAAGCGGCCGAAGCCGGCGCCCAGTGAAGCCCTGGAACCCTTCTATGCCTGGAAGGCGGACATCGGTTGCATTCGCACGGAAGAAGTGGGAGAAGCGCTCTTCGGCCCCCAGCTGGGGGCAAGGGCAAAGACCATGCTGGAAGACCTCATTCCCCTGTATGAATACTTCAATCAGTTCAACCCCTAAAAGAAAGGACGAAAGAAAATGAAACAGACGATCTTTACCGGAATGGCAACCGCCATGGTTACCCCCATGACCCCCGAGGGGGTGGACTACGAGGCACTGGGCCGGTTTATTGACTTCCAGCTTTCCCAGGGCATCAACGCGCTGGTAGCTGTGGGCACCACCGGCGAAAGCGCCACCCTGAGTCCCGCCGAGCGCAAAGAGGTCATCCGCTTCACCATTGACCGGGTGGCGGGCCGGGTTCCCGTAATCGCGGGCACCGGCACCAACAATACCCAGCACGCCATGGACTACAGCATCAGCGCCGCCCGGGATGGGGCCGATGCCCTGCTGGTGGTAACGCCTTACTACAACAAGGCCACCCAGAACGGCCTCATTGCCCACTTTACCGCCATTGCCGACAAGGTGGACAAGCCCATCATTCTCTACAATGTGCCCTCCCGCACCGGCTGCAATCTGCTGCCCGCAACGGTGGAGAAGCTGGCGGAGCATCCCAACATCGCCGCCATCAAGGAGGCCAGCGGCAATATGAGCCAGGTGGTAGAGCTCTTTGCCCGCTGCGGTGACAAGCTGGATGTCTATTCCGGCGAAGACGGTCTGACCGTACCCATCCTGTCCATGGGCGGCAAGGGCACCATCAGTGTGCTCAGCAATGTGGTGCCCAAAGAGGCGGTGGCCATGACAAACGCCTTCTTCGCCGGGGACGTTGCCGAGGCTGCCCGGCTTCAGTGCAGGTATCTGAACCTCATCAACCTGCTGTTCTGCGAGGTAAACCCCATCCCCGCCAAGGCTGCCGTCAGCGCCATGGGCTTCGGCAAGGAGTATATCCGTTTGCCCCTGACCCCCATGGAAGAGGGCAACCGGGCAAAGCTCCTGGCGGAAATGCGCCGTCTGGGGGTGCAGGTATGAGGGCAGTCGTCTGCGGTGCCAACGGCGCCATGGGCCAGCTGATCTGCGCTGCTCTTGGTAACGAAGTGGCCGGAAAGGTCAGCATTGACGGCGAAAACGGGGCCTGTAGGACCTTCGGGGAATTGGGAGACGTGAAGGCCGATGTGATCATCGATTTTTCCCATCACAGCGCGGTTCCTGAGGTGCTGGACTATGCCGAAAGCCGGGGCTGCGCTGTGGTCATCGGCACCACCGGCCATACCGAGGCGGAAAAGCAGCGCATCTACGCCGCCGGGGAGAGGATTCCGGTGTTCTATTCCGGGAATATGAGCCTGGGCATTGCGGTGCTGTGCCGCCTTGCCAGGCAGGCGGCGGCTGCCTTCCCGGAGGCGGATATTGAGATTGTGGAGATCCACCACAACCGGAAGGTGGATGCCCCCAGCGGCACCGCCCATATGTTGTTCCAGGCGGTGCAGCAGGTCCGGCCCCAGGCCACCGAGCACTGCGGACGGGCCGGAGAGGGCAAGCGTACCCGGGAAGAAATCGGCATTTCCTCTCTGCGCATGGGCAATGTGGTGGGCATTCACGAGGTCCACATCTGCACCCCCAGCCAGACCCTGACCCTGCGGCACGAGGCCCACAACCGGGCCATGTTTGCCGACGGCGCGGTGGAGGCCGCCCGGTTTGTCTGCGGCAGGGTTCCCGGCATCTACAATATGGATGGGCTCCTGGGGTGATCCTATGAAGGTATTTTACATGAACGGCGCGGGCAACGACTTTATGGTCTTTGATGCCCGGGGCCTTCAGATGGACTTTGCCGAAACGGCGAAAAAGCTCTGCGCCCTGCGCCGTGCCGACGGCCTGCTGGCGGTGGGCAACGCGGAAGACGCGGATTTTGAAATGATCTTCTACAATTCCGACGGCACCCGGGGAGAGATGTGCGGCAACGGCGCCCGGTGCATTGCCCGGTTCGCCCATGACATTGGGGTCGTGGGGGAGCATATGGTCTTCAAGACCCTGGCCGGTCCGGTGGAGGGCTGGCGGATGTCCGAAAGCCGGTATCGGGTGGCCCTGAACACCCCCAGTGTGCTGGATCTGAACCGAAAGGGAGATACCGCCTATGTGGAGTTGGGCAATCCCGGTGTGCCCCATGCGGTCAGGCAGTGCGAAAAGGATCTGTTTGCCTGCAAGGATTCTCTGCGGGAGGAGATGCGGGCCCTGCGGTTTGACCCTGCCTTCCCCAAGGGGGCCAATGTGAACTACTACCGGCTGACAGGGCCCAGGGAAGCGGATGTGCTGACCTTTGAGCGGGGTGTGGAGGACTTCACCCTGGCCTGCGGCACCGGCTGCGGCTCCACTGCCTGCGTGCTGTGGAAAAAGGGCCTCCTGAAGGACAACAGCCTGACGGCCCGTGTCCCCGGTGGTACCCTGAAGCTAACCATCCGGGGGGAAACCCGGGTGGAGCAGCTCCTGCTGGAGGGCCCTACGGAGATTGTGGAAATTCTGGAGTTGGATATTTGAGTTCACCCCAGGGGCATTGGCCCCTGGGGTTTTTCATGGGTAACGGTTCGCTGGAAGGTTGGCCGGTTCTGCAAATTGGGATTTGTCGGGCCGAAGCCCTCTCCTGGGAGAGGGTGGCTCGCGCAGCGAGACGGGTGTGGGGCGGTACAACTTACCTGGTTCCGCCCCTCATCCGCCCCAGTGTGCGCACTGGGGCACCTTCCCCCA
>JAGAQA010000037.1 GCA_017622995.1 Oscillospiraceae bacterium
AATGAAGAACAGATTGCCATATACTCCCGTAAATCCAAGTTCACCGGCAAGGGTGAAAGTATCGGCAATCAGGTGGAACTCTGTAAAGAGTATGTCCGCAATATGTTTGGCGAGGAATATGTGGATCGCTGTGTGGTCTTTGAGGATGAAGGTTTCTCCGGCGGCAATCTGCTGCGACCGGACTTCAAACGGATGATGGAGGAAGTGCGTAAGCGCAAATTCAAGGCAATTGTAGTCTATCGCTTGGACAGAATCAGCCGTAATATCAGTGACTTTACGGGGCTGATCGATGAACTGACCAAGCTGGATGTATCCTTCGTATCCATTAAGGAGCAGTTCGACACCAGCACCCCTATGGGCAGAGCCATGATGTTTATTATCTCCGTGTTCTCCCAGTTGGAGCGTGAAACCATTGCTGAGCGTATCCGGGATAATATGCACGAACTGGCAAAGACTGGCCGCTGGTTGGGCGGCAATACGCCTACCGGCTTCAAGTCCGGTTCCGTCAGTAAGATCACCATTGACGGCAAAGAAAGAAAATCCTACAAGCTGATCCCGATTCCCGAGGAAATCGAGATTCCTAAAATGATTTTTGACCTCTATATAGAAACGGATTCTTTGACCGCTGTGGAAGCAGAGTTGCTGCGCCGGAGAATCAAAACCAAAAAGGGGAAGGATTTTACCCGCTTTGCCATCAAGGCAATTCTGCAGAATCCTGTCTATATGGTGGCAGATGAAGATGCCTACAACTACTTCGTAGAAAAGGAAGCGGAAGTCTGTTTCCCCAAGGAAGCCTTTGATGGTAGCTGCGGCATCATGGCTTATAACCGCACGAACCAGGAAAAGGGAAGAACAACACAGCTTCTGCCGGTCAGTGAGTGGATCGTTGCCATTGGTAAGCATGCCGGTGTGGTTCCTTCCAAACAGTGGATCAAGGTGCAGGAATCCTTGGATAGAAATAAATCCAAGGCATACCGCAAGCCCCGGAATAATGAAGCCTTGCTGACCGGTTTGGTTTATTGCTCCTGCGGCGAGAGAATGTACCCCAAACTGTCTCAGCGTACTACCGCTTCCGGCGAAGTTATTTACACCTATGTGTGCAAGATGAAAGAACGGAGTAAGCGGGAGCGCTGTAACCGCCGAAATGCCAATGGCAATATCCTGGATGCGGCGATCATTGAGCAAATCAAATCACTGACAGACCATGACAGCAGTTTCATTTCTCAGCTTGCAAAGAGCCGTGAGTTCTACACCGGCAAACGGGAACAGTATGAGCGGCAGCTGGAGGAACTTCGGGTAGAACATGAGATGAACGAAAAAACCATCAATGGCTTGATCGATTCTCTGGGCATGGTTGGTGACTCCCTCGCCAAGCCTCGTGTTTTGAAGCGAATTGAAGAACTGACTGATATAAACCGGGATGTGGAGAACCGCATCCATGAGCTGGAAGGTTTGGTCAATGTCAATTCACTTACCGATGCTGAGTTTGATCTGCTGCGGCAGATGCTGTCCATGTTCCGTACCAGCATTGATGATATGTCCATCGAAGAAAAGCGGGCAGCCATCCGCACCGTGGTTCGCAAGGTGATCTGGGACGGCGTGAATGCCCATGTGGTGTTGTTCGGAGCCGACGAGGGCGAGATCGAGTTCCCCGATATGGAAGATCGAATGAGTAACATGATTGACGAAAGTACAGAGGAAGACACCCTGGAAGCCTTCGCAGATGTCAATTATGAGGAGTTTGAAGGCGAAAACCCTGCCACGGACTCTGAAAGTCCTTGGGGAGAGGGTAGCAAATGAGATCCTGATGTACTTCCGTTCCCAGAGGAAAAGCGCACAGGATGTGTCACTGTCGGATTATATCGAGACGGGAGCGGATGGAGCCCCGCTTGCGCTGATGGATGTGATCAGTGAGGATGGAGATCTGATGGAGGAGGTCAGCACCAGAGAGTCGGCGCTGTTGTTACGAAAAGCGGTGAAAAAATGCCTGACGGATCAGGAACGCCAGGTGATCGTACTGCGCTATGGCTTGTCAGGGGAAAGCCCACTTCGGCAGCGCCAGGTGGCGGAGCGAATCGGAATCAGCCGCAGCTATGTATCCCACCGCGGCTATTGTAAACGATGAAATGTTAGGAAATCGCTTCAAACTGTGCTGAATTTAGCTGTTTGAAGCGGAATTTGATATAAAGCTGTTTGTCCTCGCTGAGTTCAATGCGTTCAATGAGGCTGACCAGCAGCTCCCGGCTGGCACAGGCGCTTTCCAAGAAACGCTGAACCAGTGCTTTTGCTTCATCCTCCGCTTTGGCGGGGGATTCTTTTTTCTTCTCCAGTTCCCTGAGCTGATCCTCCAGCTTGGCCCTATCGGATTTCACTTTGCAATAGATGCGCTGGAAGTCGTCTTCGCTGAGAATACCGGAGAGCTTATCCATGTACATCCGATCCAGGTTGGAAGTCAAAGACTCGATCTTGCCCTGCAAGGCCTGAATCTCCCCTTCGGTGCTGTCCGCGGCTCTGGCTGCTTCCACGGCTTTCTGCGCCATTGGCAGCAGCTGGTCAGCGTTGAGATACGCCTGACAGACCTCCCGAACTTTGGCGAGCACAGCCTCTGTGACGGTTTGCTCCTTGATGGAGTGGCAGGTGCAGACGCCGGCTTTGGTAAACCTCTGGTAGGTGCGACAGACGAAGAACAGCCGTTCCTCTCCGGCGGCATTCTTGCGGTTCAGTGTTGCTAGAGGATAGCCGCACTCGTGGCAGAAAATCAACCCCTTCAGTAAGAAGTCATAGGTTCTGCTCCGGGTGTGCTTGCGGCTTTCCACCAGCAGGCGCACCTTGCGAAAGGTTTCGGCATCTACCAGCGGTTCATGGGTTCCCTCTACCACGACCCAGTTTTCTCTGGGCTGTTTCAGACACTTCTTCGATTTGTAACTGATTTTCACCATGCGCCCCTGAACCATATTTCCGATATAGGTTTCGTTTTGCAGCATCTCCGAAATCCGTTCGCTGGACCACAGACCGGCGTAGGGGCCTTTTCTACCCATATTCCACCCACAATAAGTTGCTGGTGTTGGAACGCCCTCCTCATTGAGGGTGGCGGCGATTTTTCGGCAGCTTACCCCATCCAGCGCCATGGCGAAGATCCGCCGAACAATGGGTGCCACTTCCTCGTCGACGACGATTTTATTCTTCTCTGTGGGATGCATCTTGTAGCCATACATGGGCTTGCCGCCAATGAACTGCCCCTTGCGCTGCTTGTCACGTTTGACGGACTTGATCTTCTTGGAAATGTCCTTGGCGTACATGTCGTTCATGATGGCCCGGAAGGGGGTAATATCATTGGCAGTAGATTCCACGCCGGTGTCGATGCCGTCCAGCAGGGAGATATACCGCACACGCTTTTCTGGGAAGTACCGCTCCATGTAGTGACCGGTCATGATGTAGTCACGGCCCAGTCGGGACAGGTCCTTGGTTATGACCATATTGACCTTTTTGGCTTCAATATCCGCGATCATCCGCTGGAACGCCGGACGGTCAAATGTCGTACCGCTGTAACCGTCATCAATATAGGTGTCGTAGACGGATAGCTTATGCTGTTTCACAAATTCATCTAAAAGGGAATTCTGGTTGGTAACGCTCTGGGAAGGGCCTTCACTTTCATCCTCCTTTGATAACCGGATGTATTTTGCCACATGGTAAGCCATGGGGTCGCTGATTTCTAAGAACATAAATTACCTCCTTGGGAAGCTCTGAAATTAGCGACCATTCATCGCTATTAGGATACACCATCCTGGGTGGCTATGGCAAATGTGCCGAGCTCCTTTTGCAGAAAAAGTCGGAAAGATTCCTGAAGGATATCAGCGATATCTTTTCCCACCTCGGAATACTCACAGTGAACAACGACAGTTTTCGTATTCATAACACGCCTCCTTTGGTCAATGGTATGTAGGAAGCCGAGCTGATTTGCTACCTTCAGGGAATAAGAAACCCCGTGCCGATTACGACACGGGGTGCGAAGGGATTACTTTGTCGAAAGAATATCGCAGATATAGGAATAGCAGCGTTCCTTGGTGTTTTCGGATATCTCAGGAAATGGATCACCGAATTCTTTCGTTTTATAGATTACTGCCAGAAGAAATGTATCAGCAAACACTTCCAGTAAATCTGCTCCACTCAAATTTGAATAATCAGCCCCTAAACTGTTAAGATGGCCGTAAAAACTTTCCGGGAGCTTGTACAGCTCGCCTGCCAAATGAAAGTGAAGCTGATGCCCTAGCTCGTGGAGCAACACCGCAACGGGGGTAAACCTGCCGCCAAAGTCATTCCACATCCGATACAGAAAGATGGCCCCGGAACAATCGTCATCGCCGAATACGGCAATGGACTCCCCATTACGCCCATCCATCTCAGCATCAATGATGGCGATGGAAATGGGATGCAGTTTCTGGGAGAGAGAGAACAGCTCATCGACCATGGCCAGAACACGGCAGATGGTCGGTAGGTCGATTTGCGCCCCATCCGAGCAGCTGATTTTGTCTTCGAGACGCAGATAGAGGGCATCGGTACAGTCGTCAAGGCTGACGCTGGGCGTGGTTGCGTAGAACCAGCGGATGTATTCCAGAACGGCATCCGCCCCAGTGTATATAGGGACTGACCCGATGGAATGAGAGCGGAGGGATTTCTTTGCAACCGCATCATAGAATTGCTGGAAGGCGTCCTCATCTTCTTCGTAACGCTCCATCAGATGACCAAGCGTATCCCGAAGGGCACAAAGGTTGGAAAAATCAAATCGCATTTGTGTCATTCCCTTTCGTAAAAATCGTGTCTTCCAAAATGGAAGCGCAGTGTTCCTTGCTGATGAATTCCAGATGACCATAGAGGTCGGCGGTGATGGCAATGGAGCTATGTCCCAGCCACCGGGATACATCGATCAGCGGCATTCTGGCAGCAATCAGAAGCGCGGCGCAGGTGTGTCTCAAATCATGATAGCGAATCTCCCGCAGATTGTTTTCCTGGAGAAGTGCTTTGAATTTGGATGTGAGCCTGGATGGCTTGAGAAGCTCATTATGTGCGTTGAGGCAAATATACCCGGATTCCCTTTGACGGGACATCAGAAGCTGTTCCACTGCGGGGGAGAGGGGAAGCGTCCGGTGGCTGGACTTTCGTTTAGTGACATCCCGGGCAACGATGCCGCCGGTGATTTCGTTGACGGTGTGGCTGATATGGACGGTATGGCAGTCGAAATCAATGGCTTCCCATTTGAGTCCCAGCACCTCGCTCCTGCGCAGCCCCAAAAGGAGCGCAAGGGTGACCGGCAGCTCCAAATCGGTGCCTTGAATCGCGGCAAGCAGCTGCTGGCATTCGACTTTGCTGTAATAGGATGCCGTATAGGGAGCGACCTTGGGTGGAACCACCCGATTGGCGGGATTCTCCGGCAGAAGACCGTCGATCACCGCACAGCCCACAGCCTTGTGAAGGTTTGCATGGTGGCGGCGTACGGTTGTAGTGGAGAGCCCTCTTTTCAGAAGAGAATCATAGTACGCGGCGATATGCTTTGGAGCCAGGTCGCAGATGGGAAGATTCATTTTCTGGAAATATGGGCAAATAGATTTGCGAACGATGAGGGAATAGGCTTTGAAGGTGGTGGGAGAAACCGTAGGCTGCATCCGCTCCAGCCAGTGCATGAGATAGGCATCTACATAGATGCCCTTGGCGTTCCGGCGCATATCCAGATCGGCGGTGATTTGCCTGCGCTTTTCAAAGAGCATTTCCTCTGCCCGACGGCGGTTACCCTTTGCTTTGAGATGGGTTGTGAAGGATCTTTCCTTGCGGTTTCCCATTTCATCGCGATAGGTGATGACCATATGCCAGTATCCGTTTTTTTCGCGTAAGTGTCCTGCGACCATTTTTTTCATCCTCCGTGTATATTGATTGCAGAATCATTATACGATGGGGGACGCAGCGGACTTAAAATCCCCTGTGCCGAAACAGGCGAGAGATCGGATTGGGGCGGTGCTTGGGAGCGAATATTCAACAAGAAAAATGTTTTTTGAATTGATGAAAGCTGCAATGGATGCTATAGTAAAGACATCGAATCAGGAGAAAGAAGGGTTAACGATGAGCTTTCTGTCCATTGCCAGTGGGGCGTCTGTCTGGCGCGGCTATGAATATTTCACGGAAAAGAAAGTACGCAGTCTTACAAAGAAGAGTGACACGCAATTTGCAGCCTTTGTAAAGGGAACGGGAAGTGAGCCGTATTCGGTTTTGGTTGATGTCGAACATCCGAGAAAGTCTGTGTGCACTTGCCCCCATGCCAGTGGCAGGCGGATCATTTGCAAGCACATGGTGGCAACCTATTTCACCGCGTTTCCGGAGGAAGCGAAGCGTTTTTACGATGAGGCAGTGGCATACGAGGAAGAGGAGGAACGGCGGCAGGAAGAACGGGAAGATAAGCTGATTGCCTTTATCGGCAAGTGCAAGAAGCAGGAATTGCAGCAGATGCTGCTGCAGCTTCTTTTTGACGGCCCGGAGTGGCAGTATGAGCGTTTTCTGGAAGAACATTGGATTGAGTAGAAAACACTTTTGCTAACTTTTCTTTCCTGAGTGATTGCATATTCGTGGATTGGGAAGTATAATGAAGACGAAGGAGGGATGTTTATGATTTACACACTGGACGAAATTAAAAAGCGTATTCTCCCGGTGATTGAGAAATACGGCATCCCTGCCATGTACCTGTTTGGCTCCTACGCCAGAGGGGAAGCAACGGAAGAAAGCGATCTGGATTTCCTGGTGGACACCACGGGAACCGGGTTGACCTCTCTGCTGACGCTGGGAGCGCTTTATTGCGATCTGGAAGAAGTGTTTCAAAAGAGCATTGACCTGATTACGGTGCGTTCCGTTATGCAGAATGTGGTAACGGAAAGCGAGCGTAGCTTCCGGGATACAATCATACGGGAAAGGGTGAAGCTGAATGATGTCGCCTGATTTGCAGAGAATCCAGCATATCAAAGAGTATTGCGTTGCCATCGGGAAAACCATTGAACGCTATGGTAATTCCTTTGAAGTCTATGCGGCGGATGCGGATTTCCAGCGGTCAGTCAGCTTTTCCATCTTGCAGATTGGGGAGTTGAGCGGCGGGTTGTCCGCTGAGTATCGGCAGGCGACCGCAAACCGTGTTCAGTGGGGACCCATGAAGGCCATGCGGAATCTGGTTGCCCATAACTATGGACGAATGGATCAGGCCATTATCTGGGAAACCGCAACAGTGGACATCCCCGCGCTGCTGCAATTCTGTGAAGAGCAGCTGTCCGGGAAATAACATTTCATGGGTGAGCGTTTGCGACTATGAGAAAACCTTGATGAATGGCCGCTATATCGTACGAAAATGAGCAGATGCCCTGGACGAAATTGTCCGGGGCATCGTTTACATTAGCGGCGGTGGAATGTATCCCGCATTGAAAAGCGGGCGCTGCAGAAGCTGAAGAAAGCTCTGGAATAAAAAGGCCCCCTCCCGCTGCGGCTGCTTCGGGAGGGGAGGACGTCAAATCCTTACCAGCTCATAGGTGTCATCACCCAGTCCGATTTTCTTGGCGTGGGTGATCTGACTGCGCCAGTTGGTGTGGGGGAAGGAGCCGGTCAGGTTGTCCAGATCGGGACGGTTGGCTTTGTCCAGCTTGGAGCCGGGGTTGACGGTCTGGGCGTTTACTGCTTCCGCGCAGGCAAGATCCAGGGCTACGGGATCGAAGGAGGCGAACATACCTACATCGGGGACAATGGGCAGGTCGTTCTCCGCGTGGCAGTCGCAGTAGGGGCTGACATCCCGAACCAGGCTGATGTGGAAGTGGGGACGTCCATCCACCACGGCCTTTGCATATTCTGCCATCTTGTAGTTGAGCATCCGCACGGCCTGATCGCCGCTGTCGTGGTAGATGGCTTTCACGGGGCACACGTCCACGCAGCGGCCGCAGCCCATGCAGTTGACCCAGTTGATTTTCATCACCTTGCCGTCCGGCTGGGGGCCTTCGTGGGCACAGTATTTGGCGCAGGTACCGCAGCCGACGCACTTTTCTGGGTCTACCAGGGGACGACCGGCGGAGTGCATATCCCGTTTCCCTTCGTTGGAGCCGCAGCCCATGCCCAGGTTTTTGATGGCGCCGCCGAAGCCCGCCTCCTCATGTCCCTTGAAGTGGTTCAGGGAGATGACGATGTCCGCATCCATCACGGCCCGGCCGATCTTGGCAAATTTTACATATTCGCCGCCCTCCACAGGCACGGCCACATCGTCGGTTCCCTTCAGACCGTCGGCAATTAGAATGTGGCAGCCGGTGGAGTAGGGAGTAAAGCCGTTGAGGTAGGCGGTTTCCAGATGATCCAGGGCGTTCTTCCGGGAGCCGACATACATGGTGTTGCAATCGGTGAGGAAGGGTTTTCCGCCCAGGTCCTTGATGATGTTCACCAGCACCCGGGCGTAACCGGCACGCAGGTGAGCCATGTTGCCCAGTTCACCGAAGTGAATTTTGATGGCAACGTATTTGTCCTTGAAATCAATCTGATCGATTCCGGCGGAGAGAATCAGTCGGGAGAGCTTCTGGGGCAGGGTTTCCGATGTTCCGGTGCAAAAATCGGTAAAGTAGACCTTGGATGCCATAGGATACCTCCTGAAGTGTTATCAATTCGAATAGACCTTTGCAGTGCGCTACCATATTAGAAAGCGTTGACTGCATGGATGCTTATGATCAGCATCTGTTTGAAATAATACGAAAATACGGAACGCTCAAAGGAGATCAGTCTATCCCGTTTTTGAAAAAGTCATGCTGAAAGCCAATGGACCGGTTCCATTATAAAGAGGTATGAGGTGATGGCTTCCGCTTCAAATCGTGGAGAATCATCAGGAAAACCAGCAAAAATCCCAGATAACCATTCAGTCCGTATAGAATATTGATCAAACCCTTGTAGGGAACCAGACAGGCGATCAAGCAGCCGAGAATTCCCAGAATCGCCGTCACGGGACGATAATGGACGCTGCCTTCCTGAGAAATAGCCCGCACACCGGTCCAGAGAAGGGGCACAGCGGAGGTGTATATTCCAGCGCAGATGACAATGGCGAAAACCTGGGCGACCACAGGCGAGATCTGTCCGGCCAGCACCAAAGCGGGAATGTCCGCTGCGGCTGTTGCGTCAATGTGTCCCAGGATAGCGGTACAGCACAGAGCTGCTGCACCGAAGATGCACAGCGTGGACAGGAGCATTCCGGAACGGACGGGCGCCAGATCATTTTTGCTGCCAATTTCTGCGATAAAGGCGGCGAACCAAAGAATCACAAAGCCGCCATAGGACGCGCCGGAGGCAATGGGATTGCCGCCGCCTACCTGGGCCATGGCCTGACAGTAGAAACCGGCGTCTACCTGGGCCATGCCCTCTTTCAGGGACGGGTATCCGGTGCAGGTGGTCACCAGGGAGACAAAGAGGATCATGGCGATAATCACTGGCCCCACACGGCTCAGGGCCTTGACGATGCCGTTTAGGCCGAACGCCACCGTGGTAATTGCCAGCACTGTCAGCACCCCTGCACCAAGACCGGCGGGGGCACCCCACTGCTGGGATGCGGTGGCACTGGCTCCGCCGCACATGACCACGAAGCTCATATAGCAGAACAGGGCAGAGAAGAGGTCAAAGAATTTCCCAATCCAGATTCCGGCCCTTTCCCCAAGAACAGAGCCGTAAACCCGGTATATATCGCCGCCTCTGCTGAGCTGAAGCCTGTGCCCGTTGGCAGCAAAGGAGAGATTGGTATACACATAAATCAATGCGGTGACAGCAATCACCAAAGGAAACCGGGAACCATAGGAGGCTTCGTACTGGACCAGCTCCTGCATGGTGGCAAACCCTGCTCCAATATAAAAGGAGATACAGGAGCCGCATACCGCTAATACGCGGTGGGTTTTTGTTCGGTTCATTGGCGTCCTCCTGGTCTATTTCCGCAGTTTCTTATAGAAAAGTCCCCAAAGGGTAGAGAAGAACGGAAGGCAGTCTTTTCTACCCCAGTAGTATTTGCACTTGCTGGACTTCCATTGGCGCAGCCATTCCGACAGGGTAATCTGCCTTGTCTTCACCCGGAACCGGAGGTCATCCATTTCCACCATGGCGCAGAAGGGCTCGGTGACCTCTTTGCGGGCCTGCCGGACCACATTCGGATCCAGCATTCCCTCGGCCCACAGCACGGGCAGGGGCATCTGGGCGATGGTGGAGGCGTAGCTCCATGTGGAATTCCGGAAATTGATCTCCAGGAAGTAAAGCGTGTCATCCTGATCCACCAGGAATTCAATTTCAAAAATACCCTCGAAGCCAACCTCCTCCAGCATCCCACAGAGCTTTTCGCGGAGGCCTTCGTTATGAAGGCTTCCGACGGTCATATAGGGGCTGTAGCTGTTGTCCAGCAGATAGTTATAGGAACTGGCGATGGAGATCAGGGTATCCCGACCCCGGTTGACGCTGAGCCCTTCCATACACAGCTCGTTTTTCTTTTCAATGTACTTTTGGATAAGCACCTTGGGGCTGCGGATGTGTCGGTAGGCCTCCCGGAGTTCCGATTCGTCCCGACAGATAACCATATCGTCCTTCCAGTTCGGGATGGTGGAGATGATCGCCTTGGTAATAACGGGATATTCCAGACCCTCTGGGATTTCCCCAACGTTCACGGTGTAGGTTTTCAGGAAGGAAAGCCCGTGCTTCCGCGCCAGCTGGAGGATGGCTTCTTTATTCTGGAACTGGGCAATCCGTCCCGGAGCACCGGCGTTGAAAAAGTAGAATTGATCCTTCAGCGTGTCATAATGGGCGTCCAGGAAATTGGTGATGGTATCATCACAGGTGTAGACAAAGGGCTTTTCTGGCTGGTTCCCAAAGGTATCCAGCAGCAGCCGATACCCCTCCTCCACGGAATCCACGAAGCAACGCTTTTTCAGGTACTTGCTTCGGGAGGTGATGTGCAGATTTGAGCGCAGGATGATGGCAATGGGGGTGATGCCTGCCTCTCCGAGAGAACGAACAACGCCCAGGGGGTTATAATGCTCCGCGCAGAACACAATGTGCAGGTGGGATTTGACCTTCTGCAAAGAATCCATAGAATGGCACCTCATTTCGATTGGTTACGGCTTGCTCCACCCAGTATACAGGATAATGGGCACAGAATCAACCTTATAGGGAAAAAATCCCCTGCCTTTCGGCAAGGGATTAACGTGCTCAGGCAAGATTATGAATCCAGGTGCCCTTTTTCAGCATGTATTGGCCCAGGATGCATTTGAGAATGTCCGGCAGCTGGCAGATGGCGAACAGCGGCAGAATGGAAAGATTCGTAAACCGGCTCAGGCAGAAGGCAAGGCTGACACTGCATACCCACATAAACCCGCTGTCGAAGATAAACGTGATAAAGGTCTTTCCTCCGGAGCGCAGTGTGAAGTAGGTGGCGTTGGCAAAGGACTGGAAGGGCATGATCAGGGCACTGATGAGAATCAGATCCTGAGCCAGCAGCCGTACCGCTTCCGATGTGTTGTAGATATGGGGGAACAGGCCGGAACCCAGAGCCATCAGTCCACCAAACAAAACGCCCATGGATACGGAAAAAGCAATGAGCTTTCGGTTCGTGTCCCGCACCTCCTCCTCCGAACGGCGGGCGCCCAGCATCTGGCCCATGAGGATTCCTACGCTGACACCCAGGGAGTGATATACCACACTGGACAGATTGATGAGCGTAGTAGAGATATTCATGGCGGGCACCACATCCAGACCGCAGGTGGAGTAGCACTGATTCATGATGGCAACGCCCATTGACCACAGGGTCTCGTTGATCAGCAAAGGGGCGCCGGTAATGGTAATGGATTTCAGAAGCCTTCCGGGGATGGCCATGGAGCGGTAAGCGCCCCGGATAAAGGGATGCTTGTCCGAATGGCGGTGGCACCAAACGGCAACCAGGCCCAGCTCGGCATAACGGGAAATGACCGTTGCCAGCGCCGCACCCCGCACACCCATGGCGGGAGCGCCGAAGTGGCCGAAAATGAGAATATAGTTGAGGACCAGGTTGATGAAAACCGCGGCTACGCCTGCCACCATGGGAACGAAGGTTTCTTCACTCTCTTTCAGGGTGCTGGCGTAGGCGTTGGCTACACTGAAGGGGAGCAGCCCCCACAGCATGACGGCCAGATAGTCACGACCGTAGCTGAGCACCTGGGCGGCATCCTCAGCGGTTCCGTTTCCTGTAAGGTACAGGTTGATCAGCGGATCCTGGAAAAAGTAAAACAGACTTCCCGCAACCAGGGTAATCACCAGACAGACCAGCATTTTAAACCGGAAGGTATAGCGGATGCCCGCATCATCCCCGCTGCCGTGGAACTGGGCGGTAAAAATACCCGCACCTGAGGCAGCACCAAAGATGCAGAGATTAAAAACAAAGATGATCTGGTTGACAATGGATACGCCGCTCATGGGAAGCGTGCCAACCTGACCGACCATGATGTTGTCCAAAAGGGAAACAAAATTGGTAATTCCGTTTTGGATGATAATGGGAATGGCAACCTGGAAAACCCTTCGGTAGAAGGAACGGTCGCCAATGTACTTTGAAAGCATATCATTCTCCTCTTCCATTCAACAAACACACGAAAACGATGCTATCATACATTTTTGTTTTTGCAAAGTCAAGTTTTTTCGGAAAACTTACGAAGAAAGATGACCATTTGCCGAAAAGGAACCACATGGGAAATGTGCCTGATCGCAGTGGCCTCCCGATCATTTCCTCAAAATTTTTCCGGCTTCCTTCATTTCCCCCTTTACGGAAGAAAAAGTTTTTTGTACAATAGAAAAAACGATCCTTTGGAAAGAATGGGGAGTATCATGGAGAAAAGAACCTCCGTTTTCCGCAGTTCGGCGCGTATTGTCCTGACGGCTCTGGCTGCGGTGGGATTTCTGGCGGTGTGCGCCCTGTCCACAACACCGCTGCTGCAATACAACGTGGGTCAGGATGCGGCATTCTTTCGCCTTGTGGGAAAGGGAATGACCCAGGGAATGCTCCCGTACCGGGACTTCTTTGATATGAAGGGACCCTACCTGTTCCTGATGGAATATCTGGGGCAGCTTCTCTTCCCTGGACGGACGGGCGCGTTCCTTCTGGAGTGTGTCTGCCTGTTTGTGACGATTCTGTTCAGCCTGAAATGCTGGGATCTGGCTTTTGCAGATAAGAGAATTCCAATTTGGCTGAGCCTGGTGTTTCTGCTGCCCATGGGCTATGTGCTGAGCTTTACCATGACCGGCGGCAATCTGACGGAAGAACTGTCTCTGCCGTTTTTGATGCCCTGTCTGTATCTGTTTCTGGGGTATCTGAACCGGAGCCGGATTCCCTCACCGGAAAACCAGGACCATTCTGTTTGGGCAGGCTTCTATTACGGTTTGGCATTCGGTGTAATGGCCATGATTCGCGTTACCAACGCGGCACTCATTGGGGCGATTCTCCTGACTGCGGTGTGCAATCTGCTTGTTTGGAAGCGCTTTCGCAATCTTTTTTCCAACGGCGCTATGTTTCTCCTTGGCACAGCACTGGGGGTGCTTCCGGCTGTTGCCTGGTGTGCTGCCAACGGCATCCTGGAAGAAATGCTCAGCCAGGTGTTTTTGTTCGGCTTCCGGTATTCTGGGGAGTCCGGACTGCTGGACAGCCTGCTTTCAATGGGACAGGTCCGGCTGTGTCTTGCGCTGCTGCTGCTCCCGGCAGTGCCGCTGGTTGTGTACCGGCTGCGGGATTGGAAGCTGTGGCTGTTCTTTGCGGCTTCCGCCGCTACGGTGCTGGTGGCAGCACTGATGGGTAACGGCTACTGCCATTACTTTGTTTTGGTGTTGCCCAACATGGTTTTTGGCGGCTATCTGACCGTTTGCGGCGCAAAACGGGGCATTCCATGGCGGAAAGAGAAGCAGGCCCTGTGCCTGATTCTGACCGGCGCTCTGTCTCTGGGCATTCTGGCCGTCCCCTGGAAGCTGTTTCGAATCCGGGCGCTGGAAGAGATCTCCTATGCAATGTACTGTGCGCACTATGGCGTTGAGGAACGGCAGGATTATGACGCAATCCAGACGCTGGTGGAGCGGATTCCTCAGGATCAGCGGGGCCAGGTCTACGTCTATGGCCTGGATTCCTGCTCTGCCTGGTATTTGCAGGCGGATATGCTGCCGCCGGTCAAATACTGCGACTGGCAGAGCCATTACATTCAGCTGGTTCCGGAGATTGGGGAAGAGATTTGCGCTTACCTTTCCTCGCCGGACGCGCGGTGGGTTGTGACCGGACAAGGGGAAATGGAGCCGGAAGCCATTGGTGAGCTGCTGCGGGAAAAGTATCAGGTCCGGGAAAAAACAGAAAAATATTGCCTTTGGGAGAAAAATTAACAATTTGTTGATGTTTTCGTGTTACCATTTGCATAACGGATATGAGAAACGGGTGATTTTTGTGAGGAAAATGCGTCGATTGTCGTTTGCGCTGGTGCTGCTGACTGCGGTTTCCTGTTTGTCCGGATGTGGGCAATCCAAGGAAAAGCAGTATGACGCGGCACGGAATCTTTACTATTACGGCCAGTATTCGGAGGCCAGAAAGGCATTCCGGGCGCTGGAGGATTATGCCGACAGCAAGGCCATGATCACTGCCTGCGACTATCAGCTTGCAATGGCCCAGCTGGCGGATGGTGAATATCTGGGAGCGGCCACAGCCTTTGCCGCCCTGGGAGAGTATGGAAATTCCAAAAATCTGAGCCAGGCTGCCGGTCAGCTGGCGGCCCTGCAGCAATATGAGGATGGGGATACCCAGGGTGCCCTGGCGGGCCTGGAAGGAACCCGGATCGCGGAGGATCTGGGGTCTCATCATGAAAGCAAGGATGAGCTGGCTCCCCTGTTGGGGAATTGGTCCTGCACACTGGATATTCTGCCGGATGTGAAGGCCGCTCTCACGGAACTGGCGCAGAACCAGGATAAGATGGACAAAGACTTCCCGGAGAAGATTGAAATCAAGGACCTGTCGGTTAAGGTAACCCTGGCAGTAAGCAAGGATGGACTGGCAGTGCTGAGCCTGGGGCAGGAGGAACTGGATCGTGTGACCAAGAGCTATGCCGCTCAGCTGCACCAGGGCGTAACGGGCTACTATGATACGGTCATTGACAAAATGGCCGAGGATGGGGGCTTTACCCGTGAGGAAGTGATTGAAAACCACCAAACCACCGATGCCGAGGGCGTTTTTGAGGCCGAGGGCGGTATCCGGTTTGCGGAATTTGAGAGAAGAATGACCCCCTCCGAGCTGTTTTCCAGCCTGAAAAGCCTGTATAACGATGCTGGAATCGCCAAAATGGATGGCCAGACACTGACCCTTCGCCTGTCCGGCAATACCTGGAGGGTGGATGCATCCCAGGAAGGGAAACTGATCCTGACCGATGGCGCCAACACTCTGACGGTAACCAGGATTCCCTGAATAATTTTCCCACCTATGGCAAACAATACCTCCGGAAATCATTTTCTGGAGGTATTTCTTTATGAGAAGAAAACTTGCACTGTTTCTCTTCACACTGCTGATGCTTTCTCCTGTGACGGCCAGGGCTGCGGCGGTGGAAAGCGGCAGCGTATACTGCTTTGCGGCCGGAGATTTTACCGGGAACATGGAAGGAGCGGCACTTCTGGAAACGCCGGATACCGGGGTATTGCGTTTAGACCGCCGGGTAATCCGTGAGGGGGATGTACTCACAATGGCGCAGTTGGAAAACCTGACCTTTACCCCTTACCAGACGGAAGTGGACAATCAGGCAACGGTCATCTATCTCCCGGTTTCAGAAGCGGGAATCGGCCAGGAAACCGCGTTTACGCTTGGCATTCGGGGAAAGGAGAACAAGCCGCCCGTAGCGGAGGATTCCACGCTGGAGACCTATAAAAACCTGCCGAATACCGGCTCTCTGCGGGCAAGTGATCCGGAAGGGGAGCCCCTGAGCTTTTCCGTGACCCGTCAGCCCCGGCGGGGAGAAGTGGTAATCTCCCAGGATGGAAGCTTCACCTATACCCCGAAGAACAATAAGGTTGGTGTGGATTCCTTTGCCTATACCGCGTCTGATCCCGGAGGAAAAGTATCCCGGGAGGCAACAGTGACCATTACCATTCTGCGCCCTACGGAACCAACCGCCTATACGGATACCCTGGGCACAGACTGCTGCTTTGAGGCGGAGTGGATGAGATCTTCCGGAATCTTTTCCGGGGAAAGCCTGGCGCAGAAGCCGGTCTTTCAGCCGGGCAAAGAGGTTACAAAGGGGGAATTCCTTGCCATGGCTGTCAAAACACTGAGCATTCCCGTGGAGGATACAGCCAGCGATCAATACGGCGGCAATCTCCCACAGTGGCTGCGTCCCTATGCCACTGCGGCACTGCGTGCCGGACTGACAGACCGGCAGCCCTGGCAGGAGTGGCAGGCGGATGAGACTGCAAAAGGGGAAGATGCAGCCGCGCTGTTGTGCAGCGCCCTGGATCTGGATGCCGATGAGAAAACCCAATTCGATGAATTGAGAGAACGGGAAATTGTTCTTTCGGAGGGAGAGGCGCTGACCCGTCAGACGGCGGCCATTGCGCTGTACCGGCTCAGTGAACTGAAAAAAGTGGAGTAAGTCAACCAAAAACATGAAAACCCCCGCTGCCTACGCAGCGGGGGTTTCCTGCAAAAGGAATAGAAAGAAGAGAGGTAGAAAAGAGGATCTACGGATAAGAAAGGGAGCGGCTCACGGCTTCCGCAACCTTTCTGCTATTAAAATACCGGGGGAATTTGAACAGCAAATAGCGGAATTGAAAACAGAATTCAACGAAAATGTGAACAATCCCTTTGGTTTCTATTGAAAAATCCCCAGTTCTTTGGGATCAAACCCTTCAAAAATCGGAATCCAGCCTTCCCGCACCGCAGCTTGAAAATCCTCAGGCGTTTTGATGGTCCAGCTGACACCCTGGATGCCCCACAGCTTGCGGCAGATGGCATTGCTGGTGGTTTTCCGGTCCTCAAACCGGTAGGCTATGAAATCGGGTCTCGTCAGGAAGTTTTCCAGATAGTAGGTACAAACAAACCGAACCGGCCAGGAAAAGGTTTTATCCCGCTTGACGGAATTTTCGGAAAGCTGGCCCCGGATCAGTTCCGGATGGTGCCTGCGCAGATACCGGATGCAACGGGGGTCGAAGGATTCCAGGCAGAAGGGGCCTTTGTAGCTTTCCAGCATCCGGCAGACGGCCTCCGTCAGCGCACCGGCGTTTCCTTTGTAGGTTTTCAGCTCAATGATCAAGGGGGCTTGTCCGGCATACAGGTCCAGAACCTGCCCCAGGGTGGGGATGGTTTCCTGGGTGCCGGCCAGATGGATGGCAGGCAGATCCTCTGCGGTCAGCTCCTCCAGGATTCCTTCCCGGCCGGTTACCCGTTTCAGGTCAGAGTCATGGAGAATGGCCAGGGTGCCGTCTTTCAGCAGATGAACATCCAGTTCGATTCCATAGCCTTTTTCCAGCGCTGCCCGGAAAGCGGCCATGCTGTTTTCCGGTTTGGACGGGTCATGGAGCCCTCTGTGGGCATATGCCCAGGGTCGCAGCGCCTCCAGGCCAACATGCTGCTTCCTCCCCCGCAGGCAGAAAACATGCAGGATCATACAGATCAGCAAAATAAGGATCAGAACAAACATGATCATTCGCTTCCTTTTGAAATGGGTTTGTATCGATTTGACGGTCGTCAATCTTCTACATCATATGCCTCCAGCCCCTTTTTGGCAGGGACCTTGTTGTCACCATGGCGGACAAAGCCCATGGTCACAAAGGAGGCAAAAACAAACAGTGCCGCGTAAGGGAACAGGGACAGATAGCTCACATTGCGCAGCAGCCAACCGGCTGCAATGGGAGTGACAATCTGAGCGGACATGGAAAAGGTGTAGTAGAGCCCCGTAAATTTGCCAACTTCACTGCCGCTGCACATTTCCACCACCATGGGCAGGCTGTTCACATTGATTGCGGCCCAGGCAAGGCCCACAAGCAGGAACAGAATATAGAGAACCGGGCTGAAGCCCTGGAGGACGCTGGTCAGCAAAAAGGCCACCAGAAAGCTGCCGGACAGCAGCAGGGTACCAAAACGGATGGTTTTCCGCCGGCCGATGCGGCTGGCTACATTGCCCACGGGGATGTAACTGAGGATGGCGCCGCCGGTGGCAATGGTCAGGCAGGTATTCGCCTGGCCCAGGCTCATACCCCAGACATTCTCCGCATAAACGGAAAACCAGGTGCTTACGCCGTTGTAGCCGATAAACCACAGGCTGATGGAAATCAAAAGGAACGCAAGACTCCGCTTCACAGCCTTCGGGAGGAGCTCGCCCTTTTCCGTCTTCTCGGCCAGGTCATCCTCCGGGTGCTGCTTTTCAAATTCCTCCTGCTTTTTCACCAGCTCCGGCTCATTGACAAAGAACATCACAATGGCCAGGGCAACCGCCATGATTCCTGCCACAATGGCAAACAGGGGAAGGTAGCTTACATAGGTTTCGCTTTTCACATGATAGAGGAAGGTGGTAATCAGCAGATAGAGGATACCGCCTACAGCGCCCATGAGATTGATGATGGCATTGGCCTTGGAACGCAGAGGCTTGGGGGTGATGTCCGGCATCAGCGCAACGGCGGGACTGCGGTAGGTGCCCATGGCAATCAGCAGCAATCCAAGACAGAGGATAAACAGGGCGATTTTTCCGCCGCCGGGGGCAGCGTGGTAGCTGTCTGCCCAGATGGGAAGCTGGAGCATCAGCACAATTGCGGCCAGAGTGCCAAAGAGGATAAAGGGTCTGCGCCGTCCCAGAGGACTTTTGCATTTGTCGGAAAGTCCGCCAAACAGGGGCAGCAGGAACAGTGCCAGCACATTGTCCGCAGCCATGATGGCACCGGATAGGGTCTCATTCAGGTGAAAGGTGTTGGTCAGGATCAGGGGAACCAGATTGTCGTACATCTGCCAGAAGGCGCAGATAGACAGGAATGCAAAGCCCACAAGGACCGTGCGTTTGGTGTCGAGTTTCATGGCAAGCCCTCCATTTGTCCGGTCTGCCGCAAAAACGGCAGCTGTGTGCGGCAGAACTCCACAAAAGGATCCCAGGGAATGGACAGAAAATTGTGGAGAATGCTTCTGCTTTATTATAGACCCTTTTGTTCCGCTTGTCCAGTGGTGCGCAGAAGGTGATTCAGGTAATTGAGTACCTTTTTCTTATCCAGGGACCAGGTTGGCGCAATGAGTTCCCGCCGGGCACCGTCGCCGGTGATCCGATGCACCACGGTTTCCGGGGGCAGCAGGGCAATACACCTGCCAAGAATGCTGCCGTATTCCTCCATGGTCAGGCAGCGGAATTCTCCCTGCCGATAGGACGTTTCCAGAGCGGTATCCTTCAGCACGTGCAGAAGGTGAAATTTGACACCGTCTGTGCCGCAGCTTACAGCCAGACGGGTGGTTTCCAGCATATCCTCTTCCGTATCTCCGGGAAGCCCCAGAATAATATGGGTTACCACATTGAGGCCCGCCCTTTTCAGCCGCTTGACAGCATCCACATACGCACTGGTTTCATAGCAGCGGTTCATGGCCCGGGCGGTTGCATCGTTGGCGGTTTGCAGTCCCAGTTCGATGCTGACAGGCTTTTCTCTGTTGAGCCCTTCCAGCAGCGAGATGACTTCCTCTGGCAAACAGTCCGGCCGGGTGCCAATGGAAAGTCCCACAATCCAGTCCGGCTTCATGGCCTCCCGGAACAGCGTTTCCAGCTTTTCCACCGGGGCGTAGGTGCCGGTGAAGGACTGAAAGTAGGCAATGTATTTCCCAGTTTTGCATTTGGCCCTAACCCGCTCTTTGGCAAGCTCCAGCTGCTTTTCAATGCTGCCACAGCCACGCTGGGCAAATTCTCCGCTTCCGGAACCGGAGCAGAAGGCACAGCCGCCGGTGCCCAGGCGGCCGTCCCGGTTGGGACAGGTGAAGCCGCCGTCCAGGGACAGTTTATATACCTTGCAGCCAAAAAGCGCCCGGTAGTAGTCGTTTGCAGTACGCATGGCGATCCTCCAATATGGGATAATGAGACGGAAAGCTGTGGTTTTTTCCAAAATCACAGCTTCGGCAACGCGGTCAAGGGATGCCGTTTCAATTGAAAGACTACTTTCCATTGAAACACAGTATTAGAATACCTCGGAACAAGGACAAATGCAACGGGGGAAATGTATGAAAACGGTCATTTGTAACATTTTTACGAACACTTCTCTGGCTGCTTGCAAGGCGGGGGAAATGTGTTATAATAAGCAAATAAGAAAACATCCGGGCTGCTCCCGGATCGCAAAGTGAGAGGAAATACCCATGAAAAAAATGCTTTTGGTCGTGAATCCATATTCCGGGCAGAAGAAAGCAGCAAAAATGCTGGCAGAGATCATCGCGCTGTTTAACCGTGCGGACTATGCCGTGCAGACCTATATTACTGCCGGTCCCGGCGATGCCGTCAGTGAGGTTGCCAGACTTTGCGATCAGGTGGACCTGATCGTCTGCTGCGGTGGCGACGGCACATTTAATGAGACCATTTCGGGGCTGCTCCAGGCAGGCTCCAAAACACCGGTTGGATATATTCCCGCCGGTTCTACCAATGATTTTGCTTCCAGCCTCCACCTTTCCGGTGACCTTCTGGAGGCAGCAAGGGAGATCATTGAGGGTCAGCCTGTATCCTACGATGCCGGCAGCTTCGGAGGACGGATTTTCTCCTATGTGGCATCCTTTGGCGCCTTTACCCGGGCCAGCTATGCCACCCCCCAGAATATCAAGAATGCCCTGGGGCATACGGCCTATGTGCTGGAGGGAATTCAGGAATTGTCCCAGATCCGGAAGGAGCACATCCGGATGATTGTGGATGGGGAAGAGGTGGAGGATGATTTCCTTTTTGGCGCCATCTGCAATTCCACCTCTGTGGGCGGTATTCTGACCCTGGACCCTGACGTGGTGGATCTTCAGGACAACAAACTGGAAATCCTTCTGATCCGGGCGCCCCGCAGTCTGGCAGAGCTTCGGGAGTGCATTCTCGCGGTGCAGAGCCAGAAGTACAACTGTGCGATGCTGACCTTCCGTTCCGCGACCCATATCCGGATTTTTGCGGATCCGGAAATGCCCTGGACCCTGGACGGCGAACGGGAGGACGGCCACAGCGAGGTCGTGGTCACACCCGTCCATCTGGCCTACCGGCTGATAAAGAGGGAATAAGATGCACAATTCTACACTGTGTTATGTCATTCAAGGGGATCAGGTGCTGATGCTCCACCGGGTGAAAAAGAAGAATGATGTGAATAAGGATAAGTGGATTGGCATCGGCGGAAAGTTTGAGCAGGAGGAAAGCCCGGACGAATGCCTGCTCCGGGAATGCTGGGAGGAGACGGGACTGACGCTGACCTCCTGGCAGTGCCGTGGCGTTGTGACCTTTCTGCAGGAGGGCGGAGAAGGGGAATATATGTATCTCTTTACCGCGGACGGGTTCGAAGGAAATCTGCACGACTGCCCGGAGGGAGATCTGCAGTGGGTCAGCCGGGAGTTTCTGTATGGCCTCCCCATGTGGGAAGGGGACAGGATCTTTCTGGATCTGCTGTGGCAGGACGCTCCGTTTTTCCTGCTGACCCTTCGTTATCGGGGCGATGTGCTGATACAGGCTGTATTAAACGGTCAGGAAATCCACAGGATATGACGCAAATGTGTCGGGCCGGGATTCCGGCCCGGTCTTTTTTGAAAGGGAGCGCGTTATGTGGCAGGAATCGGAATCCGAAGTGGTACGCCTGCAAAAGGTACTGGCCCATAACGGTCTGAGGGGCCAGAAGCTGATGGAGAAATTCTGCACTGCCCAGCGGCAGGACAGCATCATGAAAACCCACACGGCCCTGGACCGGGCAATGGAATTTCTGACAGACTGCTATGGGGATGGTCCGGAGCTGACCCTGCTGCTTGCCGGGATCACGGACAGCGCACATTTGATGGACTTTATCACGCGCCACGGCTGCCCCGGGTATGTGGCACGCAGCGGACGGCTGAAATACCAGATGAACGAGCAGACCTTGCAGCAGGCCTGCCGGGAAACGAGCACAGAAAGGAAAAACACATAAATGAAGCTATTGATCACAATTCTTGTAACCTTTTTCGCGGGAATGGGCGCGGGCCTGGGCACCGGCTTTGCCGGACTCAGTGCCGCCGCGGTCATCAGTCCCATGCTGATTACATTTCTTCACATGGAGCCCTATATGGCGGTAGGCATCGCCCTTTCCTCCGATGTTCTGGCCAGTGCGGTGTCGGCCTACACCTATGGAAAGAACAAGAATCTGGATATTCGAAACGGCCTGATTATGATGGCCAGTGTGCTGGCCTTTACCGTGGTGGGAAGCTATGCTGCCAGTCTTGTTCCCTCCAGAACCATGGGAAGCTTTTCCGTGTTTATGACCTTCCTGCTGGGTGTAAAATTCATTGTCCGGCCGGTTATGACCACCAAAGAGGCCATGCAGGGCGTTTCCGCCGGGAAACGGGCGGTGCAGTCTCTGGTCTGCGGCTGCATGATTGGTTTTATCTGCGGCTTCGTAGGAGCGGGCGGCGGAATGATGATGCTGCTGATTCTCACAAGCGTTTTGGGGTATGAGCTGAAAACTGCCGTAGGAACCAGTGTGTTCATCATGGCCTTTACGGCGTTTACCGGTGCTGCTTCCCATTTTGCCATCGGTGGGGCGCCGGACTGGGGCGTATTCTTCCTGAGTGTGGTGTTTACCTTCCTGTGGGCCCGTGTTGCCGCGGTATTCGCAAACAAGGCATCCGCCAAAACCCTGAACCGTGCCACCGGTGTGATCCTGGTAATTTTGGGAATCGTCGTAATGGGGTTTCAGTATCTGACATAAGAAAAGGCCGTGCGGAAAACCGCACGACCTTTTTTATGGCTCTTATTTCGCGAACGCGTCTACAGCCAGCTTAAAGGCACCATAGGCGCCGGCATCATTGCCCAGGGAAGCCAGGGCAAAGCGCACCTGGGAGGCAGCGTGGAAGACGTATTTATGGAAGTAGGGCTCGATGCCCTCCAGCAGCACATGGCCTGCCTTGCTGACACCGCCGCCGATGACAACGGCCTCGGGGTCAACCGCAGAGCACACGCTGCCCAGGAATTGGCCCATGTAGTCGTAGTACTGGTCCAGGATCTCCAGGGCCACAGCGTCGCCTGCCTTGCCTGCGTCAAAAATATCCCGGCAGGTCAGGTCCGTCAGAGTGCGCAGGGAGGAAGCGGCCTCGTCCTTGTCCAGCCGCAGCTTGGCCAGCCGGACAATGCCGGTGGCGGAGCAATACTGCTCCACACAGCCCCGCTTGCCGCAGCCGCACACGGCGGTCTCTCTGGGGTCCAGTACCATGTGGCCCAGCTCCGCGCCGGAACCGTGGGTGCCGTGGAGGAGCCTTCCTTCCACAATGATGCCGCCGCCGACACCGGTGCCCAGGGTAACGAACACGATGTTCTCACAGCCCTGGCCGCCGCCCTTCCAGAATTCACCCAGGGCAGCCACATTGGCATCGTTACCGGCCTTTACGGGAAGCCCGGTCAGGTCGCTGAGCTCTTTGGCAATGTTGAATACGCCCCAGCCCAGATTTACGCAGCGGTTCACCGTGCCGGAGGCATCCACGGGGCCGGGAACGCCGATGCCCAGGCCCAGCAGCGCTTCGTCCGGGATATTGTGGTCCTTCCGGTAGCCAGCCACAGATGCCGCGATGTCGGGCAGGATCTGCTTGCCGCCGTCTGCGGTTACGGTGGGAATTTCCCACTTGTCCAGCATATTACCGGTTTCGTCAAAGTAGGCGATCTTTACGGTGGTGCCGCCAAGATCCACGCCAAAGCCATATTTCATTGGGGAGCCCTCCTGTTTGTAGTTTCTTCCATTATACTACAGGGAGTTCCAAAAAGAAAGATGGGGAAGCGGAATTTCCGAAAAAAAGCAGAAGCGGTTGCCTTAAAGCCCGGTTAAAGAATTGGAAAGAACCTTAAAAATTGGTTAAGACTGGTGACAAATGGAAACATTTGTGATACAGTTTGTTCAGGAACCATTCAGCAGGCCCCGAAGGCAAAGCTCCGGAGTCCGTAGATTTTCGGAAAGGATGAAGCATATGAAACGATTGACCCGAATCCTCAGTACCCTTTTGTGCGTACTGCTGCTGTGCGGCTGCCAGGCAGGTCAGAATTCCGCGGCGAGTCTTCCCACCTTCTCGGAGGAGACCCCTGGGGCGGAAATTCTGGTACATACCGTGGAGGAGCTGGTGGAGGCCATCGCTCCCGACACCACCATCGTCCTGCCCACCGGAACACTGCTGCTCAGTGACGGCAGTCCGATGAAAAGCGAGAACCCCTACTGCCGCTGGGAGTACGACACCCTGGTGATCTCCAACGTGGACGGCCTGACCATCCGGGGCAGCGGAAAGGACCTGTCCGTTCTGAAAACCGAGCCCAGAAACGCCGCGGTGCTGACCTTTACCAACTGCCGGGACCTGACACTGACGGGCTTTACCGCGGGGCACACCCAGCGGGCGGAGGCCTGCGAGGGCAACGTGGTGAATCTGAACGGATGCAGCAAGGTGACCCTAAAGGATTTGAGCCTGTTCGGCTGCGGCGCGGTGGGCCTGAACGGCTGGATGGTGCGGGATCTGACCCTGGAGGATACAGATATCTATGATTGCTCCATTTCCGGGGTGTCCATCTATCAGGGCGGCGGAATTCTGCTGAAAAACTGCCGACTTTTCAATATAGGCGCGGAGCAGGATGCGCTGTATGCTCTGGATGTTTCGGACTGTATGGATGTGCTTCTGGATAACTGCCGGATGGATAACAACCGGCTGATGCAGCTGATTTCCTGCTATGCATCAACGGTGCAGCTTCAGGGCTGCTCCATGGAGGAAAACACCCTGACCGACGCAATGTTCCATGTGTACGGCCAGTATTCGGAATCCGGCACTGGTGTGGGGGCTTCGGTAGAGCTGACGGACCCGGCCTTTAACGGGAATTCTGCCTGGAAATGGATGGATACCGACAATGGCGGTCAGGTGATGATCGGGGATGAGGAAATGACCGAGGATGGTATGGCGCAAAAGTTTGGCGCCTTTGCCCGGACGGAAGGGGAGGCGGCCACGGGAGATGCCGGAAGCCAGCGGGAACAGATTACCGTCAAAAACGTGGATGAATTCCTGGCGGCCCTTGGACCCGATCGGGAGATTGTCATTGACTGCCCGGTGCTGGATCTGAGCAAGGCAAAGAATTACGGGATGGACGGCGGCGACTACTACCACTGGGAAGACCCCTTTGACGGTCCTCAGTTGACCATCTGCAATGTGGAAAACCTGACCATTCGGGGGAAAGACGGAAAGACTGCCAATGTGGTAAGTGCTGTGCCCAGATATGCCCAGGTGCTGGCCTTTGACAGCTGCACCAATCTGACAATCCGGGATCTCACCGCGGGCCACACCAAGGAGCCGGGCTACTGCATGGGCGGCGTGCTCCAGTTCCAGAATTGCGGGAATGTCACCGTGGAAAACACTGGCCTGTTCGGCTGCGGAACCATCGGCGTGGGTGCCCAATCCTGCAGCAATGTTCTGATCCGGAATAACGACATCTACGAGTGCTCCTACGGCGGCATTAGCCTGTATTGTGTGGATGGCGCCAGTATGGAGGGAAACAGCTTCCGGGCTCTGGGAGAGGAATACGGCGATGGTTTTGTTTACAGTACGGATTCCGGCAGCCGGAATATCCTGTTCGAACAGAACCTGGTCCAGCCGGGCACCGATCTGAAAACCTACGATTACCCCCAATATACAAAATAATGCGTACTGAATAACGCAAAAAGCCTTGAAAGCCAAGGCTTTCCGGCAATCTTTGCGTTATTCGGGTGCAAGGATTTTGCGGCTTTGGCCACAAAACCCTTGCACCTGCTTTTCCTGCATGGTTCGCCATGCAGGAAAAGCTACGCATTGATTGCTGTCTGAATTTCAAAAAAATGGTTAAAAAGAGCCATTTTTTGAAATTACACACCTTCGGTGTGTGAATAAGCCGCATTGGCGGCTTATTCAGCAGACATTAAATAAAAAAACGTCATCCCCGCAGAGCCTTCTGCGGGGATGACTGGTATTTCAGCGGATGGAGCGCTGCCAGGTGTGACGGGAGAGCAGGCACAGAATGGGGAAAATCTCCAACCGGCCCAGAAGCATATCCAGAATCAGGACCAGCTTGCTCAGAACACTGAAAGCGCTGAAATTGCAGGTTGGGCCTACGGCTTCCAAGCCGGGGCCGATGTTGTTGAAGCAGCACAGCACGGCGGAGAAGTTGGTGCCGGTGGAGAAGCCGTCCAGGCTCAGCAGCAGGAAGCTGATGAACAGGATGAACACATAGGCAATCAGGTAAGCGTTGGTGCTTTCCACCACCTTTTCGTCCACTGCCTGATCATTGTTCCAGACCACCTGAACCCGATTGGGATGAAGCATCTGTAAAAAACTGCGGCGAAGGCTCTTAAACAGCAGCAGTACCCGGGATACCTTAATGCCGCCGCCAGTGGAGCCGGCGCTGGCACCGATGACCATAAGACACAGCAGGATGGTTTTGGAAAAACTGGGCCAAAGGTCAAAGTCTGTGGTGGCAAAGCCGGTGGTGGTCATGATACTGCTGACCTGAAACGCGGCGTGCCGCAGGGTCTCCCCAACGCTCGCGTACATGCCGCGGATGTTCCAGGCAATCAGCAGCACACTGCAAAAGGCGATGCCCAGATAGGCCCGGAGCTCTTCGTCTTTGAACACACTCCGGATCTGGCCCAAAAGCAGCAGATAGTAGCAGCTGAAGTTCACACCGAACAGCAGCATGAACACGGTGGTTACATTTTGCAGGTAGGGGCTGTAGCTGGCAAAGGAATCGTTTTTCACGCCAAAGCCGCCGGTTCCGGCGGTGCCGAAGGCGGTACAGACAGCCTCGAACAGCGGCATCCTTCCCAGAAGCAGAAACAGAATGTTGAGAACCGTCAGCAGCATGTACAGAAAATACAGAATGGCGGCGGTTTTGCGCATTTTGGGAACCAGCTTGCCCACGCTGGGGCCGGGGCTTTCCGCCCGGAGCAGGTGCATGGTAAATCCCTTGCCCCGGTCGCTGCTGGGGGCCACGGCCAGAAGAAACACCAGCACACCCATGCCGCCGACCCAGTGGCTGAAGCTGCGCCAGTAGAGGATTCCTTTGGACAGGGGTTCAACGGCAGGAAGAATGGAGGCACCGGTGGTGGTAAAGCCGGATACGATCTCGAACAAGGCGTCAATAAACCGGGGAATCTCCCGGGAGATGACAAAGGGCAGACAGCCGGTAAGACTGAGAATAATCCAGCTCATCGCGACACAGACCATGCCGTCGGTGGCGTAAAAGTTGCTCTTTGCTCCCCGGCAAAAAAAGCGCAGCAGGACGGAAATCACCAGCAGCAGCACGATGGTCAGGACAAAGGCCTTTGCCGCGGTGCTCTCCCTGTAAGCCAGGCTGATAAACATGGCCGGAAGCATGAAGAGCCCTTCCAGAAGCAGGATTTGGGCGATAAACCGCCCCATCATTCTATAATTCATGGTGGTCTCCTCAGGCAAAAATATCGTTCAGCTGCCGCAGAACCACGCCACTGTTGGTTACAACGACAACGGTGTCACCAACCTGGAATACGGAGTCTCCGTTGGCAATCTCCGTAGCGGCGCCATGGCTGATACTGACCACCAGAACATTGGATTTCAGCTTGATCTCCTTCAGAGGAACGCCGCAGAATCTGGTTTGCGCATCAGCCAGGAATTCCATGGCCTCGGCCTGACCGTCCGCAATGGTGTGAACGGAGATGGCAGCGCCGGTCTGATTCTGCATGGCGCGGACATAACGGACGATGTTATTGCAGCACAGCTCCTTGGGACAGATATAGCTGCCCAGCGACAAACTGTTGATGATGCTGTGATTATCGGTATGACTCAGCTTGGTAATCACCTGGGGCACACCCTGGGAGATGCCATAGAGGGAAACAATCATGTTGAGCTCATCCAGACCGGTCAGCGTTACCAATGCGTCGCACTGGGAAAGCCCCTCGCTTTCCAGCAGATATTGGTCGGAAATGTCTCCATGGATGACTTCTGCCTTGGGAAGCAGCGCACACAGCTCCTTGCAGCGGCCAAGATCGCTTTCCACAATGACACAGCCGATTCCGGCCTTCAGCAGACGGTTGGCAAGATAGTAGCTGACCCGGCCGCCGCCGCAGAGCATCACACGGCGAACCTGGCGGGTCAGGATGCCCAGATTTTTGAGAAGGGTGGTGAGGTTTTCAGAGAGAGCGGTGATGAAAAGCCGGTCGCCCTCCCGCAGGACAAAATCACCGCCGGGGGTAATGGCAGCGCCGCCCCGCAGAACAGCACAAACCAGGACCTTGCATTTGACGATGGCCCGCAGATCCGCAAGCTTTACGTTGCAGAGCTTGCTCTTGGCATCTACCCGGAGTTCCACGATTTCCGTGCGGCCCTTTGCAAAGGTATCCCGGCGAAGAAAGCCCGGGTATTTCAGCAGACGTTCGATTTCCGTTGCCGCCTGATTTTCCGGGTTAATGAGCATGGACAGGCCAAAAAGCTCCCGCATCCGGAAAATCTGCTCGGTATATTCCGGGTTGCGTACCCGGGCAATGGTGTGCAGGTTGGGATTTATGGCATGGGCTGTGGTGCAGCACAGCAGGTTCACTTCATCTGCGCCGGTGGCGGCAATCAGCAGATTCGCATCCATAACACCGGCCTGACGCAGGACATCCATGGAAGCGCAGTTGCCCTGTACGGAAATCACATCGTAGCGTTCCACACTGTCTTCCAGGCATTTGAGCTTGGAATCGATTACGGTTACATCGTAGCCTTCACCGGTGAGCTGCCGGGTCAGGGTAGCGCCAACTTTGCCGTCACCTGCAATGATAATGTTCATTTCTGCCTCCAATATGGACTGGTCCGGCGGATCGGTCGGTATCTGCCGCGGTTATGTCCCAAATGGTAAAAACTCTAGGCTATTATAGCATTTCTCCACCTAAAAGGCAATATAAACCTTACTTCTTTTGCATGGAACAAATGCCTCTTCGACAAAAAGAAAAATTTTTTGGTTTACCCCTTTACAAACAGGCGAATATCTGATATAATTCCACTCGTTCCTGGCCCGGTGGTGCAGTCGGTTAGCACGCCAGCCTGTCACGCTGGAGGTCGACGGTTCGAGTCCGTTCCGGGTCGCCAAAACCCAGAAGCTTTTGCTTCTGGGTTTTTTTGTTATGCAAAAAGTGAAAAAGAAAAATGAGGACGGTCTTATTGAGAATCCTGGGATTCTTCTTCTTCGGAGGAGGAATCCCAAATTTTTTTCCGGTCGGTTTTGCCCTGGTATTCTGTACTGTAACCATTGTATACCGCGTAAAGGCTAATCAGGGCCACCGGAAGGCCAAGCACAATGAGAAGCACTGCGCAAATACTCAGGGCGGTGGAGAAACTGCCTGCATCAGCCTGGTTTTTCATAATTTTGCATCCCAGGTAAACCACATATCCGCCTACCAAAAGCCGCATCAGGTGGCTGTTGTAGCGCCGGGAATTCATCCAGGCAATTAATTTTTCTTTCATTGCGTTACTCCTCCTCTTTCGGAAGTTGAAAGCCCAGAATGGTATTGTTAAAGCCCTTGAAAAGCTCCTGGTAGCTGGCTACCTGGAATGGATACTGGGGGTGCCGTTTGTTCCAAATGCGGCTTAAGGCGTGGGCAAAGGCTTCCTGGCCCATTTGCAGAGCGGCAGGGGCTGTGTATTGCAAAAGCAGCATCTGCCGGTCTGCCAGCCGCCGTGACCGAAAAAACCTGCCGGGATGGGCATCCATCCAGTCCACCAATTCCCGGGCGCACGCCTCCGGGTCGCGGATAGAGATCTCCTGAAAAATACCTTCCGTCCGCTGGCAGTAGTGCCGGAAGCAGGCAGGGTACTCGGTTTTCTTAAAACCGTCCAGGTAGTAGTTGATGCAGTCAGGGATAAGGATGGAATAGTCCATAGAACAACCTCAGTTTCTTTTTTCAAATTATATCGCATTTCACGCTTCATTTCAATGGGCAGAAATGAAAATCCCCGGGCCGCAGCCCGGGGAAGGTAAGAAAGCATTATGCCTTGCCGGTCTTGTGGTTGGAGACCACGTCGAAGATAACGGCAACCAGCAGAACCAAACCCTTGACGATGTACTGCCAGTTGTTGTCCAGACCGATGATGGACATACCCTGGTTGATAACGCCCAGGAAGATGGCGCCGATGCAGATACCGGCAACAGTACCGGAGCCGCCGTAGGCGGAAGCGCCGCCGATGAAGCAGGAGCCGATGGCATCCATTTCGAAGGAGGTACCGGTGTCACCGTTGACAGAGCCGATACGGGCGGCCATCAGCAGACCGGAAAGACCAGCCAGGAAAGACATGGAAGCATAGGCCATAAAGTAAACCTTCTTGGTGTCGATACCGGAGAGCTTGGTGGCCTTTTCGTTGCCGCCGACAGCGTAGAAGTAGCGGCCAAAAGCGGTTTTGCTGGTGATAAAGGCGTAGATAAACACAACTGCCAAAATCCACAACAGCATTACGGGAATGCCCTTGTAGTTTGCCAGCTTCCAGCTGTAAAATACAACAAGAGCAGCAATGATGACCTGTTTTGCCAGTGCGGGAGCCAGAGCGTCAACGCTATAGCCCTTCTTGGCCTTGGAAGCCCGACCCAGGAAGAAGCTGATCAGCAGTCCGGCAGCAACGACGACGCCTACAATGAAAGCGGACCACTTGATCTTGTCGTCCAAACCGGGAACCTGGATGTAGGAGGCGAAGATATTCAGGAAGCTCTGGTTCTTAACGGGTACGGTTTTGGAGGACAGAATAACACGGCCGATACCACGGAACAGGAACATACCGGAAAGGGTGCAGATGAAGGGAGGAATGTGGACGTAGCCGATCCAGAAGCCCTGCCACACACCGATCAGAGCACCCACGGCCAGGCAGATCAGAATGGTGGGAATGGCGGGAACACTGGTCTTATCCAGCAGCTGGGCACACAGAGCACCAACCAGACACACAGTGGAGCCGACGGAAAGGTCAACGTTACCACCGGTCAGGATACACAGCAGCATACCACAGGCCAGAACCAGAACATAGGAGTTCTGCAGCAGCAGGTTCGACATGTTCTGGGCCTTCAGCAGACGGCCTTGGGTCAGGATAGAGAAAAGGATGAATACCAGTACCAGGGCAATAACCATGGTATACTTTTTCAAAGTCGTTTGAAGTTTCATTCGGTAACTCCCTCACTTTCTTCTTTCTTCTCGGATTTCAGAATGGCAGCCATGATCTTTTCCTGAGAAGCCTCCTGGGCGGTCATTTCTGCGACCATCTTACCTTCGTTCATAACGTAGATCCGGTCACACATGCCCAGAATTTCAGGCAGTTCGGAGGAAATCATAATCACGGATTTACCCATAGCCACCAGTCTGTTGATAATGCCGTAGATCTCGTACTTGGCACCCACGTCAATGCCGCGGGTGGGCTCATCCAGGATCAAAACCTCGGGATCGGCAAACATCCACTTACTCAGCAGAACCTTCTGCTGGTTGCCGCCGGACAGATTGCCCACGTCCTGCATGACAGAGGGGGTCTTGGTCCGCATCCTTTCCTTGTATTCCTCGGCAACCTGTTTTTCCTTCTGGAAGTCCAGAATGTTGCCTTTGGTGCAGACCTTGGATATTTTTGCCATGGTATTGTTCACAGCGATGGACATGGGCAGGATCAAGCCATTGCCCTTTCGGTCTTCGGTAACATAGGCAAGACCTGCTTCGATGGCCTGCTTTTCGTTGTGCAGGTGCACTTCCTGGCCGTTAATGAAGACCTGACCGGTGATTCCGGTGCCGTATGAGTGACCAAAGATACTCATAGCCAACTCGGTACGGCCTGCGCCCTGAAGCCCGGAAAAGCCGACCACTTCACCCTTGCGAACATAGAAGGAAACATTGTCGTCCACGATCTTTTCCTGATAAACCGGGTGATGGACAGTCCAGTTCTTAACTTCCATGCCGATCTCGTCGGAAATATGATGCTCGCGGGAGGGATAGCGGTCAGAAAGCTCACGGCCGACCATGCCCCGAATGATCCGATCTTCGTCGACACTGCGGGTGGAATTGTCGATGGTCTCAATGGTGGAGCCATCACGCAGCACGGTGATCTTATCGGCAACGTAGGCAATTTCGTTCAGCTTATGGGAGATGATGATGGATGTCATGCCCTGTTCCTTAAAGCTCAGGAGCAGGTCCAGCAGCATTTTGGAGTCTGCCTCGTTCAAGGAGGAGGTAGGCTCGTCCAGAATCAGCAGCTTAACCTTCTTTGCCAGCGCTTTGGCAATTTCAACCAGCTGCTGCTTGCCGGTACCGATATCCTTGATCAGGGTGTGGGCATCATCCTTCAAACCAACCTGATCCATGTGGATACGGGCTTCGTGATAGGTCTTGTCCCAGTTGATCCCGAAGCGGCCTTTCCGCTCGTTGCCGAGGAACATATTCTCACCGATCGAAAGCTCCGGGATCAGGGCGAGCTCCTGGTGAATAATGACAATTCCCTTCTCTTCGCTGTCGCGAAGGGTGTGGAACTGGCAGGTTTCTCCGTTATAAATGATGTCACCGGTATAGGTGCCATAGGGATAGGTGCCGGAAAGCACGTTCATCAGAGTGGATTTGCCGGCGCCGTTTTCGCCGACAAGCGCATGGATTTCGCCCCGTTCAACCTGCAGGTTTACGTTGTCCAAGGCTTTAACACCGGGGAATTCCTTGGTGATGCTGCGCATCTCCAGAATATAATCTGCCAATGTGGGATACCCTCCTTTTCATGTATTAGGCGGCAACGGCCGAAACACTTTTCTGCCAGGGCAGGAGAAGAAAATTTTGGTGGTTGCCTGAGGGAAAAAAAGAGGGGGCGAGGCAGGACCTCGCCCCCGGATTCAGTTCAAAGTGATACGACCCAATCAGTCAGATCAGGAAGCAGTGGACTCCAGGTACTTGTTGTTGGCATCCCACTTGTAGTTGCCGGTGTCAACCAGCTGCTGCAGGTTGGTGTTATCCACGGACCAAGGCACCAGCAGGAAGGAGGTAACAGGACGAGTGCCGTTCTCATAGCTCTCGGTGTCATAGGCGGCGGTAACGGCGAACTTATCGCACAGGGAAGCGTCGATGGCATCACCGTTCAGCAGAGCCTGAGCCAGAACCAGGGTAACGCCGGCTTCGTCAGCCACGTTCTTGTAAACGGTCATAGTCTGCTTGCCGTCAACAATGTTCTGCAGGTTGCCGATGTCGCCGTCCTGGCCGGTAACCATAACGGTGTTGGAGCCGGCGTAGTCGGACTCGATAGCCTGAGAAACACCAGCGGCGGTGGAGTCGTTGGAGCACAGAGCGATGTCAAGGACGGTGCCGTCAGAGTAGAAGGAAGCCAGAGTGTTCTGGAAGTTCTCCAGAGCGGTGTCGGTGGACCATGCGGGGGTAGCAACCTGCTCGAAGGTGTTCTTTCCGGAAGGAATCTTCAGAGTGCCGGCATCCAGGTAGGGCTTCAGGGTGTCATAAGCACCGTTGAAGAAGTAACCGGCGTTGTTATCGGCGGGGTCACCAGCGGTGAACTCGATGTTGTAGGTCTTGTCACCGGCATTGTCCAGATCCATGTGCTCGATTACGTACTTAGCCTGCAGCACGCCGACAGTGTAGTTATCGAAGGATACGTAGTAGTCAACGGCGTCGGCCTTGATCATACGGTCGTAAGCGATAACAGGAACGCCCTGATCCTTGGCTTCTGCCAGGGTCTGGGTCAGAGCCTCGCCGTCGATGGCGGCAACGATCAGCAGGTCAACCTTATCAGCCAGCATATTGGAGATGTCGTTGTTCTGCTTGGTGTTATCGTTATCAGAGTAGGTCAGCTCAACAGCGTAACCGGCAGCCTCAAACTGAGCCTTCAGGTATTCACCATCGCGGTTCCAGCGCTCCAGGGACTTGGTGGGCATTGCGATGCCAACGGTCTTCTGACCGGCATCAGCGGGAGCTTCGGCAGCGGGAGCCTCAGCCGCGGGGGCCTCGGTAGCAGCAGGAGCCTCGGTAGCGGCAGGTGCAGAATTGCCGCCGCAAGCAGCCATAGAGATGATCATCAGAATGGCAAGAACGGATGCGAGAATCTTTTTCATGATTGCAGTCTCCTTTTCATTTTCGCCCGGAGATTTGTCCGGACGTTGCTCTCAGTTTACATCCGCTTTTGCGGGATTGTCAATAGCTTCTACAAGAAAAACATACATTTTGTACAAACCGAACAATTTAATACTGCGCAATATGTACATAATGCTCGATTGCTTGGATTGCCGGTTCCGAACTGTTCTTTGACAATTTTCGGGGCGGAAACACACTCCTTCCGGGAGCCTTTGTATTTTTGTGGGTACAAAACAGGATGTTTGCAGAATTTTGAGCGTTTCCTCAGCGCATAGGAGCATTGCGCATCTGCTGGGGGAATCAACAGGGGTTTGCACCCACGGCTTACGAATGTACGGCGCGCAGCTTTGCTTGACACCTCTGCGTGGACAATTTATAATCAGACCAGAAACACACAGAGGGGGATCTGTTATGGAAGAGCTGGAAATCATCCGCCGTTGGAATGTCCTGGGTATCCGACTGTTCCTGAATACCGTAGAATACCGAACGGCCCATTTCCATTCGGATTGGGAAATGCTTTGGGTTTTAGAGAATCCTTTGCAGATTATTACTCTGCAGCAATCCTTCCGTGTGGAGGTGGGGCAGGTGGTTTTGCTCACACCCAATATGCCCCACGAATTCCGGAAGGTGGAGGGAGGCTGTACCTTCCTGTGTGTCCAGGTATCCCGGGAGCTTTTTCCCGGAATCGACAACCTGGTGATGGAGGCCCAGATTGTGGATGAATTCATGGATACTGGGGCCATAAAAAAGTGGCTGCTCCGCTGTGCCTTCGCCTATTTCCGCCGGGAGCGGTTCTATGAGATGGAGGTGATGGGCCATGTCAGCCGGATTTTTCATGATACGTTTACGGCCATGCCCTCTCACAGCGTATCCATGGATGAGGCCCGCAGCCGGGATAAACGGAATGCACGGCTTTTGCGTCTGCAAAAGTATGTGGACGAAAACTATATGCACAAGATTCGGCTGGCGGATTTTGCGAAGGAAGAGGGGTGCACCGTATCCTTCCTGTCTCATTTTGTCCGGGACTGTCTGAATCAGACCTTTCAGGAATATGTGACCTCGGTCCGCTTCAACAGCGCCTGCCAGCAGATCGCTGCCGGGAACACAAAAATGCTGGATGTATGCATGGAGTCCGGCTTTTCCGACTACCGGTATTTTACCAAGGCCTTCCGTCAGTACTGCGGCATGACGCCGGAACAGTTTGCCCACAGCCAAAATGCCCAATTAAGGGAGGACGCTTTGACCCGCCGCAGCATTCATTCCATGGAACGTTTTTACACGGAAGAGCAGAGCCTCCGTTACCTTCAAAAACTTTCAGGCCACGAAAACTGAACGAAATCACAACAAACGCCTCTGGTTTTCAGGGGCGTTTCATAAAATAAGGACAAAAACATCAGTCCTTGGCTATCTTATACAATCCGGAGCGCCAGAAACTGACGATTCTACCAAAAATGCGCCAGACAGCAAAATAGTCTAATAAAAAGCCAAGATTAGCAAAGATAAATCCGGCCGGATGAAGTATGCTTACACCAAGAGAACTTCAAAATAATCATCTGGAGGGATTTCAAATGGGTTTGTATATCGGCGTTGATCTGGGTACATCCGCGGTCAAGCTCCTGCTGATGGACGGTAAGGGCAAGATCCTGAACACAGTCTCCAAGGAGTATCCCCTGGAGTTTCCCCATCCCGGCTGGAGCCAGCAGGCTCCCGAGGACTGGAAAAAGGCGGTATTCCAGGGTATTCCCGAGCTGCTGACCGGATTTGACGGAAAAGAAGTCAAGGGCATCGGCTGCGGCGGCCAGATGCACGGTCTGGTTATTCTGGATGGGGAGGACAATGTAATCCGTCCTGCCATTCTGTGGAACGACGGCCGAACCGCAAAACAGGTGGATTTCCTGAACAACGAGATTGGCAAAAAGGTCCTGTCCCAGCGGACTGCCAATATCGCCTTTGCCGGGTTTACCGCGCCCAAGGTCCTGTGGGTCCGGGAGGAGGAGCCGGAGAACTTTCGGCGCATCGCCAAGCTGATGCTGCCCAAGGATTACATCAATTACATTCTCACCGGCGTGCACAGCTGTGATTATTCCGATGCCTCCGGTATGCTGCTGCTGGATGTGGAGCACAAGTGCTGGTCCAAGGAAATGCTGGATCTGTGCGGCCTGACCGAAAGCCAGATGCCCAGGCTCTTTGAGAGCTATGAGAAAATCGGCTGCGTCAAGAGTGAAATCGCCGCTCAGCTGGGCCTGCCGGAGAGCGTGGTGGTTGCCGCCGGCGCAGGCGACAATGCGGCCGCTGCCGTGGGTACCGGTGTGGTTGGCAACGGCGGCTGCAACATCAGCCTGGGCACCTCCGGCACGGTGTTTATTTCCTCCGACAAGTTCGGCGTGGACAGCACCAACGGCCTCCATGCCTTCGCCCATGCCGACGGCGGCTATCATCTGATGGGCTGTATGCTCTCTGCCGCCAGCTGCAACAAGTGGCTGATGGATGAGATCTACAAGACCTCCGACTACGCCGGGGAGCAGGTGCCTATTACCGGGGACAAGCTGGGTAAGAACCATGTTTACTTCCTGCCCTATCTGATGGGGGAACGGAGCCCCATCAACGATACCAATGCCCGCGCTGCTTTCATTGGCATGACCATGGATACCACCCGGGCGGATCTGACCCAGGCGGTTCTGGAGGGCGTGGCCTTTGCCATCCGTGACAGCGTGGAGGTTGCCAGGAGCCTTGGCATTGAAGTGACCTCTTCCATGATCTGCGGCGGCGGCGCCAAGAGCCCCCTGTGGAAGAGAATCATGGCAAATGTTCTGAATATTCCCCTCAACAGCCCGGCTTCCGAGCAGGGCCCCGGCATGGGCGGTGCCATGCTGGCAATGGTTGCCTGCGGCGAGTACGCAACGGTAGCGGATGCCTGCAAGGAAATGGTTTCCATTGCGTCCACGGTAGAGCCCGAACCCGAGCTTGCCGCGCTGTATGAGAAACGCTATCAGCAGTTCCGTCAGATTTATCCTGCCTGCAAGAACCTGTTTGCAGAGCTTGTTAAGGAGTGATACCATGAAAATCTATTCCGTATTTGATCCTGAGTTCCATGCCTACGGCCAGATCGTAGACGGTATGGAGGACACCATCGCCGCTTTGCTGGAGGCCCTGGCAAAGACCCCCCAGGGTGAGGCAGTTGCCTATGTCCCCGAGGAGCCCCTGCTCCAGAACCTGCCCGAGATGCAGGTGATTGCCGATCACTGCTACGGCGGCATGCCCGTACAGCTGGGCTGGTGCAACGGCCACAATACCAAGCTGAACTGCCTGGAGTACCACCGGGATTCCGAGTTCAACCTGGGCACGGAAAACTTTATCCTGTTGCTGGCCAAGCAGTCCGATATTGTGGACGGGGTGCTGGATACCGCGAAGGTCAAGGCCTTCTGGGCTCCTGCCGGCACTTTGGTAGAGGTATACGCCACCACCCTGCATTACGCGCCCTGCCACATGGATGCGGCCAAGGGCTTCCGCGTTATGGTGGCGCTGCCCAAGCTGACCAATACCGATAAGCCCGATATTGCCCCGAAGACCAGCGAGGATCAGCTGTTGTGGGCAAGAAACAAGTGGCTCCTGGCCCATGCCGAGTCCAGCGAGGCCAGGCAGGGTGCTGCCGTCCGTCTGGAAGGCGTCAACCTGGACATCGCGGATTCCATCTGATTCCATAAAGTACGGGCCCTTCCTTATGGGCCCGATACAATAAATTCTATTATAAAAGGAGAAATGCATCATGAATATTCCTGAGGTTAAGCTTGGCATTATTGCCGTATCCCGTGACTGCTTCCCCATTGCGCTGTCCACCCAGCGCCGTCAGAACATCGTGAAGGCTTTCGGCGAAGGCCTGTACGAGTGCCCCATCACCGTTGAGAACGAGGCGGACGTAACCAAGGCTCTGGCGGATGTCCGTGAGCACGGCGTCAATGCTCTGGTGGTTTTCCTGGGCAACTTCGGTCCCGAAACCCCCGAGACCCTGCTGGTCAAGAAGTTCCATGGTCCCGCAATGTGCATCGCTGCAGCGGAAGGCGACGGCGACATGATCAATGGCCGCGGCGACGCTTACTGCGGCATGCTGAACTGCTCCTACAACCTGGGCATGCGTCATCTGAAGGCTTACATCCCCGAGTATCCTGTGGGTACTGCCGAGGATTGTGCCAAGATGATCAAGGAGTTCGTTCCCATTGCCCGGGCCATCATCGGCGTGAAGAACCTGAAGATCATCACCTTCGGTCCCCGTCCCCAGGACTTCTTTGCCTGCAATGCGCCCATCAAGGGTCTGTATGAGCTGGGCGTTGAGGTTGAAGAGAACTCCGAGCTGGATCTGCTGGTTTCCTACAAGGCTCACGCAGGCGACAAGCGCATCGCGGAAGTGGTTGCCGATATGCAGAAGGAAATGAACGGCTCCATCTACCCCGATATGCTGGAGCGTATGGCTCAGTTCGAGCTGACTCTGCTTGACTGGGCAGACGGCCACAAGGGCGACCGCAAGTATGTTGCCTTCGCTGACAAGTGCTGGCCCGCATTCCCCGAGCAGTTCGGCTTTGAGCCCTGCTATGTGAACTCCCGTCTGGCTTCCCGGGGCATTCCCGTTGCCTGCGAGGTGGACATCTACGGTGCTCTGAGCGAGTACATCGGCGCCTGCATCACCGGCGACGCTGTGACCCTGCTGGACATCAACAACTCCGTGCCGCAGTACATCTATGACGAAGACATCGCCGGCAAGTTCGATTACAAGCTGACCGATACCTTCATGGGCTTCCACTGCGGCAACACTCCCAGCTGCAAGATGTGCGGCGGCTGCGGCGTCAAGTATCAGCTGATCCAGCACCGTCTGTTGGAGCCCGCCGGCAGCGAGCCCGATTTCACCCGCGGCACGCTGGAAGGCGACATCGCCGCTTCCGACATCACCTTCTACCGTCTGCAGTGTGACAGCGAAGGCAACCTCCGCTCCTACATCGCGGAAGGTGAGGTCCTGCCCGTTGCGACCCGCTCCTTCGGCGGCATCGGCATCTTCGCCATCAATGAGATGGGCCGCTTCTACCGTCATGTCCTGATCCAGAAGCGTTATCCCCATCATGGCGCCGTGGCATTTGCCCACTGCGGCAAGGCCCTGTTCGAAGTGCTGAAGTACTTCGGCGTTTCCGACATTGCCTACAATCAGCCCAAGAGCCTGCCCTACGCAACCGAAAACCCCTGGGGCTAAGTAACACGGAATCAATGTGCCTCTTCCCACCTGTCCCTTCGGGGACAGGTGGGATTTTTTGTGTGGAAAAATGCCGGCATATACGATATAATGGTAGCTACTACGGAATCAAGGAGGATCTGTCCTATGTCAAAGCCCTTATTTGAAGTCTGTGTGGATTCCTATGCTTCCTGTCTGGCGGCAAAGGAAGGCGGCGGTGACCGCCTGGAGCTGTGCGCCAATCTGGTCATCGGCGGCACCACCCCTTCGGAGTGTCTGTTTGCACAGGTAAGGGAGCTGGGGGTTCCTGCCAATATTTTGATTCGCCCCCGGTTTGGTGATTTCCTGTATTCTCAACAGGAATTCGAACAGATGGCAGGCGAGATTGCCCGATTCCGGGATCTGGGCGCCAATGGTGTGGTCATCGGGGCCCTTACCCGGGATGGAGATTTGGATACGGCCCATTTAACCCAGCTTATGAAAGCCGCGGGCAATATGGAAGTGACCCTGCACCGTGCCTTTGACATGGCCCGGGACCTGAAAACGGCTCTGGAGCAGGCAATTGACCTGGGGTTCACCACAATCCTGACCTCCGGCGGCAAGGCAAGTGCGCCAAAGGGCAGCGGGGTTCTGGCGGAGCTGAATGACCAGGCAGCCGGACGGATCCGTTTGATGGCCGGGGCCGGAGTGAATGTGGGAAATATCCCCGCGCTGTATGCGCAGACCGGCATTACCGCCTATCATGGCTCCTGCCGCACCGGTTCCGTTCCCAGTGCCATGGTCTACCGCAATCCGGAGGTGAATATGGGCCTGCCCGGTTTTTCGGAGTACGAGATCATGCGCACCGACCCGAAGGAAGTTGCCCGGTGCGTCCGGGTTGTCCACAACCTGAAATAATTCTGACTGCACCTCCCGGGAGGTGCAGTTTTGATCCTTGACAGATACCCCTTGGGGGTATATAATATGGATACCCCCAGGGGGTAATGAAAGGAAGTGTGTGAAATGGAAAACAGCTGCTGCGGCCTGTCAAAAACCACGACAAGGGATCCGGAAGAGAAAAAGAAGCTCTTGAACCGTCTGAAACGGATCGAGGGCCAGGTTCGCGGGCTTCAGGCCATGCTCCAGCGGGACGCTTATTGCTATGATATTCTCACCCAATCCTCCGCGGTGAATGCCGCCGTCAACGCGTTCAATAAGGAGATCCTTGCCCACCATATTGAGGGCTGCGTGGCCCGGGATATTCGGGAGGGGAAGGACGAGGTGATTGAGGAATTGGTAACCATTTTGCAAAAACTGATGAAATAATCCAATTTGATCGGGAAAACTAGGGAAGCTCTGAATCAGTCGGCAAGCGCTGACAGCGAGAGATTTTGATTTGACAGAAGGTTTGGAAAACAGAGGAATACTGTATGTATTTCCTGTTTTTCAAACTGCACTGTCAGAGCAAAAGATCCGCTGCTCAGCCG
>JAGAQA010000038.1 GCA_017622995.1 Oscillospiraceae bacterium
CTGCGGCTGGACGACGGATCTTTTGCCCCATCCGTGCAGTTCTGAAATTGGGAAATACACCAAGTATTCCTCCAATTTCAGAACCTTCGGCTGCGTCAAAATCTCTCGCCGCCAGCACTTGCCGACTTATTCAGAGTTTCCTAATCGTCCGGTTTATTGGACCAAAAGCCTGTTATCCTGTAAGCACAATCATTCAGGAGGCAAGGCTTATGTTTACCATGCGTTATGTTGGGGGCCACATTCAGGTGTACGACCAGAAGGGAGCGTTTCTGTTTTCCGCCGATACCGAGCGGGAGGCAAGAGCGGAAATGGAGGACTATGCGCAATCTGCGGCTTGATATTTGCTATGACGGCACCCGTTACCGGGGCTGGCAAAGGCTTCCCGGTGTGGAGGCCACCATACAGGGCAAGCTGGAAACGGCCCTGAGCCGGATTCTGGGTGAAAAAATCGAGGTTTCCGGCTCCGGCCGCACGGACGCCGGGGTTCACGCCGCCCACCAGATTGCCTCCTTCCACTGTGAAAGCAGCCTGGACTGCGGCCGGATTCTATCCGAGCTGCGGCGGTATCTTCCGGAGGACATCGGCATATATTCCTGCCAGGAGGCGGCTCCCAGGTTTCATGCCCGGCTCAATGCCAGGGCCAAAACCTACCGCTACCGGATCTGGAACAGCGAAACCCCCTGCGTCTTCCAGCGCCGGTTTGTCACGATCCTGCCGGAGCAGCTGGATCTGGAGGAGATGAACCGGGCGGCGGCGCTTTTGCTGGGAGAGCACGATTTTTCCGCCTTCTGCGGCAACAAAAAGATGAAAAAGTCCACGGTCCGGCGGCTGGATTCCCTGGAAATCACCCGGCAGGGGGAAGAAATATGGCTGACCTTCACCGGGAACGGATTCCTTTACAATATGGTGCGCATCCTCACCGGCACCCTCATTGAGGTGGGCAGGGGAGAGCGGGCGGCAGCTTCCATCCCGGCGCTCTTCGGCGGCAAACGGGAGCAGGCGGGCTTCCTGGCCCCGGCCCAGGGACTGATGCTCATGGAGGTTTTCTATTGAATATACAGATTTTCGGAAAAAGCAAATGCTTTGATACCAAAAAGGCGGAGCGTTATTTTAAGGAGCGGCGGATTCCGTTTCAGTCCATCGATCTGAAGCGCTTCGGCATGTCCGGCAGGGAGTTTGACAGCGTCCTGCGGGCCCTGGGCGGCATCGACAAGCTGATTGACTGGGAGAACAAATCCCAGGAGGTCACCAATATGAAGTATATGTCGGATTCCCGGGCCAAGGAGGACAAGGTGTTTGACGACCCCACCCTGATGAAAACGCCGGTGGTGCGAAACGGCAAACAGGCTACCGTGGGCTACTGCCCGGAGGTTTGGGCCACCTGGGAATAAGAAATCACAAAAGCGGCTTCCCCACCGGGAGGCTGCTTTTTTCTGCCCTTTTCACAGAAAAAGGCAGGAAATCCATACCGAATAGGGGGGATAAAGACGAATATTCTGCAAGCGCTTCATGATTTCCTTTGGGGGCCCTTTGGTGCGGCGCTGCTGCTGACGGCGGGCATTTTTCTGACCCTCCGGGCAGAGCTTCCCCAGCTGACCCTTTTCGGGAAAGCCCTTAAGATTCTCCGTGCCAAGCCCCAGGGGGAGGGGGTTACCCCCTTCCAGGCCCTTTGCACCGCCCTGGCGGCCACCGTGGGCACCGGCAACATCGTCGGGGTCACCGGGGCCATCTGCCTGGGCGGGCCCGGGGCGGTGTTCTGGATGTGGGTCTGCGGCTTTCTGGGCATGGCCACCAAATTTGGGGAGGTCACCCTGGCGGGCCGCTATCGGGTGAAAGTGGGAAGGGAATTCCTGGGGGGCCCCATGTACATGATCACCCGGGGCCTGCCCAAAAGGCTCCATTTTCTGGCAGCCGTCTACTGTGTATTTGGCGTGGCGGCAGCCTTTGGGGTGGGCAATGCCACCCAGGTCAGTGCCGTGGCCGCGGGGTTCCATCAGATTCTCCGGTCCCTGGGAGGCCGGGAAACCCTTTTGGGGGACCTGGGCTTGGGGATTGTCATGGCCCTGTGCATCGGCGGGGTTTTGCTGGGCGGGGTCCGGCGCATTGGAAAAACCACCGAAAAGCTGGTGCCCTTTGCCGCCGTGGGGTACATCCTTTTGTGCCTGCTGGTAATCTCAAGAAACCTGACGGCGCTTCCCGGCGCCTTCTTGTCCATTGTCAAAGGGGCCTTTTCTCCCCGGGCCGTTACCGGCGGCGCGGTGGGGTCCCTGTTTTCCTGCCTGAGTGTGGGCTTGTCCAGAGGGATCTTCACCAACGAGGCGGGGATGGGCACCGCCTCCATGGCTTACTGCGCCTCCACCGGGGAGGCGGGGGTGGAGATGGGCATTCTGGGCATTCTGGAGGTATTTGCCGATACCATCGTCATCTGCACCCTGACGGCCCTGGCGGTACTGTGCAGCGGCGTGGCCATTCCCTACGGGCTGGACGCGGGCCCCCGGCTGGCAGTGGAGGTGTTCCGCCATGCAGGGGGAGCCTGGGCCTCGGTGGCGCTGACGGTATTTCTCTGTATCTTCGCCCTGGCCACGGTGCTGGGCTGGGGGCTTTACGGCACCCGCTGCGGCCAGTTTCTCTTTGGCAGCCGGTTCGCAAAGACCTTTGCCTATGCCCAGATGGCGGGGGTGGTGCTGGGAACGGTGATGAAATCCCAGACCGTCTGGCTCCTGGCGGAAACCGTCAATGCCCTGATGGCCTTTCCCAACCTCATCGCCCTGGTGCTGCTGAGCGGGGAGCTGAAACAAATGGTCACCGCCTACAGGCAAAAAGGCAGGAAGGGTGACTGATTCCCGGCGCAGGCCGGAAGCTCCTGACGAGGGGCTTGGGATCCTCCGGTTTTGCGTTGCAAAACCGGGCACTTCGGCGGAAGATTCCCCGGTTAAAGGGCCCGGCTTTCCCGTTTTTTTGGCAGTGCCCCGGCATATACTGGGACCCAAGGGGGGCTGCGTATTGGATAAGCGGGTAGTATGGCTGCTTTATATCGGGGCCTTGGGGCTGAGTATGGTTCTGTTTCGGATCAACGCAACCGCCGGGGGGATCCTGCTGGCCGCGGGACTGGTGCACCTGATGACGGCAGGGAAGACCTGATGACGGCAGGGAAGAGATAGTCTTGCAAACCGGGGTTCCGTCTGGTAGAATAGAGAAAAATCCGGCTTTGCCGGGAAAGGAAAAATGATTATGCGGATTCTGTATCAGGACGCGGAGCTGTTGGTCTGCGTCAAGCCTGCCCGGGTGCTGTCCACGGACGAGCCCGGCGGCCTGCCGGAGCTGGTGCGGCAGGCCCTGGGGGACCCTGGGGCCGATGTGCGCACGGTGCACCGGCTGGACCGGGTGGTCAGCGGCCTGATGGTGCTGGCGAGAAACGCGGAAAGTGCCTCCGGGCTTTCCCGGCAGATCCGGGAGGGGGCATTCGGCAAGGAATACCTGGCGGTGGTCCACGGGGTGCCTCCGGAAACCAGCGGGGACCTTTGGGATCTTCTGGGAAGGGACAAGGCCCGGCGCATGACCTATGTGGCGGACGCCCCCGGAAAGGGCATCCAGCAGGCCCGGCTCAGCTACCGGGTGGAGGCTGTCAAGGGGAGCCTGAGCCGGGTGCGCATCCGGCTGCACACCGGCAGAACCCACCAGATTCGGGTGCAGTTTGCCTCCCGGGGGCTTCCTCTGGTGGGGGAGCGGAAATACGCGGTCCTGGAGGATCCCTGCGAGCTTGCCCTCTGGTCCTGCCGGTTGTCCTTTGCCCACCCGGCAACCGGGGAACCGATGGATTTTTCCCTGGAGCCGCCCCCGGTGTACCCCTGGACGGAGTTTACCCAAGTTGACAGACGGGACGAAGTGAGATAAGATACCCAGGGAGGGATGGGTATGCCATATTACGATTTTTTTCAGAATACACAGTGTGAGTATTTCCCCTGCCACAAGGGGGCGGATCCGGCTTCCTTCAGCTGCCTGTTCTGCTACTGCCCCCTGTATGCCCTGGGGGAAAGCTGCGGCGGCTCCTTCCGGTATACGGAAAAGGGCATTAAGGATTGCTCCGGCTGTCTGCGGCCCCACAGGAGAGAGAATTACCGGGCCATCTGCGATGGGATGCGGGACATTCTGGAGCTTGTGAGAAAAAAAGGAGAATAAACATGGACCGGATGAAAAAGAAACTGGGCTTCGGCTTTATGCGCCTGCCCATGAACGGAACCGAAATTGATTATGAGCAGACCTGCCGCATGGTGGATACCTTCCTGGACCGGGGCTTCAACTACTTTGATGTGGCCCGGGGCTATCTGGACGGCCGGGCGGAAAACGCCATCCGCACCTGTCTCACCAGCCGTCATAAGCGGGAAGAATACCTGCTGACGGACAAGCTGTCCAACGGCTATTTCCAAAAGGAGGAAGACATCCGCCCCCTGTTCCGGCAGCAGCTGGAGGACTGTGGCGTTGACTACTTTGACTTTTATCTGATGCACGCTCAGAACCGGGATACCTTCGAAAAGTACAAGGCCTGCCGTGCCTACGAAACCGCTTTCCAGCTGAAGGCGGAGGGGAAGGTGCGCCATGTGGGCCTGTCCTTCCACGACCGGGCAGAGGTGCTGGACCGGATTCTGACGGAGTATCCCCAGATTGAAATTGTCCAGCTTCAGTTCAACTACCTGGATTACGAGGATCCGGCCATTCAGAGTAAGGAATGCTATGAGGTCTGCCGGAAGCACGGAAAGCCGGTGCTGGTGATGGAGCCCGTGAAGGGCGGACGGCTGGTGAACCTTCCCCAAAAGGCGGCGGAGCTGCTGGATGCGCTCCGGGGCGGCAGCTATGCCAGCTACGCCATCCGGTTTGCCGCCGGCTTTGAGGGCATAAAGATGGTGCTCTCCGGCATGAGCAGTATGGAGCAGGTGGAGGACAACACCGGCTTTATGGCGGATTTCCGGCCCCTCAATCCGGAGGAAACCGGGGTTTTGGAGCAGGTGTGCCGGGTGTTCCGGAGCATGAATCTCATCGCCTGCACCGCCTGCCGGTACTGCGAGGCGGGCTGCCCCCGGAATATCCACATCCCGGATCTGTTCGCCGTTATGAACGGCCGGGAGATCTACCCGGATTGGACCGGGGAGTTCTACTACGGAGTCCATACCAATCAGGCAGGCAGGGCCAGCGACTGTGTCAAGTGCGGCCAGTGTGAGGAAATCTGCCCCCAGAAGCTGCCCATCCGGGAGCTGCTTGCCAAAGTGGCGGAAATTTTTGACAAAGAGAAAGAGAATGCCTGACTATGCTGACGAACTACCCCGGGATCTGCCGGAATCTCTACCTGCCGGATTATACGCTGTTTGATCTGGAAACCACCGGCGTTTCCTGCCACAATGACGATGTGGTGGAAATCTCCGCCCTTCAGGTTCGGGGCGGAGCGGTGGTCAACAGCTTCAGCAGCCTGGTCAATCCGGGACGGCACATCCCCAGCGGCGCCAGCCAGGTGAACCACATCACCGATGAAATGGTGGCCAGGGCCCCTACCATGGAAGAGGTTCTGCCGGAGTTCCTGGTATTCATCGGGGAGGATGTGCTGGTTGGCCACAACATTGCCCGGTTTGATATGAAATTTCTGCACCGGGACTGCACGATCCGGTTCGGCGCGGTGCCGGGAAATGACTATATCGATACCCTGGTCTATGCCAGAACCAGGCTGCCGGGCCTCAGGAGCTATTCCCTGGCGGCCCTGGCGGACCACTATGGTCTGTCCACTGCCGGTGCCCACCGGGCCCTGAACGACTGCAAGGTAAACCAGAAGATCTTTGAGCTTCTGGCCCGGGAGCCGGAAAGCATCCTGGAGCCGGGGCAGAGGCTCTGCCCCAGGTGCGGCTGCCAAATGGTTTTTCGCCGGGGCAGATACGGCAATTTTTACGGCTGTACCCAGTTCCCCGCCTGCAGATATACGGAAAACCTGTAAAAAAGAGCCCCTGAACCGCTGCGGTTCAGGGGCGCGTTTATGCATTTCCGGGGGGAAAGAAGGGCTTAGGCATCTCTTCTTTTCCGGATTTCGTCCAGCAGCCGGGCGGCAACCTGGTCTTTGCCCATCAGGGGCAGCTCCAGAACCTCCCGGTCTGTGAGGATGGTTACCACATTGGTGTCCACGCCGAAGCCCGCACCGGCCACCTTCAGGTTGTTGGCCACGATCATATCCAGGTGCTTCTTTTCCAGCTTCTTCCGGGAGGAATCCAGCAGATCCTTTGTCTCCATGGAAAAGCCGCAGACGAACAGACCGGGGTGCCGGTGCTGGCTGACCCAGGTCAGGATTTCCGGGGTCCGCTCCAGGGGGATGGCCATGTCGTCCTTCCTTTTTTTGATTTTGTCCGTGGAGACCTCCGCGGGCCGGTAGTCGGCCACGGCGGCGGACTTGATGAGAATGTCCGTCCGCGGCAGCGCCTCCTTCACCGCCTCAAACATATCCTGGGCGCTGACGATGGGCACCATCCGGACCCCGGGCACGGGGGCAAGGGCCGTGGGGCCGGAGATGAGGGTTACATCGGCGCCCCGCAGCATGGCCTCTCTGGCAATGGCATAGCCCATTTTTCCGGTGGAGTGGTTGGTCAGGTAACGCACCGGATCCAGGGCCTCCCGGGTGGGACCGGCGGTAACGGTGACATGCAGGCCCAGGCAATCCTTTTCCCGGGCAATCTCCATGGCAATGCGGTCCAGCAGCACCTCCGGCTCCGGCAGCTTGCCGCTGCCCACGTCCTTGCAGGCCAGCATCCCCACGGCGGGCTCCACAATGGTAAAGCCGTATTTCCGGAGGGTTTCCAGGTTATCCTGAGTAATGGGGTTTTCCAGCATGGCGGTGTTCATGGCGGGAGCCACCAGCTTTTTGCACCGGGAGGCCAGCACCGTGGTGGTCAGCATATCGTCGGCGATGCCGTGGGCAAGCTTGGCGATCACATTGGCGGTGGCCGGGGCGATGAGGATCAGATCCGCCTTTTTCGCCAGAGACACATGGGTCACGTCATACTGGAAATCCCTGGCAAAGGTATCCACCACGCAGCGGTTGTTGGTCAAGGTTTCAAAGGTCAGGGGAGTGATGAACTGCGTGGCGTTTTCCGTCATGATCACATGAACCTCCGCCCCCGCTTTTCGCAGACCGCTGGCCACATTGGCCATTTTATAGGCGGCAATGCCGCCGGTGACGCCCAAAAGGACGCATTTTCCCTGTAAGCTTTCCATAGACATCCCTCTTTGCTGATTTTTCTACAGTATAGCAAATGCCCCGTTTTTTTTCAATCGATAAAATTTCCTCGGACACAACAAAAGGATTGCCAATTGGGCCATTGGCCGCTATAATAACCACAGCCACCCACGCTATGCCGGGGTGAGCCTTCCGAACTGAGGAAAACGATATGATTCTGGTAGTTGACATTGGCAATACCACCGTATCCTTCGGAGGTGTGGAGATTCGTGACTCCAACACTTACACGGTACGGTTTCGAACCAAGCTGGATACCAATTGTACCTGGGATGCCGCGGACTATACCGTCCACCTTCTGAAGCGGCTGAAGAGCCTGGGAAGGGAATTGGAGGATTTTTCCGGCGTGGTGATTTCCAGCGTGGTGCCCCGGGTGCTGGAGGTGATCCGGGAGGCGGCCTATTCCATTTTCGGTGTGGAGCCTCTGGTCATCACCCAGGAAAGCAAACTGGGCATTGCCGTGGAGGTGCCGGAGCCGGAGAAGGTGGGCAGGGACCGTCTTGTGGACTGCGCCTGGGCGGCGGCCCATTACGCGCTGCCCCTGGTGACGGCGGATCTGGGCACGGCCACCACCTTTAATGTGATCAAAGAGGGCGGCGTTTTCTGCGGCGGCGTCATCGCGGCGGGCATGGAAACGGGGCTCAAGGCCCTGTCCCGCCATACGGCCCAGCTGCCAAAGCTGGAGCTGGCTGCCCCCCAGCGGATTGTGGGCCAGAATACCCGCAGCGCCATGCTTTCCGGAGCGGTGTACGGCACCGCCGCCATGCTGGACGGCATTGTAACGGGAATTGAGGAGGAGCTGGGGCAGAAGGTGACCTTCGTCATCACCGGCGGCGGCGCCGAGTATGTGGACAAGCTTGTGCGCCACCCCCATACCTACGACCCGGATATGATGCTCAAGGGCCTTGCCTATCTTTATACGCTGAACAAATAAAGGTTGCATTTTCCACCGGGAAGTGTATAATAACCGTTGTTTGCGTGCCCCCTTGGTTTGCCCCGCGCTGTATCCCTTTGGAACGGCAGCGGACCGGCCCCAAAAGGGAAGTGAACATCAATAATATTGCGCTGTATCTATATAATGTCTGCTGAATAAGCCGCCAATGCGGCTTATTCACACACCGAAGGTGTGTAATTTCAAAAAATGGCTCTTTTTAACCATTTTTTGAAATTCAGACAGCAATCAATGCGTAGCTTTTCCTGCATGGCGAACCATGCA
>JAGAQA010000039.1 GCA_017622995.1 Oscillospiraceae bacterium
TCTCCTGGGAGAGGGTGGCTCGCGCAGCGAGACGGGTGTGGGGCGGTACAACTTACCTGGTTCCGCCCCTCATCCGCCCCAGTGTGCGCACTGGGGCACCTTCCCCCAGGGGAAGGCATCTCCCCGACAAATCCCAATTTGGCGGCAGCGTTTATATGAAAAAAACCTCCCTGTAGCTGAAACCACAGGGAGGATTTTGAGCTTGGGAGTACCCGGCAGCGGGCGGGGGAAATCAGCTGTTGTAATCGCTGAAGGGCATGAAGGCAATGGGACGGGCGTTGTTGTCCAGCTCGGAGGTAATGGACTCCGCGTCGGCGGTGGCAATGGCCTCGTAGGTAGAGGAATCAAAGGCGGTGTCCTTTACATAAAACCAGGGATTCTGGGAATCGAGACCGGCGTCATACACCAGGCCGTCCTGGAAATGGAGCTCTCCCCCGGAGAAGGTATACAGGAAGTAGGCCATCTGAGCGGCGCTGTTGCTGGCGTTGTTTACGAACACGCCGTCGGAGCTGATGCGGTAGGTATTGCGCTCCCCGGCATTGATGACCATGGTCTCCTGGTCGTTCTTCATGGTGTACATGGCGTAGATAAAGGGCTCGCCTACGGCGCCGATCAGCAGCTCGGTGCTGCCGTCGTTATCCAGGTCTTCCAGGCAGTAGCCGACCTTGGTGACATCCTTGATCATGCCGGGCTGGGGGTTCAGGCCCTTTTCCACATACTGGGCGGGCTCAAAGCCCTGGAGCAGCGCGTCAAAATAACTGTCCAGAATCTCACCGTAAAGGGGCTTTGCCATAACGGTGGGCACCTCCGTAGGGGCTTCAGTGGGGGCTTCGGTAAGGGGCTCGGTTTCCGCGGGAAGGGTGGTTTCCGGGGCGGCGGGTTCGTCTTTCCTGCCGCAGGCCGCCAGGGACAGAAGCATCATCAGGATCAGAATCCACGCAATCGCTTTCCTCATTTTTCTCATCCTTTCGTAGCATTTGGATTCAACATATCATTTTTCCCGGGGGAAGTCAAGGCGACGGCGAAAATGTTAATGAAACCTTATTATTTTGGGCAGGTGATTTCCATAATATGCTCAATGGTTTCGTGCAGGGCCCTGGCCTGGACGGTATCGGCCGCCCGGTAGTAGACCTCCTTGCCCTCCCGGCGGCTGACAATCAGGCCGCTGGAGCGGAGCTTATTCAGGTGGTGGGAAACCGCCGGGCTGGACATATCCATCAGGGAGGACAGGTTGATCACGCACTCTTCGTCATGGCACAGCAGCCAGAAGATCTTCAGACGGCTGGGGTCGTCCAGCTGCTTGAAGACATCGGCCGCCAGGGAAAAGGCCTCCATTGTGGGCATTTTTTCTAGCCCGTGCTCAAATACCCCGCCGTGGTCATGGGGCAGGCAGCAGTCACTCATGGTATTCACTCCCTTCAAGGATACGTACATCCGTATTCTTTATTATATACGGAAAAGGCCGGGAATTCAAGGACAAGTGCGGCCCTTCGCATTCCGCGAAGGGCCGCACAGAGCCTGACGAAAACCCTTTTATTGTGAACCGGCCCGCAGGCTGGGGCGATTACCGGCAGAAGGGGCCGGGTACGGGATTTTGGGGGCGCTTTCTGCCATAGAAATCCCGATCGAAGACAATGCCTTCTCCCTCGGGGGTTTCAAACCGCTGTTCCGGCTCAAAGGCAAAGCCCAGGGTGTCGGAGGTAATGGTCTGCACCTCCGGCAGGAACTCCAGGAAGTTGCTGATCAGGCGTGTGGCGCCCTTTTCCTCCCGAAGCTCCAGGGTAATGTGATGCCGGGTGTCCACGGTGCCGTTCTCCTCAATATCGCAGGGCTGGGCGCCGTTAAAGAACACATTGCCGCCGGTCCATACGGGCAGAGGCATATAGTATTTGTCCCGGCCGGAGGCCGCCCCCTCGCCGCAGTAGCCCTCAAAGTATCCCCGCCAGGTGTCCTCGGTCATGTACCCGGAGTAGGGCACCGTGCCCGCGGTCAGGTTGAAGTCGTCCCACTGCTTTTCCGGACAGTTGGGTCCCTGAAGGGGCGCGCAGAGCCGGGTGAGTCCGGGACGGACATCGGGCTGGACGAACACGTTGTTGTAGAACCGTACGTCGCCGTGAAGGATGGACATAAAGCCGGTGATAGCCGTGCTGTGGGGCCGGTGGATGGGGGTATAGCGGGTGGAATCGTATTTTTCGGAGGAACCGTTTTTCACGCCCCGTCCCACGGCGGTAATGGCCCCGGCGATCAGATTGTGGACAAAGGCCACGCCCTGGGTGGGCAGCTTTACCGCCCGCTCGGACAGCAGAATGTTGTTGTCCACCAGGCAGGGGCCGTGGGCAATCTCAATGAACAGGTCCTCGCCCAGGGCCAGACCGGACGCGCCCTCCGCCTCCAGCAGGTAATCCAGAGGCAGGCAGTTGTCATGGAAGAGACAGCCGCTTACCCGAGAGCCCTGGGTCTGCCAGTCCAGCCAGATGCCCCGGGTGCAGTGGTGGAAATGGCAATTGCGGATGGTCACGTCGATGGCGGCGTGGAATTTGATGCCGCCGATTTCCGCGCCGGACAGGTTGCCCTTGGTGTTGATATGGTGGATATGGCAGTTTTCAATGGTAGAAAACACGCAGCCCAGGTTGCCTACGATGCCGGTCTGGCCGCAGTCATGGATTTCGCAGTTCCGCACCGTGTGGGAGCCGATGGTCTCCTTGCTCCAGCCGTCCAGCTGAGCGATGAGGGAGCAGTCCCGCTGGGTCTGGGCGCCGTCCTTGAATTTGTAGGCGGACCATTTGTTGTTGTTGTACTGCTGGAAGTATTTGCCCAGGGAGATGCCGGAGCACTTGGCCTGGGACACGTCGCAGTTTTCAATTACCCAGCCCTTTGACCAGTGGGGGCCGATCATGCCCTCCTGAAGGGCAGTGGGGGGCGCCCACTGGGTAGCCGCCTTGGTAACCGTGAAGCCGGAAAGGGTGATGTAATTCACATGCTCCTTGCTGGGGTAGAAGCAGTGGGGCCGGACCGTGATTTCCACCAGCTCTTCATTGGGGTCTTTTCCCTGGAAGTTGGCGTAGATCCGGGTTTCCTCCGCTTCGGTGCTCTGCTCGGTGTACCAGGTGTGCTTGCTGAAGGCCCGGTCCCAGGACAGGTCAAAATATTCCGGATTCAGGACCTGGTCCAGGGTTTCCTTTTCGTAGAGGGATTTGCCGTTCAGGAATACCTCGCCGGTGTGGGCATGGACGGTTCCGTCCAGCCAGTCGCCGTAGACCCGGGTGGTGTAGGGGTTGTGGGCACCGAACCAGCGGTTTGGCAGGGTCAGCAGCCAGGTATCGCCTTGGTAGCGCTTCCAGCCCTTCACAACCTCCGCGCCGGTAATCACCGCCCCCAGGGGCACCTGGGAGCGGTAAACAATGGGCGCCTGCCGGGTTCCCGCGTTGATTGGGTCTACCTCCTCCCGGTAGATGCCGGGGGCAACCAGCACCTCATCTCCGGGCAGGGCCACCAGGGCCGCCTGCTGAATGCGGCGGAAGGGCCGTTCCTTGCTGCCGTCACCTGCCGGCCGGGCATTGCAGTTAACATAATATATCATTCCGAATTCCTCCTGTTCTTCTCTGTGTACTTGGGCGCGGCGGCTGGCCCGGGGTGTGCGCCCGCAGTTCTGCGCGGGGCTTTCCGGTATTATACACCAGCTCGGGGCCCATGTTCAAGGCTGTGTTTTCCCTTTCTCCGGCGATCCGGGCCAGGACCGTGTGAAGAAAAACCCGCTGCCGGGACGGGCAGCGGGTCCGCGCATCAATAGTGCTCTTTTACTTCAACCAGAACACCCAGGTCTTTGGAGGTATCGAAATACTCGTATGCCTCATAGCCCTTTTCCTGTTTGAATACGGAAGGGTATCCAGCCTGTGCCATAAAAGCCTCGTCCGCTTCCAGGGGGCCGCCGGAAAGCAGGCATACAGAGCAGATGGAGGTGCCGTGTTCGGCCAGCCAGGCGGCCCAGGGGTCGTTGTGTCCCAAGGGCTGGATGATCTCAAACCAGAAGTTATCGGAGAAAACGCTCTCTACCCGCATGGGCATATCGGTAACATCCTTGCCCAGGTATTTGGTATAGGGCGTCCGGACCTGCTTGTGTTCGTCCTCTCCGGCAGGGGCCTTGCCGGTGCCGAAGAGCTTTTTGTAAGCGTTGACGGTCTTATGAAGATCATCGGTGACCACGATGACCTTCACAAGACTGGTGGATGAAAGTGCCATAGCTGCAACCTCTTTTCTTATCGATTGGTAAAGCCGCCGTCCGCAATGATTTCCGCGCCGGTGACATAGCTGGACTCATCGGAGGCCAGAAAGGCGGCGATTGCCGCGATTTCGCCGGGCTGGCCGATGTGTCCGATGGGAATGCAGGATACCACCGCCCGGTAGGCATCCGGATCCCCGTTTACAAATTCCGTAAAGGCCTTGGTTTCCGTGGGGCCGGGGCTGATGGCATTGGCCCGGATGCCCCGGGGCGCCAATTCGCCGGTAAAGGACCGGGCCATGGACCGCACCGCTGCCTTGGCCGCATTGTATACCAGGGCGTTCTGACCGCCCTGGAATCCGGCAATGGAAGAAATCAGCACAATGGAGCTGCCCCGGTCCATGGCGGGGAGGACCTGCTGTACGGTAAAGAAGGCAGAGAACACATTGAGGTTCATGGTCAGGTGAAAGAGCTCCGGGGTAACCTCCTCAATTGGATTCTGGGGACCGTTTCCCACCACGGGCACCACGGCTTTGACGGTCCGGCCCGTGTCCCGGACAGCCGCGCCAAGGCGGACCAGGTCCTCGTATCTGGTGGCGTCCATGGGCACCAGGGCAAGCACATGGGGGTTGTCCCCGTAGACGGAGCGGGCCTTATCCGCGTTGTGAACGCCCAGAACCAGATCGGCTCCCTCCTCCAGGAACCGCTCCGCAATGGCACGACCGATGCCGGCGCCGGCGCCGGTGACCACACACAGCTGGTTTTCAAGAAGTTTTTCCATAATCTCCTCCTTATTTCAGCGCGCCGGCGGACATACCCTTTTCAAAGTTCTTCTGCATCAGAAGATAGGCGATGATTTCGGGAATGGCGGTAAGCACGGCGGCAGCCAGAATCTTGGTCTGGTCGTTGGTAAATTCACCCTGGAAGTACTGGGGCAGCAGCGTGACCACCTGCAGCTGGGGATCCTGCAGAAACAGCAGGGGCAGCAGATAGGCGTTCCAGGCGCTGACCAGGGTCAGCACAATGATGGAGGAGGCAATGGGTTTGGTCATGGGCAGAATCACGGAGGTGAAAACCTGCCAGATGTTGGCGCCGTCGATTCGGGCGGCCTCCATCAGCTCGCTGGGAATGCCTTCGTCAAAGTCCCGCACCAGCAGGGTGGCGAAGGGAATCTGCAGGGCAGCGGAGGGCAGAATGACCGCGAAAAGGGTGTTGAACATATGCAGCTTCTGGAAGGTGACAAACAGGGGGGTCAGCAGAATCACCTCCGGCAGGGTCATGGCAAGCAGAATCAGCCAGAAGTATACTTCTTTCTTCCGGATGTACAGCTTGGCGAAGCCAAAACCGGCGGTCATACTGAAGAAGTAGACCAGCAGAATGACGCCGAAGGCGATAATGGCGGAGTTGCGGAAGTAGGTGGGCACCACGCCGGTATCCCACACAGCCTTGTAGTTGTAGAGTCCGCGGCCGCCCAGGGAGCCCAGCACCATCTGCACCAGAGGAAGGACATAGGGAATGGTCATCAGCAGCAGGAGCAGCTGCATCAGGATTTTACTTTTCCGGGAACGCAGTTCAAACATAGCCCTCAGTCTCCTTTATTGGCGTAATTGGTTGCCAGCGCGCCGATGACGGCCAGCACCAGCAGGGTAACGGACAGGGCGGCGGCGTAACCCAGATGGGACTGACGGATGCCCTGGCGGTAGATATAGGTGCCGAGGAACTCCGTGGCGTGGTTGGGGCCGCCGGTGGTAATGAGATAAGGAATATCAAAGGTCTTCAGAGCGCCGATGATGCCCAGCATGGCCAGAGAGATGGTGGTGCCCTTGCAGTGGGGGGCAACCATGTAGATGAGGGTACGCAGATTTCCGGCGCCGTCGATCCGGGCGGCTTCCAGAACCTCCCGGTCCACCTGGCTCATGGCGGCGTAATAGAGGATGAAGCTCATGCCGGTGAATTCCCAGATGGCAATGCCCATCAGCACATACAGGGCCGTATTGGGATTTGCCAGCCAGTTGACGGTGATGCCCAGATGCAGTGTGTCAAAAAAGGACTGGAGCATGCCCTGGGGGGAGAACATCAGCCGGAATACGGGAGCCATGGTTGCGGGAGCCAGAATGTAGGGTATGAAGATAATGCATTTGTGGACAGTGGGCAGCTTCACCTGGGAGTGCAGAATTGCGGCGAACAGAAAGCCCAGGGTATTCTGGATGACGAAGGTAATTGCAAAGTATACAACCGTGTTTTTCAGGCAGCGCCAGAAAACCTTATCTTTGAACATCTTGGTGAAATTGGCCATGCCTACGCTTTTCCGCAGGGGATCCAGGCCGTTCCAATCCAGGGTGGACAGCTCGAAGGTATAGAAAATGGAGTAGTAAATAATGATGATCAGAAAAATCAGGGCGGGCAGCACCCAAGGCAGACCGCTGATATAGGTAGAGGATTTCTTCTGCTTCAGTTTCATGTTGGTCTCACCTCATAACCGGAAGGGTTCAGAAAAGGCAGGGGCATTCGGGATGCCCCTGCCAAACAAATCAGAAATCAGTATTCAGGCAGGGTTGTGTTCAGGAGCGGCTATCTACAGATACTTCCTGCAGGTGAGCGGCGCCGTCGGCGGCGGTCATGGTGCCGGAGGCAACACCGGCCAGCACATCCATCATGGCCTGGTTCAGGTCCGCGTTGATGGCGGCAAAGCGGGGGTTGTCACCGCCGGAGGTGGCGTTTGCCAGGTATTCCTGAACGGCAGCGTTCTGCTTCTCGGGGTTTACCAGCTTTACAACATCCCAGTTGGGGGTGGCGGACTTCAGGGAGGGAACCACGTTCAGAGAATCCGCGATGGTCTGCTGGCCTTCCTGAGAGGTGCCCAGCCATACAGCGAAGGTGGTAGCGGCTTCCAGGTTCTCGGACTTGGCGGAAACGGCGGTGGCGTAATCCAGATCGCCGAACATGGAGCCCACATTGCCGGTACCGGCGATGTCGGGGAAGTTGATGGGAATCATGGTGAAGGGCTCGGCGGTGGAGGAGGCGGACTCAATGGCAGCCTTCATGGTGTCGGGCAGGGTGTTGGAGGTGTACCAGGAGCCCATCATAACCATGGCGGCCTTCTGGGACATGAACAGGTTGTTGGCTTCGGGATACTGCATCAGGCCGAGAGCACCTTCCTGCATGATGCCTTCGTCAAACAGGGACTTCCACAGCTCCAGACCACGGACCAGAGCGGGATCGGTCCACTCGGCTTCGCCGCGGGCGGCCTTGGTGAATACGCCGGGCTGGACATTGTCGCAGATGGCATGGTAGGTATCCATGTTGAAAGCGCCCTGACCGGCACCCTGGACAAAGCCGATGATGCCGTTGGCCTCAAAGGTCTCGCAGGCCTGCTTCCACTCTTCCATGTTGGTGGGGATCTTTACATTGTACTTGTCAAACAGATCCTGGTTAATCCACAGGTTGCCGGCGTATACGGTGCCCACACCCAGGCCCTTCAGAACACCGTCCACGGTCATGGTGGCTACGGAGGATTCGCTGAGCTTATCCTTCCAGTCGTCGCCCAGAGCGGCCTTGACGGCAGGCTCCAGGTCGATGGCCTGGCCGCCGAAGACGGCGATGCCGCCATTGGCGGAACCGGCGGAAACTTCAAAGGCATCCACACCCTGACCGTTGGCAAGGGCAGGCTTCAGGGCAGCGTCGTAGTCGTCGATGGTGGTCTGCTTCCAGGTTACCTTAATGTCGGGATACAGCTTATTGAATTCCGCAATGTAGGCTTCGTTGGTGGGAGAGCCGGGGGTCCAGCCCCACCACACAACCTCGCCGGAGGTGGCGTTGCCGGTTACGGGTTCGGCGGCTGCGGTGGTCGCTGCGGGCGCGGAGCTTCCGCAGCCGGCCAGCATTGCCATGGTCAGAGCCAGGGTCAATACCAGAGCAAGAATCTTTTTCATGGTTGTTCTCCTTTTTGTTTATTTTCAGCATTTCTGCCGAGTGATGAATTCATAAGCGACTGGGCATACCGGATGCTTTCCAGATAAGCCTCCTCGCTGTCCAGATGCTCAATGATAAAGGGCATCCCGGGGTCCAGCTTTTCCCCCGCCTCGATCAGGTGGCGGATGTTGATGCCCCCCTGTCCCATGGGGACCTCCCGGAAGAACAGGGTGTAGTCCGGCTCCATCCGCACATCCTTCAGATGGCAGCTGCGGACATAGGGACCCAGCTTTTCAAAGCATTCGTCCACAAATTCCTCGTTGTAAAAGTACCGCTCCGGGGTGCGCATCCAGTTGAAAACATCCAGATGCACCGCGAACCGGTCCCGTTCCACCGCGTCCAGAAGACGAAGATATTCGTCCGGCCCGGTGGGAACCATCCAGGGCATGGATTCAATGGTAAAGAAGGTGTTCCGTGGCTTTACGGCGTCAATGATTTGACGGATGGTTTTTACCGCCAAAAGCCAGGTCTCCCTGGAGAAATTGTCCCGGTACGCGCCGTCCCAGCGGGGCCCTCTCGCCCCCAGGATGTTTACGCAGCACCGTGCCCCAATGCGGTCGGCCAACTCCAGCTGTCCGATGGCGTAGCGGATGGAGGCTTTCCGGATTTCCGGGTCCGGGGACAGGGTGTTGCGCCAGACGCCCACCTCGGCCATCACCAGATCCTGCTTTTCCGCCTCCCGCAGGAAGCTCTCCGCCAGATGCGGATCATCCTCACAGGTCAGGTGAAAATTGATGGCGCCCAGCCCCAGAGACCGATGCTTTCGTGCCCAGTCCGCAGGCCCGGAATGGGTCAGCGGAGCGGATGTACCCAGTCTCATAGCGGTTTACTTGCCGTAGCTTTCCAGCAGCTCAATGATGCAGTTCAGCTCCGGGGCGTCCAGGTAGTTGTATTCACCGCTGCCGTCGCCGTAGATGCCGCGCTGCACCAGCTTCAGGCCATGGGCCTGGGCCGCCTCCACCTTCCGGCCGGAATCCTGAACCTGGAAGGCGATGTGGTGCATTCCCTCGCCGTGCTCCTCCAGGAAATTTCTCCAGGTGGAGGGCTTTTCGTTGGGCTGAATCAGCTCAATCTGCAGGGCGCCGGGGCCCACGTCAAAGAAGGCCATCCAGCAATAGCTTTCGGGAGCGGGTTCTCCCTGGAAAGTGGTCTGGGTCACGGCGTAGTCACCGATGGGCTGGGTGGGGGGAACCTCCATACCCAGAAAGGCGGCCCATTTTCTTTTGGATGCCTCCACGTCCTTTACGATGAAGCCCACCTGGGCGACAGTGTGGGTTCCGAGTACTCCTGCCATAATTGTTTTCTCCTTTCGGTGTTAAATGGTTTCCGGATAACCGCCCGGGGCAATGGGCCGGGTGCGTTCACAGGTTGTGGTCATGGTGTAGAAGCTGCCGGTTTTCGCCGAGAGCTGCAGCCCCTCCAGCGCCTCTGTAATGTGGAGCAGGAATTCCGGGCCGGAACGGTTGGGAACGCCCGCGTCAATGGCGGCGGCCAGATCCAGCACACCCAGCCCCCGGGAATAGTCTTTTACCCTGGGCATCAGCTCCGGCAGCTCATAGAAACGCCGCTTCCGGGCCTCCGCCTCCGGATCGTTCCGATAGGCGGTATCGGTATACTGCTCCTTTCGGTAAACCCTGGGGGTACCTCCGCCGAAATTGGGATCCGGATAGGTCAGGGTGCCGCCGTCGCCGTAGATTTCAAACATGGGAAGGTTGGACCCGTAAATATCAAAACTCACATTGAGGTTTACCACCACGCCGCTGCGCAGCCGCGCAATGGCGCTGTAGTGGGTGGGCAGCTCTACGGGAATGCCGCTGCCCGCCCGGGGACCGGCGTATACCCGCCGGATCTGGCTGGGCTGGGCGCTGAAGGCGGCCAGCGTCTCAATAGGCCCCAGCAGCGCCACAATTGCGGACAGATAGTAGGGCGCCATATCCATGATGGGACCCGCTCCCTGCCGATAAAAGGCAGCGGGATTGGGGTGCCAGGTTTCTACACCGAAGGTGGTCATATTGGCGGTGACAAAGAAGGGGGTTCCGATGATCCCCGCGTCCAGATACCAGCGCATACTCTGCAGTCCGGAGCAGAGGAAGGTATCCGGCGCGCCGCCTACCATGCAGCCCTTTTCCCGGGCATATGCCAGGACCTGAGCCGCCTCTGCCAGAGTGGGGGCAAAGGGCTTCTCGCTGAACAGATGCTTGCCCGCACCCAGAATTTGTTTGTCCAGCTCCACATGGAACTGAGGGGGTGTCAGGTTGATTACGATTTCAATGTCCGGATCCTGAAGCAGCTCCCCGGTGACATAGGCCTTGGGGATGCCGAATTCATCCGCCAGGGTCCGGGCCAGCCGCCAGTCGATGTCTGCCACTGCCCGGATATCCAGCGCCTTGTAGAACTTCTGAATATCCGCGATATAGGTTCGGCTGATTACGCCGGAACCCAGAATTCCAACGCCGTAGGTACGCAACGCGCTCCCCCTCCAATCGGTCATATTGCACATCTTTTGCTCTGGATTCTTTTTCTTTCTGAGCATATTGTACCAAAGAAACCATGGCGCTGCTTTTCAGATAGTCCGTGGTTTCTGGGCATTTCTTGCGATTTTGGAAAAGGTATTCTACCGAAAAAACTTCCCGATTTCCGGGATTGAAAACGATTAAGCCGTCAAAATGCACAGTATTTTTGAAAACGGAATTTCATATATTGTAATTTTCCCCATCGTTTGGTAGAATGGAGTTATCACAAGAACCATTCGATACGGAAAGGGGGCGGCACCGTGCTCAGCCACAGCTATTTTGAATCCGTCACATTCAGCAGCGGACGGAATTTCAATGTATCCCGTCGTGTGGACCAATCCTATCTCAAAAAGCTGCACTGGCATCCTTTCGTGGAGATTCTGGTCAGTTTGACGGATGGGAACCAGGTCAGTGTCAACTTTACAGAGTACCCCCTGAATACCAACGATCTGATCATTGCCTATCCCGGCGACCTGCACTCCATCGATGTCTGCGGGGATGGGACCATGCTGGTGATTCAGTTTTCCGCGGAAATGCTCACAATTCTCAATGAGCTGAACCGCAGTATGGCGCTGCTTGCCCAGTATCCCTATTTGAAATATGACCCCGGCGCGTCCCAAAGCGATCATCTGGTGATGGAAATCAAAAAGTTCTGCGAGGCTTACGAAACGGATTCCCATTTCCGGGAGGTTCGGATGTATTCTCTGCTGCTGTCCTTTTTCGAGGAGGTCGGCAACCGGTGTATGCGCATCAAGGGTGAAAATTCCGAAGAGGTTGCCAACGCGAAGAACAAAACGATCAAAAAGATGGCGGAGGCCTGCCTGTACATTTCCCAGAACTGCACCCAGCCGCTGACCCTGGACGATGCCGCTGGCTACATGGGCGTCAGCAAATCCCACTTTGCCCATTTGTTCAAGGAGTACACCAACACCACGTTTGTGGATTTTTTGACGGAGGAGCGGATCAAGCGCGCCCAGGCCCTGTTTTCCAACCCGGATACCCAGATCATCGACATTGCCTTTGATTCCGGCTTTTCCAGCATTTCCTCCTTCAACCGTGCCTTTAAGAAAATCACAGGCCTTTCCCCCAGCAAGTACCGCCAGACCATGATTCAGGACCTGGAATAGAACCGGGAAATCCCGCCGAAAAGATTTTGAAGAGGGCATTGACTTTTCACCCCGGGTATGGTAACACTATCACGGCAATCAGGCAGAACGCGTGAATGCGTTCTGCCTGCGCTTTTTGAAAAAAGGGCCCTGCCCCGTCCCCGGCAGCTGCGGGGACGGGGCAGGGCCTAAGAGAAGAGATGAGGCATTGCAATGAGAAAAGAACGCACAAGAGATATGACCTCCGGCGCGCCCCTGCCGATTATGCTGTCCTTCATGCTTCCGCTGATGGTGGGCATGATTTTCCAGCAGTTCTATTCCATGGTGGACACCGCCGTGGTGGGCAATTTCCTGGGGGTGGAGGCGCTGGCAGGCGTGGGCTCCACCGGCTCCATCTCCTTTATGGTGCTGGGCCTGTGCAACGGCATCTGCGGCGGCTTCGCCATTCCCGTGGCCCAGAAATTCGGTGAAAAGGATACCCATGGTCTTCGGAACTTTGTGGGCAATATGATCTGGCTGGGCCTGGGTCTTGCGCTTCTCATTACACTGGTCACCACCCTGAGCTGCCGCAGAATCCTGGAACTCACCCACACCCCTGCCGATACCTTCCGGTATGCCCATGACTACATCCTCATTATTTTTATGGGCATCCCCGCTACCATGCTGTATAATCTGCTGGCGGGCATTCTGCGGTCTCTGGGTGACAGCCGGACCCCGCTGCTGTTTCTGATTTTTTCCAGTGTGCTCAATGTGCTGCTGGATCTGCTGATGGTGGTGGGCTTCCGTCTGGGTGTAGTGGGGGCGGCACTGGCAACGGTGATCAGTCAGCTGGTATCCGGCTTCCTGTGCCTTTTTTACATGGCAAAACGGTTCCCCATTCTGCACCTGTCCCGGGACAACCTGCGGCCGCGGAAGCCCTATGCCTTCCGGCTGCTGATGATGGGCCTTCCCATGGGCCTTCAGTATTCCGTCACCGCCATTGGCAATATTCTTTTGCAGACGGCGGTAAACGGCCTTGGAGCCATTGCCATGGCCGCCGTTGTGGCGGGCACCCGGGTATCCGGCATTTTCGAAACCTTTATTGATTCCATGGGCATTATGGCGGCCACCTATGCGGGCCAGAATCTGGGAGCGGGAAAGCTGGACCGGGTGCGCACCGGTGTGCGCCAGTGCGCGCTCATGGGCTGCGTCTATTGCCTGCTGGCCCTGGGGGCCCTCTATTTCGCCGGGGGCCGGATGGCAAGCCTGTTCCTCAGCGGTGACAACGCTGCCGCGGCCGGGCAGATTATTCCCCTTGCCCACCGGATGCTGATTGTCTGGGGCATCTTCTATATCCCGCTGATCAATCTGAATCTGCTGCGCTTTACCATTCAGGGCCTGGGCTACTCCAACCTGGCAGTGGTTTCCGGTGTGTTTGAAATGGCGGCCCGGGGCGGCGTGGCCATTTGGCTGGTGCCCCGGATGGGGTTCGATGCGGTGTGCCTGGCGGGCCCCGCCGCCTGGGTGATGGCAAACTGCTTCCTGATCCCGGCGTATCTGGCCTGTGTCCGCCGCCGCGCCGAGGAGGCCAAAAAGGAAACGCACCCTTGATTTTGGCGGCAGGCCATGGTATAGCGAAGCTACCAACAGGGCAATGGAGCTTAGGGGCTCCATTGCCCTGCTTTTTGGAACGATACAATGCGCAGCGGTGCCGCAAATACCCGGAGCTTGCGGAAATGATCCGGGTCTGGGAACTGCTCCCAGCTTGTGCGCATCTTTGCCCGGCTGGAGGAACAGGGGAGAATTGTTCCCGGTCAATCCATCCTGGTAATTCCCACGATAAACAGCCACTCCATGAACATCGGAAAACGGTTCTGGTCAGCGGACAATACGGACATCAACCGGATGTTCCCGGGCTACAGCCTGGGGGAAACCACCCAGCGCATTGCCGCCGGTGTTTTTGAGCGGATCAACGATTATCGGGCCGGAATCCATTTTACCAGCCACTATACGCAGGGCAGCTTTGCGCCCCATGTCCGGATGATGAAAACCGGCTTTGAGGATGTACTGAAGGCCGCGGACTTTGGCCTGCCCTATGTCTACCGCCGGGATGCCCGGCCCTACGACACCACTACGCTGAACTATAACTGGCAGATCTGGAAAACCAAGGCCTTCTCCATCTATTCGGACGCCACCGACCGCATCGATCCCGCCGATGCGCTGGAGATCGTGGAGGCGGTGCTCCGGTTTCTGGGGAAAAACGGCATCCTCGACTATGCGCCCCGGGGAGGCTTCCTGTCCCAGCTCATTGAGGGCCATTCCATGGTCAACGTCAAGAGCAATGCCGACGGGTTCTTTCTGCGCAAGGCAGCGGTCAGTGAACGGGTGAGCCAGGGCCAGCTGCTGGCCCAGATTGTGGACCCCTATCTGGGCACCCTGATTGAAGAGGTGGTTTCGCCGGTGGAGGGCATTGTGTTCTTCCACGCGTCCCAGCCCATTATCTATTCCCACACCTCCCTGTTCCGCATCATTCCCGCATAGGGGAGCCAAGGCCCGGGGGGCCATTAACACAGTAGGGGACGGGTTGCCCGTCCCCTACGTTTACGGTTCAACAGGGTTGGGGGACGGGGAACCCGTCCCCTACGTTGCCTTGCCATGGTCGCTTCGGGACGACACCCCCTCAGCCTTCGCCAGCTCCCCCAGAGGGGGCGCCGGGATTTTTCCGTCACAACGCAAATCTGCCGTGGGAAACCCCACGGCAGATTTTGCATATATCAAAAAGGGTGTTAACGGCTCAGCACAAAGTCCAGCATCCGCTCCTTGGGGATTACATCGGTGTGGCGCTGGGGCTTGTCCCGCAGCTCCGCCAGAGGCTTGGGCACCGGTACGCCGGTGATGGCATTCAGCCGGTCCATCCGCTCAAACTCGCTGCCCTGGGTGTCGCCCCCGATGGCCGTCAGCACGGCGGTGGAGAACTTGTAGGGGGAGGCGGTGGACAGCACAACCATGGCGTTTTTGCTTTCGGTCTTTTCCCGGTAGGCTTCCGCAGCCGCCCAGCCGGAGGCAGTGTGGGGATCCATCAGGTAGCCATAGTCCCGGTACACCCGGCCCATGACCTCCTCGGCCCTGGCGTCATCGCAGAAGTCCCCGTCGAATTCCGCCTGGATGGCGGTCAGCAGTTCCTCCGGGACCTGATAGAAGCCCTTCTCCCGCAGATCCTTCATCAGGCCGTCCACCAGCGCCGTATCGCCGGACAGCAGATATAGAAGCCGCTCCAGATTGGAGGACACCAGAATATCCATGGAGGGAGAGGTGGTTTTGAGCAGCGGACGGCGGCGGTCATAGGTGCCGGTGCGGATAAAGTCCGTCAGCACATTGTTGGCGTTGGAGGCGCAGATCAGCCTGCCCACAGGCAGGCCCAGCTTCTTGGCCAGGAAGCCTGCCAGAATGTCGCCGAAGTTTCCGGTGGGAACGCTGAAGTCCACCGGGTCACCCAGACGGATGACCTCCCGGTCCAGAAGATCCTTGTAGGCCCGGAAGTAATACATGAGCTGGGGCGCCAGCCGGCCGATGTTGATGGAGTTGGCAGAGGACAGCCGGAAAGGAAGCGCCTGCCCCTGGGTCTCCTGGAAAATCTGCTTGACGCCGGTCTGGGCATCGTCAAAATTGCCCTCCACCGCGCAGACAAGCACATTGCTTCCCTCCTGGGTTACCATCTGGGCCCGCTGGACCTGGGAAACACCGCCCTGGGGATAGAATACGCAGATGCTGACCCCGGGCACATCCTGGAAGCCCACCAGAGCCGCCTTGCCCGTATCGCCGGAGGTTGCCGTCAGGATCCGGATTTCCTGGGTGATGCCCTTTTCTTCTCTGGCTGCGGTGAGCAGCTGGGGCAGCATACTCAGGGCCACATCCTTAAAGGCCGAGGTGGGGCCCCGGAACAGCTCCAAAACGTGCATCCCGCCCACGGTCACGGTGGGGGTCAGCTCCTCGGTTTCAAACTTACCCGTATAGGCCCGTTTCACCAGTTCCCCCATGTTGGGAATATCCGGAAGCAGGGCGGAGAGGATGGCCTGGGACATCTGCTGACTGGACAGCTTCAGACACTGCTGCCAGTCAAACTCCGGCAGCACCCTGGGTACATACAGGCCGCCGTCCGGCGCCAGGCCCTGCAGCACCGCCTGGGCGCTGTCAACGGCGGGGGAGCGGCCCCGGGTGGAAATGTAGTCCATAGTGATAAACCTCCTGTATAAATGCACAAAAGAAACGGAAAACAAGGGGAAACCATTGCATTTCCTTGCAATTGCATTTTTGGTAGCTATATGATATACTGACTATTACAAAAAAGCAAGTGTTTTTCCTACGCATACACATTTGCAGGAATGGAGAGAGAATGATGCGAATTGGACTATTGGGCTTCGGCACCGTAGGCAAGGGTGTTTACGAGATCATCGCCCCCCGGGAGGACATGACGGTGGTCCGGGTTCTGTGCCGCCGGGAGCTGAGCCTGCCCGACGCCGCCGTCACCCACAATTTTGACGACATCCTGCAGGACCCCACCATCGACACGGTGGTGGAAGCCATCGGCGGGCTCCATCCGGCCTATGAATATGTCCGGGCCGCCATTCTGGCCGGGAAAAACGTGGCCACCGCCAACAAGGCCCTGATCGCCACCTATTATGATGACCTGATCCCCCTTGCAAAGCAGCAGGGTGTCCTGCTCCGTTGCACCGCCTCCGTCGGCGGCGGCATCGGCTGGCTCAGCGAGCTGGAGCGGGCAAGCCGCATTGAGCGCATCCGCCATGTGGGCGGCATTATGAACGGCACCTGCAACTATATTCTGGACTCCATGACCCGCCTGGGTCTGGGCTACGGCGAGGCGCTGAAGCAGGCCCAGGACCTGGGCTACGCCGAGGCGGACCCCACCACCGATGTGGAGGGCATCGATACCTGGCACAAGCTGATTGTATCAGCCAACATCGGCTTCCATGTGAGCCTGGACCGGGAGGGCATCCCCGCCGCGGGCATTTCCCGGATCAGCGCCGGGGATGTGGCCTGCTTCACCGCCAACAATCTGGTATGCAAGCTGGTATCCACCGCGGACCTGCGGGACGGCAGCTACAGTGCCTTCGTCCAGCCCACCCTGTACCCCTTGGGCCAGCCGGAGGCGGCGGTGCCCGCCAACTACAACCTCATCACCCTGGAGGGGGACGTGTCCGGCCGCCAGAGCTTCTTCGGCCAGGGCGCGGGCCGCTATCCCACCGCGTATAATATGGTGCAGGACTGTGTGGACTTCACGGTGGGCAAGGGCTTCTACCGGGGCTACGGACCCAAGGTAGCCGTGGACAACAGCGTCAAGCTGCGCTACTACGTCCGGGGCGAACGGGATGCCTGGCTGGATGCCGTAACCGAGCACCATTGGGGCGCCGCCGCCGTGACCAAGGCGGTCCCCGTTTTCGAAATGCACCGGTGGCTGAAAAACCACCCCCAGGCTTTCATCGCCGCGTTTGCGGAATAAATGCCTTCTCCTGGGAGAAGGTGCCCCAGTCCTCAGACTGGGGCGGATGTGGGGCGGTATCAGGTTTCAATTCTCAAAAGCCTATTGAAACCACCGTCCCACGCCCCACACCCGACCTGCCTTCGGCAGGCCACCCTCTCCCGGGAGAGGGCTTTACGTAAAGAGAGGTTAACAACATGAAAGTAGTCAAATTCGGCGGCTCCTCCATGGCGGACGCGGGCCAGTACCGGAAAATCCGGGACATTCTGCTGGCTGACCCGGACCGCCGGGTGGTGATCGTATCCGCCGCCGGCAAGCGAAACAAGCAGGACCACAAAATCACGGATCTTCTGTATCTGTGCTATGCCCATACCCAGTACGGTGTGGACTGCTCCGGTGTTTTTGAAATGATTACCTCCCGCTATCGGGAGATCGCCCGGGATCTGGGCCTGAGCATCGATCTGGAGCCGGAGTTTGCCGCCCTGAAGGCCAAGCTGGACAACAAAACCATCACCCAGGACGAACTGGCCAGCCGGGGCGAATATTTCTCCGCCCGGCTCATGGCGGATTTTCTGGGCTTCCAGTTCATTGACGCGGCGGACTGGATCAAGTTCCGCTTTGACGGCAGCGTGGACCAGGAAACCAGCTACGAAACCCTTAGGATGCTGGTCACCGGCCCCGGCGTGGTGATTCCCGGCTTTTACGGCCAGCTGCCCGACGGCAAGATCAAAACCTTCACCCGGGGCGGCAGCGACATTACCGGCGCCCTGGCCGCGGCGGCTCTGGACGCGGATGTCTACGAAAACTGGACCGACGTTTCCGGCATCCTCATGGCGGACCCCCGGATTGTGGAAAACCCCCAGACCATCCCCCAGGTCACCTATGACGAGCTGCGGGAGCTGAGCTACAGCGGCGCCCAGGTGCTCCACGAGGGAACCATCTTCCCCGTCCGGGAAAAGAACATTCCCCTGAACATCCGCAACACCAACGCCCCCATGGACCCCGGCACCATGATCCAGGAACGGTTCGAGGGGGACACGGATCCCCACCGGTTCATCACCGGCATCACCGGCAAGAAGGACTTTACCATCATCTCCCTGACCAAGCGGGGCATGAGCAGCCAGGTAGGCGTGCTGCGCAGGGTGCTGACGGTTCTGGAGCGGCACAACATCTCCGTTGACTATGTGCCCAACGGCATTGACAATGTCTCCGTGGTGCTGCCCACAGAGTCAGTGGCCGCCAGCCTCTATACCATTCTGGGTGAAATCCAGAAGGAGGTGGAGCCCGACAGCCTGACCGTTCACGATCAGATTGCCGTGGTTGCCGCCGTCGGCCGGAAGATGGCTTTCCGCCCCGGTATTTCCGGTCAGATTTTCGCCACCCTGGGCCAGGCGGGCATCAACATCCGCATGATCAACCAGGGCCCCGACGAGCTGAACATCATCTTCGGCGTGGACAACCGGGACTTCTCCGATGCCATCCGGGTGCTGTACAACAGCTTTGTGAAGTAAGAAACAGGGCGGGAAATTGGGATTTGTCGGGCCGAAGCCCTCTCCTGGGAGAGGGTGGCTCGCGCAGCGAGACGGGTGTGGGGCGGTACAACTTACCTGGTTCCGCCCCTCATCCGCCCCAGTGTGCGCACTGGGGCACCTTCCCCCAGGGGAA
>JAGAQA010000040.1 GCA_017622995.1 Oscillospiraceae bacterium
ATTGCGGCGAGGGTCCACCTGTTCCCATCCCGAACACAGAAGTTAAGCTCGTTCGCGCCGACAATACTTGCAGGGTGACTTGCCGGGAAGATAGGTAATGCCAACACAAAAACCTCCTACGAAAGTAGGAGGTTTTTTCTGCTTGTGACAGTCCGACGGACTGCTGCGGCGGCAGGACAAAAGCTTTTTTGTGCATGAAAACTCCCCCTGGAAGCGAGGCTTTCCAGGGGGAAAAGTTTATACCATTTCCGCGATGTCGTAAATCAGCTTTCGGGTTTTCTCCCAACCGAGGCAGGCGTCGGTAATGGACTTCCCGTATACACCCTGACCGATTTTCTGGTTTCCGTCTTCAATATAGCTTTCCACCATGAAGCCTTTGACAAGCGAATGGATGTCCGGATCAAAATTCCGGTTCTGCAGAACCTCCCGGATGATGCGGCCCTGCTGGAAGGGGTTTTTGCCGGAGTTGGCATGGTTGGCATCGATGATTGCCGCAGGATTCCGGAGCCCCTGTTCCTCGTAAAGGCGGTGAAGGAAGACCAGATCCTCATAGTGGTAATTGGGTCGGGGATCGCCGTGCTTGTTGGTATAGCCCCGGAGGATGGCATGGGCGTAGGGATTGCCGGTGGAAGTGGCCTCCCAGCCGCGGTAAATAAAGGTGTGGCTGTGCTGGGCGGCGTTGATGGAGTTCATCATCACAGACAGATCACCGCCGGTGGGATTCTTCATGCCCACGGGAACGGAAATACCTGAGCTTGTCAGCCGGTGCTGCTGATTCTCAACAGACCGGGCGCCCACGGCAACATAGGCCAGAACATCGTCCAGATACTTGTAATTTTCGGGGTACAGCATTTCGTCAGCGCAGGAAAAACCGGTTTCCCGCAGAACCCGCATGTGCAGCTCCCGAATGGCAATCAAGCCCTTCAGCATATCCGGCGCGGCGCTGGGGTCCGGCTGGTGGAGCATACCCTTATATCCGGCACCGGTGGTGCGGGGCTTGTTGGTATACACCCGGGGAATAATGAGTATCTGATCCTTCACCTGCTCCTGGATCGGCACCAGACGGGAAATGTAATCCAGTACGCTGTCTTCCCGGTCCGCTGAGCAGGGGCCGATAATCAGGACCAGCCGGGAGGATTTGCCGGAGAGGATGTCTTTCAGCTCCCTGTCCCGCTGCTCAAAGGTTTGCGCCATTTCCCGGGTGACCGGGTATTCCTGTTTCAGATCGCTGGGGATGGTCAGCTTTCGCTTGAAATCCATATTCATAGTGTGTTACCCTCTTCTGTCTCTTTGGATAAGGTCAGTATACCGATTCCGTCAGCAAATTGCAAGTGCCATAAAGATGAACCTTCCTACCGGAAACAAAAAACACACCCACGCCCTGCCGGGCGGAGTGTGTTGGCGCGACTGGGCCTATAAGCCGGGTTCTGTCTTGACAGCCATCTATCTAGCCCCATGGTTGCCCACGGGATCAAGCCGCCTCCTCGGGACGGCCGGGCCGGCCGAATGTCCCTCCACGGCGTTGCTCCGGGATAGAGTTTACAGCGTAAAACCCATGTTACCATGGGCCGGGTGGGCTCTTACCCCACCTTTTCACCCTTGCTCAGTCCTCCCCGAAGGGAGGGGACTGGGCGGTATCTCTCTGTTGCACTTGTCCTGGGGTTACCCCCGGCGGGCGTTACCCGTTATCCTTGCCCTGTGGAGCCCGGACTTTCCTCATCTGGGTCCTTTCGGATCCCATCCGCGGCTGTCCGGCCCAGTCGCTGAAATATTGTAACCTAAGTTGGTGCAATTGTCAAATATCTTGCAAAATCTTTTCTTTGGGGGTATACTAGCTCTAGTGAAAGGGAAAGAAGGGCATACATATGGATGCGTTTGAAGCATATTTTACATCTTTAAAGGATCGGAAAATCGCTGTGCTGGGCCTTGGGGTCAGCAACCGGCCCCTGGTGCGGCTGCTGCTTGAATTTGGCTGTCGGGTGACGGGCTGTGACCGTACACCCCGGGAGAAGCTGGATGCGGAAGTCCTGGAGCTGGAAAAGCTGGGTGCCACACTGAGTGTGGGGGATGGCTACCTGGATGGGGTAGAAGCGGAGGTGTTGTTCCGTACCCCCGGTATGCACCCGGGCAACCCGGCCATTCAGGCCCTGCGGGATCGGGGCGCGAAAGTGACCTCCGAGATGGAAGTGTTTTTCGAGGTCTGTCCCTGTACCCTGATTGCGGTGACCGGTTCCGACGGAAAAACCACCACGACCACGCTGGTATCCGAGATGCTGAAGGCCTCCGGGAAAACCGTCTGGCTGGGCGGCAATATCGGAACGCCCCTGCTTCCTCTGTGCCGTCAGATGAAAAAGGAGGATTTTGCCGTTGTGGAGCTCAGCTCCTTCCAACTGATGGATATGGAGCGCAGCCCCCAGCGGGCGCTCATCACCAACCTGGCTCCCAACCATCTGGATATTCACAAGGATATGCAGGAGTATGTAGACGCCAAAAAGAACATCTTCCGGTTCCAGGGCACGGACGGTATGCTGGTTCTGAATGCGGACAATGCCATTACCGCCCGGTTCCGGGGCAACGGAGAAACACGCTTTTTCTCCCGCAGGGAGAGAACCAACTGTGTCTGGGAGGAAAACGGCGTCATCTACCGCCGGGGCGAAAAGCTGCTGGAAAGCAGGGAGATTCTGATTCCCGGCACCCATAACATCGAAAACTATCTGGCTGCCATCGCGTTGGTGGAGGGCTTGGCCACAGACGATGCCATCCGGCAGGTTGCCCGGAATTTCGGCGGTGTGGAACACCGGATCGAACTGGTGCGGGAAAAGGATGGCGTCCGGTTCTACAACGACTCCATCGCCTCCTCTCCCAGCCGGACCATTGCCGGTCTGCGCAGTTTTCCGGAAAAGGTGATTCTGATTGCCGGAGGCTATGACAAGCATATCCCCTACGATGTGCTGGGCCCGGAAATCTGCCGGCACGTGAAAAAGCTGTTTCTGGGCGGCGCCACCGGCCCGAAGATCCGTGCCGCGGTGGAAGCCGCGCCGGAATACAAACCGGGGTTCCCGGAAATTACGGACTGCGGGGATTTTACCGAAGCGGTGTATGCGGCTGCAGCCGGGGCAAAGGCAGGGGATGTGGTGCTCATGAGCCCTGCCAGTGCGGCCTTTGACCAGTTCAAAAACTTTATGGTCCGGGGTGAATACTTTAAGAAATTGGTGAAGGAGCTGTAACCATGATTCTGACGGAAGTGGCAAAGGCGGCAAGAAAGGTGTTGCCGCTGAAAAAATGCGGCGCGGTGATTGTAGCGGCCGGTTCTGCTTCCCGGATGGGCGGCATTGATAAGGTAATGGCCCCCTTGGGCGGCGAGCCCATGATTCTGCGGACAGTCCGGGCATTTCAGAGTTGCAGCGCCATCAAGGAAATCGTTATTGTTACCCGGGAAGATCTGATTCTTCCGATTACAGAGCTTTGCGGCGGCTTTGATAAGGTCCGGGCTGTTGTCCGGGGCGGAGCTTCCCGCCAGGCCTCCGTGAAGCTGGGCCTGTCCGCATTTACGGACAAGATGGAGCTGGCGGCGGTCCACGATGGTGCCCGGCCTCTGATTTCCCAGGCGGTGATTGACCGGACGGTCCGGGCAGCCCACACCTACGGCGGTGCGGCACCGGTGGTTCCCGTAAAGGATACCATCAAGGTGTACGAGGGGGGCTTTATCGCCTCTACGCCTGACCGGGAGACCCTGCGGGCGGTGCAGACGCCCCAGGTATTTGATCTGGATCTGCTCCGGGGCGCCCTGGAAAAGGCCGACAAGGACGGCGCGGCTGTGACGGATGACTGCTCTGCCGTTGAACGGCTGGGGCTCAAGATCCGCCTGGTGGAAGGGGAGGAGCGAAACCTGAAGGTGACCACGCCGATGGATCTGAAGATCGCGGAAATGCTGCTGGAGGAAGAATTATGAGAATCGGACACGGCTACGACGTACATGCCCTGGTTCCGGACAGAAAGCTGATTCTGGGCGGGGTGGAGATTCCCTATGAATTGGGGCTGGATGGACACAGCGACGCGGATGTACTGCTTCACGCGGTGATGGATGCGCTGCTGGGTGCTGCGGGTCTGGGGGACATCGGCCTGCATTTCCCGGATACGGATATGCGCTACAAGGGGGCGGACTCCCGGAAGCTTCTGGAGGCAGTGGGAGAAAAAATTGCGAAGGCGGGCTATCGGGTGGGCAACATCGATGTGACCATGATTGCCCAGAAGCCCAAGCTGCGGCCCTTTATCGGCACCATGCAGGACAACATTGCCCATACCCTGGGGATTGATCCGGGCCGGGTGAATGTGAAGGCAACCACGGAGGAGCATCTGGGCTTCACCGGTGAAGGAAAGGGCATGGCCTGCCATGCGGTATGTCTGCTGGAAGAAAAGCAGGAAGGCTGAAAAAAGGCAAAATCCGCCTCCCGGGCATAGAATGTGCCCGGGAGGTTTTGCTGTATGAATCAATATCTGATCACCTTCCGCTCGGTGACCTATGCCCAAAGGGGTGAGCGGAGCCTGACACGCCGGGGCATATCCTGCGACGTGATGCGTACACCAAAGTGGATGGAAGAGCAGGGCTGCGGCTACGGGCTACGCCTGCGCACAGCCAATATCTACAAAAGCCTGGATGCTCTGCGGCAGGATGGCATTCTCTGGAGGAAGGTGTATGCCTACAGCCGGGACGGAAAAGCGGAGGAACTGACCCTATGATCTATCTGGACAACGGGGCTACGTCCTTCCCAAAACCACCGGAGGTAATCGGGGCGGTGAAGCGGGCGCTGGAGCAGGGCGCGAACCCCGGGCGCGGAGGCTATGGAGCAGCCATGGAGGCGGCCCGTGTGGTGTTTGACTGCCGGGAAACAGCGGGGAAACTGTTTCACTGCAAGCCGGAACAGGTGGTGCTGACCTCCAACTGTACCCATGGGCTGAACATTGCCATTGGAAGCCTGGTAAAACCCGGGGCAAGGGTGCTGATTTCCGGGTTTGAACACAATGCGGTAACGAGGCCCTTATATGCCCGGCAGGCGGACATTCGGATTGCCGGAAAACGGTTGTTTTCCTGGGAGGAACTGCTGGATGCCTTCCGGCGGGAACTGAAAAATGGAGTGGACGCAGCGGTCTTTACCCATGTATCCAATGTGTTCGGCTATATTCTGCCGGTGGAAGAAATGGCGAGGCTGTGCCGTCAGGCAGGGGTGCCATTCATTGTGGACGCGGCCCAGAGCGCGGGCTCGCTGAATGTGGATTTGACCGGCTGGGGAGCGGATTTTATTGCCATGCCGGGGCACAAGGGACTTCTTGGCCCTCAGGGAACGGGACTGCTTCTGTGCGGGAATCCGGGAACGCCTCTGCTTTATGGCGGCACCGGCAGCCAGTCCCGGGCCCGGGAAATGCCCCAGGATCTGCCGGAGCGGCTGGAAGCCGGGACCATGAATGTTCCCGGGGCAGCGGGACTGGGAGCGGGACTGCGGCTCATCCAGCGGCAGGGCATCCGGAGTATCTTTGACCGGGAGCACCGTCAGGCCGCCGCCTGCGCCCAACAATTGAAGGACCTGGGACTGCGGGTGTTTTCCGGCCCCCATCAGGCGGCAACGGTTTCTTTTCAGGCCCAGGAGGACTGTGAGACCCTGGCGGAGTACCTGGGAAAACAGAATATTGCCGTCCGGGCAGGACTGCACTGCGCACCCCTGGCCCACGAAAGCGCCGGGACCATCGAAAAAGGGACGGTGCGGGTAAGCTTTGGTCACACCGCCTCGGATGACCAGCGAAAAGCGCTGATCACTGCGGTGGAAAGACGGAGGAGAAGTGGGGGAAGGCTTTAGAGCCATCCCCTTTTCTCTTGCACAAAAGAGAAAAAGTGGTATAATAGCCTCTGTCAAGAAACAAAAGAGGTGGATGCGTTGAAAAGAATCATGAGATACATGCGCGGTTACGAAAAACAGTGCATTCTTGGCCCACTTTTCAAGCTTTTGGAAGCGGCGCTGGAGCTTCTGGTGCCCCTGGTGGTGGCCAGTATTGTGGATCAGGGCATCGGCCTTGGAAACCGGTCTTATATTGTTCAGATGTGCCTGGTGATGATCAGCCTGGGCCTGGTAGGTCTGGCATGCTCGGTAACCGCCCAGTTTTTTGCAGCCCGGGCAGCGGTGGGCTTCTGCACCAGACTGCGCCACGCGCTTTTGGAGCATATTCTGGGCCTGAGCTACACCCAGATCGACACCATCGGCACGTCCACTCTGATCACCCGGATGACCTCTGATGTGAATCAGGTACAGAGCGGTGTGAACCTGTGCCTGCGTCTGCTGTTGCGGTCTCCCTTTGTTGTATTCGGCGCCATGATCATGGCCTTTACCATCGATGCCCAGGCGGCGCTGGTGTTTGTGGGCGTGATTCCGGTGCTCTGCGTGATTGTGTTCGGCATTATGCTGATTACCATGCCCAAATACAAGCAGGTGCAGGCCGGTCTGGACCAGGTGACCTCTGCCACCCGGCAGAACCTGACCGGTGTGCGGGTGCTGCGGGCCTTCTGCAAGGAAGACAGTGAGGTGGAAACCTTCTGCGGCAAGACCCAGGAACTGACCCGCCGTCAGCTGCTGGCAGGACGGATCTCCGCTCTCATGAATCCCGTGACCTATGTGGTCATCAATTTTGCAATCGTGATCCTGGTGCAGGTGGGCGCCCTGAAGGTGGATGGCGGCATCCTGACCCAGGGTCTGGTAATCGCACTGTACAACTATATGTCTCAGATCCTGGTGGAGCTGATTAAGATGGCCGACCTGATCATCAACATGACCAAGGCGGCTGCCTGCGCGGATCGAATCGGCGCCGTGCTGGAGGTAAAAAATGACCAGCAGGACGGCACATCTCAGAGCCGTTCCCTCAGGGGGGCTGTGGAATTCCGGAATGTCTGCGCACAGTATGCCGGTGCCGGTGAACCGTCTCTGACGGACATCAGCTTCCGGGCAGAGCCGGGCCAGACCGTGGGCATTATCGGCGGCACCGGTTCCGGCAAGACCACCCTGGTCAATCTGATCCCGAGGCTATATGACGCGGCCCAGGGCCAGGTCCTGGTGGATGGCCGGGATGTGAAAGAATACGAAATGGAAGTGCTGCGCCGGGAAATCGGTGTGGTTCCCCAGAAATCGGTGCTGTTCCAGGGCACCATTCGGGAAAACCTCCTGTGGGGCAACCCCGATGCCACGGAGGAGGACCTTTGGCAGGCACTGAAGGTTGCCCAGGCGGAGGAAGTGGTAAAAGGGAAAAACCTCCAGCTGGAGGAACCGGTGGAACAGGGGGGCATGAACTTCTCCGGCGGCCAGCGTCAGCGGCTGACCATTGCCCGGGCGCTGGTGCGCAAGCCGAAGATCCTCATTCTGGACGACAGCGCTTCGGCCCTGGACTACGCCACGGATGCCAAGCTGCGCATGGCCATTCGGGCCATGGAGCAGCCCCCCACCACCTTTATTGTTTCCCAGCGGGCTGCCTCCGTGCGGTTTGCGGATGAGATCCTGGTGCTGGACGACGGCTGTATGGTTGGCCGGGGCACCCATGATGAATTGCTGAAATCCTGCCCCGTATATCAGGAGATCTACTATTCCCAGTTTCCCAAGGAGGTGACCGGCAATGGCTGATGAGAAGCAGATGACCACGCTGAAAAAGGTTCTGCACCGAATCAAACCCTATACCTCCGGGATTGTATTGTCCCTGTGCAGCGCGGCGGTATCTGTCGTTATGTCCCTGTATATCCCGGTGCTCATTGGCCGGGCAATTGACTGCATTGTTGAGGCAGGACGGGTGGATTTTGCCCGGATGGGCAGCCTTTTGACTCAGGTGGTGCTGTGCGCCCTGGCTGCGGGCCTGGTGCAGTGGGGCATGCGGGAAATCAACAACCGCATTACCTTCCAGGTGACGAGAGACATCCGGAATGAGGCCTTCCGGCACATCCAGGTGCTGCCCCTGAGCTATCTGGACAGCCATCCCCAGGGGGAGCTGGTGAGCCGGGTTATTACGGATGTGGATACCTTTGCGGATGGCCTGCTGATGGGCTTTACCCAGTTTTTTACGGGAATCATGACCATTCTGGGAACCCTCATCATTATGCTGACCATTCACCCGGTGATCGCGCTGGTGGTGATCCTGGTAACGCCCCTTTCTCTGGTGGTGGCGGCCTTTATTGCCAAGCGGACCTATTCCATGTTTACCCTGCAAAGCGCTACCCGGGGGGAACTGACGGGTATTATGGACGAGGCCGTGGGGGAAATCAAGGTGGTGCGGGCCTTTGGCCACGAAAAGGCTTCCCTGTCTCAGTTTGATGAAGTGAATGAGCGGCTGGATAAGGCTTCCCTGCAGGCGGTTTTCTTCTCCTCCTTGACCAATCCCTGTACCCGATTTGTGAACAGCGTTGTTTATGCGTTGGTGGCCCTCACGGGAGCCCTTTTCTGTTTGGCGGGTGGCATTACCGTGGGCAGCCTGACCATCCTGCTGAACTACGCCAACCAGTACACCAAGCCCTTCAATGAGATTTCCGGCGTGGTTACGGAGCTGCAGAATGCTCTGGCCTGTGCGGGCCGTGTACTGGACCTGATTGAGGCTCCGGAGCGTTCCGCAGATCCGGCGGAGCCGAAGAAGCCCGGAAAGGTGGAGGGCAGCCTGGAGATCCGGGATCTGAAATTCTCCTATACCCCGGACAAGCCGCTGATTGATGACTTCCAGCTCTCCGTAAAGCCCGGCCAGAGAATCGCCATTGTGGGGCCTACCGGCTGCGGCAAGACCACCTTTATTAACCTTTTGATGCGCTTCTACGACCCTCAGGGTGGCAGTATCTGCCTGGATGGAGTCAATACCCTGGATATGACCCGCAGGGATCTGCGGCGCAGTGTGGGCATGGTGCTCCAGGATACCTGGCTGAAGGCCGGCACCATCCGGGACAACATTGCCATGGGCAAGCCCGATGCATCCATGGAGGAAATCGTCGCAGCAGCCAAGCAGGCCCACGCCCACAGCTTCATCAAGCGGCTCCCCCAGGGCTACGATACCCTCATCGGTGAATCCGGCGGCTCCCTGTCCCAGGGCCAGAAGCAGCTGCTGTGTATTGCCCGGGTGATGCTGTGCCTGCCGCCTATGCTCTTCCTGGATGAGGCGACCTCCTCCATCGATACCCGTACCGAGGTCCGGATCCAGAAGGCCTTTGATACCATGATGCAGGGACGGACCACCTTTATTGTGGCCCACCGGCTCAGTACTATTCGGGAAGCGGATGTGATCCTGGTAATGAAGGACGGCCACATCATCGAGCAGGGCAATCACCAGACGCTGCTGGCAAAAGGCGGCTTCTACGCCAACCTTTACGAAAGCCAGTTCGCGCATTGAGAAAAAAACCTCCCCGCTTTCCGTTTTGGAAGGCGGGGAGGTGCGTTTGGCGACAATCGGGAGCTTTATTGAATTGACAATTGACAATGAACAATTGACAATTGAGGTATCCCTTCGGGATGATTCAAATGAGTTGATTAGGAAGGCTGGAGAATACCCAGAAACCTTCCAGTTTCACAATCATATTTCATTCATCCCCGGAGGGGATTCCTTCATTGTCAACTGTCAATTGTCAACTGAGCTTAACCCCTCTTTCGTTCCCTTGTCGCCGTAAAGATAAGCCGCCGTTTCTGCACGAAACGGCGGCTTATACTTAGGCAATGGTAAAGTTGTTGGTGGCCACGGGGGAGCCGTTGAAATAGACGGTTACGCTGTAGTCGCCGGATTCGGTGGGGGCCTTGGGCAGATTCAGCTCGCCCAGCTTGTAGTCACCATCGAAGAACAGGTCATACCAGTCAAGGGTTTCCTCGGATACCAGGGCAGGGATGGGCTCTCCGTTTCGATCCCGGAAGACATACATGACATGGATGTCCTCATGCTCCACATAGAATTTCACGGTGGACTCCAGAACCATAGACATCTTGTCGCCGGACTGGAATTTGTCGGTGTAGTCTTCCGCACTCAGGTCATCAGCCAGCCACTTGACCGCGTTTGGCGTCTTCAGCAGTTTGGACTGGATCTTGTCCGCGGACAGACCCTGGGTGGAGAAAACGCCGGCTTGCCTGGTGGTGTAGCTCTGGGTGTTGTTGAAGACAGAGGTGTCGTCACCAACCTGCACCGTCAGATGATAGGTGGTGTCGGGAATTCTGGGGGAGATGGACCCGCTGGCCTCGCTGCACTTAATCACGCTGGAGGATTCGGAATCATTCAGGGAGTACATCAGCAGCCAGCCGTCTTCCGGGGCTTTCCCTTCAAAGGTCCAGCTCACATCCAGGGTGCCGTCTTCGGACTCCTGAATGTCGTAGGAAGCAATGGTAATGGGGTTGGCGGAGATGGTCAGTCGGGTGGGCTCGGTCATACCGGAGGGGGTAACCTCAATGGTGTAGGCCTTGTCATTGGTGGTTTTCTTGAAGGTGGCAATGGTGCCGGTAACGGTCTGGCTTTCATCATAGCCGTCAGCATAGCAGCGGACGTTCCAGCTGCTTACATTGGCGTTGGCGGGAGCTTCCCAGCCGATGGTGAGATCGCCGCCCAGACGGGAAAGAACCTCCAGATTGTTGGCGGTGATCAGGCTGACGACCTTGAATTTCACACTGGTTTGGCCGCCCAGGTTGGAATTGTCGGAGGTGGTCAGACGGAAGGTGTATTCCTTTCCCACGGTGAGCCCCTTCAGCGTTACGGTGTGACCGGTGAAGTTCTGGATGATGTTGTCCTCGCCCTCACAGGTGGCGGAAACCACCCATTCCTCGGGCTCGTGACCGTTTACGGTCAGGTTCAGCAGCACATAGCCTTCTTCCTGACCGGACATGGCAGTAAAGCTGACAATTTCAGTCTGACCTTCTGTGGTGAACACATCGGAAACCTGGCCGGTAAGCTTGTGCAGGCCGTCAACGGTGACCAGCACGTTGTACAGGGAATTGGGGGTGAGGTCCGTAAAGGTAGCCTGGCCGTTTTCCACGGAGCTGGTTTTGCTGTTGCCGTAAACATCGGTGCAGTGAACGGTCAGCAGGCTGTCGGCAACCGGTGTGGACACGGTGACGGTCATTTCGTTCTGGGTGCCGGTAATGGCAATGCCGTCCACGTTCTGCAGGTAGAAGTTGTTGTAGAACCAGTAAGAGAACCCGCCCACGGCGCAGCCCAGCACCAGAATGATCAGAAGGACCAGAGGGCCCTTGCTGCGGCGGTTCTTGGTGATGTCAACAGGCTGAACACTTTCCATGACGGGCTTTTTGACGGGCCGGGGCGTCATGGTGGGGTACTTCTGTTTGGGCTTCAGGATGTCACTTACCTCACTGAGCTCGCTGTCCAGATCAAATTCCGGAACGTCGGTCTCGGATGGAACCACGGGGAACAGAATGTCATTCTCCTCGGGCTGGGCGGCCTCCTGAGGCACGGGATCCGGGGCGACTGCTACGGCGCCCGGGGTAAACCGCATGGTGGACTGGGCCAGCATATCGGGCTCCTGGGTGAGAACGGGTGCCGGCTGGGGGATCTCCATCCGGATGGTAGAATCCGCGGCCGCCGGTTCAGAGGGGGCCTGCATTTGGGCAGCAGGTTCTTCCGGAAGCGGCGCGGGCTCCGCTGGGGCGGGGGCGGGAACCTCCTCCCGGGGTGCTTCCTGCTGAGCCACGGCGGCGGGCACAACCGGTGCCGGCTGAGACAGGGGTGTGTCGTTCACAGATCCGGTCTGCATATAGGCAACCACTGCCTGACCAAACTCCATGGGAGAGGGCCAGCGGTCCTCCGGTTTCGGAGCACAGGCTTTCAGGATGATGGCTGCCATCCCCTCATCGGCCATGGCCGGGGCAGGCAGAGGCTTCGCCGGATCCTCCGGCAGGGTGGGAAGCTGACCGTTGTTAAACAGACGGTACAGGATCATACCCAGTGCGTAGGTATCCAGGGTTTCGTTCAGTGCGGACATGGGGTCCTTCACTTCGGGGGCGGTGTATTCGCTGATAAACCGCTCGGGCATGGAGCTGTAGGCCAGGTACTTCATGGACACAAAGCCCAGGTCCGCGATTTTGAAGTGGGTGCCGTCCTCCACCATGATGTTGGAGGGCTTGAGATCGATGTACAGGTATCCGGCCCGGCGGCACAGGGACAGGGCCGCGCACATATCCAGAGCCAGATTGACGGCCTGCAAATGGGTGATGGAAGTGCGGCGGATGGCCTTTTCCAAGGTGCGGCCGTATTTGCTGACCAGGTAGACCTGATAGCCCAGCCGGTTGGTTTTCATGGGAACAACCTGCCAGTCTTCATAGCAGGCAAAGCCATCCAGCTTGGCCATGCTGGTAAGGAACGCGGCCTCGGCAGCGGTATCATCCGCCTGCTGGCGGAAATAGTCCAGTGCGGCGGCGGGATCGCTGTAGGCGCCGGTTACAAGCAGGGCATCCAGCTGAACCTGGGACGCAGGCATGGACAGAACTTTCACGATATATTTCTGATCGGAATTCTCCTTCATGGCCGGGTGACAGCTGACACCCGGACGCTCAGACATGGGGGCCCCAAGGACGAACCCATCGAGCAGCGGAGAGACCAATGCTTCTTCGGACATTTTTATCGCCTCCTTGACCCACATATCATAAAATAAAATAACCAAAAAATCAACACTTTTATTAGGAGAAACTACAAAACCTTCTTTTTCGACCAGAGAAATTTGACGCAGAGTGATTATTTTCGGGGTCCGAACCTTCCTGGATGACAGGGGAAGAAAAAGGGGGAAATTTTCCATTGTGTTTTTTGACGGTATCCCCTTGTATTCTTGAGGGAAAGGTGTTATAATTCGACAATAATAGAGAGAATTTATCTATGGGTGGTTTTCTGCCGGAAAATGGCCCATGGCAAGGAGGAATATCCATGAACAGAATCACTTGTGAAGTCTGCGGTACTGCCTTCCAGGATACGGCATCCTGTTGCCCGATCTGCGGCTGGTCACCGAAGGGTGTGTCGCCTCAGGCAAACATGGATGATGTAGACCTGGGAGAATTTGACCTGGGTGAAGAGAAGGTGGCTGACCGCTCCCATGGGAGACCTGCTGGTGCGTCTGCCCAGCAGAGCCGCCGGATTTTTGACTTCGATGAGGCCAATGGGGCTCATGCGGCTGCTGCCGATACGGATGACGACGACACCGCCTACTACGGCGGTCAGCCTGCGCCAGAGGAATCCCGGCAGCTCAATACGGGACTTGTGGTGGTGCTGGTGATGTTTATTGCGCTGGTGCTGCTGGCCACGGGCATTCTGGTGGTCAAATTCCTGCTGCCCAAGAAGGACAGCGCTAAGAAGGAAACTACGCCGCCTACCGTGATTGCGGAAACCGTGGAGACGGTTCCCACCGAGGAGGAGATTACAGAGGCACCCACCGTTCCCTGCACCAGCCTGTTTGCGCCCAATGTGGAGACCCTGACCGCTGCCGGTGAGATGTGGCGGCTGAACGTAAAGGTGTCTCCCGAGGATACCACAGACGAGATTACCTATGTTTCCGAGAATGAAGCAGTGGTTACGGTGGGTGTGGACGGAACGCTGACCGCTGTGGGCGACGGCAGCACCAATGTGGTCATCACCTGCGGCAGCCAGCAGGTCAAGTGCCCCGTTACCGTTGCCATTGAGACAGAGCCGCCTACGGAGGCGACCGAGGCAACGGAAGCCGGTGAGGAAGCCACTGAGGAAACCAGGGATCCCAGCACCGTAACCCTGAAGCTGAACCGTACGGATATGACCTTCGGCAGACTGGGCGTTTCCTATACCCTGAAGCCGGAGAACGGTCTGACTGCGGAGGAAGTGACCTGGATGACCAGTGATTCCTCCATTGCCAATGTCAATAACGGTGTGGTTACCGCCATGGGCCGGGGCGTTGCCAAGATCACCGCGAAGTATGGCGACCAGGTGGTCACCTGCATCGTCCGCTGCAAGTTCTGACGTTCCGTCTGAAAGAAATGTAACAAATCCCACCGGGTGCTCCCGGTGGGATTCGTTTGTATGACTGTCTGAGCATCAATCGGCTTCTCGGAAAGCTGCTTTTCGGAAGAAAAACGTAATGCACCACAATCCGGCAAGCCCTACCAGTGTGTATACGATGCGGCTGAGCAGGCTGGCGGAACCGCCAAAGAGCCAGGCAACCAGGTCGAAGCGGAAAAGTCCCACAAGTCCCCAGTTGATACAGCCGATGACGGACAGAATCAGGGCAACCATATCCATGCTGCTTCCTCCTTGTTTGTTGGGATATGGGAAGTATGCCCGGCTTTTGGGAAATCTATCCCAAACACATTGCTTTTTCGGAGGCTTTCCGATATAATAGGGAAAAAGAAATAAAGGAGCGCGGCTATGACTACTCTTTATGAAGGCGCCTTTGCCAAGGTGAATCTGACCCTGGATGTTCTGGGAAAGCGGGAGGACGGTTATCACGATTTGCAAAGCGTGATGCAGACCATTTCCATCCGGGATGACGTGGAAATTGATGTGGGTACCGGCAAGCCCTGGACCCTTTCCTGCAGCCGGGAGGACCTGCCCCAGGATGAAAGCAATCTTGCCTGGAAGGCGGCGAAGGCGTTCTGTGACAGCCTGAAAATCGATCCTGACGGCATTGCCATCCGGATCACCAAGCGGATCCCCTCCGGCGCAGGGCTGGGCGGCGGCAGCGCCGACGGGGCGGCGGTACTGCGGGCCCTCAACCGGCACTTTGGCAGCCCGCTGTCCATCCTGGCGCTGGCGGAGCTGGGTGCGCAGGTGGGCAGCGATGTTCCCTTCTGCGTGCTGTGCGGTACGGCGATGGTGGAGGGCCGGGGCGAAAGACTGCGCAAGCTGCCGGAGCTGCCGGACTGCGTATTTGTTGTGTGCAAGCCGGAGTTTTCCGTCTCCACCCCGGAGCTGTACAAGCAGCTGGATACGGTGGCCATTGCCCATCACCCCGACAACCAGGCCATGGAAGCGGCCCTTTTGGCAGGGGATCTGGAAAGAATCGCGGAGAATGTTTACAATGTGTTTGATCCCGTGGTTACCCAGGATCACCTGGAGCTCAACTACATCAAGTCCATCTGCAACACCTACGGGGCGCTTTGCCAGCAGATGACCGGCTCCGGCAGCGCGGTTTTCGCCATGATGCCGGACTTTGAGATGGCCGCGGTGGTTTGCAATATGCTCAAGGATAATTATCCCCAGGTTTATCTGGCAAAACCTGTATAATTCTTCCAAGATCCGTCCAGACTGAGGTTTATGAGGCAGGAAACTGCCCAATCCCTGTCTGGACGGTGTTTTACATGAAAAAAATCGGTTCTTTCCTTTTCCTTTGCGTGCTTGCCTGTGCCTGCTTTTATGCAGGTACGATTCTCGGGGACCGGCAGACCCTGACGGATCAATGGATCCGCATTCATGTGGTGGCCAATTCGGATTCCCGGGAGGATCAGACGCTGAAGCGGAAGGTGCGGAACGGAATTCTGGCAAAGCTGGAAACCGGCGCCGCGGATGCGCAGACCCTGCTGGCGGATTTGGAAGACCGCCTGCCGGAGATTCAGCAGACAGCCCAGGATATTCTGCTGGAAAACGGCTGCTCCGATAGGGCCCTGGTGACGCTTCAGAAGGAAGCCTTTCCCCAAAGGGATGCCGAGGGCCTGCGCCTTCCGGCGGGGATCTATCAGACCCTGCGCATTACCATCGGAGAGGGCGGCGGTCACAACTGGTGGGGCGTGCTGTTTCCAAAGCTCTGCTACGGGGAGGAACAGAATGTGTCCGCGTCTCTGACGGACAGTTTGACAAAAGACAACAGTATCCGGTTTTTCTTTCTGGAAAAACTGGGCCAGCTGGAAAACCTTCTGGCGGGAAAGTAAGGGAAACTCTGAATAAGTCGGCAAGTGCTGGCGGCGAGAGATTTTGACGCAGCCGAAGGTTCTGAAATTGGAGGAATACTTGGTGTATTTCCCAATTTCAGAACTGCACGGATGGGGCAAAAGATCCGTCGTCCAGCCGCAG
>JAGAQA010000041.1 GCA_017622995.1 Oscillospiraceae bacterium
CCTTCGATGACTTCGCCAAACAGCTTGCTGTCAGGCAGAGACGCTATAACGCTTTCCCCATGAGACCCCTCAACTGGATGGCTCCCAAAGATGTTCTTTATTCTTTTCCTAATGTGTAACACATCATTGACAAACCTACACTTTTGTCCTGGAATCAAGCCAGGACGATCCTTGCTTTTTCCCCTCCGCAATGATATAATTTTCTTTTATTCGTGAATCAGTATCAATCAGAACAAACGGAGGTTTTATTCCATGAAACGGTTTTCGCCCCGGCTACTGCCCGATTTTTCCTGGGGACGGCTGGGACTGATTCTGCTGGGCTCGGCCATTGCGTCCTTCGGCCTTTACAACATTCACCAGCAGTGCGGCATTACGGAAGGCGGTGTGCTGGGAAGCGTACTGCTGCTGCACCACTGGCTGGGGCTCCCCGCCTCCATTGCCACCCCGGTGCTGGACATCAGCTGCTATCTGCTGGCTCTGAAGGTTTTGGGCGGCGGCTTTATCCGCTGGTCCATCCTGTCCACCGCCTGCGTATCCTGCTTCTTCCGGCTGTGGGAGTGTAGGCCCCCGGTGCTGCCGGATCTTTCGACGCAGCCCCTTGCGGCGGCGGTGCTGGGCGCCCTGTTTGTGGGTGTGGGCGTGGGACTGGTGGTCCGCCAGGGCGGCTCCTCCGGCGGCGACGATGCCCTGGCGCTGTCCATTTCCGCTTTGACGGGAAAACGGGTGTCCCTGTGCTATCTCTTCACCGATCTGACGGTGCTGGCCCTGTCTCTGAGCTACATTCCGGCGAAGCGCATTGCCTATTCCCTGGTCACCGTGACCATTTCCTCCTGGCTCATCGATCTGATCCAGGGCGGAAGGAAAGGGGCATCCCAATAACCCACCCAAATTCCGCCCCAATTGGGCGGAATATTTGTATATTTTTACTTGACAATTGACTTTATCCCCGATACAATAGAATTTGGTATGGGTTTGCCGTGTACAAGCCCTGTTACCGGTGCATTGCCGGGGTTAGCGTTTTGCGCCTTGTGGCGTTCTGCGATAGATTGGCCCTTTGGGGCTTAAATTGCACAATTTCACATTGGAACAATCCGCAGCCCTCCGCGCCAATTAAATGGAAGGAGGTGCGTAGTGGAATTATGGAATGGAAAACGATTCTTTTGATCGTTCTGGGTTTCCTTGCAGTGGGTGCCATCTGCTTTGCCGGTGGTGTGCTGTACCGGAAAAAGGTTGCGGAACGGGAGATCGGCTCTGCGGAGGCAGAGGCCACCCGTCTGATCAACGAAGCCATCCGCAACGGTGAAAACCGGAAAAAGGAAATGCTTCTGGAAGCCAAGGACGAGATCCATAAATCCCGCACAGAACACGATCGCGAAGTCAAAGAACGCCGCGCCGAACTGACCAAACAGGAACGCCGGCTTGAGCAAAAAGAAACCACGCTGGACAGAAAAACCGAAGCCTTTGAACGGAAAGAGGAAGACCTCAACAAGCGCCTTGCCGCTGTGGCTCAAACCCAGGCAGAGGCCGAGAAGGTCCGGCAGCAGCAGCTGGAAACCCTGGAGCAGCTCTCCGGGCTGACCCAGGAGCAGGCCAAGCAGTATCTGCTGGAAAGCATTGAAAATGATGTCCGTCACGAAGCCGCCATGAAGATCAAGGAGATCGAACAGCAGCTGAAGGACGAGGCAGAGGAAAAGGGCCGGGAGATCATCGCCACCGCCATCCAGCGCTGCGCCGCCGATCACGCCGCCGAGACTACCGTCTCCGTGGTGCCCCTGCCCAACGATGAGATGAAGGGCCGCATCATTGGCCGTGAGGGCCGGAATATCCGGACTCTGGAGACCATCACCGGTGTAGACCTGATCATCGACGACACCCCCGAAGCAATCACCGTTTCCAGCTTCGATCCCGTCCGCCGGGAAGTGGCAAGACTGGCCCTGGAGAAGCTGATCGTAGACGGCCGGATTCACCCCACCCGCATCGAGGATATGGTGGAAAAGGCCCGCAAGGAAGTGGACCGCACCATCCGGGAGGAAGGCGAGCGGGCTTGCTACGAAACCGGTGTGCACAACCTGAATCCGGAGCTCATCAAGATTCTGGGCCGTCAGAAGTACCGTACCTCTTACGGTCAGAACGTTTTGAATCACTCCATCGAGGTTGCCCATATCGCCGGTCTGATGGCCTCCGAGCTGGGCGTGGATGTGGCCATGGCCAAGCGCGCGGGCCTTCTGCATGACCTGGGCAAGGCCATTGACCACGAGGTGGAAGGCAGCCATGTGCAGCTGGGCGCCGATCTTGCCCGGAAGTACAAGGAAAATCCCGTGATCATCAACGCCATTGAGGCCCACCACGGCGACGTGGAGCCCAAGACCGTCATTGCCGTCCTCATTCAGGCAGCAGACGCCATCTCCGCCGCCCGTCCCGGCGCCCGCAGAGAGAACGTGGAAAACTATATCCGCCGCCTGCAAAAGCTGGAGGAGCTCACCGGCTCCTATCCCGGCGTGGAAAAAGCCTTTGCCATCCAGGCAGGCCGGGAGGTGCGGATCATGGTCAAGCCCGAGGTGGTCACCGAGGACAATATGATCCTCCTGGCCCGGGACATTGCCAAGAAGATCGAGGCCGAGCTGGAATACCCCGGCCAGATCAAGGTCAATGTGATCCGGGAAACCAAGGCTGTGGAATACGCCAAGTAAGCTCAGGAACCGGCTCTGTTTGGAGCCGGTTCTTTTTGCGGAAAAACCGGAAATTCCGGAATTGCCCCCTTGACAACAGGAAAATAATATGGTAAAATGCCCTAGCTGAATCAGTCAGGTTAGGGCTTTGCGGGTGTAGTTCAATGGTAGAACACCAGCCTTCCAAGCTGGATACGCGGGTCCGATTCCCGTCACCCGCTCCATTCGACACGCGCCAATAGCTCAGCTGGATAGAGCAACTGCCTTCTAAGCAGTAGGTCGGGGGTTCGAGTCCCTCTTGGCGTACCATTCAGCACAAGTGCATATGGTGGGTATGGCCTAGTTGGCTAAGGCGTCAGATTGTGGCTCTGAAGATCGTGGGTTCGAGTCCCATTACCCACCCCATAAAAGAAAAGCACCCCTTGTGGGTGCTTTTCTTTTATGGGGTGGATGGGACTCGAAGAGAGCGGCCCGCCATTGGGCGGGCAAAAAAGTGTCCAGTGGACACTTTTTTAGCTCGGGGGAGAGTCCCCTGCGCTTCTGAACGCACCCGTATGGGTGTGGGCGGAAGCGCAGAATCAGGCAGGAGTTGGGTAATGGGACTCGAAAGGCCGGCGGCAGCTTTTGCTGCCGTAAAAACAGTCCGGTGGACTGTTTTTAGGCCGTGGGAGAGTCCCCTGCGCTTCCGAACGCACCCGCATGGGTGTGGGCGGAAGTGCAGAATCAGGCAGGTGCGGGCAACCGGCCCGGCCAGGCCGAAGGAGCGTCCCACTCCGTTTGGACAATGCCGTTTCGTTAACGGTAAGACTGCGTTGCACCAGAAGGTGCTTCTTTTTTTACGGAATTCGGTGAGGAATAGGGCACTGGGAATGTCCCGCCCCGGGGCAGCACAGCTTCCCCGGGGCGGATTGTCTTTATCCCAGGAGAACATCACTGATGAGCATAATACAGAATCCGGCCAGCAGCGCATAGGTAGCCCCGGTTTCACCGCCGTGGGCATGGGTTTCGGGAATCATTTCATCGCTGATCACATAGAGCATGGTGCCTCCGGCAAAGGCCAGGGCAAAAGGCAGAATTGCCGAAGCGATGCGCACCGCCCAGTAGCCCAAAAGTGTACCCACTACCTCAATAAGGCCGGTAAACATGGCGCAGGAAAAGGTTTTTCCCGGGGTGACTCCGGCTGCCAGCATGGGTGCGATGATAACCATGCCCTCCGGGATGTTTTGCAGGGCAATGCCAAAGGCAATCATCATGGCCTGGGAGGTGTCCTCCGTTCCGAAGCTCACACCGGCGGCGATGCCTTCCGGAAGATTGTGGATCGCAATGGCAGTTACAAACAGCAGCACCTTGTCCAGATTGGTGTTTTTGTGAGTTTCGGTATCGGTGCCCATCAGTCTGTGCAGATGGGGAACCAGCTTATCGATCAGATTCAGGCACACCGCACCGGCAAAAATTCCGGCAATGGTGATGGGCAGTCCAAATCTGCCATTGTAACCAAGAGACGGAAGAATCAATCCCAACACTGCCGCAGAGAGCATAACCCCCGCCGCAAAGGACAGTACAATATCCGAAAACCTGTGGGAGATATGTTTAAACAGGAATCCGATCAGACTGCCGAAAATTGTGGCGCCGCCCACGCCAAGGGCGGTCAGAAATACCATTTTCATAATGTATTGTGCAGGAATCCACACAGCGGAAAACTCCTGCAGCCTCCTTTCTTTCAAGCAAAGCACAGTGTCTTCCAGTATAACCCTATTTTTGACATTAGTCAATTATATTCTTGACATATGCTGGAAATAAACATATACTCATGGTATCTGCAAAGGAGGTGTGCCCGTTGCCAAGGCCAAAGAAATGCAGGAGCGTCTGCGCGCTTCCTCAGACGGTTCTCTTTTCGCCGGAGGGCCCGTCTGAATCCGCGCAGACCGTGATCCTTACTGTGGAGGAATACGAAACCATCCGCCTGATTGACAAAGAAGGACTTTCCCAGGAGCAATGCAGCCAGCGGATGCAGGTGGCACGCACCACCGTACAGCAGATTTACGCCGATGCCAGGAAGAAGCTGGCAGAGGTGCTGGTGGAGGGGCTTCCTCTGCGGATTGCGGGGGGAGATTATCGGATCTGCACCGGCGGAAGCAGCGGCTGCGGCTTCTGTTACAAAAAGCAGCTCGGTCAAATTCATGTAAAACCGAAAGGAGAAACCACTATGAGAATTGCGGTAACCTATGAAAACGGAGAGATTTTTCAGCACTTTGGCCATACAGAGCAGTTCAAGCTTTATGATGTTCAGGACGGGAAAATAATCGGGTCTGAGGTCATCGATACCAACGGCAGCGGACACGGGGCGCTGGCAGGTCTGCTCAGCACTCTGAAGGTGGACGCGCTCATCTGTGGCGGCATCGGTGGTGGCGCCCAGATGGCACTGGCGGAAGCGGGCATCAAACTGTACGGCGGTGTTTCCGGCAGCGCGGACGCGGCAGCAGAGGCGCTGGCGGCGGGCAAGCTGGACTTCGACCCCAATATCCGGTGTGATCATCACGACCACCATGGGGAAGGCCACAGCTGCGGCTCTCACGGCTGCGGCCACCATTCCTGCGGCTGAAGCGGCGGCAGCATCACGGATTTCTTTTGCACGACAGCATAATGTAATACCGAAAAAGCGGGAAAACCACATATCATTGACCCCAAAAAGCCATCGGTTGTGATGCCTGTGCCAAAAGCCGGCGCTTAAAGCGTGAAAAAAGGGCTGTCTCATTAAGAATTTGTTTCGTCAAATAGCACAAAAGAAAAGAAGAACTGTCATTGCGAACCAGTGACCGATGTCACTGGTGTGGCAATCTCCCAACTTTTTGGATGCGTTTCGGTAAGCATTTCCATTCAACCGGGGGATTCCCACGCCAGTGGCGAGGACTGGCTCGGAATGACAGTTCTATTATTTGTGCAATTTTATCTTAATGAGACAGCCACAGCTGAAACAGATTGGGAATAAAACGTCCGATCAGAAAGCAAACTGAATGGGGGTCGCGCCGGACATGGCGTCGGCAGCCAGCAGATTGACGGTGACGTTCTCAATGTGCAGGGTTTCAAAGGTCTTGGTTCCGTCGGCTTCCGTGGTAAACTCCACAGTCAGGGAAGCATCCACAGGAGCGGTGATGGAGAAGTCCACGGAAGCGCCGTCTTCCATGCCGCTGCCTGCCAGATTCTCTCCCTTTTCGCCGCCGTTCAGATAGACATACAGCTCAGAGACGGTGGTGCCGGTGGTGTTGACCAGCTTGTAGCTGCCGGTGTCCTCCGGAACGCCGAAGCGGATGGGTGTCGCGCCGCTGGTGGCATCCACGGACTGCATGGCAATGGGGACTTCTTCAATATGCAGCGTCTCAAACTTTGCGGAAACACCGCTCTCGGTGACATATTCCAGGGTCAGGGCCGCGTCGGCTGCCGCGTCATAGGTCAGAACCAGCTTCTTGTTGTTCTTCATCCCATCGGGAATGCGGTTCTCGCCCTTGTCGGAACCGGTTTCGTACAGGTACAGCTCCGTCAGCTTTTCACCGGTAACGTTGTACAGGGTGTAGGTACCGGTAGCCATCTCGGCAGCGGCCGTGGTGGCCGGAGCAGTGGTGGGGGCAGGGGCGGCAGTCTTGCCGCAGCCGACCATAACGGAAACCAGCAGCAGGGTCAGCAGCAGGGCAGACGCCTTTTTGCACATCTTCATAGATTGTTTCTCCTTGTTCTGTTTGTTTTTTCAGCGAGGAAATTCCGATCAATTTCATCAGATTTCCCGCCGCCGGTGTATTATAGCATATTGGTACTTGTATTTTTCATTACAATAGTTTAATATATTCTTACTTATTTTACTGTGAAAGGAACCATTTGGAAAATGATGCAGAATGTTCCTCGGATTCAGAAACACACTGTCTCCATCAGTCCCTTCTGCCGGCGTTTTCTCTCCTTTGCTTTGCGGGCGGTCTCCTACGGCACCGTGCATACCCAAACAGACGACCCAAACGGAGAGCGGTTTTCCTTCTATCACCGGCTGAACTATGTGGTCTCCGGAAATCCCTGCCTTCTCATCGGCGACAGGCGCATAGTGCTTGCCCCGGGCTGTCTGGTGTATCTCCCGCCAAACCAGATCCTGGAAATTGACAGCAGCCGTCCCCCGGTGGATTTGCTGTTTGTAAATTTTGAGGTTGGGGCGCTGGATATGCTGGAGGAGGTCCGCAGCTTCCTCCAAGACCTGTTCCCGGAGCAGCATGTATATGATCCCGATCAGGAGCTCCTTGCCATCCTGCGCACCATTCAAAAAATCGGGATGCGGAATCAGGTGGGCACGGGCTTGGAAATCCAGAACCTTTTCGAGAATCTCATTGTGCACACCGTTCGGCTTTCGGAACACTTTTCCCAGCTTCAGGATGATCCCGTGTCCAGCGGAGGAGCCAACATTCTGGGCAAGGCCATGAACTATATCAACGAAAACCTGGGCCACAGCTTCCGGTTAAGCGATATGGCCGATGCGCTCAGTATCAGCGAAAACTATCTGTACAAACTATTTGTCTCAAAAACCGGGAAATCTCCGGCGGCTTTTATCCAGAATCTGCGGATGGAAACCGCGAAGCAGGCCCTGGCAAACCATTCTCTGCCCATCAAAATGATTGCCGCGCACCTGGGGTATCCGGACGCCTCCCACTTCTCCACCGTTTTTAAGCGAACCTGGGGAGTCTCCCCACGGGCATACCGGGACAGTCTGACCAATGGGCATCCCCCGGGGGGCACCGCCTGAAAAAAGCACACGGTCCAAAACGGATCGTGTGCTTTCTATTATCTCCGGAAGGCTTATTTCCGGGACAGAATCAGGTTGCGGTAGAACCGTACCGCGCCGGGCAGGCAGTTGTATTCGATATTCTCATTCAGGCCGTGCATACCGCCCAGCTGCTCCGGTCCGTAGATCACGGGGGAGAAGCGAATGCAGTTTTTGCAAACCGGCTCATAGAACATGGCGTCGGTGGCGCCGGTTACCACATAGGGCGATACCGGCAGCCCGGGGAAGGTATCCCGAATCACCTGCTCAAACTCCAAAAACGCGGCTCCCCCAATGTCCACGGGCTTTGAATAGTCGTTGGAGTGAAGCACTTCCATTTCCAGGCCATGCTTTTGGGCCACGGACCGAACCAGCGCCAGGCTTTCCGCCTCCCCCTGATGGGGAATGAAGCGCATGTTGGCGCTGACTGTGGCCTCCTGGGGCAGCACATTGCAGGCATTGGAGCCGGACTGCATGGTAAAGGCAATGGTGGTTTTCAGCATGGCGCCTGCCTGGGCGCTGATGGCCAGCATCACCGCGGTCAGCAAAGGCCGGAACAGCCAGAGATTGCCGAACAGGAACCGGAGGCCAAAGGACGCGTAGGGCGCCAGCCGGGCAAACATGGCCGCCACCTCCGGCATGAGCTTTTTCCGGAAGGGGCTGTGGGTTTCCATCTCCTGAACAAAGGCCGAAAGCCGGGCAATGGGGGTGTTTTTGCCCGGAGCGCTGGCGTGGCCCCCGGCGCTGTGGGCCGTAAACCGCAGGTCGGCCTTGCCCTTTTCGAACACGCCCACCATGGCAAAATTGCCGGGGATCCCGGCGATGGGCTCCCGGATAATGGCGCCGCCCTCGTCACACAATAGATACAGCTCCACGCCCCGGCGCTGCAGCTCCGCCACCAGCTTGGGCGCGCCGTCGCCGCCCCATTCCTCCGTGCAGGAGGAGGCCAGGTACACGTCCTGTTGGGGAGTAAACCCTTCCTTCAGCAGCTGCTCTGCCGCTTCCAGAAAGGCCATCACGCTGCATTTGGTATCCGCCGTACCTCTGCCGTAAACCTTGCCGTCGGCAATGTCCCCGGAAAAGGGTCCGTGCTCCCAGGTGCCCTCGGCGGGCACCACGTCCTGATGGCTCATCAGAAGAATCGGCTTGTCGCTGCACGCTCCCTTCCAGTAAAACAGCAGGTTCCCGTCTATCTCCGTCTTTTCCAGCCGGGAGAACACCAGGGGAAACAGCTCCTCCAGGGTTTTGTGGAAGCTCCGGAATTTTTCCGTTTCCTGAATGCCGGAATGGGAGGTGGTATCCACCTGCACCATCCGGGACAGCTTCCGGGCCAGGCGCAGGCTTTCCTCCTCCGCTTCCCGGGGCGCATAGGCCGCTTTTTGGGCCGGAGTCAGCAGGGTTTTCACCAGGGCGATCAGCAGCAGCCCCAAAATCACCCCAGGGATCAGCAGCAGCCATTTCATGTCTTGTTTTCCTCCTTCTTCTTTCCGGCTTTTCTGTATTCCAGGAAGGCAAACCCAATGGCAATGGCGCCGCTGGGAATAATCAGCATACTGGTAGACCCGGTGAGAGAAGGCACCAGGATGAACAGCAGGCCCATGATTCCCAGGGGCAGCATGGCCAGCTTCAGGTTGTGCCGGTAATATTTGCAGGCCATGGCGCCGAACAGGGCGGGGACCACATTCTCAAAGGCAGGCTGCAGCGCCGGGCTTTGCAGCACCGGACGCAGCGGCGTCAGCGCCGCCACACCCAGAGCCAGCACCAAAATGGTCACCAGAGAGGAAGTGGCAATGGAAAGGGTGGAAATCACCTCATTTTCCTTTGTGCCCACCTTTGTCCCCACCGTGTCACGGGCGGTGACGGCACAGGGAATTTTCATATTGATCAGGTTCCCGGTGACAAAGGCAAGGTAGCCTCCGCCGGAGCCCAGCATGGGCGTATAGATTAAGAATTCCGCCACGCTGCTGACCACCCATACCAGGCCCACGGAGAAGAAGGCCTTTCCGGCGGCCCCCAGATCCGGGTAGGCCCCCAGGTAGCTTCCAATTAAAAAGGGCGCGCACACCAGCATTGCCAGCACAAGGATGCTGCTGACCCGGCCCAGCAGGTGGGTGGTCCGGCTGTAGCGCTCCCACAGTTCTTTGGTTTCGTCCATCGTTTCTTCCCTCCTCACACCATAAGTCCGATCAGCACTGCCGCTGCCATACTCACAAGCATACTCAGTGCAATGGAGAAGCTCTCCACCCACTCCATATTCTTCCTTTCCGAAAGCCGGATCAGGCACCCCATCACCAGCGCGGACACCGCCGCCACAGCCAGAGGCATCCAGTTCCCACGGAAGGCAAGCATCCCCCCGCCGGAGACAAAGTCCCCCAGATAGCTCCCCAGATAGGCGCTGACCAGGCCGATAAACATAGCCGTCATGGCCCGATCCGCAAAGCCCATGGTCTTCCCACCGGAGGAACCGCCCAGCTTTTGGGTATACTTTTTATTGAAGAAGATGGACAGCACCATTCCCCAGATGATGCACAGGCTCATCATCAGCGCGATGGTGGAGAAGCCGGAGGCCGTCATTTCCGCGGCAGACAGTGTTTTCATACCCACCTGCTCCGCCGCCGCCTGGGCCACCTGGGTCTCGTAGTGCAGCGCGCCGATGACGGACAGACGCAGCCAGGGCCAGGGGATTCCCAAGGCCCCCGCCAGGGCAATCACGCCCAGCAGAATGCCGATGCTGGGCAGCACCGAAAAGGAGGCGCTGGAAAGGATCACCCGGTGAAGCTTCCTTTTGTCCATTCCCAGCCGGATGCCCACCCGGTAGGCGCGAACCAGAAACACCACACACACCAGGGCAACAAACCCGATGATTGCGCCGCAGATCCCGTACAGAACCGGACTGTTCAGTTTTTCCACAATTGACATATCCATCCCACCTTTCGGCCTTTCCGGAAAAGGCCGTTCTTACCCTGATTGTACCATGCTTTTTCCAAAACACAAGAACAAATGCTGGCCCCATTCCGCCTTTGCAAGGAAGGGCTTGCATTTTCCGGAAAAATCGGGTATAATGCGCCTGTAACAAAATACAGGGGAGCTTGTATCGGCAGGCTGAGAGGAAGTCATCAACTTCGACCCATAACCTGATGCGGATAATGCCGCCGTAGGAAGTCATAGGCTTTGATTTTTTACAGGAGGCATTGGGCGCCTCCTGTATTTTTATCCTTTGGAAAGGAGGAAACGGAAATCCACATAGGTGGCGGACTGAGGGGGAGCGCCCTGAGTCTTGTAACGCAGCGATGGGAAGCCGTGTTCCGGCGTGAGAGGATGCCAGTAAGCATCGACCGATCTTCCGTGTGGAATCCTCAGGGGTTTTGCGCCTATTTTGGAAGCGTCGCTGCCATACAGCCGTTTCCTGACAATCAAAGGAGTAATGGATATGAAAAAGACAAATGTGAAAAAGCTGGCTGTGGCCGGTGTTCTGTGCGCGGTGGCCGTGGTGGGCAGCCTCTTCTCCTTCCCGGTGTTCGGCAGCAAATGCGCCCCGGTGCAGCATATGGTGAACATTCTCTGCGCCGTGTTCCTGGGCCCGGGCTACGGTGTGGCCGCGGCCTTTGCCGCGTCCCTCATCCGGAACATTCTGGGCCTGGGCAGTCTGATGGCCTTCCCGGGCAGTATGTTCGGCGCTCTGCTCTGCGGGCTTGTCTACCGGAAAACCGGGAACATCCTGGCCACCCTGGCAGGTGAGGTCTTCGGCACCGCCATTCTGGGCGGTCTGTGCGCTTACCCCGTGGCCATCCTCTTCATGGGAAAAAGCGCTGCGGAACTGGCCTTCTATGCCTACATCATCCCCTTCCTGATTTCCACCGCCGGCGGCGCCCTGATTTCCGCCGTTCTCATTTACAGTCTGAAGAAAACCAACGCCCTCCATTCCATGCAGGAAGCCCTGGGGGAGTAAGGAGAATCTATGTTCCGGGAAATGCTTGAAAATGTCAGAGAAAAACGCCCTCTGATCCACAACATCACCAATTATGTAACCGCCAACGACTGCGCCAATATGCTGCTTGCCTGCGGCGCGTCCCCCATTATGGCAGATGACGAACAGGAGGCAGCGGACATTACAGGCATTTGCGACGGACTGACCATCAATCTGGGCACCCTCAGCAGCCGGAAGCTCCGGGCCATGCACCTTGCGGGAAAGCGGGCCAATGCCCTCTCCCATCCGGTGATTCTGGACCCGGTGGGGGTAGGCGCCTCCTGCTGGCGGAGGGAGGCGGCTCTGGGCCTGCTGGAAGAAGTGAAATGCACGGTAATCCGGGGAAATGCCTCCGAAATCAAGGCCCTGGCCCTGGGCCGGGGTGGGGCAGCCGGGGTAGACGCGGATCTGGCCGATGAAATCACCCCGCAGAATCTGGAGAAAATGACGGCTTTTGCCAAGGCCTTCGCGGAGAAGACCGGGGCGGTGGTGGCGGTCACCGGGGCCATCGACATCGTGGCAGACAGCCGGACCGCCTACCGGATCCGGAACGGTCACCCCATGATGTCCGCGGTAACCGGCGCGGGCTGCCAGCTTTCCGCCCTAACTGCCGCCTTTGTGGCGGCAAACCCGGACCGCCCCCTGGAAGCGGCCGCGGCGGCGGTATGCGCCATGGGGCTTGCCGGAGAAATTGCTTTCGGCAGGCTCTCCCCACAGGATGGAAACGGAACCTACCGCAATTATCTCATCGACGCCATCTACCGTATGACCCCCCAGACCCTGGAGAAAGGTGCAGACTATGAAGTGCGATAACCAAATGCTTCGGCTCTATGCCGTAACCGACCGGTCCTGGACCGGCAGGCAGAGCCTTGCCCAGCAGGTGGAGGCCGCGCTGAAGGGCGGCGTAACCTGTGTGCAGCTCCGGGAAAAGGCCCTCAGCCAGGAAGCCTTTCTGGCTGAGGCCCTGGAAATCCGGGAGCTGTGCAGCCGCTACGGCGTACCCTTCATCATCAACGACAACGTGGACATTGCCATTGCCTGCAAGGCGGACGGCGTCCATGTGGGCCAGGAGGATATGGCGGCGGCCAAGGTCCGGCAGCGGGTAGGCGACCATATGATCATCGGTGTTTCCGCCCACTCGGTGGAGGAGGCCCTGGAAGCGGTAAAGCACGGGGCCGACTACCTGGGCTCCGGAGCCGTATTCGGCTCCGCCACCAAAACCAACGTGCAGCCCATGTCCCGGCAGACCCTGGCGGATATCTGCGCCGCGGTGGACATTCCGGTGGTGGCCATCGGCGGCATCACCAGGGAAAACCTTCCCCGGCTGGCAGGCACCGGTGTGGACGGCGTGGCGCTGGTCAGCGCCATCTTTGCCGCCGAAGACATTGAGGCGGAATGCCGGCTGCTCCGGCGCCTGTCGGAGGACATGGTAAAGGATAAAAAATGAAATACGCCATCTTTGATTTCGACGGAACCCTCTTTGATTCCATGTTTATCTGGGAGACCCTGGGTGAGGATTATCTCCTTTCTCTGGGGAAACAGCCCAGACCCGGCCTGCGGGACGCGCTGCGGCCCATGAGCACATACCAGTCCGCCTGTTACCTGCAAAAAGAATACGCGCTCACCCTGACTCCGGAGGAAATCACCCGGGGCATCAACGAACGGATAGAGGACTTCTATTTCCACAGGGTACAGCCGAAGCCCGGCGTAATCCCCTTTCTGGAGCGGCTGCGGCAGGGGGGCATTCCCATGGCCGTGGCCACGGCATCGGAACGGTCCCATGTGGAGGCCGCCCTGAAGCGGTGCGGCATGGATTACTTTTTTGAAGCGATTCTCACCTGCGGGGAGGTGGGCCGGGGAAAGGATTCGCCCCTGGTTTTCCGCAGAGCCATGGAGGCTCTGGGCGGGGACCGCGCCGGAACGGCCGTCTTTGAGGATGCCCTCCACGGGGTGCGGACAGCCAAGGCAGACGGCTTTTTTGTCTGCGGGGTATATGACCCCAGCGAGCCCCGCCCGGAAGAGCTGAAAGCTCTCTGCGATTGTTACCTTACGGATTATTTCCACACCGAACCCTTTTGGAAGCTTGCGTCGGCCCAATAGGCCGATGGCTTCACAGCGGCACATTGGGGGCACCACCTTGTGCCGCGATAAAAAACAATGCTGAAAAGTCGAAAGGAGAAACGAAATGAACGTAAAAACAGCATTGACCATTGCGGGCAGCGACTGCAGTGGAGGCGCCGGAATTCAGGCTGATCTGAAAACGATGACCATGAATGGTGTGTATGCCATGAGCGCCATTACCGCCCTCACGGCCCAGAACACCACCGGCGTAAGCGCGATTCTGGAGTCCACTCCCGAATTTTTGAAGCAGCAGATTGACGCGGTCTTTGAGGACATCCGTCCCGACGCGGTGAAAATCGGCATGGTGGCATCCAGCGAACTCATTCGCGTGATTGCCGACCGGCTCCGGTTCTACCGGGCGGAGAATGTGGTGGTGGATCCCGTCATGGTGGCCACCTCCGGTTCTTCCCTGATGAAGACCGACGCGGTCCAGACCCTGACGGAAGAGCTGCTGCCCCTGGCCGCCCTGGTCACCCCCAACATCCCGGAGGCCCAGGTGCTCTCCGGCATGGAGATTGGAAGCGTACAGGACATGGAAGCCGCCGCGAAGAAAATCGGGGATACCTACCGCTGCTCCGTGCTGCTGAAGGGCGGCCACTGCGTGAATGACGCCAACGACCTTCTTTACGACAAGGGAGAAACCATCTGGTTCCCCGGAAAGAGAATTGACAATCCCAATACCCACGGCACCGGCTGCACCCTGTCCTCCGCCATCGCCGCCAATCTGGCAAAGGGCTTTTCTCTCCATGCTTCCGTCCGCCGGGCAAAGGACTACATTTCCGGCGCCCTGGCTGCCATGCTGGATCTGGGCAAGGGCTCCGGTCCCATGAACCACGCCTTCGATCTGGGGGGCGAATTCTCAAAGGAGGCGTAACACATGGAAGAAAAACGTACCTCCGTATTTGAAAACGGCCTCATCTGGTTCGGCGCGGCGGTCTCCATCGCGGAGATCCTCACCGGCACCTACTTTGCCCCCCTGGGCTTTGGGAAGGGTCTGCTGGCCATTCTCCTGGGCCATGTCATCGGCTGCGTCATGCTGTATCTGGCGGGGCTCATCGGCGGCAAGGTCCGCAAAAGCGCCATGGATACCGCCAAAATGAGCTTCGGCTCCAAGGGCGCGCTGCTGTTCTGCATTCTGAACATCGTCCAGCTGGTAGGCTGGACCGCCATTATGATCTTTGACGGCGCCCTGGCCGTCAACGGCATCTGGGGCATCGGCAGCTGGGTCTGGGCCATCGTCATCGGCGGCCTCATTGTGCTGTGGATCCTCATCGGCATTCAGAACCTGGGAAAGCTCAACACCGTGGCCATGACCGCCCTGTTCCTGCTGACCATTGTGCTGAGCTTTGTGATCTTCGGTAAAGGAAACCTCCACTACGGAGGAGAAGGGGGCATGACCTTCGGCGCGGCGGTGGAGCTTTCCGTGGCCATGCCTCTTTCCTGGCTGCCCCTTATCAGTGACTATACCCGGGAAGCAAAGGAGCCCAAAAAGGCAACCGCCGCCAGCGCCATTGTTTATGGGCTGGTCAGCTGCTGGATGTATGTCATCGGCATGGGCGCGGCCATTTTCACCGGGGAATCCGACATCGCGCAGATTATGGTGAAGGCCGGTCTGGGCATTGCGGGTCTTGTGATCATTGTGTTCTCCACGGTGACCACCACCTTCCTGGATGCCTATTCCGCAGGCGTATCCAGCGAATCCCTCCATGGGCGCATCAACGGCAAATGGGTTGCCGTGGGTGTAACGGTCATCGGCACCGTAGGCGCCATCTGCCTGCCGCTGGAGGATATTACGGATTTTCTGTACCTTATCGGGTCTGTCTTCGCCCCCATGATCGCCATTCAGATCGCGGATTTCTTCATTCTGAAAACAAATTCGGAGGACACGGGGTTCTGCGTTCAGAATCTGGTGATCTGGCTGGTTGGCTTTGTGCTGTACCGGCAGCTCATGAAGGTTGACATCCTTGTGGGCAACACCCTGCCGGATATGCTCCTGACCATTGCCCTCTGCGTCGCAGTGAGCAAGCTCCGGGGCAGCATCCAAAAGAAGAACTGATTTTCCCCCCGTCCCCTAAGGACCCTCTGAACAAATCGTCTGCGGCTGAGCAGCGGATCTTTTGCTCTGACAGCGCAGTTTGAAAAACAGGAAATACATACAGTATTCCTCTGTTTTCCAAACCTTCTGTCCAATCAAAAGCTCTCGCTGTCAGCGCTTGCCGACTGATTCAGAGCTTCCCTAAAAATGCAGGATTGAAAAAAAGATATTGCAAAGCACTTGACAAAGTCAACAAAACAGAGTATAGTGCTTTGTATAATTTAACACACCAAAAAACTTGAAAACCAAAGGCGTTTTTCTTCCGGTATTCCGGTCGAAAAGCGCCTTTTTTCTGTTTTTGGTGCTTTGGAGTTGAGAAAATGATAAAACTGGAACACGTCGATAAGTATTTCGGAGATCTCCATGTTCTGAAAGATGTGAATCTGGAAGTGAAGGAAGGAGAGAAGCTGGTCATCATCGGCCCCTCCGGCTCCGGCAAATCCACAACCGTGCGGTGCATGAATTTTCTGGAAACACCCACCAGCGGCCACGTATACATCGACGGTGAGGAGCTGACCGCAAAGAACAAAACCAGGCTGATCCGCCGCACCACCTCCATGGTATTCCAGCAATTCAACCTCTACCCCCATATGACGGTGCTCCGCAACCTGACCCTGGCCCCCACAAAGCTGCACCACAAATCCCGGAAGGAGGCCGAAGAGCTGGCCTATCACTATCTGGACGTGGTGGGCCTGCGGGACAAGGCCCATGTCTATCCCACAACCCTCTCCGGCGGACAGCAGCAGCGGATTGCCATTGCCCGGGCCCTGTGTGCCCAGACCAAAATCATCCTGTTCGACGAGCCCACCTCCGCCCTGGACCCGGAAACCATTCAGGAAGTGCTGGATGTGATGATCCGTCTGGCAAAGGAAAACATCACCATGGTGATTGTAACCCACGAAATGGGCTTTGCCCGGCAGGTTGCGGACCGCATGATCTTTATGGCGGACGGCATGATTCTGGAGGAAGGAACGCCGGACCAGTTCTTTGAGAATCCCACAAATGAACGGCTGAAGCAGTTCCTGGGAAAAATCATCCGGAAATAGCCGGCAGGGCCGACTGCCAATGCGTTACGAACCCCGGCAGTCATCCTGCATCCTTTGGGCCCCTCGACCGGAACCGCCGGGAAAAGGCCAACAGTCCGAAAGTTCATCTCCGGCAGTGCCCTTTCCGCCGGAAAAATATCGGTTTCTCCCATCCGGCCTGACCCCCGGGTGGATGAAATAAGCAATCCATTTAGGAGGAAAAGATTATGAAAATGAAGCGTTTTGTATCCATCGTTCTGTGCGCGCTGTTGCTGCTGCCGGTTTTGGCCGGTTGCGGAGCCAAGACCGAGACTCCCGCCGCCACCACGGCTCCTGCCGCCACCGAGGCCCCCGCTGCCCCCGCCGAAACCGAGACGGAGGCCCCTGCTCCCCTCAGTGAAGACGTTCAGAAGATTGTGGACCGCGGCGTGCTCCGTGTAGGCGTAAAGAATGCCGTTCTGGGCTTTGGCTTCCAGGATGAGCTCACCGGCGAATACACCGGCATGGAAATTTCCCTGGCAAAGAAGATCGCGGAATACCTGGGCGTGGATGTGGAATTCACCGCCGTAACCGCCGCAACCCGTACCGAGCTGCTGGATTCCGGCGATATTGACTGCGTGCTGGCCACCTTCACCATCACCGAGGAGCGTAAGAAGAGCTGGGATTTCACCACCCCCTACTATACCGACTATGTAACCGTTCTGGTGGAGGATGCCTCCGGCATCAAGACCCTCGGGGATCTGGTTGACAAGAAGGTGGGTGTTTCCTCCGGCTCCACCTCCGCCAAGGCTCTGGTGAAGGCCATGATCGAGGCAGGCGTCATCTCCGGCGACGGCTTTGATGCCGATACCTTCGATCCCGCCACCTGGACTGCCGGTGTAAGCTTTGCCCAGTACGACGACTATCCCACCATTTCCACCGCTCTCAGCGCCGGTGAGGTGGACGCCTTCTGCGTGGACAAGTCCATCCTGGCCGTATACCACACCGATGGCCGCTCCTACATCGATGACAAGTTCTCTCCCCAGGAGTACGGCATTGCCACCGTCAAGGGTTCCGGCATGAGCGAGCTGTGTGAGACGCTGATCACCGGCTGGCTGGCAGACGGCACCATTGATGCCCTGATCGCCGAAAACGGCATCGCGTAAATCCGAAAAAGAAAATCCCGGGCAGCCGCCAATGGGCGGCTGCCCTGTGGGTAATGGAGGGATCCTATGGCTGGACTATTTTCCGCAGAGGCGTGGAACAAAATATGGACCTACCGCAGCACATTTCTGCTGGGCCTTGAGAATACCGCGGTGACCGCCCTTTTCGCGCTGATGCTGGCGCTGGCGCTGGGGATTCTGTTCGGACTGCTGGCCACAAGCGGCAAGCGCATTCCGGCAGCCATTGCCAGAGTGTATGTGGAGGTGATTCAGAACACACCGGTTCTGCTCCAGATGTGCTTTCTCTACTACGCGCTGGCCTTTTCCAATCACAGCATCGGCATCATCCGCACGGGCATCCTGACCCTGGGGATCTACCATGGCGCCTATATGGCGGAGGTGGTCCGCTCCGGTATTGAAGCCATTCCCAGGGGGCAGTTTGAAGCCGCCGCATCCCAGGGCTTTGGCTACCTGCAGCGGATGTACTATGTCATACTGCCCCAGAGCATCAAGATCATCCTGCCGCCCATGGTCAACCAGGTGGTGAACCTGATCAAGAACACCTCCTGCCTGTATATTGTAGGCGGCGCGGACCTGATCTCCGTAACCTACAGCTTTGTCACCGGCGAGAATACCGGCGGCGCCTATGCCCCCGCGTATCTTGTAAGCGGCCTTCTGTTCTTTATTGTCTGCTGTCCGCTGTCCAGCATTGCGAGTATGTGGGAAATCTCTCTGAAAAAACGGGATGTCCGGGTGGGCAGACCGGCCAAAAGTCTGGAAGGGGTGAGGTAAATGGAAGCGCTGAGAGGCAGTCTGACCATGATCACAAATCCCGCCGTGCTTACCTACATTCTGAAGGGCGTGGGCTTTACGGTGGTAATCTCCGTGGTTGCCGTGCTCTGCGGCATTCTGTTCGGCTCCATCCTTGCCATGGTCCGGAACTACTGCACCGGAAAGAAAACCAGGGTGTTTCAGTGGCTTTCCGTTGCCTATATTGAGATTTTCCGCAATACCCCCCTGCTTCTGTGGATCTTCATCTGCCTTGTGTTCTGTCCCTGCCCCAGGGCTCTGGAGCACAAAATGCTGGGCCTTTCCTCCGCGGAAATCAAGCTGCTGTTTAAGACGGCTGTGGCCCTGATTCTGTTCACCTCCTCCGTCATCGCGGAGATTGTCCGGGGCGGCCTCAATTCCGTCGCCCACGGCCAGTTCGAGGCAGGCCATTCCCAGGGCTTTTCCACGGTGCAGATTATGTGCTTCATCGTTCTGCCCCAGGCCTACCGCAACATTGTGCCCACCCTGCTGAGTCAGGTGATCACCACCATCAAGGACTCCTCCTATCTGGCAAACGTTGCCACCATTGAGCTGATGAGCCGGGTGAAGAAGCTCCTGAGCTCCGCCCACCGCTACAACGGGCTCAACACCGTAAACGTATCCGATGTGTTTGTGCTGTTCGGCTTTGCCTGTGCCGTGTATTTCATCATCAATTTTACCCTTTCCTGCATCGTCCGCAGTTTGCAGAAGCGGAAGAAAGCCGTGCCGGTAAGACGGCAGGAGGTTGCACCATGAAGCAGTATGTTGTCACCATTTCCCGGCAGTTCGGTTCCATGGGCCGTATGATTGCCCAGCAGCTCTCCCGGGAGCTGGGGGTGGAGTTCTACGACCGGGACATTGTGGAGGAAACCGCCAGCCGCATGGGGCTTCCGGTGTCCGTCATCAGCAATGCCGAGGAAAACGCCAAATCTGTCTATTTCAAGCAGCAGTATCCCCTGGGAATGGGGATGGCCAATATGCGGGACGAAATCTTCCTGATTCAGAAAAACATCATCCGGGATCTTGCCAAGAAGGAATCCTGCATCATTGTGGGCCGCTGCGCGGACAGCATTCTGATGGATATGGAAAACCATCTGAATGTGTACATCTACGCCCCCATGGACGCCCGGATCCGGAACGCGGAAGAGATCGCCAAGATGGACGAAAAAACGGCAAAGAAGATGATCCGGGAAATTGACCGCTCCCGGGAGCTGTACCACCGCAGGTACTGCCCGGAGTATGTGGACGCTTCCACCAACAAGGACATCATGCTGGATTCCAGCCGCTTCGGCGCGGATGGGACCGTAAGGCTCCTGGCCGGTCTGGTGCGGGAGCTGTTTGCCTGAAAAGCGGCGCTTCCCGCGCCGCTTCAGACTATCAAAAAAGCCTCGCAGAGTTCGCTGCGTTAGCAGCGAAAAGGATTCAATCATTTTCTGCCGGGGCGTGTACCTGGCAGAAAATACATCTCAGGCTGCAAGTGTGGAATTTGTTCGCCTACGGCGAACAAATTATGCGCGCGGCAGACTGCAAAAACTGGCGGAAAAGCCCGAAGGGGTTTTCCGCCAAGCTCAAGCGGCGCTTCCCGCGCCGCTTTTTGGAGGTTTTTCGCGTTCAGCGGGAAAAGGAGAGGAAAAGCAAACCATGCATACACCCGGAAAACTGCCGCCCATCGGCGCGCGCATCATCAAGTCCTCCCTGGGCGCTCTGATTTGCGTGGGAATCTATTTTATTCGGGAGCTGCTGCCCATCGGCAGCGGCATTCCCTTTTACAGCATTCTGGCGGTGCTCTGGTGCATTCAGCCCTATACCAATTCCACCCTGGCCATGGCAAAGCAGCGCACCATCGGCACCTTTCTGGGCGCGGCCTTTGGGCTGGTCTTCCTGCTGGTGTTCCGTGCCTTTGGCGGCGGCTCCAAAATGCTGGTCTACAGCACGGCCTGCCTGATGCTGATTCCCATTCTCTACACCACCGTGCTTCTGGAAAAACGCAATGCCTCCTATTTCTCCTGCGTGGTATTTCTGACCATATCCATCAACCACGGGCTGGACGGAAATCCATACCTGTTTGTGTTCAACCGGGTTCTGGACACCCTCATCGGCATCGGCGTGGGGGTGCTGCTGAATTCCTTCCACCGCCCCATCCGGCATAAGGAGAACATTCTCTACGTCAGCGGCATTGATTCCGTTCTGGTGTCCAGCAAGCAGGTGATGATTCCCTACAACAAGGTAGAGCTGAACCGGCTGATTGAGGAGGGCATCCGCTTTACCATTTCCACCATACGCACACCGGCCTCCATGCTGGAGCCACTGAGCGGCATCAACCTGAAGCTCCCGGTGATCGCCATGGACGGGGCGGTGCTCTATGATATTCGGGAAAACCGTTATCTGGATGTGTTCCCCCTGGAGCCCCAGGCGGCAGCCCGGGCAGAAGCCATCATCGAAGGGGCCGGGGACCATGTCTTTGTAAACGTCCTGCGGGACAACACCCTGCTGATCTATTATGGAACCTTCCGCAACGATGCCGAAAGGGCAATGTTTTCCCGGCTTCGCCGCTCCCCCTACCGCAACTATACCGGAAAGCAGTACCGGCGGCAGGACGAAGGGGAGCGGGTCATCTACCTGATGACCCTGACCCAAAGGGACCACGCTCAGGAGCTTGCCCGGAGGCTGCGGGAGGAACTGGGAGACGCTGTACGGGTTGTGGTGTCGCCTGCGTCGGAATACCAGGGCTACGCCTATCTGAAGGTCTATTCTTCCCAAGCCTGCAAGGCCAATATGCTGGAAAAGCTGCGCCAACGGGTGGGGGCGGAACGGGTGATTACCTTTGGCAGCATTCCCGGGCAGTATGATGTCTATATCCACGATGACGGCGGCAACTCCGCCGTAAAGCTGCTGAAAAAGCTCTCCAAAGGGAATCCTCGACAGCTGCGGAATCCATAACAGGGGCTGATAAAAAAGTTGTGTCATTCCGAAGAAGTAGAGCACACTGGCGTGGTGACCGAAGGGAATACTCTTGAGTAGAATCCCCCGGTTTTAGGGGAAACCTGTCCATTACCGACCGAAATAGTTCAGGGATTGCCACACCAGGCTGCGGCCTGGTTCGCAATGACAGGTTTATCGACACGCTGACCGCGCCCTTTCGCGTGGGGCGCGGTTTTCGTCTGCCGGAAATTCCCTTGGCCCAGCCTTCCGGCTTAGCTCCCCCTTTGGGGGAGCTGGCAGGTTGAAGCCGTGACTGAGAGGGTGCCCTCCGAACAAAAGACCACCTCTTCCGCCCTCAAAGAGGCATATTTTTGCGCAAAACGCCACTCTACTGCCGGTAGAATTCCCCCTATTCTGGCGGTAGAGCGGTAGAGTTCCAACAGTCGATCTGCATTTTGTGGTTTGCACTTGCGCGAATCGGGCAATTCCGGTATAATAGAGCCAGAAAAACAAAAAGGGATCGGACCTTTTGCCCTGTTTTCCCTGGAAATCCGGAGGTAAGTATGTCATTTGTTGTGTTTGCGGACGGCAGCGCCAACCTGCCCGCGTCCAAGCTGGAAGGGATTACCCTGCTTCCCTGCACCTACACCGTGGAGGGGGTTCAGAAGGAGTACCTGGGGGATGTGGACAGCTTCGATGCCCACTCCTATTATGATCAGCTGAAAAACGGCTGCAAGATCACCACCAGTCTGCTGAATACCCACCTGTTTCTGACCCATTTCCGCTCCGTACTGGAGCAGGGGCAGGATGCGGTGTATGTCTCCATGTCCTCCGGCATCAGCGGCACCTATCAGGCAGCCGTGCTGGCCAAGCAGGAGCTGGAAGAGGAATTCCCGGACCGGTTTGTGCACATTGTGGATTCCCGGGGCTGCGGCTTTGGCAGCGGTTTGCTGGCCATCCGGGCAGCAGAGCTGAGCCGCATGGGCACCCCGGTCCGTGAGGCGGCGGCGCTGCTGGACCAGGAAGTGCCCCATATGTGCCAGTATTTTACGGTGGATGATCTGAATTTCCTGAAACGCAGCGGCCGGGTCAGCGGCGCCACCGCCATGATCGGCACGGTGCTGAACATCAAGCCCATTCTCTACGGCACCGCCGACGGCCATATCGTCTCCTGCGGCAAGGTCCGGGGCCGGAAAAAGGCCATCGAGGCCCTGGCCCAGGTGTACGCCGAAAAGCAGGTGGACGCGGGAAACCGGATTGTGGCCATCTCCCACGGGGACTGCCCGGAGGATGCCAGGGAGTTGGCGGAGCGCGTCAAAGCCATTGCCGCCCCCGGGGAGCTGATTCTGGTTCCCCACGAGCCCTTCTCCGGCGCCCATGTGGGCCCCGGCATGCTGGCCCTGTTTTTCTACGGAAAAGAACGATAAGCACTTTTTCTCCACAGGCGGGTTTCCTGCCTGTGGATTTTTTGCGGGGAAAGAAGGAGTTATCGAATTGACAATTGACAGTTGACAGTTGACAATTTTGGTATCCCTTCGGGATGAATTTGAATATTTTGGATTAGAACATAGAAAAAATCCAATAGTTCTTCCGGATTATCGAATTTTTTTATTTATCCCCGAAGGGGATTCCTTCATTGTCAATTATCAATTATCAATTGTCAATTCAGATAAATCCCCCGATTGTTGACGAGAAACAATTCCCTTAAAGCCTATTGACAAAATAGGAATTAAGCGTTATAATCCCATCATCCAATTTCTGGAGGAGATCCAAATGACCCACCCGGTATTTCGATGTTGACCTTCCGATCCGGAAGACGAAAAACAGGATACATATTTGAAAGGAAGGAATCTTATGTCTCACATCTACACCTCCGCTGATCAGCTCATTGGCCGTACCCCCCTTCTGGAGCTGACCCATATTGAACAGGAAGAAAAGCTGGAAGCCAAAATTCTTGCCAAGCTGGAATACTTCAACCCCGCCGGTTCCGTAAAGGACCGGATTGCCAAGTCCATCATTGATGACGCGGAGCGCAGCGGCGCCCTGAAGCCCGGCGCCACCCTCATCGAGCCCACCTCCGGCAACACCGGCATCGGCCTGGCCTCCGTGGCTGCCGCCCGGGGCTACAAGCTGATCATCGTCATGCCGGACACCATGAGCGTGGAGCGCCGCCAGCTGATCAAGGCCTACGGTGCCGAGCTGGTGCTCAGCGAGGGCGCCAAGGGTATGAAGGGCGCCATTGCCAAGGCCAACGAGCTTGCCGCCCAGATTCCCGGCAGCTTTATCCCCGGCCAGTTTGTGAACCCCGCCAACCCCAAGGCCCATTTTGAGACCACCGGCCCGGAAATTTATCAGGATACCGACGGCCAGGTGGACATCTTCGTGGCAGGCGTGGGCACCGGCGGCACCATCACCGGCACCGGCGAGTACCTGAAGAGCAAAAAGCCTGATGTAAAGGTGGTTGCGGTGGAACCCGCCACCTCCCCGGTCCTCAGCCAGGGCGTTGCCGGTCCCCACAAGATCCAGGGCATCGGCGCAGGCTTTGTGCCGGATGTGCTGAACACCAAGGTTTACGACGAAATCATTACCGTAGCCAATGAGGATGCCTTTGCCACCGGCCGGACCGTGGGCAAGAAAGAAGGCGTTCTCGTGGGCATCTCCTCCGGCGCAGCCGTGTGGGCGGCCATTCAGCTTGCCAAGCGGCCCGAGAACAAGGGCAAGAACATTGTGGTTCTGCTGCCCGATACCGGCGACCGGTATCTGTCCACGCCCCTGTTTGCGGAAAAGTAATCGGTTCTAAAGCTTCCCCTCCCGCGTATGGTGATTGCGGGAGGGGATTTTCTATGGGCAAACGGGACACTGCCATCTTTCTGACCGCCATCGCCCTGACGGTTCTGGGAGTGGTGCGGGTATTTTATGAGGCGGCGGTGCCGACAGCCAGCTGGGGCCTGAGCTTCCGGCAGGAGGGCAGCGCGCCGGTGGGAACCGCGGGGATGGAGCAGCTGCGGCAGTACGATGCCGCCTACCTGGGGGATACCCGGGAAAAGGTGCTGTATCTGACCTTTGACGCGGGCTACGAAAACGGCTGCACGGAACAGGTGCTGGACACACTGAAAAAGCATCAGGTGAACGCCGCCTTTTTCCTGGTTGGCAACTACATAGAGCGCAACGCGGACCTGGTCCGGCGGATGGTGGAGGAGGGTCACATTGTGGGCAACCACACCATGCACCACTACGATATGTCCAAGCTCAGCCAGAAGGAAACCTTTTCCAGGGAGCTGACGGATCTGGAGGAGCTGTTCCGCCAGACCACCGGGAAGGAGCTGCCCAAATTCTACCGGCCGCCCCAGGGGGTGTACAGTCAGGAAAATCTGAAAATGGCCAAGGAGTTGGGCTATAAAACCGTATTCTGGAGCCTTGCTTATGTGGACTGGCTCAACGACAAGCAGCCCACCCGGGAGGAGGCCTTCCGCAAGCTTCTGCCCCGGACCCACAACGGCGCCGTGGTGCTGCTGCACTCCACCTCCAAAACCAACGCGGAGATTCTGGACGATCTTCTGACCCAGTGGGAAAACCTGGGCTACCGGTTCGGCACCCTTGAGGAGCTGTTTGTATAGCAGAACCCCCGGCCTTGGCTAGGCCGGGGGAAAAATTATGTGTTTTCTTCCAGTTTTTCCCGGATGGCGGCGGCGATCATGCACTCGCTTTCGTAGGGGCAGCAGCCGTAATTGCAGTCGGCTTCAAACCCCGCTTCATCCGTTTCCAGCAGCACCCGGCGGCTGGCATCGATGTTCCGGCAGTAGCCGGAGAGAAAATATTCCATCTCATTCCTCCACAATGCAGAAGCCTCTGGGGGCCAGCACCAGCCGGTCGTAGGCCACCGTGTCCATGAGCTTGCCCATGAGCACATGGCCGGTTTCCACTTCCCAGGGGTCGCCGCTGCGGTTTACATAAACTTTGCAGGTCTTTCCCTCAAAGCTCCGGGTAAAGCCAATGTGCTTGTCTCCCGCGGCGAAGAAGCGGATGTCGCCCAGCCGCAGCTCTTCCCGCTCCTTCCTGAGCCGTCCCAGGTGGCGGAAGAAGGAGAGAATCTCCTGGTCCTCCCTGCCCCAGGGGTAGGTCCGGCGGTTGAAGGGATCCTTGTAGCCCTCCATCAGCGCCTCGTCGCCGTAGTAGAGGCTGGGGCTTCCCGGCAGGGTGTACTGGAGGAAAGCGGCCATTTGCAGCCGGTCCCGGGCCACCTCCCGCTGATTTTTGGTCAGGCGGCGGGCGGCCTTTTCCTCCCGGCTGCCGTCAAAATCATCCACCAGGGCGGTGAGAATCCGGGGGGTATCGTGGGTGCTCAGCAGGTTCATATTACAGGCCACCACCTGCGGAGGGTAGTTTTCCACAATGGTCATCACCGCGTCCTTGAGCCCCTTACCGCTGTCCCGGCCCCGCATGAAGTTGAGGATCGCCGTGCGGAAGGGGTAGTTCATCACGCTGTCCAGCTCCCCGTCCACAAAGTACCGGCGGCGCACGTCATAGGCCACCTTGTTGGAGGCATCCTCCCACACCTCGCCCATGAGCAGAGCGTCGGGCTTCACCTCCCGGATGCGTTTGCGCAGCAGGGAGATAAAGGCATCCGGCAGCTCGTCGGCCACATCCAGCCGGAAGCCGTCGGCCCCCAGCTTCAGCCAGTGGGCCACCACGCTGTCCTCATCCCGGATGATGTAGTCCAGGAAGGATTCATCCATTTTGTTGACGGTGGGCAGGGTATCAAAGCCCCACCAGGAATTGTAGGAGTTGGGCCAGTTGTAGAAGGTGTACCAGCTGTAGTAGGGGCTGTCCTGCCGGTTGTAGGCGCCGTTGCCGCCGAAGGTTTTCTCCCGGTCGAAGTACAGGCTGTCGGAGCCGGTGTGGGAGTAAACACCGTCCAGGATTACCCGGATGCCGTGGCTGTGGGCAGCCCGGCACATGGCCTGGAAGTCGCTTTCCGTACCCAGCATGGGGTCCGGGGTCTTGTAGTCGCCGGTATCGTACCGGTGGGAGGAAAAGCTTTTGCTGATGGGATTCAGGTAGAGAATGGTGGCGCCCAGGGAGGCGATATAGTCCATTTTCTCGGTGATGCCCTTGAAATTGCCGCCGTAGAAGTCGTTGTTCAGCACCCGGCCCTGGCTGTCCGGCTGCCAGTGGACCTCCTCGTACCAGTCATCGTGGACAGTATAGGGCCGCAGCTTTCCCCACAGATCCACCTCTCCGCTTTTGCGGAACCGGTCCGGGAACACCTGGTAGATCACGGCGCCCCTGGCCCACTGGGGGGTATAGAAGTCCTCGGGAATGACGCTCACCTGCCAAAGGTCCCCCGCTTCCATGTTGGTGTCGTCCCCTTCCTTCAGGAGCCGGAAGGTGCCGTGGGGGTCCGTGATCCGGAAGAAGTAGAAATAGAGGCCCCGCTCCGAAAGGGTAAAGGAGCCGGTCCAGTATTCGTAGGGACCCACGGTTTGTTCGTAAGCCATGGGAAAGGAGCCGATCTGGTTTCCGTCCTGGGCGCACAGGGCGATTTCCACCGCCCGGGTGTTCACCGCAACCGGTATATGAATATGCAGGGTGCAGATTTGCCCCGGGGTCAGGCACCCGAAGGGGATCTTGAACGCTTCCTGCTTGCTGTCGAAAAGAATTCTCATGTGGTGGTTGTCTCCTTAATAAACTCTCCTTCCCCTTGGGAAAAGAGATTGCCTGTAGGATTTGGATGAATCGAATTGACAGTTGACAATTGTGGTATCCCTTCGGGATGAATTTGATTTTCTTTGCGGGAACAGGATGGTATTCATGCTTTATCGCAATGATTCATCATCCCCGAAGGGGATTCAGAGTGTCGATAAACCTGTCATTGCGAACCAGGCCGCAGCCTGGTGTGGCAATCCCCAAACTATTTCGGGCCGCAATGGATGAGTTTCCCCTTAAAACCGGGGGATTCCCACGCCAGTGTGATCACTGGCTCGGAATGACACCACTTTTTCGACAGCCTGCATCCCCGAAGGGGATTCCTTCATTGTCAATTGTCAATTGAAAGAAAGGCTTTCACAAGAAATACCGCCCAAGGGGTTGGGCGGTATTTTTATTGTGTTTTACCGACGGGATTTACCAGGAAAGCATCTTCCGGAAGGCATCCATATACTTTTCGGCGGGCTTGTCCCAGCCGAAGTCCTGCTCCATGTCCCGCTTGCGAAGGGCCTCGAACCCGGCCCGATCGTTTTCGTACAGGTTGAGGCAGCGCTTGATGGCGCCGTAGAAATCGTCGGCATTGTAGCTCTGGAAGGTAAAGCCCAGACCCGTGTGACCGGCTTCGTCACAGGGCGGAACGGTATCCTTCAGGCCGCCGGTGGCATGGACCACAGGCACAGTGCCGTAGCGCATGGCGTTCATCTGGCTCAGGCCGCAGGGCTCGCTCTTGGAGGGCATCAGGTAGATGTCACCGGCAGCGTAAACTCGGGCAGCCAGACCCACATTGAAGGTGATCTGGGCGGAAACCTGCTCGGGGAACTGCTCCTCCAGCTCCCGGAAGAAGGTTTCATACTGGGCCTCGCCGGTGCCGATGAGCACCAGTTGGGCATTCTCCTCCCACATCAGCCGCCGGGCGATGTAGCACAAAAGGTCCAGACCCTTGTGCCCTGCCAGTCGGGTGATCATGATCATCATGGGCGTGTCCGGATTTACGGGCAGGCCCAGCTCCTTTTGCAGAGCGGTCTTGCACTGGGTTTTGCCGGGGTGGATTTTGGCGGCGCTGTACTTGGCAGGCAGATTGCGGTCGGTCTCCGGATTGAAGACCTTGGTGTCGATGCCGTTGGTGATACCCGTCAGCTTCCAGGCGTTCCGGGCCAGGATGCCGTCCAGACCGTGGGCGTAGTAGGGATACATCAGCTCCCGGGCGTAGGTCTCGGAAACGGTGGTCACCAGGTCAGCGGTTTCAATGGCGCCCTTCATCACGTTTACGGAGCCGTTCATATCCAGGCAGCCCCGGTACTCCCAGGGCAGACCCAGCACGTCGTCGAAGAAGCTGGCGTTGGCCCAGCCCTGATACTCGATGTTGTGGATGGTGTACATACACCGGGTATGCTTCAGGGGGGTGGTGTGGTAGGTGGCTTTCAGGTAAACGGGAATCATGGCCGTCTGCCAGTCGTTGCACTGGATCACATCCGGGGTGAATTCCAGGGCCAGGATGGCGTCCAGGCAGGCCTTGGAGAAGTAGGCGAACCGCTCGCCGTCATCCATGTCGCCGTAGATGGCGCCGGTACGGGTGCCGAAATAGTAGTCGTTGTCGATGAAATAGACCTGGAAGCCCCGGGGACAATCCAGGAGCTTCCGCAGGCCGGCGTACTGCTGCCGCCAGCCCATCTGCACCCGGAACTGGGCCACCTGCTCTGTCTCATAGGCGGTATTGGTTTTGATCTTGTTGTAGTAGGGCAGGAACAGAACCACCTGATTGCCCTCGATTCGGCTCAGGGCAGCAGGCAGGGCCTCCATCACGTCCCCAAGTCCGCCGGATTTGGCGTAAGGGGCCGCTTCCGATGCGCAGATGGCAATTTTCATACGGTATCCCCCCGCTTAATGACAATGGGATTGTTGCGGGTGCCGATGAGCTTGGCACCGGGACGGACGGTGACGTTCTTGTCCAGAATCACGTTCTTCAGCTCCGCGCCCTCGCCGATGTCGGTATCGTTCATCACGACGCAGTCCTCAATATGGGCGCCGGGGGCCAGGGTCACCTGACGGAACAGGATGGAATCCTTGGCGGAGCCGCCCAGCATGCAGCCGTCGGCCACCATGCAGTTGTCGATGCTGCTGTCCGCGCCGTAGTAGGAGGGAACGCGGTCCCGAACCTTGGTGTAAACCGGGTGTACCCGCTCGAAAATATCCTTGTGGACCTCGGGCTTCAGCAGAGCCATGGAGTTGTCGAAGTAGTCCTGCACACTCTCGTTGTACAGCGTGATGCCCTCGAACTCAAAGGCGTTGACGCTGACCTTGCCGCTCTGCCAGCCGCCCAGGATCAGATCCCGGTCCATGTGGAAGGCGTTGTGGGCCATGCATTCCCGGACCATATTGATCAGCCACTTCTTGGTGGTGACGAACAGATCCAGGGAGGCCAGGTATTCGGGAGAAGCGGCGTAGTCCACCACGATGTCGCTGACTTCCTTGTTCTCGTTCAGGGTCACCGCCAGATCCAGCATCCGCTTGCTGTTGGCAACGCCACGCTTGACCACCACGGTGATGTCCTTGCCGCTCTTGATGTGGTCGGCCAGAACCTTCTTCAGGTCGATGTTGTAGGTAACGGCGGAATCCACCAGGAATACATACTCGTCTTCCTTGCCGTATTCCAGGAAGGGCAGGGCGTTGTACAGGCTCTCCAGCTTGCCCCGGTAGCTGTGGGTCTGGGAGTTTGCGTAGGGGGTGATATACTGCAGGCCGCCCTCGCCCAGCTCCAGGCCCCACTCTTCGCCGTCGCCGATGTGGTCCATCAGGGACTGGTAGTTGAACCGGGAGATAATGGCCAGGTGGTGCACGCCGGCCCAGCTCAGGTTGGTGAGGCCGAAGTCTACCTGACGGTAGCGGCCGCCAAAGGGAATGGAAGCGATGGACCGCTTGGCGGTCAGATCGCCGATATTGGCATCATTGGTGAAGAGAATACCCATTACGTTCATAGCGTTCACCCTCCTTACATCATTTCGCCGGGCTTCAGCACGGCGTTTTCTTCCACAACGGAACCCTTGGAGGTAACGCTGATCTGCATTTCTTCACCGGGTCCGTAGGCGCCGCCAACCACGGCATTCTTGCACACCCGGCTGTTTTCCCCCAGGATGGCATGGCGGACAATGGCGCCGGCCTCAACGACCACACCGGGCATCACCACGCTGTCTTCCACAACGGCGCCGGGACCGATCTTGCAGCCCACGGAAACAACACTGTGGCGGACCTCGCCTTCCACCTCGCTGCCTTCCGCGATGAAGCAGTCCACGGTCTTGGCGGAGGAGGCGATGAAGGAGGAGGGCAGGGCGCTGTTCCGGGCATAGATCTTAAACCGCTCGCCCCGGAGGTTGAATACGGGATCCTTGCCCAGCAGCTCCATGTTGGCTTCCCACAGGGAGTTGATGGTTCCCACATCCTTCCAGTAGCCGTCGAAGGGGTAGGCCATCATCTTGTGGCCCTGGTTCAGCAGGTTGGGGATGATGTTCTTGCCGAAGTCGTTGGAGGACTTGGGATCGTCTTCGTCCTCAATAAGGGCGGCTTTCAGCACCTGCCAGTTGAAGACGTAGATGCCCATGGAGGCGTTGGTGGACTTGGGACGGGCGGGCTTTTCCTCAAACTCGTAGATGGACATATCGGGGTTGGTGTTCAGAATGCCGAAGCGGGAAGCCTCTGCCAGGGGGACGTTCCGCACGGCGATGGTGCAGGAGGCCTGGTTCTTCTCGTGGTACTCCACCATGGCGGCGTAGTCCATCTTGTAGATGTGGTCGCCGGAGAGGATGACCACATAGTCCGGATCATACCGGTCGATGAAATCGATGTTCTGGTAGATGGCGTTGGCAGTGCCCTTGTACCAGCCGCTCTTCTTGTCGTGGCGCTCGTAGGGGGGCAGCACCTGGGCGCAGCTGTGGGTCTTGTTCAGATTCCAGGGCTGGCCGTTGCCGATGTATTCGTTCAGCTCCAGGGGCTGATACTGGGTCAGAATGCCCACGGTATCGATGCCGGAGTTGACGCAGTTGCTAAGGGGGAAGTCGATGATGCGGTACTTACCGCCAAAGGGGACGGCGGGCTTGGCGGTTTTCTCCGTCAGGACCTTGAGCCGGCTGCCCTGGCCGCCGGCCAGAAGCATTGCGATGCAGCGTTTTTTCTGAAAATACATGGTCACAGCTCCTTATGTGAAGATAAAAATAACCGTTGGAAAACGCCAGGAAGGGCAAGTGCGAAATCCGGTGCCGATTCCGGGGAAAAAGTTGATTTTGGCACAAAACCGGCGTTCTTCTCCACGCATAACATATCATACTTTTTTCGTTTCCGAAAGTGACATTTTGCCTAAATAATTCCCGATACTTTGTGCAGATTTTCTAAACTCCGGCCATGGAATCGGGAAATTACTGGGAATTTCGACTGAATCCGTGGTTTTTTCCAACCAATAGACATCCAGAAGACGGCCAAATTTCAGCCCGCAGCCCCGAAAAAGCCCGCATTGGCGGTAGCCCAGCCTTTCGTGGAAGCGCAGGCTCCGGGTGTTCTCCCCCGTAATGACGGCGAAAAGCACCCGGTAGCCCATCCGGAAAAGGAGATCTTCCAGAATTCCGTAGAGGATTTTTCCGATTCCCTTGCCCTGCGCCCGGGGGTCTAAGTAGATGGAGGGTTCGGCGCACCAGCGGTAGGCCGCCCGCTCAAAGGGCAGGCTGGCGTAGGCATAGCCCAGGACCAGGCCCTCCTCCTCATACACCAGCCAGGGAAATGATTCCGTAATGCCGTAAAATCTTTGGGTAAATTCCGCAAGGGTGGGCACTTCATATTCAAAGGTAACGGTTGTGGAGCGGATATAGGGCGCATAAATATCCAGCATCCGGGGAATATCCGAAGGATCGGCAAGACGAACCATGTTTATCCATCCCTTTCTTTTTTGTACCATTTTATTCCCGGCCAATGGCGCTGTCAAGGTTGACTTTTCTCCGGAATGGGGATAGAATAGACACAGTATGTGTAAACAAAGGAGGGATACCCATGGATGCCGGAGGAAGCGGCAATATACCCGGCCGAAGTAGACGCCTGCCCGACATCCGTCGGGCAAGCTGATCTGCTTTGCGCCAATATAAAAATTTTATATTGGAGGTAATCAAATGGCAGAACGCTTTGAACTGGTCGAAAAGGCCCTTTTGAAGATGCTCTCGGAGAAGAAGTATGCCTCTCTGCGGGACATCCTGGTCACCATGAACCCCATCGACGTGGCCGGCCTTTTTGACGATCTGGAAGAAAAACAGATTCCCGTCATGTTCCGTCTGCTTCCCAAGGAGCAGGCGGCGGAAACCTTTGTGGAAATGGAACCGGATGCCCAGCAGCTGCTGATCCAGGGCTTTTCAGACAACGAGCTCCGGGAAGTCCTGGATGAGCTGTATGTGGACGACGCGGCGGACCTGGTAGAGGAAATGCCCGCCAATGTGGTGCGCCGGATTCTTGCCCAGGCGGACCCGGAAATGCGCCGGTCCATCAATCAGATTCTTCGCTACCCCGAAAACTCCGCCGGCGCCCTGATGACCATGGAGTATGTGTCCCTGCGGCCGGAAATGACCGTGGAGGAGGCCATCCTCCGTATCCGCCGGCAGGGTGTGGATAAGGAAACCATCTATACCTGCTATGTGCTGGACAGGGACCGGACGCTGCTGGGCATTGTCACCGTCAAGGACCTGCTCCTGGCGGAAAGTGACGACACGGAGATCCGGGAGATCATGACGGAAGCCGTTATCTCCGTCAATACCCAGGACGACCAGGAAGAGGTCGCCAAGATGTTCTCCAAGTACAATTTCCTGGCTCTGCCGGTGGTGGATACGGAAAGCCGGATGGTGGGCATCGTCACCTTCGACGACGCCATGGACGTTATGGAAGAAGAGGCCACCGAGGATATGGAAATCATGGCCGCTATGACCCCTTCCGAAAAGAGCTACCTGAAGAGCACCCCCTTTGATCTGTACAAGCACCGGATCCCCTGGCTGATGCTGCTGATGGTGTCGGCCACCTTTACGGGCATGATCATCTCCTCCTTCGAAAGCGCTCTGGCGCTGCTCCCCGCCCTGACCGCCTTTATCCCCATGCTGATGGATACCGGCGGCAACTGCGGCTCCCAGTCCTCCGTTACCATCATCCGCTCCCTGAGCCTGGACGAGCTGGAGTTTTCCGACCTGCTCACCGTCCTGTGGAAAGAGGTCCGCACGGCGCTGCTCTGCGGCCTGACGCTGGCGGCCCTGTGCTTCGGTAAGGTGCTGCTGGTGGACCGGCTTCTTATGGGCAATGCCAGTATTAGCCTATCTGTGGACCTGGTGATCTGCCTGGCCCTGGGTGTGACCGTGGTCATCGCCAAGATCGTGGGCTGCACCCTTCCCCTGCTGGCCAAGAAGCTGGGCTTTGACCCAGCGGTGATGGCCTCCCCCTTCATCACCACCATTGTAGACGCCCTTTCCCTGCTGGTCTATTTCCTGTTCGCAAAGACCATTCTGGGACTTTGACAACAATTTACCGCCCTTCCCGTTTGGAAAGGGCGGATTTTTGGTGGCTGATTTGGAAATTCGGCAGGAATAGGGGACTTTTGTGAATTGACAATTGACAATGAACAATTGACAATTATGGTATCCCTTCGGGATGATTCAAATGAATTGGTTAGGAAGTCTGCCAAATACTCAGAAAACTTCCAGTTTCACAATCCTATTTTATTCATCCCCGAAGGGGATTCCTTCATTGTCAACTGTCAATTGTCAACTGAGCTCAATCCTTCTTTTCCTGATTGCCTGTTTATTCCTCCGGGAAGGCCTGGGCGCCCTGGAACTCCACGTGCAGGGGCAGGATTTCCCAATTGTGCTGGGTGATGGCAGGCAGCTTTCCGGCAAGCTTTTGGGAGAGCCCCTTGTCCCGGGTGATGCACAGCAGGGTGGGCCCTGCGCCGCTGAGGCAGAAGGCCGCGCCGTAGGTCCGGGCCAGGGCCTCAATTTTTTCGTAGTCCGGGATCAGCTTTTTCCGGTACTTCTGGTGGAGCCGGTCCTGCATGGCGTTGCGCAGCAGCTTCTCGTCTCCCAGCTCCAGGGCCTTCAGCACCATGGCGCCGTGGGAAATGTTGTAGATGGCATCTGCCCGGCTCACCTGCTCGGGAAGCACGGAACGGGCCAGGGTGGTGGGCAGGTCAAAGTCCGGGATGAGGGCCAGAAATTCCCAGCTGGGATGCAGGGGAAAGCTGACGGTAACAGGCAGGCCGTTGTCCACCATGGAGGCGGTAAGGCCGCCGTAAAAGGCGGGAGCCAGGTTGTCCGGGTGGCCTTCCATGGCGTTGGTGATGTTGAGCAGACCCTGGGTGCTGAGCTTGCTGCCCCGCAGCACATTGGCGCCCATGGCGCCGGCCACCAGCAGGGCTGCAGAGGAGCCCAGACCCCGGCAGATGGGGATATGGGCGTCGATGTGGATTTTCACGCCCCGGACCTCCTCGCTGAGGGAGGCCAGCACGGCGCAGTAAGAGGTGTAGGCCAGATTGTCGGGCCCCTGGTAGGCCTCGTCGCAGCCGGTAATCTCCAGACCGGCGTCCGTTTCTTCAAAGGTCACATCGGTGTACAGTCCCAGGGCGCAGCCGAAGGCGTCAAAGCCCGGGCCCAGGTTGGCGGTGGTGGCGGGTACACGGACGGTTACACGTTTCATTCTCTCTCCTCCGATTTACATAACTTAGGAGTTATTGTCGCCTTTGCTCTGGGGCTTGGGACCTCTGCGGTAGCCCCGGTAATTCCGGCGGCGGGGGTGGCCGGTGTTTTCCGGACCTTCTCCGGGAGACTGGTCCTGCTTCCGGGCGGGGGCGGGTTTCTGGGCCTCAGCGGGCTTGGGGCCGGCGTCCTTTTTGCCGCCGCCCCGGCGGGATCTGCCGGGCTTTCCCTCGGCCCTGGGCTTCTGGGGCTTGGCTTCGGAGTCGGGGGCGGCATCGGAGCGCTCCTCCGGGGTCTCCCGGCGGGGCCTTTTGCGGCTGTCCCGACGGGGGTTCTGCTTCCGGGGGCTCCGCTCCTGGGGGGCTTCTTCGGAAGCGGCTTCTTCCTCCGCGGGGGCAGCCTGCCGCTCCTCGGCAATGGTATCGGTGGAATAGCGGAACCGGATGGATTCCAGCACCGGGCCGTCCGCTTCCTCCACAGGCTTCCTGACGGACTTCTTGCCGCTGCCGGAGATGGGCGCCAGGTCCGCGGGGATGGGGGCATCGGTCTTCTTGGCCTTGCCGCTGCGCAGAACGGCCACATCCGCGTTCTCGAAAACACCGATGGTTTCCGGGTTGTTTTCCATCCGGACCTTCACCCGCTGGCGCAAAATATCCGCTTCCACAACGGTGCCCCGGCCCTCGGGGGTATCCACAAAGGATTCCAGCTTGGGGCTGGTGCGGATCAATGCCTCATAGGTGTCCTGCTCGTACTTGAGGCAGCACATAAGCCTGCCGCAGGTGCCGGAGATTTTGGTGGGGTTCAGGCTCAGGTTCTGGGACTTGGCCATTTTGATGGATACGGGCTGGAAATCGTCCAGGAAGCTGGCGCAGCAGAAGGGCCGGCCGCAGATGCCCAGTCCCCCCACCATCTTTGCCTTGTCCCGGACTCCGATCTGCCGCAGCTCGATCCGGGTGTGGAAAATACCGGCCAGGTCCTTAACCAGATCCCGGAAGTCCACCCGCTCGTCGGCGGTGAAGTAGAAAAGAATTTTGCTGCCGTCAAAGGCGCACTCGGCGCAGACCAGCTGCATATCCAGTCCGTGGTCCTGGATCTTCTGGGCGCAAACGCTTTCCGCCCTGGCTTCCTTGGCGCGGTTTTCCGCCACGATTCTTTCGTCCTGGGCCGTGGCAATGCGCAGCACCTTCCGCAGGGGGGCCACCACATCCTTTTCGGGGATCCGGTGGATGCCGGAGGCGCATACCCCGTATTCGGCGCCCCGGGCGGTGTCAATAATCACATGGTCGCCCTGGACGCAGGGGATGTCCGCGGGGTCGAAGAAGTAGACCTTCTGCCCGGGGCGGAACTGAATATCCACAACGGATACCAGGGGATTGTTCGTTTCTTCCATGATTTGCTCCTTACTTTATCGGAGTGTCCAGGCCAGAAATCCGCATACGGCGGCTGGGGACACGTTGCTCAGGGTGTATTCCCTGGCTTTTTTTACGGTTTCATACATGGCGTACAGGTCCCGGCTCTCCCGGCTGGCAGCCAATGCCCTTGCCAGGGGCGATACGGCCTGGGATCCGCAGGCGGTGGCCAGAGCGCTTTCCAGCAGCTCCTGCCAGAGCTTCAGGGTGTCGGCCAGGGCATCCCGCTTCCATTTCTCCATGGGCACCAGCACCTGGGTCAGCTTCAGGCTGTCCCGGCTGCACAGGGCATCCGCCAAAAGCCGGGTTTCCTCCGGTATCTGACTGCCCACTGCCAGCAGCGCCTGGGCCTGGCCCAAAAAACCGCCGCTGCGGTTGGCTGCCGCCTGCAGGTCCTCCGGCTCCGCCTGGGGAAACTGCCGGGCAAGGGCCTCCAGAAGAACATTCCGGGGCAGGGCCTGCATCCGGATTTCCGTACACCGGGAACGGACGGTGGGCAGCAGGGCGTCGGGATTGGTGGTCAGCAGCAGAAACACGCCGTAGCTGGGCGGCTCCTCCAGCACCTTTAACAGGGCGTTCTGTCCGGGAATGCCCATATCCTGGGCCCGGGGAAAGAGGTAGAGCTTGTGCTCGGATTCGTTGGGCATGACATACATATCTGCCCGGGCCTGACGGATCAGATCCACCGGCACGGTTTTCTTTTCCGGGTCGTCCACGGTGATAAAATCCGGGTGAACCCCCTCCAGAACCTTCCGGCAGGCGGTGCACCGCATACAGGGCCTGTCCGCCCCGGTGCAGAGAATGGCCGCGGCCAGCAGCCGGGCCAGGGTATGCTTTCCGGAGCCTTCCGGCCCGGAGATCAGATAAAAGTGGGAAATCCGGCCCTTTTTCAGGGCCAGACCCAGATTTTCTTTGGTTTGGTCGTTGCCCAGCAGCGTATCAAAGCCCATGATCTTAGCCCCACAGAGCGGACAGCATGGGAATGATCTGCTTCTTCCGGCTCATGACCCGGGGCAGGAACACGGTGTTCTCCTTGGGGGCCACGCCAAAGGCCTGCTGGATGGTGTCGTCCTCGCCCAGGTAAATGAGCTGGGTTCCCTCCAGCAGCACGTCGGTGAGCATCAGGATCACCATGGTCAACTTTTCCTTTTTGGCCTGCTTGCGCATATGGGTCAGGAAGTCTTCCTTCCGTTCCAGCATGGTGGGGCTGTCCACACAGGTGATCTGGCTGACGGCAAAATCGTGGCCCGCGATGTGGAATTCCTTGTAGTCCGTAAACAGCAGCTCTTCAGCGGTTTTGCCCTCCAGAGAGCCGGAGAAAATGGCCTTGCCCAGCTCATCCAGGGAGATGTCGGCCATTCTTGCCAGACGCTCGGCCATCTTCCGGTCCCGCTCGGTGCAGGTGGGGGACTTGAACATGACGGTGTCCGAGAGAATGGCGGCGGCCATCATACCGGCCATGCCCTTGGAGGGCATCAGGCCCCGGTCCTGATACATTCCGGCGAGAATTGTATTGGTGGAACCCACGGGCTCATTGCGCACATAGATGGGGTTGGTGGTCTGAATGTCGGCCAGACGGTGGTGGTCGATGATTTCCAGAATTTCGGCTTCCTCCAGACCGGGAACGGACTGGGCGGCCTCGTTGTGGTCCACCAATACCACCCGCTTCCGGCGGGGCCGCAGCAGATGATAGCGGCTCAAGAGCCCCGCGATCTTTTCCTCCCCGTCCAGAATGGGATAGCTGGATTCCCGGTGCTTGAGAACCAGCTCCTTTACGTCGTCCACCCGGTCTTCCAAATGGAAGCAGACCAGGCCCTCCTTGCGGCAGATCCGGCCGATGGGGGTGGACTGGAAGATCATCCGGGTGGCCCGGTAGGCGGCGTAGGGGGTGGAGATGATGCAGGTGGTGGTGGGGAGCTTCCGCATTTCCTCGTCCAGCTCCGCCTGGCAAAGCACCAGGGCGGTGACGTTCATTTCCAGGGCCCGGCGGATCATATCCGGCTGATGGCCGCAGAAAACGATGGAGTCCTTCCTGCTCCACAGCAGGCTTTCCCGGCTCTGGGGCAGGGCGATGGTCACCTTGCCGGAGATGGTGTCCACCTGGTCCCCGGCATCGTTGAGGACCTTGCCCTCCAGCACGGACAGAACGTTGAACAGAGGCACGTTTTCCAGCTCCGCTCCGGCGATCAGGTCCATGTTGTAGGTGGCGATGTAGTCCTTGGAGAGCATTCCGTACAGGGTGCCGTCCTCATTGGCCACCGGCAGGGCGGAAATGGTGGGCTGGCCCTGGAAGGTTTTCCAGGCCTGGGCCACGGTGACGTTGGCATCCAGCACCGGGGGCGTATCAAATTCCAGGTCCTGAACCTGGGTGAACATACTGGTAATGCGGGTGGGGGCCTCAAAGCCGAAGCGGTCCAGCACCAGCTGGGTCTCATCGGATACCCGGCCCAGGCAGGCAGCCTTGTATTCCCGGTCCCCAAGGGCGTTGCGCAGGGCTGCGTAGGCCATGGCGGCCACGATGGAGTCGGTATCCGGATTCCGGTGTCCGGTGACGTAAATGGGGTCCATAATATCCTCCTGGCAGTTGAAATTGGGAAAATATACTGAAAAAGCCAAATTGCCGGGAAAGGGTCCCCGGCGGGGCCGAATGGGGCGCTTCCTGCGGATTGGCATAGTCTGCTATTTAACATTATAGTCCCGAAAGGGGAAAAACGCAAGAATAAAACATGGGATTTTACAAATCCGTGATTGCAATTTTGGCAGGACTGTACTAGAATAGGGGCAATGAACGGAAGAAAAAGGAGGATGCAATATGAACGTTCTGGTTACCGGCGGCGCCGGGTATATCGGCTCTCATACCTGTGTGGAGCTGCTTGACAGCGGCTACGGCGTGGTGGTCATCGATAATCTCTGCAATGCCAATCCCCTTTCCCTGGAGCGGGTGGAAGCCCTCACCGGCAAAAAGGTCACCTTTTACGAGGGGGATGTTCGGGACGAGGCGCTGCTCCGAAAAATCTTCGCGGAGAATGACATCTCCTGTGTGATCCATTTCGCCGGGCTGAAGGCAGTGGGTGAAAGCGTGGCAAAGCCCTGGGAGTATTACGACAACAACCTGAACACCACCCTGGTTCTTACCAAGGTGATGAAGGAAGTGGGCATGAAGAATATTATCTTCTCCTCCTCCGCAACAGTCTATTCCGCCGACAATGAAATGCCCCTGAAGGAAGAAAGCCGCACCGGCGGCTGCACCAACCCCTACGGCTGGACCAAGTACATGACCGAGCAGATCCTTTCCGGCATTTCCCATGCGGATCCGGACTGGTCTGTGGTGCTGCTGCGCTATTTTAATCCCATCGGCGCCCACAAGAGCGGCCTCATGGGCGAGGACCCCAGAGGCATCCCCAACAACCTGATGCCCTATATCACCCAGGTGGCCATCGGCCGCCGGGAAAAGCTCAGCATTTACGGCAACGACTACCCCACCCACGACGGCACCGGTGTCCGGGACTACATCCATGTGGTGGATCTGGCCAAGGGCCATGTGGCGGCGGTGAAGTACGCCACCGGGAACAAGGGCACGGAGGTCTTCAACCTGGGCACAGGCATCGGCTACAGCGTGCTGGATATGGTGAACACCTTTATGGAGGTAAACCATGTGGAGGTGCCCTACCAGATTGTAGGCCGCCGGGCCGGAGACATTGCCGCCTGCTACGCGGACCCCACCAAGAGTAGGGATGTCCTTGGCTGGACCGCCCAGGAGACCCTGGCGGATATGTGCCGGGATTCCTGGAACTGGCAGAGCAAGAACCCCCAGGGGTACGGAGAATAATATGCAAAACCGGAAGGCGGCTGCCTTCCGGTTTTTTATACTGATTCTCTTTTGAAAGTGGACAATCGCTTGCGAGAGGCCACTTTCATTAGAGAATCATAATGAGACGGGAATCTGTGATTTTTCTTCCCAAAAATCACAGATTCGGCATCGCGGTCAAGCGATGCCGTTTCAATTGAAAGACTACTTTCAATTGAAACATAGTATTAGATGACATAATCATTTCCCACGGAGGATGCTTTCCGGTCCAGAATATCCTGGAGGGTAATGGAATCCAGGTACTCGTTGACCACCCGGTCCAGCCCCTCCCAAACGGGCTTGGTCAGGCACTCCGGCTCCCGGGGGCAGGTCTGGGCGCCGGGCTCCAGGCAGGCCACGATGGAAAGGTTGGTTTCCGTGGCCCGGAGAATATCCCCCAGGGTGTATTCCGCAGGCTTCCGGGACAGGCGGTAGCCTCCCTGCACCCCCCGGCTGGTCTGCAAAAGCCCGGCCCGGTTCAGCACGGGAATGATCTGTTCCAGATATTTTTTGGAAATTTCCTGCCGGGCGGCAATGTCCTTCAGGGAAACGTAGCCTTCCGCGCAGTGCTCGCTCAGATCCAGCATCATCCGCAGGGCATAGCGTCCTCTTGTGGAGATCATTTGGCGGCAGCCCTCTCTTCCTCCGGAACAAAGTCCAGGGTGATGGAATGCAGCCTGGGCCGCAGCTGGGTAAACTTCACCCCGGCGGATTGGAGCATCCGCTTGGAGGCCAGGGTTGCCATGGAGTCGGCATACTTATCGGAAAGATACAGCACTTCCTTCACGCCGCTCTGAATGATGGCCTTGGCGCACTCGTTGCAGGGGAACAGGGCCACAAACAGGCGGCTTCCCTGCAAGGATCTGCCGTGGGCGTTCAGAATGGCGTTGAGCTCCGCGTGGACAACGTAAGGGTACTTGGTTTCCGCACCCTCCCGCTCCCAGGGGTATTCGTCATCGGAGCAGCCCTTGGGCATGCCGTTGTAGCCGGTGGAAAGGATGATGTTGTCCTGGGAGACGATGCAGGCCCCCACCTGGGTGTTGGGGTCCTTGGACCGCCTGGCCGCCAGCATGGCAATGCCCATAAAATATTCGTCCCAGCTGATATAGTCTTCCCGTTTCATGGCAATACCTCCTGTTTACAGCTTCTTCAGGGGCTCGGACGCGTCCTGTGCAATGAGCAGGTCCGAAATAATGTCGTTGGATACCAGAAAGCCTCTGGGGGTCAGGGACCACCGGCCGTCTTCAGACTGGGTGGTGCGGTAGTAGGCCCGGTATTTGAGCAGAATTTCCTCCAGGGGCTTGAAGGGCAGCAGGAAGGTGCGCTCGTATTCCTCGGCATAGATGCCGGCGGTGGTCCGCAGCCGCAGCATCAGGTATTCACCGGCCCGCTCCCGCAGGGGGATCTCCTGCACATCCTCCATGATGTTGCCGCCGGTGCGGATGCCCTGAATGTATGCCTGCAGGTCCCGTACCATGGTAAAGCGCTTCCCCGCGAAATCGGAGCTGGCGCTGGGGCCGAAGCCCAGATACTCGCCGCCGGTCCAGTATTTGGTATTGTGGCGGGAGTACAGGCCCTTCCGGCAGAAGTTGGAGATTTCATACTGCCGGAAGCCCCGGTTGTTCAGAGCCTCAATGGCTGCCATATACATATCCGCCTGGGTGTCGTCATCGGCAAGCCCCGCGAAGTCCTTGATTTCGTAAAGCGGGGTGCCCTCTTCCACCTTCAGGCCATAGCAGGAGATGTGCTCCGGGTTCAGCCGCAGTACATTTTCCAGAGTTTCCTTCCAGTCGTGAAGGCTCTGCCCCGGCAGGCCGTACATCAGGTCCAGAGATACGTTCCGGAAGCCGGCCTTGCGGATGCGCTGGTAGGCGGTCACCGCCTGGGCATAGGTGTGGGGACGGCCCAGCTTCTTAAGGATGTCATCGTTGTCGCACTGAACGCCCAGACTGACCCGGTTAAAGCCCTCGGCCTTCAGCCGGTGCAGCAGCCGGTCGGTGACGGAATCGGGGTTGGCTTCAAAGGTGATCTCCGCGTCGTTGGCCACATCAAAATTCCGCCGCAGGGTGGTCAGAATAATGGCCAGGGCATCGGCGCCGTAATAGCTGGGGGTGCCGCCGCCGAAGTAGATGGTGTCCACCCGGTAGCCGGGACACAGGGCCCCCGCCTCCTTGATGTGGGCGCAGAGGGCGTCCAGATAGGCGTCCATCAGCCGGTCATCCTTACAGGGCTGGGAGTAGAAGTCACAGTACTGGCACTTGCTGCGGCAGAAGGGAATGTGAATGTAGATTCCCAGGGGAGTCTTGTTGATTCGTTTGGTTAAGATGGGCATGGGAAACCTCCGGTTTCAATTGACAATTGGTTTACTCTTCGTCTAATTTTAATACCGCCATAAAGGCCTCGGAGGGGACGGAAACGGTGCCGAAGGTGCGCATCCGCTTTTTGCCCTCCTTCTGCTTTTCCAGCAGCTTTTTCTTTCTCGTAATATCGCCGCCGTAGCACTTGGCCAGCACATCCTTGCGCAGGGCCTTGATGGTTTCCCGGGCGATGATCTTGCCGCCGATGGCCGCCTGGACGGGAATCTCAAACTGGGCTCTGGGGATGTTGTCCTTCAGCTTCTCGCAGATCTTCCGGGCTCTGGGATAGGCGTTGTCCGCGAAGAGGATGAAGCTCAGGGCGTCCACCACATCGCCGTTCAGGAGGATGTCCAGCTTCACCAGCTTGCTGGGCCGGTAGCCCAGGAAGGTGTAGTCCAGACTGCCGTAGCCCCGGGTCCGGGACTTCAGGGCGTCAAAGAAATCGTAGATGATCTCGTTCAGGGGCATTTCGTAGTGGAGTTCCACCCGGTTGGCATCCAGATATTCCATATTCTTGAATTCACCCCGGCGCTGCTGGGCCAGATCCATGATGTTTCCCACATATTCCTGGGGGGCAATGAGGCTGGCCTTTACAAAGGGCTCCTCCGCCAGCTCAATCTCCATGGGGTCCGGGTAGTCCAGGGGGTTGTCCACCATCAGCACGGTGCCGTCGGTTTTGGTCACCCGGTACACAACGTTGGGGGCGGTGGTGATGAGGTCCAGATTGTATTCCCGTTCCAGCCGCTCCTGGATGATCTCCATGTGCAGCAGGCCCAGGAAGCCGCAGCGGAAGCCGAAGCCCAGGGCAATGGAGCTTTCCGGCTCGTAGCTCATGGAGGCATCGTTCAGCTTCAGCTTTTCCAGGGCATCCCGCAGATCCTGATACTTGGCGCCGTCTGCGGGGTAAACGCCAGAGTAGACCATGGGCTGCACCTGCCGGTAGCCAGGCAGGGGTTCGGCAGCGGGATTGTCCAGGGAGGTGATGGTGTCGCCCACCCGGGTATCGGCCACATTCTTAATGGAGGCGGTGATGTAGCCCACCTCTCCCGCGCCCAGCTCGGTGCCGGGAGTCAGGCCCAGAGGATTCATGGTGCCCACTTCCACCACCTTGTAAACGGCGCCGGTGGCCATCATTTTAATATCCATGCCCGCCCGGACCGTACCTTCCTTAATCCTGGTGTAGACAATCACACCCCGGTAGGAATCGTACTGGCTGTCAAAGATCAGGGCCTGCAGGGGGGCGGTCCGGTCACCCTTGGGAGCGGGAATGTCCCGGACGATCATTTCCAGCACCGAATGGATGTTGATGCCGTTCTTGGCGGAAATCTCCGGAGCATCCTCGGCGGGAATGCCGATGATGTCCTCTATTTCGGTTTTCACTTCCGCCGGACGGGCGGAGGGCAGATCGATTTTGTTGATGACGGGCAGCACCTCCAGCCCGGCATCGATGGCGAGATAGGTGTTTGCCAGGGTCTGGGCTTCCACACCCTGGCTGGCGTCCACCACCAGCACCGCGCCCTCGCAGGCGGCAAGGCTCCGGGAAACCTCGTAGTTAAAGTCCACATGGCCCGGGGTATCGATCAGGTTCAGGTCATAGGTTTCGCCGTTGTCGGCGGTGTAGGTCAGCTGGACGGCGGTTGCCTTGATGGTAATGCCCCGTTCCCGCTCCAGATCCATGGAGTCCAGCAGCTGCTCGGCCTTGAGCCGCAGGTCAACGGCCTTGCACTCCTCCATCAGCCGGTCCGCCAGGGTGGACTTGCCGTGGTCGATGTGGGCAATGATGGAAAAGTTTCGAATGTGGGATAGATCCGTCATATTTGGGCGACCTCTCTTGATGAATTGGGCATACAAATTGCATTTTATCAATTATAACGGGAATTTCCAGAAAAGTAAACCGTATGTTTTCACGAAAAAAGGGGAAAACTCCAAGCGTCGCCCAGAAAAATCCGACAATTTGCGCAAAAAGGGAATTCATTTTTGAAAAAACCCTTGCCGAAAACAAAAAATCGGGGTATAGTCTTATGGCGTGAGAAAATGCTGTGACACACATCGCTTTGAGAAGATGAGAGGGATAGAATATGAGTACTGCCAAAAAGCCGGTGAAGCCCGGGGAAGACCTTCAGGCATCCATGCAGGCCCTGATCCTGAAGGGCAAAAAAGAGGGCATGATCAAGGACACGGAGCTGAATGCCATCCTTGAAAAAATGCAGCTGTCCCCGGAAAAGATTGAGGAAATCTATGACCGGTTTGATTCCATGAATATCCAGGTCGTGACCACCGAGCTGGAAATTGACGATACCCTGGACGTGCTGGGCGACGGCCTGGGTGACGGCCTGGATGACGGCCTGGACCTGCGCAGCATCGAGGAAGAGGAGCTCATCGACCCCGTAGACCTGGCTGCCGAATACAGCCTGGATGATCCCGTGCGGATGTACCTGAAGGAAATCGGCCAGGTAAAGCTCCTGTCCGCCGAGGAAGAGGTGGAGCTTGCCAAGCGGGTATCCGAGGGAGACCAGGAGGCAAAGAACAAGCTGACGGAGGCCAACCTCCGGCTGGTTGTCTCCATCGCCAAGAAGTATTCCGGCCGGGGCCTGCACATCCTGGATCTGATTCAGGAGGGCAACACGGGCCTCATTCGTGCCGTGGACAAGTTTGACTGGACAAAGGGAAACAAATTCTCTACATATGCCACCTGGTGGATCCGGCAGGCCATCACCCGTGCCATTGCCGACCAGGCCCGGACCATCCGGGTGCCGGTGCATATGGTTGAGGTCATCAATAAGGCCACCCGCTGCAACCGAAAGCTGGTCCAGGAGCTGGGCCGGGAGCCCACCATGGAGGAGATTGCCGCGGAGCTGAACCTGCCTGTGGAAAAGATCATCGAGGCCAACCGGACCGCCGCCGATACCCTGAGCCTGGACACCCCCGTGGGCGATGAAGAGGATACCTCCATCGGCTCCTTTGTGGAGGACGAGCGGACCCCCGGCCCTGCCGACGCCACCTCCAACGCATTGCTTGCCGAGGCCCTGAAGGAGATTCTGGGGACGCTGACCGAGCGGGAGGCCGACGTGCTGCGGATGCGCTTCGGTATGTACGACGGCCGGACCCACACCCTGGAAGAGGTGGGCCAGATCTTCGGCGTGACCCGGGAGCGGATCCGCCAGATCGAAAACAAGGCCATCCGCAAGCTCCGCCACCCCAGCCGCGCCAAGAAAATCCGGGATTTCTACTGCTGATGCTTTCCCCGCCGCAGTCTGCGGCGGGGATTTTTGCGTGACCGCGGCGGCTGTTTGCCGTTACGCAACAATTGTTTTTGCATTTTTGACAAATATACATTTCAAATTTTACACGAATAGGGATTGCAAGGCCCCGCCTGGAATGCTATAATGAATTCATCTCGGCAGGAAACTGCTTTTTGTAAAAGGAAAAAGAAAAGGAGCGTTTATTCATGCAGGAAAAGAAAAAAATGTCTCTGGCCATGCAGATCTTTATCGCAATGCTGCTTGCGATCTTCGCGGGTCTGCTGCTGCAGGGACGGGCGGAGTTCGCCACCAATTTCATCAAACCCTTCGGCACCATCTTCCTGAACCTGGTGAAATTCATTGTTGTGCCCATCGTGCTGTTCTCCATCATGTGCGGCATTATCTCCATGAAGGACATCCGGAAGGTGGGTTCCATCGGCCTGAAGACCGTGGTCTTCTACCTGTGCACCACCGCCTTCGCGGTCACCATCGGTCTGATCGGAGGCAACCTGTTTAAGGGTCTGTTCCCCGTCATTGCCACCACGGACCTCAGCTACGAGGCCAAAGAGGCTACCTCCTTTATGGATACCCTGGTAAACATCTTCCCCTCCAACTTCTTTAAGCCCCTGGTGGAGGCCAATATGCTGCAGGTCATCGTCATGGCTGTGCTCATGAGCTTCTCCATCATCCTGGTGGGCGAAAAGAATGCCCGTGTGGTCTCCGCTTTCAACGACCTGAACGACATCTTCATGAAGTGCATGGAGCTGATTCTGAAGCTGTCCCCCATCGGTGTGTTCTGCCTGCTGTGCCCCATCATCGCCACCAACGGCACCGCCATCATCGGCTCTCTTGCCATGGTGCTGCTGACCGCCTACATCTGCTACGTCTTCCACGCGGTTCTGGTGTATTCCCTGTCTGTCAGGGCCATGGGCGGCATGAGCCCCGCCAAGTTCTTTAAGGGTATGATGCCCGCCATCATCTTCGCCTTCTCCAGCGCCTCCAGCGTGGGCACTCTGCCCATCAACCTGGACTGCACCCAGAAGCTGGGCGCTAAGAAAGAGGTTGCCTCCTTCGTGCTGCCCCTGGGCGCCACCATCAACATGGACGGCACCGCCATCTATCAGGGCGTGTGCGCCATCTTCATCGCCGCCTGCTACGGCATTCAGCTGACCCTGCCCCAGATGCTGACCATCGTGCTCACCGCAACCCTGGCCTCCATCGGCACTGCCGGTGTTCCCGGTGCGGGCATGGTCATGCTGGCCATGGTGCTGACCTCCGTAGGTCTGCCTGTTGACGGCATCGCCCTGGTTGCCGGCGTGGACCGGATCTTCGACATGGGCCGTACCTGCGTCAACATCACCGGCGACGCCGCCTGCGCCATCGTAGTCTCCAACCTGGAGGACAAGCGGGAAAAGAAGCTGGCGAACAAGTAAAGAAAAACAGCCATAGAAATCTGCCATTGCAGCCGCAATGGCAGATTTTTTCATAGGGAAAAGGGGGCTTTTGTGAATTGACAATTGACAACTGAGCATAATCCTGCTTTCGCGGCCCTTTTCATCTATTTCCCTTTTTGAACAAAAATAACCGGTGTTATTTTGCTCCGGAAGGAATTGACGATTGCATCGCTTCTTGGTATGATAGTGCCGTAAGCTAGAAACGCAGAGGAGGAAAGGAAATGAACGTATATGCTTACCTCTGGCTGGGTCTGCTGATCGTATTTCTGATGATCGAGGGCGCCAGCGTGGCCCTGGTTTCCGTCTGGTTTGCCATTGGGGCTGTCGCCGCGGCCATTGCCGCGCTGCTGGGCGCGTCGCTGATCCTTCAGATCTTCCTTTTCCTGGCTGTGGCGGTGGTGCTGCTGGCACTGCTCCGGCCCGCGGTCCGGAAGTATCTGAACCCCAAAATTCAGAAAACCAATGCAGATTCCCTGGTCGGGAAAGAGTGCCCGGTGACGGAAGGCATCTGCAACCTTCGTTCCCAGGGCCAGGTAAAGGTAAACGGTATGACCTGGAGCGCCCGCAGCGCCGATGATTCGGAGCTCCCGGCAGGCTCCATCGTCCGGATTGAGCGGATCGAGGGCGTCAAGCTCATTGTAAGCCCCCTGTCCGTTCCCGAAAAAGTGTAATTTTTTAAGGAGGAAAAATCATGTTTGTTGTCATCATTCTGATCGTTCTGGCGATTTTGCTGATCGTCACCAACATCGCCGTTGTCCAGCAGTCCCGGGCTTACGTCATCGAGCGGCTGGGCGCCTTCCATAGCGTCTGGGGTGTGGGTATGCACTTCAAGGTTCCCTTCATTGACCGCATTGCCCGGAAGGTCAGCCTGAAAGAGCAGGTTCTCGACTATCCTCCCCAGCCCGTGATTACCAAGGACAACGTTACCATGCAGATTGATACCGTTGTCTACTTCCAGATCACCGACCCCAAGCTCTACTGCTACGGTGTGGAGCAGCCCATGATGGCCATGGAAACCCTGACCGCCACCACCCTGCGTAACATCATCGGCGACCTGGAGCTGGACCAGACCCTGACCTCCCGGGATGTGGTCAACACCAAGATGCGCTCCATTCTGGACGAGGCCACCGATCCCTGGGGCATCAAGGTCAACCGTGTGGAGCTGAAGAACATTCTGCCTCCCGCCGACATCCAGAACTCCATGGAAAAGCAGATGAAGGCCGAGCGTGACCGCCGTCAGTCCATCCTCCAGGCCGAGGGCCAGAAGAAGTCCGCCATTCTGATTGCGGAAGGCGAGCGGGAATCCGCCATCCTGAAGGCCGACGCGGAAAAGCAGGCCGCCATCCTGCGGGCCGAAGCCGAAAAGCAGGCTGCCATCCTGAAGGCCGACGGCGAAGCCCAGGCCATCCGTTCCGTGCAGCAGGCTCTGGCCGATTCTCTGGAAATGCTGAACGAAAAGGCCCCCAACGACAGCGTGCTGAGGCTGAAGGCCATCGAGGCCATGCAGAAGGTGGCCGACGGCAAGGCAACCAAGATCATCATCCCCAGCGAAATGCAGGGTCTGGTGGGTCTTGCCAACGGCATCGTGGAAAGCGCCAAGGAGTAAACCCAATGCCCCGCCGCCCACAGGCGGCGGGGTTTTCAGAAGGAGAAGAATATGGAGAAGCGTTTTGTCCGCACCCTGAGTCAGGGTGTGTTTGGTACTACGGAAATCTGGGTGGATACCCAGACCGGCGTCAATTATCTCTTCCATCAGAGCGGCTATGCCGGCGGCCTGACGGTGCTGCTGGACCGGGAGGGAAAGCCCGTTATCTCCCCCCTGCCGGTGCAGGAAACCCGATAAACAGATTCCCCCGCCCTTCAAAAAGGCGGGGGCTTTGCTTTCGGCGGGAAAAGAAGTCAATTAACCCAAGCTTCCGATTCCCGTCAGTCTTCCTTCACCACCCCGAACAGGCCGTCTTCGTAAAGGCCGGTGATGGTCACCTGCCGCAGCTGGTTGTGGAGCGCCTCTCCGGCGGCGTATACCTTCATATAGTTGGGGGTGTGCCCGGCATAGAGGGCCAGGTGCCGGTCTTCAAACAGCACCTCCTGGACAGAGCCGATCATATCCTCCCGGTAGGCCCGGTTCATCTCCCCGGCAACGGCAATTGCCTCCCTGCTCCGGGCCTCCTTTATGGCGTTTCCCAGTTGGCCGGGCATTTTGTCCGCCGGTGTGCCGGGGCGGCGGGAATAGGGGAAGATGTGCATATCCGCAAAGCCGCATTTGCGGATGAAGCGAAGGCTCTCCCGGAATTCCTCCTCGGTTTCTCCGGGGAAGGCCACAATCATATCCGTGGTCAGGGCGCAGCCGGGGAAGGCCTCCCGCAGCAGCTCTACACTTTCGTAGTACCGGGCAGTGTCATACTTCCGCTTCATTCTGGAAAGAACCGTGTCGCAGCCGGACTGCATACTCAGGTGGAACTGGGGGCAGAGATTCGGGCAGTTTTTCAGCCGGTCACAGAATTCCCGGGTGATCACCCGGGGCTCCAGACTGCCCAGACGGATCCGCTCCTCCGGCACCGCCTGACACAGGCTCTCCACCAGGTCGATGAGGGTGGGCTTTCCCGGCAGATCCACGCCCCAGCTGGCAATCTCGATGCCGGTGACCACGATTTCCTTGTAGCCCTGGTCGGCGATGGCTCTGGCCTGCTCCAGGGCGGTGTCCAGGGGCGCGGAACGGACGGGTCCCCTGGTGTAGGGAATGATGCAGTAGGTGCAGAAGTTCACACAGCCGTCCTGGACCTTCAGCATGGCCCGGGTCCGTTCCTCCAGTCCGCCGGGGGGCAGAATTTCAAATTCCCGGCGGCCCAGGGCGTTGTCCAGGTGGTCGGTGTGGGCCTTCCCTTCCAGGGCGGCCATCAGATCCTCCAGGAACGCCTGCCGTCCGCCGGAACCGCCCAGCACATCCACCCCCAGCGCCCGGACAGCCTCCGGGTCATGCTGGGTATAGCAGCCGCACACGCCGATGACGGCGCCGGGGTGCTCCCGGCGGCACCGGCGGATCATGGCCCGGTTCTTTTTGTCCGCGATGGCGGTGACGGAGCAGGTGTTGATGACGTAGGCGTCGTTCTTTTCCTCAAAGGAGCCGATCTCGCAGCCCGCCTTTTCCAACAGCTGCTCCATGGCCTGGGTCTCGTACTGATTGGTCTTGCAGCCCAGGGTATAAAACGCAATCCGCATATTGTTAATATCGCCAAATATTCAGGCGTCTCCTTGTGATAATCAGCCAAATAGACAATTGAATTTCGCAAAGACTATGGTATAATGAACGCAAATCTTGTTTTTTGGCCATAGCAGGCATATTATACACGAAAACCAATCGTTTGTACAGTCACTGGAGGTTTTTATGCAGGAATTCGTAATACGCCTACGTTCCGTGCGGGATGTGAACGATTTCGTTGCCATGGCAGCCCCTCTGTACAAGGTCTCTCTTTCCGACGGTGTCCGCACCGTAGACGGCAAAAGCTTTATGGAAATCTTCTGCCTGCGGCTGTCCGCCCCTGTAACGGTCTGTGCCGAGTGCACCCAGGAGGAATTTGACCGCTTCTACCAGGAAGCCGAGAAATTCCTGGTACAATAAATACGGCTCTTAGCAGCACCGCCTTGGGAATACTCGGGGCGGTTTTTTTGTGCCCGATTGTTTGACTTTCCTACCGGGCCATGATAAAATGGTTCTGCTTTTTACGGAGGAAATACCTATGCAGTTTGTTTTTTATGTGATTTTTGCTGCCGCTGTGGTGCTGGCGGATCAGCTTACCAAGGCGCTGGTGGTGGCCAATATCCCCCTGGGGGGCCATGCGGCGTTTCTGCCGGGCTTCCTGGATTTTACCTATGTGCGCAATACCGGCGCGGCCTTTTCCTCCTTTGAGGGAATGCAGTGGCTGTTTGCCCTGATTTTCCTGGTGTTCACCCTGGGGATTATCTATGAATACTTCTGTAAACGGATGCCCTTTACCGGCTTTGAGCGGTGGATGATCGCGGCAATCTATGCCGGGGGCCTGGGCAATATGATCGACCGGCTGCGCCTGGGTTATGTGGTGGATATGATTGAGACCCAGTTTATGGAGTTCCCGGTATTCAACGTGGCGGACTGCTTCATCACCTGCGGCTGCATCGCCCTGTTTGTGAGCCTGGGATTGTTCAACAAGGAATTCTGGAAGGAAGAGAAGAAATGATCCTGACCGCCTCAATGGACGGCGAGCGGCTGGACGCGTTCCTCAGCCGCAGCGCGGAGGGCCTCAGCCGCAGTGCTGCCCAGAAGCTGATTGCCGATGGAAACGTGCTGCTCAATGGCAGGCCCGCCAGGAAAAACGACCGGCTGAGGGTGGGGGATTCCGTGGAGCTGACCATTCCGGAGCCCAGGGAAGTGGACATCGCGCCAAAGCAAATGCCCCTGGACATTGTCTACGAAGACGAGGACGTGGCGGTGATCAACAAGCCCAAGGGGCTGGTGGTCCACCCGGCGGCGGGGCACCAGGACGACACCCTGGTCAACGGCCTGCTCTACGCCATGGGGGATAGCCTTTCCGGCATCAACGGCGAGCTGCGCCCGGGCATCGTCCACCGCATTGATAAGGATACCTCGGGCCTTTTGGCCATTGCCAAAAATGACCTTGCCCACACGGTGCTGGCCTCCCAGCTGAAGGACCATTCCATGGCCCGGACCTACGAGGCCATTGTCTGCGGCTCCTTCAAGGAGGACAGCGGCACCGTGGATGCCCCCATCGGGCGGCACCCCACAGACCGGAAGAAGATGTGCGTCACCCAGCGCAATTCCAAGAGCGCCGTCACCCATTGGGAGGTGGTGGAGCGCTTCCGGGGCTATACCCACATCCGCTGCCGGCTGGAAACCGGACGCACCCACCAGATCCGGGTACACATGGCCTACATCGGCCACCCCATCCTGGGGGATACGGTTTACGGCCACAAGAAACCAGAACTGGGCCAGGACAGCCAGTGCCTCCACGCCGGGGCCCTGTGCTTCCGTCATCCCCGGGACGGCCGTCCCGTGATGGTCTTCGCCCCCCTGCCGGACTATTTTCAGTCCGTGCTGGAAAAGCTCAGAAAAATGGAGTAAGGCAGCACCGCATAATGGGGCAAGGAGATTCGGCGAGAGATTTTGGCACAAGCGAAAGCATGAAAAATGCGGGAATACTGGATGTATTTCCCATTTTTCATGCTGCGCGATTGGGGCAAAAGATCCGCCGAAGCCCGCAGTTCCCATTGTGCGGTGTTGCCTAAAAGAATCCGCCTCTGGATACAGTCCAGGGGCGGATTTTGCAGTTTCGGAAATTCCTTGATCAGGAAAAGGGAGCTTTTGATAATTGACAATTTACAATTGATAATTGACAATTGCGGTATCCCTTCGGGATAGAATGGAATATTTGGAATGAAAATATTTGGGAATTCGCATTATACCTCGAGTATTTTAAACAAATTATTTAAAATATCCCCGAAGGGGATTCCTTCATTGTCAACTGTCAATTGTCCATTGTCAATTGAGCTTAATCCCTCTTTCCCTCATCTACCGTTCTCCCCGGTCAAATTGGGTCAGGTCCTTAATCACCTCTCCTGCCAGCAGCATTCCGGCGGCGGCCACGGCAAAGGCGCTGGAGCCCGGCAGGCTCCGTCGCTGGGGGTCCGGCTCGCAGCCGGGGATTTCCAGAGGGCGGATGGGGCTTTCCTGGGAGTAGACCACCTTCAGCTTTTGAATGCCGTTTTCCCGGCAGAGCTTCCGCATGACCCGGGCCAGGGGGCAGCCGCTGGTCTGGTAGATGTCCGCAACCCGAAAGGCGGAGGCATCCACCTTGTTGCCCGCGCCCATGGCGCTGATTACGGGCACACCGGCCTCCCGGGCGCACAACAGAATTTCCTTTTTCCCGGTGACGGTATCAATGGCATCCACCACATAGTCGTACTGGGAAAAGTCAAACAAAGCCCTGGTTTCCGGCAGAAAGAAGGTCTGATAGGTCCGGACCCGGCAGTTTGGGTGGATGTCCAGCACCCGGTCCCGGGCCACCTCCACCTTGGGCCTGCCCACCGTGGAGTGGGTGGCCAGAATCTGCCGGTTGATGTTGGAAAGAGATACGGTGTCGTGGTCGATGAGGTCCAGCGCCCCAAGGCCGCAGCGGGCCAGGGCCTCCACCACATAGCCGCCCACACCGCCTACGCCGAAGACGGCCACCCGGCAGCGCCCCAGACGTTCCATTGCTTCTTCGCCGAAGATCAGGGCCATTCTCACAAATTGTTCGTCCATGGTTACTCCTTGTTCATCCGGTACAGCCGCCGTCCGTTTTCATAGGTGATGGCCTGGGCCTCCTGGGGGGAGACCTGCCACAGCTGGGCCAGGACCTCCGCCATGCGGTACAGGTTCCGGGGGTCATTCCGCCTTCCCCGGAAGGGCTCCGGGGACATATAGGGGCAGTCGGTTTCAATGACCACCCGGTCTCTCGGCAGGGCGGCAGCGGCCTCCAGAGCCCGTCTGGCGTTTTTGAAGGTCAACACCCCGGTAAAGCCCAGGAACCAGCCCCGGGAAACCAGCTGCTTTGCCAGCTCCGCGGAGCCGGAGAAGCAGTGAAATACCCCCGTTACCTCCGGAAATTCTTTGATCATGGACAGACCGTCCTCGTGGGCCTCCCGCTCATGGACAATGACGGGGAGCTTCAGCTCCCGGGCAAGCTCCAGCTGCATCCGAAAGGCCCGCTTCTGGATTTCCCGGGGGATGTCCTCATAGTGGTAATCCAGGCCGATTTCCCCGATGGCCACCACCTTAGGGTTCTCCCGGACCAGCTGCCGGTAGGCGTCCAGAAGATTTTCCGTCACTTCGTCCGCGGCATCCGGGTGGGAACCGACGGCGGCGTAGATAAAGGGATACCGCTCTGCCAGGGCGCAGGCGGCTTTGGAGGAAAGAAGGCTGCAGCCGGGGTTCACCAGCAGACCGATGCCTGCTTCCGGCAGAGCGGCGATGAGGGCTTCCCGGTCCGTGTCAAAGGCCCGGTCGTCCAGATGGGCGTGGGTATCAAAAAGCATAGACTGTCTCCTTTTTACTCTACAATCATTCCGATGAGGCAGCCGTCCCACTCCCAGACCCGGGGATCCTCCAGCCGGAAATGGGTGTGGTTGGGAAAGCCCCGCAGGCCCAGGCCGGTGCGCTTCACGCTGGCCTCCTTCAGAACCCAGAAGGTCAGCATGGCCCGGTGCTTGTCCGGGGCCTGTTCAAATTGAACCAGCTCCGTATCGGACAGAATCCGCTGGGCAAGGCGCAGATTGACCCGCCGGTCCAGCTCCTCGGCGTCCAGGCCCACACTGTGCCTGCCCAGCACGCAGAAGGCGTGACGGTGGGTATGGCTGATGGAAAAATGGTAGGGGCTGTCCGGGAAATAGGGGCGGCCCCCGGGGGAAATATGAATGGGAGGCAGCGCCTCACCGGTTTCTTCCCGGTAGAGCGCTTCCAGCAGGGCCCGTCCGGCCTGATGGCCGGTCTGCCCGGACAGACGGCAGGCGGCGAATCTCATTGGGAATCGATGATGCTGCCCCCGTCCGAGAGGGGCATTCCGTTTTTCAGCCGGTCCCAGGCCATCAAAACGCCCAGCAGGGCCACCAGCAGGCCCAAAAGCACCATCACAATCCGGGAGGTGGTCATGGGCAGCAGAATCAGCACGGCGCCCACAATGGCGCTGATCAGGGCATAGCGCATACCGCATTTCCAGCGGGAGGCGTTGATCATGTCCTGAACGCCCCGGATAAGGATCAGCACACCGGCGATCCTTCCGATGGCGGCTGCCAGCCCCAGGGGGTTGCGCACCAGCCATACACCGGCTGCCAGAGCCGCGGCGGCAAAAAGGATCTTCCCCGTCAGGGCACTGGGGATCAGAAGGCTGTCCAGAATCAGGCCGCCGCCCAAAAGAATCAGCGCCCAGCCGCCGATTTTGCCCACCAGGGCAGAGCCGGAGTCCGGCCGGACCATCAGCACCACGCCCAGCAGGATCATCAGCAGGGGGGTCAGCAGCAGCTTTGCATACATCGTGAAGTTCTTTTTCATAACCATCGCGCCTTTCCGCAATTGAAAGCAAAGAATGGGCCGCGCCAGCGGGATACATCTATGATACCCGTTTTTCCCAAAGCTGTCAATCCGCCGGGCCGGGGAGAAAAAGACGAGATTGTGAACATTTTGGAATGCCTCTTGGCGAAATGGGGGAAATATGATAGAATAGGGCGAAACAGAACGAATACGGTTTGCCGGAAGCGCCAGTGGGCTTTTCGGCGGCGTTGGAATCGAGGTGCTCCATGGAGCAGGAGAAACAGAAAAAATCCCTCCGGCCGGAAACGGTGATGGCGGTCATTGCCCTCCTATGTCTGGTGGGGCTGATCGTTGTGGTGGCCCTCTGCGTACCCCATTTCACCCAGGCGGCGGATCCGGAGTCCCTGCTGCAGCATATCCGGGAGGAGGCGCAGAACCGGGAGGAGGTGGATCCGCTGGAGCCCACGGAGGAGGCCGCGGAGGAAACCACCGAGCCCACCATCCCGCCGGAGGCAAACCCCTACTCCAAGTGGGATTTTCAATATGACCGCAGCAACTACCTCTACTGCACCCGGCAGGACAGCTTCCCAGGCATCGACGTATCCTCCTTCCAGGGAGAGATCGACTGGAAGCGGGTGAAGGAATCCGGCATCCGCTTTGCCATGGTGCGTCTGGGCTACCGGGGCTACGGTATGGCCGGCAACATGGTGGAGGATGAATACGCCAGAAGGAATCTGGAAGGCGCCCGGAAGGCGGGGCTGGAGGTGGGGGCCTATTTCTTCTCCCAGGCCACCAGCATTGACGAGGTGGATGACGAGATCTTCTTCTTTATGAAAACCCTGGGGGACTTTCCCCTGACCATGCCCATTGTCCTGGACTGGGAATATATCAGTGACACCGCCCGGACGGCCTATGTGGATGCCCGGACCCTGACGGATATGCAGAAGCACTTCTGCAAGACCATGGTGGATTTCGGCTATCAGCCCATGGTATATTTCAACTGGTCTCTCAGCAGCAAGCGGCTGTACCTGAACGAGCTGGAGGATTATCCCTTCTGGCTGGCCCTGTACCAGGACGAGATGGTATATCCCTTCCGGGTGGAAATGTGGCAGTATACCTGCACCGGCCGGGTCCCCGGCATCCAGGGGGATGTGGACATCAACGTGTTCATGCCGGATTCCAGAAAAACCTGGATCAGTTAATCAAAAGGGGCTGCCCAAGGGCAGCCCCAAATTTTGTATTCCGGTCCGGGACCGGTCAGATCCACCACTGGCGGCGGGTGACTTCCGCGCCGTCTTTTCCGTAGACGATCAGGGTCCAGCCCCCTCCCGCGGGGACGCGAAGAGTTTCCAGCCGGTCGCCCATGGCGTCCAGCAGCTTCTGTGCCTGGTCATTCATCCGGAAATCCTCCGAAATTTCCACCCGGGCCCGGAAGTCTTCAATTCCCAGAATGGAGAGGATTTCCCACAGGTCCTCGGAAGCTGCCAGGGTTTCCGCCAGGTACGCGTCATAGGCCTCGTAATCCTCCGCCCAGCCAGCGTCATCGCTGTGGTCCTCCAGATCGTAATTCTCCATCAGATAGTCACCCAAAGCCCGGGTGACTTTTTTCGCGCCCAGGGGATTCAGGTGGCCCACATTGTCATACCAGTCCGTGTCCTGGTCAATGAGGTCCATATGCTGCAAATTAATGGCGGCAGCCCCCAGCTCCCGGGCAAGGCGCAGGGCGGCATTGGAATAGCGCTGGTATTCCTCGGAGTTGCCATCCTGAAAGGGAATGTAGGCAACCACCGGAATGACATCCTCCTCCTGGCAGAAGCGGATGAATTTTTCCAGGTATTGCAAAGCGATGGTATTGCTGTCCTGGGGATAGTCATCGGCGGGAACCAGGATGGGGTCAGTATTCCGGCAGACCGATGCCCGGATCTCCCCGCCCTTCTGGGTGGTGTCCGGCGTTTCCAGGCCCGCGCCCCGGCGGAGCATCTGGGTATCCAGGTCCTTCCACCGGTTGTGGAACACGTCCAGGGGGAAGAACATTTCCATCCGGTCCTTGCTGTCCGGGAAAATGTCCAGGATGGCCTGGGCCTTGGTTTCGGTCATGGGGAAGGGATCCAGCACCGCGTGGGCAAGGGCGGTTTCCATTTCGGTATACTGGGCGTGGGCCAGGAAGGTGTCCATCACCGCGATTTTGGGCTTGTGGTGGTCAAAGGCATTCCGCGTCATCCAGTAGCTGGCGGCCATGGAGCCCCCGTGAATGCCCAGATTGTAGGAGGTAATGCCGTATTCCTTCCACAGCTGCATGGGCAGCACCCCGTTGATGATGTGGCTGGTTCCGAAAATCAGAACGTCGTATTCCCGGTCATCCTCCAGAAAGGGCCGGTTTTTGTAATAGCCGTCATTTACCCGCAGGGCCCGGGAGAAAAAGGCCAGTCCCCCTGCCAGCAGGGCCAGCAGGACCAAAATACTGACCGCCCTCCGAAATCGCTTAGAACTGAAAATAGATAAAGCTGGACGCATTGAAGCCGTTCCCCCAAATTCCAAAAATAAAGACGATCAGGATGAAGGTGATCAGCAGCAGCTCCCGGAAGAGCCAGTTCTGTTCCGCAAACCAGGCCTGCAGGTCAACGCCCCGGTTATGCAGAATATCGGCCCCCAGCAGGGACAGTACAGCCAGCACCAGCACCCGCATTTCGGGGCCGTCCAGACCCATGGTATGGTTTCTCAGGGCATCCATCAGCGGGAAAAGTCCCGGATCGGCAAGGATGCGGCCAATCACCGCCACAGCGGCGCTGAGGTTCTCCGCCCGGAAGAAAATCCAGGCAAAGTCCACCAGAAGGAAGGTCACCGCCATTCGGAGGACCCGGAAGCAGTCGGTATCCCTGTTGACACCCAGGGCGTCCAGAGCCTTTTCCCGGCAGGGTCTGGTTGCCCTGCCGATGATCTGGTAAAGACCGTGCAGCAGCCCCCATACCACAAAGGACCAGTTGGCCCCGTGCCACAATCCGCTGAGCAGGAAGACAATGAGGATATTGCGGTAGGTTTTCCACCTGCCGCAGCGGCTGCCCCCCAGAGGGAAGTAGACATAATCCCGGAACCAGGTGCTTAAGGAGATGTGCCACCGCCGCCAGAATTCCTGGATGGACTGGGCAAAATAGGGGGCGTTGAAGTTTTCCGGCAGGCGGATGCCCAGCATCCGGGCAGCGCCGATGGCCATGGAGGAGCAGCCGGAAAAGTCGCACAGGATCTGCAGGGCGTAGAGCATGGTGGCAAACACCAGGCAGATGCCGGGAAAGTCCTGGATATTTCCATAGACGGTATCCACCAGAATGGCAGCCCGGTCGGCAATCACCAGCTTCAGAAAATACCCCCAGGTCAGGGTCAGAAGACCCGCCCGGAGGTCCTGAAAGCGGGGCTTTTCCGGAGCGGCATATTGGGGCAGCAGCTGATCCCCCCGGCCGATTGGACCGGAAACCAGCTGGGGAAAGAAGGAGACAAACAGGGCAAACCGGACAAAGTTCTCCTCCGGGGGATATTTTCCCTTATAAACATCGATCAGATACCCGGCAGCCTGGAAGGTGAAAAAGGAGATGCCCATGGGCAGAATCAGATTCAGCCGGGGAAGGCTGCGGTCCGATCCCAGCTTACCCAGCAGCTTTTCCAGGGTATAGAGGGCAAAATCCGTGTATTTGAACAGGGCCAGCACGCCCAGAAGGATGGTCAGGCCGCCCCAAAAGGCCCACTTCCGGTTCCGCAGAAGCCGGGCGGCGAAGTAGACCACCAGTGTGCAGCCCAGCAGCAGCAGGCAGTAGCGCTTGCTGAAGCAGCTGTAAAAATAGTAGCTTGCCAGCAGCAGCGCCGGGTTCTTCCACCTGGCGGGGACCAGACCCACGGCAATCAGAACCAGGGGGAAAAACAGCAGAAAAGAATAGGAATTAAACAGCATAGACCCTCCAGGCATCAAGGGAGTTTTCGGAATGACGGTGCCATCATACCACATTTTTTTCAGAAAAGCCACAGTATTTTTAAAGAAAGCGGTCTTTCTCTTGACGAAAGGGGAGAATATGTTATAATCAAAGTGAAAGCGGCATTCATCATCCCCAAATATCGAGTGAACAACAGGAGAATGGAACGTTATGAACTATGATGTGCTTATTATTGGCGCCGGCCCCGGCGGCATTTTTTCTGCATACGAGCTGGCGCTGCGGGCGCCCGGCCTGAAGATCGGCGTTTTTGAGGCCGGTCATCCGCTGAACAAGCGGGCCTGCCCCATCAACGGCACCACCATCAAGAGCTGCATTGGCTGTAAGAGCTGCTCCATCATGTCCGGCTTCGGCGGCGCGGGGGCCTTTTCCGACGGAAAATACAACATCACCAATGATTTCGGTGGCACCCTCTACGAGTATATCGGCAAGAAGCGGGCCCTGGACCTGATGAAGTATGTAGATGACATCAACATGGCCTACGGCGGCGCGGGCACCAAGCTCTATTCCACCGCGGGCACCAAGTTTAAGACCATCTGCATTCAGAATGACCTGCACCTGCTGGACGCCTCCGTGCGCCATCTGGGCACCGACATCAACTATGTGGTGCTGGAAAACCTGTACGCGTTCCTTCAGGACAAGGTGGACTTCCACTTTGATACCCCGGTCCGGGGCATCCGCTGCGTAAGCGGCGGTTACGAGGTCCGGTGTGACAGCGCCTCCTATACCTGCAAACAGTGCATCGTCTCCGTAGGCCGCAGCGGCAGCAAGTGGATGGAAGAGATCTGCCGGGAGATGGAGATCCCCACCCAGTCCAACCGTGTGGACATCGGCGTCCGTGTGGAGCTGCCGGCGGTGGTGTTCTCCCACCTGACCGACGAGCTCTACGAGAGCAAAATTGTCTACCGCACCCAGAAGTATGAGGATAAGGTCCGCACCTTCTGCATGAACCCCAAGGGCGCCGTGGTCAACGAGAACACCAACGGCATCATCACCGTCAACGGCCACAGCTACGAGGATCCCGCCAAGCAGACGGAGAACACCAACTTTGCCCTGCTGGTTGCCAAGCACTTCTCCGAGCCCTTCAAGGATTCCAACGGCTACGGTGAGTCCATCGCAAGGCTCAGCAATATGCTGGGCGGCGGCGTCATTGTTCAGCGCTTCGGGGATCTGATCCGGGGCCAGCGCTCCACCCCCAAGCGGATGGAGGAGAGCTTCGTCACCCCCACCCTCAACGCCACCCCCGGGGATCTGAGCCTGGTGCTGCCCAAGCGGATTCTGGACGGCATCATCGAAATGCTCTATGCCCTGGATAAAATCGCCCCCGGCACCGCCAACGACGACACCCTGCTGTATGGCGTGGAGGTCAAGTTCTACAATATGGAGGTTGCCGTGGACGAGCATCTGGAAACCAAGTATCCGGGCCTCTATATCATCGGCGACGGCAGCGGCATCACCCATTCCCTGTCCCATGCCTCTGCCAGCGGCGTCCATGTGGCCCGCCGGATCGCCGGCTTCCAGGAGTAAGTCTTTCCAATACGACAAGCCAGGTCCCCCTTATCGTCGTGATAAGGGGGACCATTTTCGTATTCAGCTTTCCATCTGCTTTCCCAGAAAGCCGGCGATGGCTTTGGTCAGACCCTGTTCGCTCTGACCCAGGGGCTTGTCATGTTCTTCCAGCAGGAGCAGGACGCTTCCCATCAGGTCCCCCTGAGAAAGGATGGGGGATGCGGCGCCCAGATGGTACTTGCTCTCCCCCTGGGAGGCCTTTATGGGATTGTCGCCCTGCTGATAGAGATAGTTTTTCCGCTGCTCCATCAGCTTTTCCAGCTCCGGGGAGTTGGGTTTGTCCAACAGCTCCTTCCGGGGTGCCCCATGAAGGGCGATGATTCCGTCCCGGTCCGTAATGGCCGTAATGTGCCCCGTGGCGGCGCTGACGGATTCACACATCTGGCTGGCAAATTCCTGCAAATCCCCCATGGGGGAGTATTTCCGGAAGATCACGCCCCCGTCCTTTTCCGTGTAAATCTCCAAGGGGTCACCGTTACTGATAACATTGACACGGAAAACCTTGTCCTCGTGGTTTTTTGAGGACTGAATCAGCCGGTTTTCGATATTTTCCGTGCCCGAATTAAAATTTACGGCGTTCTCCTTTTCGCTCACGTGAAGCAGAGCGTCAATGTCCGCCTGTAAATAGATTTCCAGCCGATCTTCATAGACCTGAATACGCTGGATGATAAGCTCCAAATCGTTTCGGTCAAGGGATTCCTTATTCAGAATGTCTTCAAACACATCCAAGGCAGTCTTTGCCGTTCGGTTAATCTGGATGATGGTGTTACGCTTGTCGGACAGCATGGTGATCTGATGATCCAGCCCCTCAATCTTCTTTTGCAGGTCGGCTTCCAGTTCGTCGTAGGTTTCCGCCAGCAGTTCCTCCTGTTCCGGGTGCTTCATGATGTCCCGGATGCGCTGCCGCTTGGTGGCTTTCAACTCCTCCCGCAGCTGACCCATCACCTGCGCCAGATGGTCGGCGGACTGCTCGGTTTCCAGGACATCCTCGGTTTTCCGTGCCAAATCGGCGTTGAGCTGCGCCAGCATGGAGCGGGAGTTTTCTTTTACCTTTTTCACATAGAGCTTGAGAAGCTCGTCCAGCTTGTCTACTCTTATATGGTGAGAGGAACAGGCAGCACGCCCCCGGCGGTGATAGGTGCCGCAGGTGTAGGCGGGGCTTAAATCCTTGCGGCTCATGGCGAACATGGGACTGCCGCAGTCGCCGCAGAAGAGAAAGCCGGAGTAAACATTGCCGTATTTCTTCACGCCACGGTAGTTGGCGGTGGAGCGCTTCTCCCGCAACGCCCGGGTGGTGGCGAAGGTGCGGTAATCGATGATGGGCTGGTGGTGGTTCTCAATGACGATGTGTTCCTCCTCGTCCCGGCGGACATCCTTGCCGTTGATTTTGGCACGGGTATATTTCGCCTGCCGCAGGGTGCCGATATAGAAATCGTTGTCCAGAATCCCCTGCACCGTCACAATCGCCCAGGCGGCTTTGGTTTTCCGGGTGGTGGTTTCGCCCTCGGCTTCCTTGCGCATTTGCTCCGACATCCGGGGGGTGGGAATGCCCTGCTCGGTCAGGTAGTTGGCGATTTTTTTGTAGCCCCAGCCGTGGTTGTTGTAGAGATCAAAAATCTGCCGCACAACTTCTGCTTCCGTCGGCACGATCTCGAATTCTTTCTGCTTGTTGATGATGTAGCCGTAGGGCGCAGCGCAGAGCCATTTGCCGTCCGCCTGCCGCCGCCGGATGACATTCTTCACCTTTTTGCTGGTGTCGGTGACAGGCATTTCGTTAATGAGGAACTGGAACTGAATTTTCAGCCAGTCGTCATCGTTGGGAAAGTCAATGTTGTCGCCGATGGAGATGATCCGCACGCCGGCATCCCGCAAATCCTCCAGCTCCACCAGTCCCCGGCTGTTCCGCCGGGAGAATCGGGAAAAGTCCTTTACCACCAGAATGTCATACTGATGACGAATCAGACCCTTTCGCATGGCCTGATAGCCTTCCCGCTGTTCAAAGGTATAGCCGGAGCGATCCCGATCTTCGTAGAATGTCAGGGAGCTTCCCGGGAAGCGGGTATTGACGAAATCCTGAATGATGGCCTTCTGGTTTTCGATGGACACATTGTCCCGATCCAGTTCCTCATCCACGGAGATACGGCAGTAGCCTGCTATGTCAAAGTGTTCAATCATGTTGCACCTCCTGTTCTGATAATATCTATTTGAATATTGATGTTTATAGATAACATTGTATATCATGAATCTACAAATTGCAAGAACTTTTTTCGGGAGTCTGTTGGCAGCAAAAGTTACCGCACGCTTTCCCGGCGTGCGGTAACTTTTGAGACGAGCAGGAAATTACAGCTCCATCTGGGCGGACTTCTGTGCCTTCTCCCGCCGGACTGCCAGCTCTGCACAGCGCTTTTTGTTGTATGCCAACAAATCCAGGGTGCTTCGTTGCAAGTCCTCTTTCCCGGAACGGAAGACGGCTACCATATACTTCTGCTTCTTCCATTGGGCATACATGGGTTTCAGGTTCGCCTGTACAGCAGCATCCTCAGCCTCTTTCCGAGTTAGCCACACCTGAACCAGTTTCTTTGCATCGTCCTGAATAATCTCCATGTTAATGCCCCCTTTTCTTCAAATTATTGCCATATCTTTCTCTTTTAATGCGAATAGGCGTGCTCCTTTCTCCGGCAGGCAATCCTGCGCGTGTTGGTTTACGAACCTCGTTTTCGGTCAATCGTCTCTTCGCTTCTGCCAGACAATTTCATAGCCCAGTATATCGGCAAGCTCCAGCACCTCCCGATAGCGAAGGGTCTGGTCGCTCAGCTTAGCGGAAAAGTTGGAATCGCTGTCACTCCAACCGTACTCCGCGGAGCAGGCTTCCACCGCTTCCTTCTGGGTATAGCCCGCCGCGATGATGTGGGACTGGATGTCACATTTCACTTTGTTGATTTTTCTTCCCTTTTTCATGTTCGTTCCCTCCTGTATTTGATGCTGTTTTCTGTGAAGTTGGTTTCCTGTATGGTGCTTTTTCTACGTAACTGTAAATTCCTTCCATTTTCTGTCAGCCATGTCCGGGTCATGGACAGGTCTGGCAAATGTTGTGTATGGCGAACCAATTGCGCAGCCGGTGCAGTCCTTTCCCGTACTGCGAATCGGGTTCTCCCTTTGCAGCATTGTCCTATGGCGTATTTCTCACAGGAACGGGAAAACATCTTTGCTGTTTTCCAAAGCCCTGTATAGCAACTCATGTTCCTCTCCTTTGTTCAAAGTTTTCACAGGATACCCATTGACCGGATATCCCCGTGTATTCAGTTGTCAAGGTACAGGGGCAAACGCCCAGAGGACAAAAAAAGGGCATGACAACAGCGTGGTAAGCTGTTTGTCATGCCCTAACTCGATGGTCCTCGTTCTCACCAGCAAAGCTGGTGGATGCAGGCTCTTTTCCGGCTTGCTTTACTGGAAAAATCCAGCGTGTCCGGCGGCTGAACTATGTACGAAACGAAATAAGGAAAAATATGAAGTTGTGATCACGAACCATTTTAGAAATTTTGTTTGTTTATTGAGAGTATAACAGATAGGAGAAGAAAAGTCAATACGGAATCCGAAAATATTTTCGATTATTTTATGGAGAGTCCAATTTATAAATGGAAGCGATTGTAAATCGCGCAGCCGCAGACGGACAGACTGCGATCATCGGGGCTTGGGGCGCAGCACCAACAAGAACCAAAAACCTGCGGAGTCGCAAAAGGCGAAATCGCAGGTTTTGTGCGTTTGGTTACAAAGACGCATTGCTTGCGGCTAGCAAAAATGTTTAATCGTAAGTGGGTTTCACGTTCAGCACAAAAGTCGCAAGCAATGCCTATGGCGCGCCATATGCGAAAAGCGCTCATTTCCGCTCCGACGGATTTGCGCGTTTTCTGCTTATTGAGGCGCTGCCCCAAACCCCGTGAACAAGAACTTGTTCTATGTAACGCTGCCCTTCGGACAGCGGCTGCGCAATTTTCAAATTGCTGTCGGAAGAATGGTGAACTGCATCCCGGAGATTATCTCAGCATTGTATCACGGCGGATGATACAATGCTGAGATAATGAGCGAAACAATTTGTGTGCGTAATGCTCCCATTCATTTATCTAATCATGATTAGATGTTGACTAGGATGATTAGAATGAATATAATAGATGATAAGATAACTGGGAGGTGCCATATGGATTTCGTGGAAAGTGAAGTTGTAGAACTTAAGTCCGAAGTGGTCGGGGACATCTGCAAAGAAGTCATTGCCTTTGCCAACACCAGGGGCGGTACGATGTACATCGGCGTTGCGAATGATGGGCAGGTGGTTGGCATCGAAAATGCTGATCAGGTTATTTTGCAGCTAAACAACATGATTCGGGATTCCATCAAGCCGGATCTTACCATGTTTGTGGGTTATCAAACCCAAGCGGTTGACGGAAAGCAGATTGTTGCTGTCACGGTTCAGAAAGGCACGGATCGTCCCTACTATCTGGGCAGCAAGGGTCTGAGACCCAACGGTGTCTATGTCCGCAACGGAACGTCCACCGATCCTGCAACCGATACAGCAATTCGAAAGATGATTAAGGAAACCGACGGGGATTGCTTTGAGGATATGCGGTCTCTGGAACAGAATCTGACCTTTGATGCAGCAAGTTCCCAGTTTGCAAAGCAGAAAGTTGCCTTTGATGCGTCCAAAATGCAGACATTAGGGTTGGTTTCTCCAGAGGGGATTTACACCAATGTGGCACTACTGCTGTCCGATCAGTGCGGCAGCACCATCAAGGCAGCTACCTTCTCCGGCTCAGATAAAAGCGATTTTCAGGATCGGCGGGAGTTCAGCGGCTCTTTGTTCCGGCAGATGGAGGAAGTCTATGCCTATCTGGACATGAGAAATCAGACCCGTGCCACCTTTGAAGGTCTGTACCGCTTTGACAAACGGGATTATCCTGAAGAAGCTTTGCGGGAAGCGCTGCTCAATTGCCTGGTGCACAGGGACTATTCCTTCAGCGCCAGCACCCTGATCAGCGTCTATGATGATCGGATCGAGTTCGTATCCGTAGGCGGGCTGCCCACAGGAATTTCTCTGGATGACATCCTTCTTGGGCTTTCTGTTTGCCGAAACCCCAAGCTGGCAGGGGTGTTTTATCGGCTCAAACTGATTGAAGCTTACGGCACCGGTATGCCCAAAATCCTGAATGCTTATGCCGGAACCGGTTTGGTGCCAAAGATCGAGGTGACCAGTAATGCCTTCAAGATCACCCTGCCGAACCGAAACGCGGCTGACAGTGGCATCCACTACGAACCTGATCCCGGTAAGAGCAAAGAGGAACGGATTCTTAGTTTCCTCGCATCCAGGGGCAGCATTGCCCGCAGCGATGCCCAGAAGCTGCTGGGTGTAAGCCAGGCAACTGCCAATCGGATTCTGAAGCAGATGGTAGCGGATGGTTTGCTCTGCCAGGAGGGCAGCGCAAGAAATACGCGGTACAAAGCAAAATAGGTGCTCGGAAATGTGTTATGCGGAGGGAATACAATGAATGCATATAGAGAAAGTATCCGGATAAATGGCTCGGTTGAAGTAGTAGGGGATTCGTCGTTGAAATTCCTACCATGCAGATAATGAACGCACAGCTGAAAACAGAGAAATATGTCAGGCAGACAGAGCACAGGAAAAAGAAAATAGTTTCGTCCATGCAGGCTTCTAGCTACCCGATCTGCCAGAAACATCTTCCGATAGCCTTCTATGATGTAAACCCGACGTTTCTGGAGAAAGGAAAGGAAGAGGTTGTGCTTGCTGTGGGAGAGCATGCCCCGTCCGTCGGCAGATTCCGAGACAGGGCTTTTCACGTTGTTACAGCTCGCTCCGCAAGGAGCGGCAAGAGAACAGCAAGCATTAACCCATACCGCAATCAGTATTTGGACAAATGTTACGGAGAAAGTAAAACGTCGCTGGGTGAATGGATGTATTTCTCCACGGATGAAGAGAATTATCAAACCGGCAGGCTCAAACGAGCCTGCCGGTAGCTTTTTTGAGAGGAGACTTTGACGCTTACATGTAGAAGAAGTTTTGCGTATAGTAATATTGGAGTTGTGATTACCCAGAAGGATCAGCGATTTTGGGGGGAGTTTTTAAAAAAATTTACGGAGAATCGAAGAATTATGAAGATATTATTCTTATCATAGGTAGTATCCCGTGATGCTCTGGGGACATTTACTGATTGTCTCCGGAGTACCGCAGGCGACAATCCTCCCGCCTTCTTCCCCGCCGCCGGGTCCCATATCGATGATATAGTCTGCATTTCGGATGACATCCAGGTCATGTTCAATGACAACGACGGTTGCACCGTTTTGAATCAGAGTCTCAAACACCCTCAGTAGCGTCTGCACATCCAGAGGATGAAGCCCAATGGTTGGCTCGTCAAAAACGAATACGGAATCCGACTGCTGACGACCCATTTCGCTGGCCAACTTCAGCCGCTGGGCTTCACCACCGGACAGGCTGGGGGTTTCTTCGCCCAGTGTTAGATATCCCAGGCCCAGGCTTTGCAGCACCTGCAAACGGGATGAGACAACTTTCATATCAGCGCATCTGCATAATGCAGTGTTTATGTCCATATCCATCAGACTCGGCAGTGTGAACGTTTCGCCCTTTTTGTTGCGCAGTTTTACGCGGCTTGCTTCCTTCCGGTACCGCGATCCGCCGCAATCCGGGCAAGGAATTTCCACGTCCGGAAGAAATTGCACATCCAGACTGATTTGACCGGTGCCATCACACACCGGACAGCGAAGATCACCGGTATTGTAGGAAAAATCACCAGCTTTGTAGCCCAGACGTTTGGCATCTTCGGATTTAGCAAAGAGTTTTCTCAGCTCATCGTGCACATTGGCATAGGTCGCCACAGTAGAACGGACATTGACTCCGATGGGGGTGGCATCGATCAGCTTTACATGACCGATCCCCTCTGCGTAGAGATGCTTGACGTGTTCCGGCAGTTTTCGGCCTTCCAGCAACGCTTCCAGCCCAGGAACCAAGCTTTCCAGGACCAAGGTGGTTTTCCCGGAACCGGATACACCGGTCACAACGGTAAGCCTGCCCTTGGGAATGTCTGCTTCCAGAGATTTTACCGTATGGATAGATCCGGTGGAGAGGTGAATTCTTCCCAGATCGAACAGCGAATCCGCCCCTGCCCGCTGCCGGACAGCCAGCTGCCGCCCTGCCAGATAGGGTGCAATCTGAGATGCCGGATGATTCATAATCTCAGCAGTCGTGCCTTGGGCAATAATTCTTCCGCCTTTGGCGCCGGCCTGGGGACCCATTTCGATGATATAGTCTGCTTCCGCCAGAATCTGGGTATCGTGATCCACCAGAATCACGGAGTTGCCATCGGCAATCAGATCGTGCATTACGCCGGTGAGTCCTACGATGTTGGAAGGATGTAAGCCAATGGAGGGCTCATCCAGTACATACAGCACTCCGGTGGTGCGGTTGCGTACAGAGCGCGCAAGCTGCATCCGCTGTCGCTCTCCGGTAGACAATGTGGACGCAGCCCGATCCAGCGTCAAATATCCAAGTCCCAGATCCATCAGCCGCTGCGCTGCATTCTGAAAGGACAGGCAGATGCTCTGCGCCATGGGGCGCATTTCTTCCGGAAGAGATGTCGGAACGCCGTCCACCCATTTTCGCAGCTCTGTTAGTGTCATATGGCAGGCTTCATCCAATGCGATGCCGCGAATTTTTGGCATTCTGGCGGCAGAGGACAGCCGGGAACCGCGGCATTCCGGACATATATCCTCCTTCAGAAATCTTTCTACCCGCTTCATGCCTTTCTCATCCTTTACCTTTGATAGGGCGTTTTCAACGGTATACGTGGCATTGAAATAGGTAAAATCCAGCTCCGTGGCCTGATGGGTATTCTTATTCATGTATAGAATGTGCCGTTTTTCAGGGGGGCCGTTGTACACCATTTCTTTTTCCTGATCCGTCAGATTTCGAAAGGGGACGTCGGTCCGTACGCCCATTTCTCGGCAGATATCTGTCATTAGCGACCACATGAGACTGTTCCATGGAGCTACTGCGCCTTCGTCGATGGTCAGATCCTCATTTGGTACCAGGGTTGTTCGGTCTACCGTCCGCACAATACCGGTACCATCGCAGCGGCGGCAGGCGCCTCGGCTGTTAAAGGCCAATTCCTCGGCGCTGGGTGCCCAGAAATGCTCGCCGCACTCCGGGCAAACCAGTTCCTGGCCTGCAGCGACTGCCAGACTGGGCTGCAGTGTGTGCCCATTGGGACAACGATGGTGTGCAAGTCTGGAATACATCAGCCGGAGGCTGTTCAGCAGTTCCGTTCCGGTGCCAAAAGTGCTCCGAATCCCGGGAACCCCCGGTCGCTGATGCAGGGCAAGCGCTGCCGGTACATACAGCACCTCGTCAACATCTGCTTTGGCTGCCTGAGTCATCCGACGGCGCGTATAGGCGGACAGAGCTTCCAGATAACGTCGGGAACCTTCTGCGTATAATACGCCCAGAGCCAGAGAAGATTTCCCAGATCCGGACACACCGGCAATTCCCACAATCTGATTCAGGGGAATGTCAACGTCCACATTTTTTAGATTGTGAACTCTGGCTCCCCGGATTTTTATTTTATCAATCATTGATTTCTCCCTCCTGCCTAGTGATACAGGCTACTGCCCCAAAAACAGCTTCCAACGCCTTCCAGAGTGGGTTGCGACCAGCCTTAATCCGCAAACGCATACTGCCGGAAAAAGGTGGCTACATCTGCCGTTAATAGTATCATCAACAGCAGAAATCTGTCAATATGCGGTTCTGCCGATATTGTTGAGTCATTTTCTGCCGCAAGACTGTTTTGCACAAACCGCCAGAGATTGCCTAAAAATGAATAATAATGCGGCAGCCACACTTCCTGCCCACAATATACCTAGCGAGCTAGTACGCATTTCAGAAAATAATAATGAGAATATTGCGGGATAATGCAGGGAACTTTCCTTGAACCGTGCTTAATGCGGATTTTCGGCTGCTGGAATAACGAAAATCCGGTGCAGCACTGAAAACTATAACACCATTACGAAACAAACCTCAAGAATTTGTTTCGTAGGCTGAATGAACGAACAAATATGAGTAGTATATTAATGGCAAAATGCACAATTTACGGAACAAATATTATCGTGATGTTGTGTAAATATATAAAGAAAAATAAAATAATATGTGAAAAAAGAGACGTTTACGAAACAATGTTTCTTATTTAGAATAGGGGCTAATAGAAAGGATTGACACTGACGATGAAAATAACTATGGATGAAATCGCAAGACTGGCCGGTGTTTCAAAAGCTACTGTATCACGGGTGCTGAATAATTCGGCAGATGGCGTCGGAGCGGAAACGCGGCAGCGTGTTCAAAAAATTGCCAATGAGCTGCACTACTCCATCAACTGTGACAACAGAAAAAACGGTTCGTCACATGCAAAATATCTTGCGTTAATTCTTCCTGATATTACGAATCCGTTCTTTGCGGATCTTGCGAAAGCTGTAGAAGTATCTGCCAGGCAGAATGGATATTCATTGATTATTACCAATACTGACTTTTCTGAAGAAAGTGAAGCAACACAGATACGGGAATTGGTCATTAAAAAACTGGATGGAATTATTCTTGTTCCGTCCGGCGTAAAAGCCAGACCGGAGCACTTCCTTCCGGAAAAATGGGGGATACCGCTTGTTCTGCTGGATCGTAAGCTGGAAGGTAACTGCGGTTACCCGGGTGTGTATTCCAATAACGAGTATGCTTCGGTAATCAGCTGCGAATACCTGATTAACAACGGTTCTAAGGATATCGTTTTTATCTCCGGCCCGCTGAACGTGTCTACTTCAATTGAACGGTTTGAAGGGTATAAGGCTGTGCTTCAGCAGTATAATATTCCCTTTCGCACGGAGCGGTACAAACATGGTAACTACACGGTTGAGAGTGGCTACAATGCGGTAATGGAACTGGAGAGAAACGGTGTAAAGTATTCGGCAATTTTGGCTGCAAACGATATGATGGCGCTAGGAGCATTGAAGGCTGTTCGGGAATTGGGATACAAAGTACCGGACGAGGTTCAGATTATTGGTTTTGATAACATTGAATTCTCCCAATATTGTGAACCGGCGTTATCCACGGTGCAGCAGCCAACGTTTGAAATGGGGGCAAAGGCAGTCAGACTGCTGGTGGATTTGATTGACAAGAATGCCGCAGTTCAGCCGGAACGGCTGATACCAAAACTATTGATGCGCAAAACAACAAAGTGAGGCGTTTATGAAAAAGATATTAGTTGTAGGAAGTTCCAATGTTGACTTCGTTCTTGGTGTGAAAGAAATGCCGAAGATCGGCGAAACGATAAGAGGAATATCTTTTGCCAATATACCTGGCGGTAAAGGCGCCAATCAGGCCTGTGCCTGCGGGAAACTGGGCGGTGACTGTACATTTCTGAGTTGCGTTGGTCTCGACAGCATGGGAGATTTGGTGCTAAACAGTCTGAAAAGCGCGAATGTTGATGTTTCCGCAGTACAAAGACTGGATAACACGCCGACCGGCATGGCGTTCATAATGGTTGATCAGACTGGGGACAATTCGATAGTTGTGATCCCCGGCGCAAACGGAAAATGTAATTCCCGGTTCTACGAAAGCCACTCGGATCTTGTGGATCAGGCGGACATTGTCCTGACTCAGCTGGAAACCCCATTGGACGATATTTATGCGCTTTTGAAGCAAGCAAAAGCAGCCGGAAAGGTAACTGTTTTGAATCCGGCTCCTGCACCGGACAACATACCGGATGATGTTTTGGCAGCGGTTGACTGGATCACCCCCAATGAGACAGAGCTTTCCAGAATTACAGGGATGCCCGCAGATACTCTGGAGGAGATTTCTGCAGCAGCAGCGATACTTCTAGGCAAGGGCGTTGGTAATGTTTTGGTCACAATTGGATCTCGCGGTGTCTTCCTGTGCAGCAAAACAGAGCAAATCCACTACCCCACAATTCACACAACAGCTGTAGATACAACAGCAGCAGGAGATACATTTAATGCAGCCTTTACGGTTGCTCTCTCCGAGGGGAAAACGGTAGCGGACGCCATCCGTTTTGCAAACACGGCAGCGTCCATTTCGGTAACCCGGAAAGGTGCGCAAACCTCCATCCCTTCCCGAGAAGAAGTAGATATTATTGTCAAAGACAATGGTATATAGAATCAAAAGTGAGGTGGTTTGAATGAAGAAAGACAGACTGTTGAATCCGGAGATTGTCTCAGCAGTTGCATCGCTTGGTCACACCGAGTACTTCTGTATTGCAGATTGCGGTCTCCCGATTCCGAAAGGAGTAAAGGTCATAGATGTATCCATTGTAGGAGGCAAGCCGTCGTTTCTGGAACTGGTAGATGCCGTAAAAGACGAATTGGTGATTGAATCTACAATCCTTGCTTCTGAAATTGATGAAAAGAATGTTCCTCTTTCCAGAGAAATGGATGCACGTTTCGGAGACCTGCCCTGCAGGAAAGTTCCACATGAAGAATTCAAAGCGCTGACGAAGGACGCAAAGTGTATAATCCGGACGGGTGAAAATACCTCGTATGCAAATGTGATCTTTGTGGGTGGAGTGAATTTCTGATTAACCCGGGCAATAATTTCTGCTGAAAAGCAAAATGTTGTATATTAAAAAAGGAGACGAAAAAAATGAAGAAACTAGTCAGCATCCTGTTGGTTCTCGCAATGGCATTCTCTCTGGTGGCGTGCGGCGGAAACAGCGCCGCCAAGCCTGCAGCGCCGGTCACGGAAACTCCTAAGGCAGAAGCAGGTGCAGAAACCAAACACGTAAAGATCGGTCTGAGCATCGCCGGTCTGACCATGCCCTACTATGTTCGTATGTATGAAGGCTTTCTGGCAGCGGCGGAAAAGGAAGGCTATGAGGTTGTCTTTGCAGATGGCGGTGCCGATGCAGAGTCTACGGTTAAGGCAGTTGAGGACTTGATCTCCAGCGGTATTGATGCGCTGGCAGTCTCTACTAATTTCTCTGAAGCACTGGCGGACGCATTTGCAACCTGTAAAGAAAAGAACATTCCCATTTTCTACATCGGCAACCTGCAGCTGGTCCCCGAAGTACAGAAGAGCATGACCTTCTGGGAAGGCACCAAGAGCGACTCCGCCGGTTATCTGGGCGGCCTTTGGATGGGCGACTACCTGGATAGCATCGGCTACAAGAAGGAGCTGAATATTGTTCAGGTTTCTCTGATTCATGATACCCTGCAGCAACGCTATGAAGGCTTTGAAAAGGGCCTGACCGAAAAGGGCTATACCGTTAATCTGGTCAACACCGTCGGCGACCTGACCCGCGAAAACTCTCTGGCTGGCTGCGAAGATATGCTGACGGCTCATGATGACCTGGACATCTTCTACGGGACTGCAGGTACCTCTGCTCTGGGCGCTTATGACGCAACGCAGAACGCTGGCCGTACAGAAGTTATGATTGTCGGCTTCGACGGCGAAGATGAAGAGCTGAAGCACATCGACGAAGGCGGCAACTACATTGCAACAATTTGCCAGGATCCCGTAGGTGAGTCCGAAGTTACCGTGGAAGCAATCAAGACTGTTCTGAACGGTGGCACAGTGGAAGGCGGCCACGAGACTCCTGCTAAGGTTTATGGTGCCAAGGTCGGCTATGTGACTGCAGACGAACTGCTGAAGTAATATTTTAAATAGCCAGGTGCGGCAGCGCCGCACCTGGCCACGGAGAAAAAGGAGGAGGGCTTTACATGGAGAATATTCTGAAGCTCACACAAATCAACAAATCCTTCCCCGGAGTAAAAGCTCTATCCGACGTTAATTTAACTGTTAAAAAAGGGGAGGTTCATGCGCTTGTAGGCGAAAACGGAGCGGGCAAATCTACGCTTATGAAGATTATTTCTGGCGCCTACAAGAAAGATAGCGGAACTGTCTGGTTTGATGGAAAAGAAATTGAGAATACGACGCCAAAGCAGTCAGAGATGATGGGAATCTCTATCATCTATCAGGAATTAAACCTGATTGAACGTATTTCGGTGGCAGAAAACGTATTCATTGGCAGATACCCAATGAAGCACGGCATGGTACAATGGAAAAAAATGTATCAGGATGCGCAGAAGCTGTTTGATGAATATGAGTTGAAGATGGATGCTCATTCCCTGGTGCGTTCCCTAACAATGGCGCAGAAGCAGATGGTTGAGATTATCAAGGCCGTCAGCATCAATGCGAAAATCATCATTATGGACGAGCCTACCTCATCCCTGTCAGGTAAGGAGACAGAGTCCCTGTTCAGAATAATTCGGAAACTAAAATCTCGCGGCGTGGCAGTTGTATTTATTACCCACCGCTTGGATGAGATATTTGAAATATGCGATCATATGACAGTCCTGCGTGATGGCCATTATGTCGGAGAGCGCGACATCAAGGATATCACCAAGGACGAGATGATTACCATGATGATCGGACGTGAACTAACGCAGCAGTATCCGGAGCGGACAAATCCCATTGGCGAGGTCACCCTGGCGGTAAAGAACATTACTGACGGCAGTTCGCGGGTCAAAAACGTAAGCTTTGAAGTGCACAAGGGAGAAGTCCTGGGCTTCTATGGCTTGGTTGGCGCAGGCAGAACGGAGACAATGCGCATGATTTTCGGCGTGGATCCGTTAGCAGGTGGAGAAATCTTTATCAACGGTGAGAAGCATGTTATCCGTAGCCCACGGGATGCCATTCATTTTGGAATGGGGTTTGTTACTGAGAACCGACGCGATGAGGGTCTGTTCCTCCGTTCTTCTGTTCGGGTGAATACTGTCATGGTGGCTCTGCGGAAGATCTTGAAAAAAGGCTTTATTAACTACCGGATTGAAGCAGATGTCGCCAAAAAATATGTTGACATGCTGCATACAGCTACACCTTCCATTGACCAGAAAACCATGTTCCTTTCCGGCGGCAACCAGCAGAAGGTGGTTCTGTCCAAGTGGCTGTTTTCTGATTCGGACATTATTATCTTCGACGAGCCGACCCGCGGAATCGATGTAGGTGCCAGACGAGAAATCTACGAGATAATCAACGCACTGGTTGCAGATGGCAAGACCGTTGTGATGATTTCTTCCGATATGGAAGAAATCATGGGTGTCAGCGACCGAATTCTGGTCATGTACGAGGGCACGATTGCGGGAGAGATCCAGAAAGAGGACTTCTCTCAGGATCTGATTACAAAATATGCAGTGGGCGAAAGGAGCGTACGTGTATGAAGCTCAAGTCAAATAAAAATATGTTTGCGCTGATCATGGATAAATTAGGATCCTGGTCCCTTCTGATTCTGATTGGCGTGGTTATGGCTTTTGCAAACAGCAAATTTCTTACTTCCTCTAACATTTTGAATGTTTTGCGGCAGATTGCCGTGGTTACCATTGGCGCTGTCGGCGTGTCTTTCGTCATACTGGGCGGTGGTTTCGACTTGAGTACCGGCATGATTGCAACGTTTGCCGGGTGTAACTCGGCAGCGCTGATTGTTAATCATGGATGGCCGATCCTGCCCGCAATGCTGTTTGCCATTGCGATTGGCGTCGTGATCGGTTCTATCAACGGCGTGCTGATTACTCACATGAAAATTGCTCCGTTCATCTGTACATTGGGCATGCAGTATGTTGTAAACGGCCTGATTCTGGTGACCACAAAGAGTGTGCCGATTACCGGGCTTCCTGAGGCATACCTGTATCTTGGACGCGGCTTTATCTTCGACGTATTCCCTGTCCCAGTCGCGATTATGCTTCTGTTTGTTCTGGTAGGACATATTCTGCTGAAATATACCATTTTTGGCAGATCCATTATTGCTATCGGCGAGAATGAAGTAGCAGCTAAGCTTTCCGGTTTGAATGTGAACCTGGTGAAGGTTGCCATGTATGCATTCTGCGGCTTCTGCGTCTCCTGTGCCGGCATCGTCCTAGCGGCACGTCTTTCCTCCGGTCAGCCCACCTCCGGTGCGGACCTCTCCCTGCAAGCAATCGCAGCCGTGTATATCGGCGGTACGTTCCAAGGCAGCGTGGTCAATACCATGGCAGGCGCTCTGGTGTGGGGCTTTATGAACAATGCACTGAATTTGATGAATGTGAACGCTTACTGGCAGAAGGTTGCGCTGGGCATCATCATTATTATTGCAGTTCTGTTTGACGCATTCCGCGCAAAGCTGGCCATGCAGAAGAAAAGCTAATTTTGTTTGAGGAAGTAGTATGAAAAAGGCATTTATTTTCTATGGCGGTTGGGAAGGTCACGAGCCGGATAAAGAGAGTGCCCGCTTCCAGAGATGGTTGGAAGAGGAAAACTTTGAGGTAACGCGTGTTGATTCGCTGGACCGCTTGGCTGATGGGGAATACATGAAATCGTTTGACTTGATTATTCCCTGCTGGACACAGGGTGAACTGCCAGATCCGTGCTGTTTCGGTGTGTCCGACGCAGTGGCGGCAGGAACCGGCTTGGCAGGTGTACACGGCGGCATGTGCGATGCGTTCCGCTGGAGCGTAGAATGGCAGTATATGACCGGCAGCCAGTGGGTATCTCATCCCGGGGACAAATATCTGCACCATATGTCCAGGCTTTCTGAGGAAAATATTCGGTACATGGCGGAGAACTACCCGGAAAACTCTGTTCCTGGTGCGTTTTGGAGAGAATATACTGTGGAATTTAAGAAAAATTCCACCTCACCGATTATCGCCGGTATCCCGGATTTTAAAGTGAGAACAGAGCAGTATTACCTGCATTTGGACCCCTGCTGCGAAGTGCTTGCCACAACCCGTGTTGATTCCGTTGGCCCCCACCGTGCAAACGGTATTGTGGATATGCCTGTGGTTTATACGAAACATTGGGGTGAAGGACGTGTGTTCTACAGCTCTTTGGGGCATCTGGACAACATCCTTGAAATCCCTGAAGTAGAGACGCTGACAAAAAGAGGATTCCTCTGGGCCAGTCGATAAATAAAATAGGAGGTTATGATTATGTTGGCAAAAGGTGTTTTCGTTGAAGATTATATGAAACTTGGCATCCGGGAATATGACGTACCCGAACCCAAGGGGAATGAGGTCATGATCAAGACCATGGCTTGTGGTCTGTGCTGCTGGGATTCCTGGCTGATCCGCGGCGTGAATGCGCCCGGTCCCTACCCCTTCATTATTGGCCATGAGGGCGTAGGCATTGTCGAGAAAGTCGGTGCGGATGTTACCTCTCTGAAGCCGGGTGACAAGGTGTTCTGCGGCAGCGGCAACAACGAGATGATGTGCGAGTACGCCACCGTCCCGGAAGCAGGCCTGTGCAAGCTGCCCGATGATACCACGGATTGGGCCAGCGTCGTGTTTGAACCCACCTGCTGTGTCACCAACCTTCTGAACATTACAGATATCCATATGGGCGATCACGTCGTTCTGGTCGGTGCCGGATACATGGGCCAGCTGACGCTGCAGGCCTTAACCCGCGCTTCTCAGGCAGGCAGAATCACCGTGTTCGAGCTGCGCGAGGACAGGCGGAAGATGGCTGAGGCTTACGGTCCCACCGAGGTTCTGGATCCTGAGAGCGAGGCAGGCAAGGCGGTTATTGCGGAAATCATCGCAAAGGGCGGCGCGGATGTGTGCATCGACTTCGGCGCTTCTGATTCCGGTTTCCATCTGGCAGACTCCATGACGAAGCAGGCGGGCAAGCTGGTGATTGGTTCCTTCCACCGCAGCGACGTGACCTTTAACGGCACTAAGTGGCATCTGGGTGGCCTGTATGTGTACAACCTGGCGCCCATGAGCAATCCGCACTTCAAGGAGATCGTACCGAGAACCTATGAAATGATCAAGCGGGGCGTTTTTGAACCGGGCAAGCTTGTTACCCACACGGCCTATTACGAGGATCTGGATGCCATGCAGGAGATTTTTGCCAAGTCTATTGATAAGACGGACAGCTATATCAAAGGCGTCATCATGTTTACCAGGTAAATTTAGAAACAAGATTCAGCGGTGCATTGTTATGTACTGCTGAATCTTGATGATTAAAGGAGATTTAAGATGGATTTTCCGAGAACAATGGTCGGCGGTGTATCAATGCCTCGAATGATTATCGGCTGCAACTGGATTTCCGGATTCAGCCACACCGGCGCAGCAGGAGATTCCATGATCCGAAAAGCCCACGCGGATCCTGCTTCCACGGCAGCGATTTTTGAGACATTTCTGAATCAGGGAATTGATGCAGTACTGGGTCTTTTTAATGTGGATCCCAATCTGAGAAAAGCGGTGGACATGGCGCAGGAGCGAACCGGCCGCAAAATGATTATTATTGACGAACCGGTGCTGAATATGGATGATAACGCCATGGCGCGGCATGAGGCGGAACTGGAGATTAAAAAATGCGCAGCCAACGGCGCAACCTTCTGCCTGCCGCTGCATTCCTGTGTAGAGCAGCTGATGAACAAAAACAAAAGGACCATGGATCGTCTGCCGGATTATCTCGCCATGATCCGTGATAACGGGATGATTCCTGGCCTGTCTGCGCACATGCCGGAAGTAATTCAATATGCGGATTTGAATGGATACGATGTAGAAACCTATATTCAGATCTATAACTGTATGGGCTTCCTGATGCAGGTAGAAATCGAATCGGTAATTAAGATTATCCATAACGCAAAAAAACCCGTCATCACCATCAAGCCCTGCGCCGCAGGACGGACTACGCCGTTTGTGGGTTTGAATTTCAGCTACAATACGATCCGGGAGCAAGATATGGTCTGCATTGGCTGCTTTAACGAGGAGGAGGCTGCAGAAGACATCGAGTTTGCCCGCGCTGCCATTGAAAGAAGACTACCTATCAACGCAGGGCGGAACAGCCCCTTGAAGACAGATGTAATCAGTGGTACAGCAAGCGAAAAATAAACAGAAAGCGTGTCGGTAAATCATATGAAAGAGAAAAGAAAACTGAATTATGCCTGGGTCGTTTTTATCAGTTGCATTCTTTTGAAAATTGGTCTGGGCGGAGTAGTCATGTGCATCGCTGGCAACTTTGTTACCCCTGTTGTTCAGGAATTCGGCTGCACAGTCAGTGCGTTCACGATGCTCGTCAGCGTGGAAGCCGCAGCTATGGCATTTATGTATACTACAGCTGCAAGAATCATCGCCCGGAGTAAGGTGGGAAAGGTCATGGGCATTGCCGCACTGGCACAGGTGATCGGTATTGCGCTGATGGCTGCTTATCGTTCTGTGTATCTGTTTTACCTATCTGGCGCAATCATTGGTATCGGTGTGGCATTTACCGGATATGTGGCAATTCCTGTCGTGATCAATATGTGGTTTAAGAAAAAGGCGGGAACAGTTCTGGGTATAATTATCGCAGCAGAAAATATTGCCATGATCTTGTATACGAAGCTGTCTGCCGTTCTGATCAACGGTTTTGGCTGGCGCGGCGCATATCTGATTCTGGCGGCAATCTGCATGGTCGTCTCGGTTCCCTGCCTGTTCTTTTTTGTGAAGAGCCCGGAGGAAGCAGGCTGCAAGCCCTACGGCAGCGAGGATCAGATTGACCAGACGCACAGTGAGACGGCAACTCAGGAATGGGGCGTGGCGAAGAAGCAGGCGGTCCGAATGCCTCTTTTCTATATTGCCTGGTTCACCTGTATGCTGTTCAGCGTCGGCTGCGGTGTGCAGCAGTACATTGCCAATTTTGCAACCATGGAATTGAATTGCTCTATTGATTTCGGCGCGAATGCAGCTATGTTTATGAGCTGCGGCTGTGTCATTTGCAGCGTATGCCTGGGATATGTTAATGACCGATTCGGTGTTAAAGCGGGATTGGCATGGGGATTTGTGTTTATCGCCTTGGGCTATGGCCTGATGATCACTAGTATTGGAAGCCCCATTCTCTGCCTGCCGGCATCGTTCTTGGTAGGTCTTGGCGGAAGCATGTATACGGTGCAGTGCCCGCTGCTGGCAAAATCAGTTCTGGGAGAAAAGGACTATTCCTCCATCTGGTCGCTGATGATGATGGGCAATAGTTTGATTGGTGCGCTGTCTTTCTCGTCCATCGGCCTGTTTTATGATCTGGGCGGCAGCTATATGGGTGCTTTCCTAATGGCAATCATCCTTTATGGATTGGCACTGGTTATCGGGTCTGTTGCTTTGAATATGAGCAGCAAGCTTCGCAGCGCGAATGCCTGACAGTGGGAGCAGCTTATGAGTTTACTTAGATCGTTGTTCAAGAGCAGAGAAGAAGTGGAACGCGAGAGAAAAGAGATGGAAAGCACATCCTATCCTTTTGGGGACAGGCAGCGCCAAACCATTCTGAATTTGCTAAAGGATATCCTGCCGGAGGAACCGGAAGCTCTTGCGCTAACGATTTTTCTGATTGGGAAAAAGGCTTATCAGCAGGACAAGAGTTGTGATACTTTTGATTCTGATCTGCCGCTGAAGGAGCGCCTGCCGAAAACTTTCCGTGCGCTGGGGAAACAGCTCTTCGGCCGGCACAGAGAGAAGATGGCAAGATATCTGGCGCTGATCATGGCGGACAGCGGGGTGGACGAACAGCTTTGCTATCCGTCAAAGATGGCTTTGCTGCGCACAGCGGCAGAGCTGGAACCTCTCTGCGGAAAAAAGGGAAAATAATATGCGCACTGGTGTAACGAAAAAATGTTTCGCATATCTTCTATTTACACAAAATATTTCCCTGATTTAAGTGAATCTTTCTCTCTTGATGAAACGATGTTTCTCAAATACTCTTGTGTTAAGGGTGGCAGAAACCTGTATCAAATACGCTAAGAAAGGATGGAACAATATGAAAATCGGATATACCGGATGGACTTGGATATCCAATGAGTTTGACAACTGGGAGCCTATCAATGACCGGCATAAAGAGAATTTTGAACGCTTTCTTCGGGATGTCTCTGATCTGGGCTACGAAACTGTAGAAAACTTCAACTGGATTGCAGACTACTACGCAGACGACATTGAGGGTTTCAAAGCGGTGGTTGCCAAGTACGGTCTGAAGTTTGAAAACCTGTATTTCTACTTCAGTAACGACCCCGAAAAGGACTATCAGGATGCGCTGCATTATCTGGAGTTCATGAAGGCGGTGGACGCACATTATATGAATATGCAAGGCGTTATGTGGAAGGATCAGCCGTTTGATCGGCCCCTGGACGAAAAGACAATCCTTTCCTATGCAGAGCTGTCCAATAAGATCGGCAAAGCCTGTAAGGAAGCGGGGGTTAAGGCTTGTATGCATCCCCACGCCAATACGGCTTTGTTCCACCAGGATGCCATTGACCTGTATATGGCCAATACGGATCCTGAATATGTGTATCTTTGCATTGACACAGCACATACTACCCTTGCGGGCATGGACGCTCCCACATTAGTTCGCCAGTACGGCAAGCGTGTCGGATATATGCACCTGAAGGATATAGATCCAGATGCGAGCCTGAATCCAGAGTGGCCCATGAAACGGTTCCGCCCCTTGGGTTATGGCTGCGTGGACTTCAAGGGGGTGGTGAACGAGTTGAGAAATGCCGGTTATAATGGTATCCTGTGTGTAGAACTGGACTATCAGCCAGTTTGCAACTACCGTTCTGCCCAGATCAGTAGGGATTACCTGCACAATGTACTGGGATTTTAGTTTATGTTTTGACGCAACACAGCCCACCGGTCGAAAGATCGGTGGGCTGTGTTGCGCCTATTCCGTTAATCCATCAGTCGGTGTTCCGGTGTGCCCTGTAGGTACTTCTCAATCTCACCACTCAGCACCAGCTGGGCATACTCCAATGGCTTATTGTAGATCAGCCAATCCAGCTCTGGCCGCTGAAACATGGTGTCGGCAGCTTCATTTTCCACGGCAATGGTATCAATGGCGACCATGCTGCCGTCGGAAAAGCACAGCTCTACGCAGGCTGTGTCCATGTTAAATTCGCAAGAAATGATTTCTTTCACCCCGTTTTACCCCTTTCGTATTTGCACGGTTTTGGCGTCCTAGGTTGTCACTATGTACAACTACCACCCTCTGCGTTTGGCTAAATCCAACATGCTAAAACAGTATTTTTCCCACTGTGTCAATGATGTCAGTGACGGGTCGCCCTCCCGGATTCGAAGGGTTCTCCGGATCTCCTTCGGAATGACAATTCTCCCCAAATCATCCACCCGGCGGACAATGCCTGTAGCTTTCATATCTTTTCCTCTCCTTGTGGTAAATTCCAGTGGTAGTGTTTGTAGGTTTTGGGGAATTATGCGGGAACCTGTTTCCAAAGTGAAACGGCAAAGGTTGTCCCGCATACATCATTTCAATTCACGCTCCCCGTGGGGGGAGCGACAGTTCTGCGACGGGTATCCTGCAGATATCGACATATTTCAATCCACGCTCCCCGTGGGGGGAGCGACTTTGGCGGTATTCCATTTCTCGCCGCTGACGGAGGATTTCAATCCACGCTCCCCGTGGGGGGAGCGACATGACGGCAGAAAATGCGCTAGTTGACCCTTCTGTTATTTCAATCCACGCTCCCCGTGGGGGGAGCGACTGCCGAGGAAATCATGGGCAATACCGGAGGAATCGATTTCAATCCACGCTCCCCGTGGGGGGAGCGACTTGTTTGTATTGATATTTTGGTATGCTCTGGAAAATTTCAATCCACGCTCCCCGTGGGGGGAGCGACCGGGCAGTTGTCAACGTCCTCGCCATAATCCGAAATTTCAATCCATGCTCCCCGTGGGGGGAGCGACGTGTTCTTCTCATAAGGCTTCAACGCCTTAATCGGTATTTCAATCCACGCTCCCCG
>JAGAQA010000003.1 GCA_017622995.1 Oscillospiraceae bacterium
AAGTGCTGGCGGCGAGAGATTTTGACGCAGCCGAAGGTTCTGAAATTGGAGGAATACTTGGTGTATTTCCCAATTTCAGAACTGCACGGATGGGGCAAAAGATCCGTCGTCCAGCCGCAGACGATTTGTTCAGAGGTTCCTAAGAAGAAAGGATGTTTGTATGCTCCGTTTATTGCTGGGAAAGGACTGGAAGGCGCTGCGCCGGGAAATCCTGGGCTGTATTGCCCGGGATGTGTCCGAAAAAAAGCCCGGACGGGTGCTGATCGTTCCGGAGCTCATCAGCCATGAGGCAGAGCGGGCCCTGTGTGCCTGCGCCGGGGATACGGCCAGCCGCTATGCGGAGGTTCTGTCCTTTACCCGGCTGCAGCGCAGCGTATCCGACGCCCTGGGCAAAGCCAGCCGAGAGTGCCTGGACGACGGCGGCCGTGTGGTTGCCATGGCCGCGGCAGCGCGGCAGCTGTCCAGCAGGCTGAAGGCCTATGCCTCTCTGGAAAGCAAGCCGGAGTTCCTGAAGGAGCTGGTGGACGCGGTGGATGAATTCAAGCGCTGCTGCATTTCACCGGAGGATCTGAAGCAGGCCGCCCTTTTTTCCCAAGGGGCCTTTGCCCAGAAGCTGGAGGAGCTGGCGCTGCTGATGGAGGGCTATGACAGCCTCTGCGCCCAGGGCAGGCGTGACCCCAGAGACCGGATGACCTGGCTTTTGGAGCAGCTGGAAGACTGCGATTACGGGGAAAATCATGTTTTTTACATAGACGGCTTTCCGGATTTTACCCGGCAGAATATGGCGATTCTGGAGCATCTGATCCGGGTCAGCCCACTGGTAACCGTTGCCCTGAACTGCGACAGTGTAGAATCCCCGCTTCTGGCCTTTGAAAAGGCAGGACAGACCGCCGGGGAATTTGTCCGGATGGCAAAGCGCCGTGGGGTGGAAGTGCGGCTGGAAGTTCTGCCCGACTCCCGGGAGGCCCTGGCCCCCATGCGGGAGCGGCTGTTCCAGGGAGGAATTCCGGAGCTGTCGGGAGAAAATCTTTTCGTTTACACCGCGGATTCCCCCTGGCAGGAGGTTATGGCGGCGGCCCAGGAAATTGACAAGCTGGTCCGGGGCGGCTGCCGGTATCGGGATATTTCACTGGTCACAACCGACGCCGGGGCCTACGGCGGCCTGATCGGCTTGATTTTCAAGCGGATGGGAATCCCCTTCTACCAGGCAGGTACGGAGGAGATTCTGACCAAGAGCGTCATCGCAACCGTGCTGTCGGCCCTGGAAGCGGCGGTCACCGGTCTGGAGCAGCGCAGTGTGCTGCGGTATCTGCGCTCCAGTATGTCTCTTTTGACGCCGGACGAATGTGACGGCGTGGAAAATTATGCGTATATCTGGCGCATCCGCGGCAAGGACTGGTTCCGGGAGTGGACCAACCATCCTGAGGGCCTGGCAGGCGTTTGGGATGACAACAGCCGGGAAACCCTGGAAAAGCTCAATGCACTGCGGGCAAAGGCCATGGCGCCCCTGGAACGGCTTTCCCAGGGCTTCCTGGATGCCCGGGATCTGCGGGGCCAGGTAATGGCTGTGTATGAATTTTTACAGGATATTTCTCTGGAGCAGCGGCTGGAGGAAATGGCGGATGCGCTGGATGAGTCGGGGGACAACCGCAGCGCCCAGATTCTCAACCAGCTGTGGGAGATTCTGCTGTCGGCCTTGGAGCAGATGCACGATGTTCTGGGTCAGACCCACTGGGAGCCGGAGCATTTTCTCCGGCTGTTCCGTCTGCTTTTGAGCCAATACAATGTAGGCACCATCCCGCCGGTATTGGATGCGGTGCAGGTGGGCCCGGTTTCGGCTCTGCGGTGCCACGAATGCAGGCACCTGCTGCTGCTGGGTGCCCAGGAGGGCAGCCTTCCCGGTTATTCCGGGTCCAAGGGGGTCCTGACCGATCAGGAGCGTGTGGCCCTGCGCAAGCTGGGAGTGCCCCTTACCGGCGGGGCCATGGAGGGCATTCAGGAGGAATTCGCGGAGATTTACGGCGTGTTCTGCGGAGCTTCCCAATCCGTGCGGGTGTATTGCAGCGGAGAACAGACCTCCTATCTCTTCCGGCGGCTGGGCCAGATGGCCGGGAAAACCCAGGCGGTGAAGGATGGCCTGGAATTTGCCGGGGCCAATGCCCGGGAAGCGGGGGCCTGGCTTGCCCGGTGGCGGCAGGAGGATGCGGCCAAGGCGCTGGGCCTGGCGGAAGCCTATCGGGATACGGTCGCGCAGGCGGATTACCGGCTGGGGGGAATCCAGCCGGAAACCGTCAAGGCCCTTTACGGGAAAAAACTGGAGCTCTCCGCCTCCCAGGTGGATACCCAGGCCGAGTGCCGCCTGCTGTATTTTCTGAAATACGGCCTGCGGGCAAAGGAGCGAAAGGAGGCCGAGGTGGATCCGGCAGAGTTCGGCACCTATGTCCATTCCGTTCTGGAAAATACCGGCCGGAAGGTGATGGAGCTGGGGGGCTTCCATCAGGTGAGTCTGGAAAAGACCCTGGAGCTTGCCCGGGAATACTCGGATGCCTATGCCCGGGAGCGGTTTCAGGGGGTGGATTCCAAGCGCAGTCAATCCCTTTTCCTGCGCAACCGTCAGGAGCTGGATATGATCGTGGAGGAGCTGTGGAAGGAGCTGTCCCAGTCCGCGTTTCAGCCGGCAGGGTTTGAGGTGGCCTTCGGCAAGGATGGAAACATGCCGGCCATCTCCATACCCGGGGGAAAAATGGAAGCCCGGCTTCGGGGCTTTGTGGACCGGGTGGATACCTGGCAGGATGGGCCCAATCGCTTTGTCCGGGTAACGGACTACAAAACCGGACAGAAGAGCTTTGACTATTGCGATGTGTCTCAGGGCGTGGGCCTGCAGATGCTGCTGTACCTCTTCGCGCTGGAAAAGGAAGGGTCGGCGCTGCTGGGTTCTGACGGAACCTGCGCCGGTGTGGAGTATTTTCCGGCAAGAGCCCCCTATCTCCCAGCGGACGGCCCCTTGACAGCGGAGGAGGCCCAGCGGGAGCGCGGTAAGAAATGGATCCGTTCGGGCCTGTTTCTGAGTGAGGAACGGGTGCTGGAAGCCATGGAGCCGGAAAACCCGGGAACCCGTCTGCCGGTAAACCGGAAAAAGGATGGCAGTCTTTCCGGTTCCCTGGCGAGTACGGCCCAGTTTCGGGCCCTGGAAGGGTATGTATTCCATCTGCTGGCGGATATGGTATCGGAGATCGCCTCCGGAAATGTATCCCCCAACCCCTACAGCCGGGGCTCCAGCTTTGATGTGTGCAGATTCTGTCCCTACGGGAGCATCTGCCACCCGGATGACAATGCCCAGCGCCGGAATTTCCGGGCGCTGAAGGCCCAGGAGTTCTGGGATCTGGTGGAAAAGGAGGGAACCATCCATGGCTGAAAAACTGACCCCGGCCCAAAGCTGCGCGGTTTCCAACCGGGGCGGTAAGCTGCTGGTCAGCGCGGCGGCAGGCTCCGGAAAGACCAAGGTCCTGGTAGACCGGCTGATGGGTTACCTGACGGATCCCAGGGATCCGGCCAACCTGGACGAATTTCTGATCATCACCTATACCCAGGCGGCGGCATCGGAGCTGCGGGCAAAAATTGCCGGAAAGCTGACGGAACGCATTGCCTCCGACCCGGAAAACCGGCATTTGCAGAAGCAGCTTCAGCGGCTGTATCTGACGGAAATTTCCACGGTCCACGGTTTTTGCAGCAGCATTCTCAGGGAGTACGCCTACCGGCTGGAGCTGGACGCGGATTTCCGGGTGGCGGATGAAGAAATGGCCGGTCAGCTCCGGGACCAGGTGCTGAAGGACCTGCTGGACAATGCCTATGAGGAACTGGAGGATGACCCGGATTTTCGAATGTTTACGGAAACCCAGGGCCTGGGACGTACGGACAAGGACCTGCCGGAGCTGATTGGTCAGGTCTATGACAGCGCCCGGTGCCACCCGGATCCGGAAAAATGGCTGGATGACTGCATGGCGCGCAGCTGCCCGGAATGCCGGGACGCGGGGCAGACCCTGTGGGGAAAATCCCTGATGGAGGATCTGTTCTCCTGGCTGGACGGCCAGATTGCCGCCATGGACCGCTGCTGTGCCATTGCGGATCAGGCGGGGATGGACAAGGTCCGGGACAATCTGAACGAAACGCTGGAACAGCTTCGTTATCTGCGTTCCGCCGATAGCTGGGACGCGGTTTCCGCCCGGATCGATGTGAAATTCGGAACCCTTCGTTTTCCCACGAAGGGTGCGGATACCAGCCGGACCGAGGAGATCAAGGCCGTTCGCAATGCCCTGAAAAAGGGGCTGGAAAAACAGCAGAAGCTGTTTTCAAGAAATTCCGGGTCTTTGCTGAAGGATCAGGCCCAGTCTGCCCAGGCACAGCGGGGGCTCATAACCCTGGTAAGACGGTTCGGTGAGGCGTACAGCGGGCTGAAAAAGAAATACCGGGTACTGGATTTCGGCGATCTGGAGCATAAGACCCTGGATCTGCTGCTGGGAAAGGATCGCTCCGCTCCCACTGTCCAGGCCCGGGAGATCGGCCGCCGGTACCGGGAGGTTATGGTGGATGAATACCAGGACTCCAATGCGGTGCAGGACGCGATTTTCGGCAGCCTGACCGCGGAAAGGCAGAACTGCTTCCTGGTGGGAGATGTAAAGCAGTCCATTTACCAGTTCCGCCTGGCGGATCCCGGTATTTTTCTGGAGAAATACAAAACCTTTGTGCCTGCCGAAGGGGCAGCCCCCGGCCAGGGCCGGAAGGTGCTGCTGAGCCACAATTTCCGTTCCGGCGGTGAGGTGGTGGAGGCGGTCAACCATGTGTTTGCCCAGTGCATGTCCCCCAGGGTCGGGGGCCTGACATACGGTCCGGAGGAGGCCCTGCGGGAGGGGGTTCCCCACGCAAGGCTTCCGGATACGGCGGTGGAATTCTACGCCTTGGAAGGCGGTGAGGACACAGGCGGGGAGGAAGCCGGATTTGTGGCCCAACGGATCCGGGAAATGCTGGAAGCAGGCACACTCATCCGGGATGGGGAGGCTTTTCGGCATGTGACGGAGGAGGACATTGTGATTCTGCTCCGGTCTCCCGGCTCTGTGGGAGAGGACTTCCGGCGTGCCCTGGAAAGCAGGGGCATCCGCTGCGCCACCGGCGCGGGGGCGGATCTTCTGCGCACCCCGGAAATCAGCACCCTCCGGGCCATTCTGCAGACGGTTGCCAATCCCCGGCAGGATATTCCCCTGCTCAGCGCCCTGGCAAGTCCTGCCTTCGGCTTTACCGCGGAGGATCTGGCGGTTATTCGGAGCAGACAGAAAAAAGGCTGCTTTTACGATGCCATGGCCCAAAGCGGCAATGCCAAGGCAAAGGCCTTCCTGGGCACCCTGGAGGATCTGCGGGAAAAGAAGCGGCTGTGCAGCCTGACGGAGCTTTTGGAGCACATTTTCCTTTCCACAGGGCTGGATGCCATCTACGGGGCCCAGCCCCAGGGAGACGGGGCCAAGGAAAACCTTCGCCTGTTCTTCCAGATGGCGGCGGAATACGAGCGGGGCAACCTGAGCAGCCTGGAACAGTTCCTGGAATATCTGGATGACCGGCAGGAGAAGGGCCTTTTGCGGCCCGGCGCCCCACAGACCGGTGCCGTGACCATCATGAGCATCCACAAATCCAAGGGCCTGGAATTCCCGGTGGTGTTTTTGAGCGCCCTGTCCAGAAAGTTCAACCGTAAGAGCCTGATGCAGCCCATTCTTTGTGATCCGGAGATGGGACTGGGTCTCAATGTGGCCGACCGGGAAAACCGGGTGCGGTATCCGTCCCTTGCAAGGATTGCCATTGCCGGGAAGATGACCCGGGAAGCGGTCAGTGAGGAAATGCGGATTTTGTACGTGGCCATGACCCGGGCCAGAGACCGGCTGGTCATGACCTACGCGGCGGACAAGGCGGCGGATAAAATCAAGGCCCTTGCCCAGAGACTGCCCATCAGCGGTATGGAAATGCTGTGCCAGGAGGCCCAGTGCCCCGGGCAATGGGTGCTTTTGGCGGCGCTCGCGCGGACGGAATCCGGGGCCCTGCGGGCCCTCACCGGCATGGCGCTGGAAGGAACGGTATCCGATATTCCCTGGAAGATCCAATATGTAGAGCATCCGGAACCGGTGATGGAAATAAGCGCTGCGCGGCAGTCCGAAGGGCCCTCCATGCCGGAGGAAGCACCCCGGGCTCTTGCCGGAATGCTTGCCTATCGCTATCCCCACCCGGAGGCCACCATGGCGCCCTCCAAGCAGACCGCCACCGGCCGAAAGGGCAGGGAAAAGGATGAGGAGGCCGCCCAGAATGCGCCCCCGGCACCGGATTATTTCCGTCAGTGGCGGCAGCCGGCCTTTGAGGGACCCCAAAGGGATGGCAGAACCTACGGCAACGCCATGCACCGGGCAATGCAGTATCTCCGGTTTGAAGAATGTGATTGCCTCCGGGGTGTCCAGGGGGAAATCGCCCGGATGACGGAGGAAGAGATATTGACTTCCCAGGAAGGGGCGCAGATCGACTGCGGCGCCATTGCCCGCTTTTTTGAAAGTGACCTGGGCCGGAGACTGCGGAGGGCCGATTCCGTGCTCCGGGAATTTAAGTTTTCCATTCTGGATGAGGGCGAAAAGTACGGCCCCGGGCTGGAAGGGGAGCGTGTGCTCCTGCAGGGCGTGGTGGACTGCGCGCTGATGGAACCGGATGGAATCACCATTGTGGACTTCAAAACGGACCGGATTACGGAAGAGGAGCTTCCCCGGGCGGTGGAGCGCTACCGGGTGCAGGTGGAAACCTACCGGGAGGCCATGGAGCGGATTTATGAGGCCAAAGTGAAAAAATGCCTGCTCTACTTTTTCCACCTGGGCGTCTTCGCGGAAATCTGACCGATACAGGAAATCCCCGGAAGATCATCTTCCGGGGATCTTTTTGTCAGCGCTGGTCCTGGTTCTGGTTCTGCTGATTCTGCTGGTTTTTGCTCTGCTGATTCTGGTTCTGATTGCGATTCTGGTTGTTATTCATAACGTGTTCCTCCCAAAGTAATTGCGGCGACCAGGGCCGCTAGGATAGTTTGCCCCTTTTTTCAGGCTTTATCCTTGGCACGGAATAAAAGACTTGCCAGCAGTCCCGCGGCAATGGCGGCGGTGATTCCACCGGCAGTGGCCTTCAGTCCCCCGGTGAAAATGCCGAGAAATCCTTTTTCGTCCACCGCCTCCTTTACGCCCTTGGCCAAAAGATTGCCAAAGCCTGTCAGGGGAACGGTCGCCCCGGCTCCCGCGAATTCCGCAAAGGGCCCGTACAGCCCAACACCGCCCAGGATGACACCGGCCACCACATAGCATACCAGAATTCTGGCAGGGGTCAGGCCGGTTTTGTCAATGAGCAGCTGGCCGATGAGGCACAGCGCCCCGCCAATGAGAAAGGCTTTCAGATATTCCATTTTGGTTAACCTCCTTCGATCACCACGGCATGACATACACCGGGAATGGGCAGGCCCTGCTGGGTCGAGGTGGGAGACAGCAGCGCACCGGTGCCGCAGAACAGAATCCGTTTCAGCTTTCTGGCAGACAGCTCCCCCAAAAGGTGGCCGCACAGGGTGATTGCGCTGCACCCGCAGCCGGAACCGCCTGCGTGGACATCCTGCTTGGTATTGTCAAAAACCATACAGCCGCAGTCTGCCAGTTTGCCGCCCAGGGAAAGACCCTCCCGACGGCCCATTTCCAGCAGAAGCTCTTTGCCGTACTGCCCCAGGTCCCCGGTGACGATCAGGTCGTAGTCTTCCGGTGTCCGCTGCAGGTCCTGCAGGTGCTGCCGGATGGTGGCAAAGGCGGCGGGGGCCATGGCGGCGCCCATGTTGTTGGCATCCTGGATTCCCAGATCCGTTACACTGCCGATGGTGCAGGCGGTGATTTTTGGGCCGGTGCCCTGGCTGCATACCAGAGCTGCCCCGGAACCGGTGACGGTCCACTGGGCGGTGGGGGTTCGCTGGCCGCCGTAGCCCAGAGGGAACCGGTACTGCCGCTCGGAGGAGGCAAAGTGGGAGGAGGTCATGGCGGCAGCCCGGTCGGCGATGCCTGCCGATACTGCCAGGGATGCCAGCAGCAGGCTCTCTGCCATGGTGGAGCAGGCGCCGTAGAGCCCCAGGTGGGGGGTTCCGGTGTTGCGCATGGTAAAGGCGGAACCGATGCACTGGTTCAGAAGGTCTCCGGAAAACACCACGTCCAGTTCCGATCGTTCCAGATGGGCCTTTTCCAGAAGCAGCCGCAGGGCGGATTCCTGCATGGTCTTTTCCGCCAGTTCCCAGCTTTTCTGCCCAAAATAGGTATCCTGACTGGTTTTGTCAAAGGTGTGCCCCAGAGGCCCTTCGGATTCCTTCTTCCCGGCCACGCTGGCCCAGGCGGTGATCACCGGAGCATTCGGCAGACAAAAGCTGCTGCGCCCCCGTTTGTTTTCAGCCATAGCCCTACCTCCATGTTTTTTCAGAAGTATTCCCCAATAAGCATAAAAAATACACAGAGCAAACTGCTCTGTGTGTTTTTTGCGTCAGGTCAGCCGGCGGGCGCCAATGTAACACTTCAGCCAGTAGCCGGAGGTAAGATCTCCGTAGGAGACCTTGGAGCGGGAATTGGGCGCGTGGAGGAATTGGCCGTCCCCCGCGTATATGCCCACATGGGTTGGGGTTTTGCCGCCCAGGGTGGCAAAGAACACCAGATCCCCGGGTTGCAGCAGGTCATTTCCCACAGGGGTGCCCATTCGGGCCTGGGCGGCAACGGAACGGGGTGCCGAATAGCCCAGCGTTCGCAGTACATAGTAAATGAGGCCCGAACAGTCAAAGCCCTTGGGACTTTCTCCACCGTGGACATAGCGGATGCCAAGATACTGCTCCGTTTCCGCCAGAATGTCCGCCCCGGTGACGGGCTCGCCGGACGCCTTCAGGGGCTTCTGACCGGAAAGGGCCTGGGCGCTGGGGGCAATGCCGGTGGACAGGCCCTCCACAAAAAACTTTGGGCTTACACTGGATGCCGCGTTTTCATAGGGAACCTCGGTGAGCTCCAGAAGCGGGGAGGGTATGTAACCGATGCCTTCTCCGAAGATCACCTTGTACCAGCCGTCATTGACCCCAATGGTATAGCACCGGTCGTTCTGGACCAGCCCGCACAGCTCCTCAGACTGGGGGTCCGGCTGTGTATACAGGACGGTTTCTTCCGGGATGACCTGCCCATAGCCCAATTCCACATTTTCCTTTGTCAGAATGCGCAGGTATCCGCCCAGCATATAGCCCTCCTGCAGGTTGTAGCTGACCCGATACCAGCCGCCCTTCCCCTTGTTCAGAATGAGCACCACCTCATTGCGCTGGGCCTTTGCAAGCTCTTTGGAGTTGGTGTTTGGTTCCTCCCGGAGACGAAGGGTTTCGTAATTCACAAAAGCAATGCCCCTGATGCCAGCCTCCTGGGCAGCGGCGCCCAGGGGAAGAAGGCAGAACAGGAGCATTCCGGTTAGAATCAGGCAAATCTCTTTCTTTGGCAGCTTCATTGGATTCCTCCGCCTGACCTGTGTTTATTTTCCGGCCAGGGCGCGTTCCAGCCAGACACAGCCTACATCCAGCGCGGTGTACAGGCCGTCTTTCTCGCTCTTCTTGACCACACGGTCCCGGCTTCTGGCGGCGGGATCGGTGAGCTGGAGCTGGACGGAGACCCGGGTAGCAATATCGGTGTCGCCCACCTTCTTGCTTTCCAGAACCTGAAGCATGACGATATAAGCATCGGCCATGGAGCCGTAGTAGATGAGATTATCCTTCCGCATCAGCGGATGGCCCTTGTACATGAGAACAGACTTTTCTTCAGCCATGAATATTACCTCCTGATTGTTTTCTTAAATTGTAGCACAGCGCAATAGACCCGTCAAGTCGAAAAACAAAAGGGCAGGATGCCCCTAAATCGTTTCTTACCGACTCCTCCAATCCATAAAAAGGGGGCTTTTGCCCCGGCAAAAGCCCCCTGGCGGAGAAACTCAGTTGTGGTCAAAAAGGTACTCGCGAACCAGTGCCTGCATCAGCTCGTCCCGGTCGATCTTGCAGATCATGCTGCGGGCGCCCCCGTAGTTGGTGATGTAGGTGGGGTCTTCTGTCAGCAGGTATCCGACAATCTGGTTGACGGGGTTGTATCCCTTTTGGGTCAGGGCATCAAACACACTGCGCAGGATCATCCGCATATTCTCCTTGTCGTCGGGTACATTGAAGGTCAGAGTATCCTGATCCGTCATGGTCATCAGCTCCTTTTCAAAAGAATATGGGTATTATATCCTAAGAATCCTGCGGTGTAAAGAGCCAAAAGGAAAAATTTTGTGAACAATCAGGGAAAACCGGAATTTCCCCTGAGCAAAAAAATCGTCCCCCGGGGCGGGGGACAAATGAATTTAATTCCTTGTTTCCGGCAGGCCGAAGCTGACGGCAATGGCATCGTCCACCATGGACATCTGCTTCTCGTCCAGCCGTCCCATGTGCTCCCGCAGCCGCCGCTTGTCGATGGTCCGAATCTGTTCCAGCAGGATCACGGAATCCTTGGATAGCCCCACGCTGCCGCCGGCAATGTTGATGTGGGTCGGAAGCCTTGCTTTCCCCGTCTGGCTGGTGATGGCCGCGGCGATCACCGTAGGGGAGTGACGGTTGCCGGTATCGTTCTGCACAATGAGCACCGGACGGGTGCCGCCCTGCTCGCTGCCCACTACCGGGGATAGATCCGCATAGAAAATATCCCCGCGTTTGACTGTGCTGTCCATATTGCTTCACACTCCGTACAGTTCTTGCGGGATCCTTCGGAAACCCGCATCTGCGCTACCGGTTTGTATGTAACGCAGGTGACAGTATTGTCCCACCGCAGACCCCGTTTTATACGGGGGAAAGGCAAATATTCAGAAGAAATCGCCCCGCCGCAAACCATCCTATGCGCCATTTTTCGATTCCGTTCGAAAACCGGTCAGCTCCATCGACAAAAATTTCTGCTCCTGGCAGCACAGCTCAGCCCGGATGGGAACGCCGTTTTCCAGCCAGAGGTCCGCCTGCAGGGCATCGTCCTGGAAGCTGTCGTCAATGGTCAGCCGGGTCAGGGCGCCTTCCGTTCCCGCACTGGTCAGATTGCCGCTGCGCAGGGCCCGCAGCAGCACCCAGGGGCCGCTGACAGGGGAGAGCAGACCATCCGCCATCAAGGGAAAGGAGAGGGCTTTGTCATCAAAGGTCAGCTTCCCTTTGCCTGCGGCGATGGTTCCGGTAATGCCCTGAATGCTTTCCGGCGCGGTGACCGTGAACCGGAGATCTCCGTTCCGGTCTGCCTGACAGTCCAGGGTGAAGACGGAAAGCGTATCTCCGTAATCCGCGGTGATCTTTGCCTGAAAACCGCACAGGTCCGCGTTCAGAATACGCTGCCGGAGGGCCAGGGCATCGTCCGTTTTCCCGGCGCATCCGGTAAGAAGCAGAACAAAAGCAAGTGCTGCGGCAAGCCGTTTCAATTACATCCCGCCTTATCTGAGAAGCTGCGGAAGAGCGGAAACAAGATCGCTGGGGAGCATTCCGTACTGGCCCAGCTCCCGGGCACACAGATCCCCCGCGGCACCGTGGAGCCAGGCAGCGCAGGCGGCGGCTTCCAGGGGAGCAAGTCCCTGCCCCAAAAGGGAGGTGAGGATCCCGGCCAGCACATCGCCGCTGCCGCCTACCGCCATGCCGGGGTTGCCGGTCAGGTTGCGGTAGTCCCGGGTGCCGTCGGAAATGCAGGTCCGGTGCCCCTTCAGAAGGACGATGGAATTACTGGCTTTGGCCGCTTCCCGGCAGGCGGCCATCCGGTCAGTGCCTGCCGGACCGAACAGCCGGGCAAATTCCCCGTCATGGGGTGTGAGGATTGTGGGACTGGCCCTTCCGCGCAGTATATCCATATGCCCGGCAAGCAGGGTTATGCCATCGGCATCCACCACCACCGGGCAGCGGGCCTGACGCAGTACGGCTTTCAGCAGGGAAAAGGTGTTTTCGCTGATGCCAAGCCCCGGACCCATGAGTACCGCGTCCATTTTCGGGAGCTTTTCCAGAATTTGGGGCAGGGCATCCATGCTGAGCATTCCGCCGCTTTCCGGCAGCGGAAAAATCACGGGCTCGTTGAGCTTCACCGCCTCAATGGCGTAGATGCTCTGGGGAACGCCCAGATACACAAGACCGGCACCGGACCGGAGGGCACCCATGGCCGCAAAGAACGCAGCACCTGTAAAGCCCACACTGCCGCACAGCAGCAGGAGCTTTCCAAAGTCCCCCTTGTGGGCGTCCGCTCTGCGCCGGGGCAGCAGGGCGGAAACATCGGATGCAGTGAGTTCCATCATGGCAATACCTCCGTTGGAAAGGGAAAAGGAGCCGTCATACCCCATACAGACGGGAAAACTTCTTTTCCAGATAATCGGTATAGTATTTGGGGTCAAATTCACCGCAGACCTCCCGGAAAAGGTCACCGGGCTTTTTCAGGCAGGCATAGCGGTGAATGTGCTCTTTCAGCCACTGGGTAATGGGCTCCAGATTTCCCTGGGCTACGAAAGAGTATACATCCCCAAGCTCACGCTCCATGACGGCCAGCATCTGGGCCCCGTAGGCGCTGCCCAGGGCATAGCTGGGGAAGTAGCCGATGCTGCCGCCGGACCAGTGGGAGTCCTGAAGGCAGCCTTCCCGGTCGGAAGGCACGTCGATTCCCAGATATTCCCGATACAGCCGATTCCAGACCGCCGGAACATCCTTCACTTCCAGAGTGCCGCCGATGAGCTGCTTTTCAATTTCATACCGGACCATCACGTGCAGGCAGTAGGTGAGCTCATCGGCCTCCGTTCGGATGAGGCTGGGCTGGGCCTTGTTCACGGCCCTGTAGAACATTTCTTCCGTCACACCCTCCAGCTGCCGGGGAAAATGCTCCTGCAGATAGGGGAAGATGGCATGTACAAAGGCAGGGCTTCTTCCGATGATGTTCTCGTAAAACCGGCTCTGGCTTTCGTGGATGCCCATGGATACGCCGCCGGAGAGCAGGGTGTAGTTGTAGCAGTCGTCACAGCCCAGTTCGTAGAGCGCGTGACCGCCTTCGTGAATCACCGAATACATGGAGCTGGCCAGATCGTTTTCAAAATAGTGGGTGGTGATGCGCACATCCCGGTTGCCAAAATTGGTGGTAAAGGGATGCTCCGTTTCCCCAATGCCGCAGTAGGCCCGGTTAAGCCCCATGAGCTCCATCAGATAGTCCGAGAATTTCCGCTGCTCCTCCACAGGAAAATGCCGGTGCAGGAAGCTGTCGTCAATCTGGGGAACACGCCGGATTTTTTCAATCAGCGGCACGATGGTATCGCGGAGCCGGGCGAAGAATTTGTCCAGGGTTTCCATATTCATGCCCTCTTCGTATTCGTTCAGCAGGGCGTCATAGGCGGGAAGGTCCGGGTTGTAGTAGCCCGCGAATTTCCGGTTGAATTCCACAATCTGTTCCAGAATGGGACAGAAGGAGGCAAAATCGTTTTCCGCCTTTGCCTTGTGCCAGACGGCGTCGGCTTCATTCAGCAGCACGTTATAGCGGATGTACTCCTGGGCGGGAATCCGCTGCATCCGGTCGTATTCCTTCCGGGCCTGCTCCAGCTCCCGCTTCTGAAGCTCGGTCAGTTCTTCCAGGTGGGACTGAAGATAGTCAAAAAGTACACCGTTTTCCTTGCCTACGGTCAGATCGTAGACAACGCCGCTGAGCACCTCCATGGTTTTGCCCCGGCCCTCCCAGGAGCCTTCCGGCGCCGCGGTGACGGCATCCAGACTGAGCACGCCCATGGCGTGACGGTAGGCGCTTAAGGTTTTCTGGTAGCGGTCAAAGGCGTCCAGTGCCTGGGTAAGTGTTTGATATTCCATAGGGATCGGTCCTTTCCTTGTTTTTCCTAACCATACCACGTTTCCCGTTTCCGCGTCAACCAAAAAACGGGGATATTTTTGAAAAACACTTGCAAAACAGAACAGGGTGTGTTAGTATAAATCCGTTATTTCAAAAGCTGCGATTGGGCTGCCCTGTGCTGGCAACACGCCTTTCAGAGAGAGCGGGATGGTGGGATCCGCTTGCGTGCAGGATGTGGGCTTTCTCCCAGGAGCCGCCGCCTGAAAGGGTTTCCGAGTAGGGAGGGTCGGGTGACGCCGTTATCCGTCTGGGACGTGTCTGCGTCCGAAAAGCGCACTGCACAGCAGTGAATTGCGGGTGGTACCGCGGAAGGTTTGCCTTTCGTCCCGAACTGTCGGGAGGAAAGGTTTTTTGTTTTGTTAGGAGGACACAACATGAAAGAACAATTGGAAAGCATTCGTCAGCAGGCGCTGGCCGCTCTGGAGGATGCCGCAACCCCTGCCGCACTGGAGGAGCTGCGGGTGAAGCTCTTGGGCAAAAAGGGTGAACTCACCGCTGTGCTGAAGCAGATGGGCAAGCTCTCCGCTGAGGAGCGCCCCGTCATGGGACAGATGGCAAACGCTGTCCGCGCGGCCATCGAAGAGAAGCTGGAGGAGCGGAAGGCCACCATCCACGCGGCCGCCATGGAAGCCAAGCTGGCTGCCGAGGCCATCGATGTGACCATTCCCGGCAAGGAATTTGCCATCGGTCACCAGCACCCCATGAACCAGGTGCTGCAGCAGATTAAGGATACCTTCGTGGGCATGGGCTATCAGGTGGTGGAAGGACCCGAAGTGGAGCTTGCGGATTACAACTTCACCCGGCTGAATATTGAAGAGGGGCACCCCTCCCGGGACCGCAGTGATACCTTCTATTTCACGGATGACGACTCCGTCCTGCTGCGGACCCAGACCAGTCCCATGCAGATCCGCGTGATGGAAAATGCCAAGCCCCCCATCTGTATTCTGGCCCCCGGCCGTGTGTTCCGGAAGGATGAGGCGGACGCAACCCATTCTCCCATGTTCCATCAGATCGAGGGTCTGGTGGTTGCCGAGGACATCACCATGGGTGACCTGAAGGGCGCCCTGATCGGCATCATGCGCAAGATTTACGGCGAGAACGCCCAGATGCGGTTCCGTCCCCATCACTTCCCCTTCACGGAGCCCAGCTGCGAAATGGATATGCAGTGCCACAAGTGCCACGGCACCGGCGAAATCGATGGCCAGGTCTGCTCCACCTGCCACGGCGAGGGCTGGATTGAGCTGCTGGGCGCCGGTATGGTGCATCCCACGGTTCTGGAAAACTGCGGCATCGACCCTGAAAAGTTCTCCGGCTTTGCCTTTGGTATGGGCCTGGAGCGTATGGCAATGGGCCGGCTGAAGATCAACGATCTGCGCCTGATCTTCGACAACGACGTTCGGTTCCTGAACCAGTTCTGAGGAGGCATAGAAAATGAAACTGAACAGAAAATGGATCAATGAAGAATTCGTGGACCTGAGCCAGGTTTCCGATAAGGAATTTGTAGAGACCCTTACCGTCTTCGGCCAGAAGGTGGAAACCTGGGAGCGGATGGACGCGGAAATCCGGAACGTGGTGGTAGGCAGGGTCCTGTCCATGGAGCGCCATCCCAACTCGGATCATATGTTCATCTGTCAGGTGGATGTGGGCCAGGAAGCGCCTGTACAGATCGTCACCGGCGCCCAGAATGTCCACGAGGGGGACCTGGTTCCCGTGGCGCTGCACAATTCCTACCTGCCCGGTGGTGTGCATATCACCAAGGGCAAGCTCAGAGGGGAAGTGTCCAACGGCATGCTGTGCTCCTTTGCGGAGCTGGGCCTGACCCAGAACGACCTGCCCGGCGTGTACGCCGACGGCATCTGGATTCTGGAGCCCGATGCCGGAAAGCCCGGCGATGACATCAACCCCATCATCGGCAACGACGATACCGTGGTGGATTTTGAAATCACCAACAACCGGCCCGACTGCTATTCCATCATCGGTCTGGCCCGGGAGACCGCGGCGGCCTTCGGCAAAACCATGAAGCACCACGAGCCTGTGGTCCACGGCTCCGATGCCGGCTCCATCTTCGAGCATCTGGATGTAGAGGTGCCCGCCGAGAAGCTGTGCAACCGCTACACCTCCCGGATGGTTGCCAATGTGAAGATCGGGCCCAGCCCCAAGTGGATGCGCGCCCGTCTCCGGGCCAACGGCGTGCGGCCCATCAACAACATTGTGGACATCACCAACTACGTCATGCTGGAGTACGGCCAGCCCATGCACGCCTTTGACTACCGCTATGTTTCCTCCGGCAAGATTGTTGTCCGGGAGGCGGAGGAAGGCGAGACCATGACCACGCTGGAGGGCACCCAGCGGGAGTTGAAGCCCGGTATGCTGGTGATCGCCGATGAGACAAAGCCCATCGGCCTTGCGGGCATTATGGGCGGCCTGAATTCCGAAATCCGGGAGGATACCACCATGGTGGTGTTTGAGTCCGCCAACTTCGACGGCACCTCCATCCGGCAGACCGCCCTGGCCCTGGGTATGCGTACCGAGGCCTCCGGCAAGTTCGAAAAGCATCTGGACCCCATGCTCACCGTTCCCGCCGTGCAGCGTGCCTGCGAGCTGGTGGAAATGCTGGGCTGCGGCGATGTGCTGGACGGCATGATCGATGTGATCAACTATGTTCCCCAGCCCAGAACCATCAAGCTGGAGCCGGAGAAGATCAACCACCTGCTGGGCACCAACATCTCCCGGGAGGATATGGTAAAGTATCTGAGCCTGCTGGAAATCCCTGTGGAGGGCGATGATATTCTGGTACCCTCCTTCCGGCCCGATCTGATCCGCATGGCGGACATTGCCGAGGAGGTGGGCCGCTCCTACGGCTACAACGAAATTCCCACCACCGAGTTCAAGACCGCTACCCAGGGCGGCTACTCCCGGGAGATGAAGCTGGAAACCAAGGCAGGGACCCTGTGCCGGGCCATGGGCTACAGCGAGATCATCACCTACTCCTTCGTTTCTCCCGGGGTATTCGACCAGATCCGGGTTCCCGCCGACAGCCCGCTGCGCAATGCGCTGAAAATCCAGAACCCCCTGGGTGAGGATACCTCCATCATGCGGACCGTCGCCCTGCCCTCCATGCTGGAGATACTGGGCCGGAACAATGCCTACCACAACAAGGCTGCCAAGCTCTACGAGGTCGCCAAGGTTTACCTGCCCCAGGAGGGCGAAACGCTGCCCCGGGAGCCCAAGATGCTGATGCTGGGCACCTATGGCGCCGGTGAAACCTTCTTCACCCTGAAGGGCGAGCTGGAGGGCATCTTCCAGGGACTGCGGATGAAGAAGGTGGAATACACTGCAGAGAAGAATAACCCCAGCTATCATCCCGGCCGCTGCGCCAGACTGAGCGTGGAGGGTGTGGACATCGGTGTTATGGGCCAGGTTCACCCCCTGGTTGCCAAAAACTACGGCATTGACAGCGAGGTCTTCTGTGCCGAGCTGAATTTCACCGAAATGCTGAACCGGATGCTGCCCGATGCCACCTATGTGCAGCTTCCCAAGTATCCCGCCGTCAGCCGCGACCTGGCGCTGGTGTGCGACGAGGCCGTCACCGTGGCGGAAGCCGAAAAGGTCATTGCCGGGGCAGCCGGAAAGCTGCTGCGGGATGTCCGGCTCTTCGATATTTACCGGGGCGTGGGTGTTCCCGCCGGTAAGAAGAGCATGGCCTTCTCTCTGGAGCTCCGTGCCGACGACCGGACGCTCACCGATGCCGATTCCGAAGGCGTCATCCAGAAGGTCCTGGCGGCTCTGGCTGAAAAGCTGAACGCCACCCTGCGCTGACCGGTTATGAAGGATCCCCCCTGCCGCATATCCTTGCGGCAGGGGGGATTTTGATGCTGATCGATCGGGAAGTAACCATTGGCAATCAGTGTGTGGGCCGGGTTCAGGTGCGCAGGCAGGGACTGTATTATGTATTCCGGTGCCGGTGCAGTCTCAGCGGACAGACCCTTTGGTATCTGGAAGCGGTCTGCGGTGAGAAACGGGAAAACCTGGGAGTGCTGGTGCCCATAGACGGTGTATTTGGCCTGGATACCCGCCGCCCGGTGAAAAATCTGGGGGAGGGGAAAATCCAATTTGCTCTGCGCCCAAAGCAGGACCGGCCCAGAGCGCATTTCGCCCCCATCTATCCGGAGGAACCCTTTGCGTACATTCAAAAATTGAAGGATGCCTTTCTGGAAACCCGGAATGGGCAGATCGGCGCCGCCTGGGAGGATGGGACATAGTGTTCTTCGTTTACATGATGGTTGGCCGTCCTGTGCAGCTGGCACCCTCCGAGCCCGGGGATGCGATTCTGGATGTGCGGAATATGCCCGTTGTCTCCAGGCTGCATAGGAACAACCCGGTAAAGGATGATTCCATCCAGGTTCGCGCCGGTGAGCTCGTCTGCATTGCCGGTATGGACGGGAATCGCGGAAGGCGGTTTTGTTATGTGGGGGAAACAGCTTCGGTTTGCCCCTCCTGCCGCAGCTGGGCAATGCGGTAAGCCAGGTATATCTTATAGGTAATGGAAAACAGGGCGGTGCGCAGCAGCTCTTTCTGGGGGTTCATATGGTCAATCGCCGAAGGAGCCTCCTGAATGCCGATGACATACCGCAGCAGACCTTCCAGTTCCTCGCAGAAGTAGTCATAGGCAACGCTCAGCTGATAGTTGTCCTGCTGAACGCCCAGCAAAAACCGAATATCTTCCAGGGATACCGTATTCTTTAGGTAGGTAACAATAATCAGGTATGCGATGGAATCCACACCGTAGCTTTTCTTCTCCGGTCCGGGGATAATCTTCTGCTTGACGTAATTGCTGACCATGGACCCGGTCACGGGGGTTGGGACGTAGCGGGAAACATAGCGGGTCACCTGCTCCAGCCGCAGACCAAAGTCCGGCAGTTCGTGATAGCGGGGAATATGAAGATTATCCAGGCTTTTTTGCAATTCCACTTCTATTGGTGCATCCATGTTGATCCCTCCGCTCACATCCTAATAGAAAAGGACCCAATTGTCAATAGGTTTCCAAAAAACCGATTGACAGTTTTATAAAATGATGATAGGATGACTTTAGAAACAAAACACCGGATTGGGAAAATCCGGAATTATATGGAGGACGATTATGATCAAACTGGTGGCGGACTCTTCCTGCGACGTGCATACGCTGGGTGACATACCCTTTTCCGCGGTGCCCCTGACCATTTCCACGGACGACGGCCAATCCTTTGTGGATGATGCCCAGCTGGATATTCCGCGGCTTCTGAGCCATCTGCGGGAGCACAAGGGCCGCTCTTATACGGCCTGCCCCAGCGTTTCAGCCTGGATCGATTCCTTTGGCAAGGCGGATACCGTGTATGCCGTGACCATTACCAGCGCTCTGTCCGGTTCCTACAATTCCGCCCGGGTGGCGGCGGATATGCATCAGCAGGACCACAGCAGCGCCAGTGTCCATGTGTTCGACAGCCTTTCCACCGGCCCGGAGATCCTGCTGATTCTGGAAAAGCTGGAGGAGCTGACGGCTCAGGGGCTGGATTTTGATCAGGTGGTTGCCGCAGTGGAAGCATACCAGAAAAAGACCCGGCTGTTCTTCAGCCTCCACAGCCTGCACAATCTGGCACAGAACGGCCGTGTCAGCAAGGTAACGGCTGCCGCCGTGGGCGTTATGAACATTCGTGTGCTGGGTACTGCCTCGGAAGAGGGCACCCTGGCGCCGCTCACCAAAGCCCGGGGAGATAAGCGGGCCGCGGCATCGCTGCTGGAGCTGCTGTTGGAAGCGGGCTATAAAGGCGGAAAGGTACGCATCACCCATGTGCAGAACGAAGCCGTCGCCCTGGAATTTGCGGAGCATTTGCGCGCTGCATTCCCCCAGGCGGATATTCGGGTCAGTGCCTCCGGCGGCCTGTGCAGTTACTACGCCGAAAAGGGCAGCCTGCTGGTAGGCGTGGAAACCGATTGATTTTTTGCGGATTTCCGGATATAATAGGGAAAAACAAAGAAATGTGAGGAAATCCGCCATGCGTTTTGCCAATAGAAAGCTGCTGGCCCTGACCCTTGGCGCGGGGCTTGCGCTGTTGCTTTGCGCCTGCGGGGGCAGCACCCGGGATTACGAGGGGGAGATTCGCCTCTTAAAAGAGGAAAACGTGGCCTTGCAGGAACAGGTGCGGCAGCTGGAAGAGCAGCTGGATCAGCTGAAAAATACCCGCCTGGAAAGCTGGACCCTGGATGCCCGGGGAACCGGGGCAGGGGAGCCTGCCGCCATCCAGTTTACTGCCCGGCCCCTGACCCATGAGGAGGGGCAGACGGCGCGGCTGCTTGTCATGCGCGACGGTATGGAAGAGACAATCGCGGACTGCGGCTGGGACGGAGAACGGTTCACAGCCAGCCTGACCCTGCAGCCGGAGGACGGCTACGGCTACTACTGCGTTCTGACCTCCCCGGATGGGGCCGCGGAGCGGATTACCCTTTCCACCCAGGATACGCCTGCGGTTCCCAAACTGGTCTATCTGAAAAGCAGTCTGGAAAGCTATGCCGGTGTAACCCTGACCGATGCTCGGGTGGATCAGAATATGGTTACGGTGAACGTTGCCGCGGCTGTCCAGACACCCCTCATCACCCGGGACGGCCAGGCCGTTGGGGTCAGTCAGGCGGAGCTGCTGTGGATGCGGGATGACGAGGTGCTGGACAGCTGCCCCGTAGAGCTGGTGGATGGGGAAACGGAAGGCGGCTTTGCCGGTTCGGCAGCAAACGTATCTTTCCGCATTCCGGAAATGGGGGAGGAAAGCCAGCTGAGCCTGATGCTTTCCGTGCAGCTGTCGGACGGGCAGACTCTTACGGCGGAGGCAGGAAGCTGGACCATGGCAGAGGGAACGCTTGTGGAGGCCGTTGGCTGAGAAACAGAACTGACGCGGGCAGCGCTGCCCGCGTTTTTTTGTGCCGAAATGACCCGTGAGCCACGGAACCGAAGAAACGGAAAAACAGCCGTGAAATGGGGAAATATGGTTCTTCCCGGAAGGGACGCAGAGAGAATCGGACACTTCTTTTTGCCCCATTGCGTGAAAATTGACAAAGTATTGAAAAGGTAATAAAGGAAAAACGGGCAAAATCAACAAGAAAAACGGTTTGATAGAAACAAACAAAAATAAAGTGGAAAAAATGCAAAAATTTTTCGTTTTTCTCATTGATTTTAAGCCGCAATTGTCTTACAATAGGACCCGTATGGATTGGAAAAGCCGGTCCGTGAAGCTGGAAGCAGAGGTGTTGGCGGTGCTCAATATTGTGCTGGTGGAACCCGAGATTCCCCAGAACTGCGGCAACATTGCCAGAACCTGTGCGGCAACCGGATGCCGATTGCATCTGATCCGCCCCCTGGGCTTTGACATCTCCGAAAAGGCTGTCAGGCGCGCGGGACTGGATTACTGGAACCTGGTTGAGGTTCTGGATTATGAGAATCTTCAGGACTTCTTCTCAAAAAACCAGGTGCGGGAAATGTGGTGCCTGTCTACCAAGGCGCCCCGGTGCTATACCGAAGCGGAATTTCACGACGGTGCCTATTTGTTCTTCGGAAAGGAAACAAAGGGACTGCCGGAGGATTTTCTGGAGGAGCACCGGGAAAGCTGCGTCCGCATTCCCATGCGCCGGGAGGCCAGAAGCCTGAATCTCAGCAATGCGGTGGCAATCACGGTTTACGAGGCTCTGCGGCAGCTGTCTTTTCCCAATCTGAAGGATTTTGGAAAAATGCGGGAGAGTTCCCGGTAATTTGGAGGAATCAATATGAACTACAACAAAAAGTCCATCGAGGATATTGACGTATCCGGCAAGCGCGTTCTGTGCCGCTGCGACTTCAATGTCCCCACCAAGAATGGCAAGATTACTTCCGACAAGCGTATCGTGGCAGCAATGCCCACCATTCAGTACCTGGTGGACCACAATGCCAAGGTCATTCTGTGCTCCCACATGGGCAAGCCCAAGGGCGAGGTCAAGCCCGAGCTGAGCCTGCAGGTGGTGGCTGACCGCATTGCCGAGCTGCTGGGCAAGCCTGTTGTCATGGCCAAGGACGTTGCCGGTGAGGATGCCAAGGCCAAGGCTGCCGCTCTGAAGGACGGCGAAGTCATGCTGCTGGAGAACACCCGCTTTGAAAAGGGCGAGACCAAGAACGATCCCGAGCTGAGCAAGGCTCTGGCTTCTATGGCCGAGATCTTCGTCAACGATGCCTTCGGCACCGCCCATCGCGCCCATTCCTCCACCGCCGGTGTGGCTGACTACCTGCCCGCCGTCTGCGGCTACCTGGTTCAGAAGGAAGTTTCCATCATGGGCAAGGCCCTGGCCAACCCCGAGCGTCCCTTCGTCGCCATTCTGGGCGGCGCCAAGGTTTCCGACAAGCTGAACGTCATCAATAACCTCTTGGAGAAGGTCGACACCCTGATCATCGGCGGCGGCATGGCCTTCACCTTCCTGGCCGCCAAGGGCTACGACATCGGCAAGAGCCTGGTTGACAGCGAGAAGATTGACTACTGCAAGGAAATGATGGCCAAGGCCGAAGCCAAGGGCGTAAAGCTGCTGCTGCCTGTTGACGCCGTGGTTGCCGCTTCCTTCCCCAACCCCATTGACGGCGAGATCGAGGTGGAGACCGTGGCCGCCGCCGCCATCCCCGCCGACAAGATGGGTCTGGACATCGGCGAAAAGAGCCAGGCTCTGTTTGCCGAGGCTGCCAAGAACGCCAAGACCGTTGTCTGGAACGGCCCCATGGGCGTGTTCGAGAACCCCACTCTGGCAAAGGGCACCATCGCCGTGGCCCAGGCACTGGCCGATTCTGCCGCGGTGACCATCGTTGGCGGCGGCGACAGCGCTGCTGCCTGTGAGCAGCTGGGCTTTGCTGACAAGATCACCCACATCTCCACCGGCGGCGGCGCTTCCCTGGAGTTCCTGGAAGGCCTGGAGCTGCCCGGCATTGCCTGCCTGCAGGATAAGTAATTTCCGGCAGAGGCTCCGCGGAATCCGTCTGCGGCTGCGGGCGGATCGTTGCCCCTACTGTGTGGATTCCCAAGCGGGACGTACACAAAGTACGTCCCCGCTTGCGGGTCCTGATTGGCGGCAAAATCCCGGTTTCACAGCCCTTACCGGATCTCCTGGAGCGGCCAAAGACCGACCGCATTCACAGTACGATCTGGACGTACATTTTTCGCAAGGTTCTTAATCTGTAAATTACATTCTATTATGGAGTGTAGACATATAAGCGACAAGGAGTAATTACAATGAATAGAAAGTATCGCAAGACTGTCATCGCCGGTAACTGGAAGATGAACAAGACCCCCTCCGAGACCAAGGAGTTTATGACCCAGCTGAAGGCAATCATGCCCAGAGGCCGTTGGTGCGATGTGGCCCTGTGTGTCCCCGCTGTGGATATTCCCGCTGCTGTTCGCGCTGTCCGTGAGACCCGCATCGGCATCGGTGCCGAGAACTGCAACGCCAATGCTTCCGGCGCTTACACCGGCGAAATCGCTACCAATATGCTGGTGGATGCCGGCTGCAAGTACGTCATCATCGGCCACTCCGAGCGCCGCGCCATGGGCGAGACCGACGCCGATGTCAATGCCAAGGTTCTGGCCGCTCTGGAAGCCGGCCTGACCCCCATCATGTGCTGCGGTGAAACCCTGGAGCAGAGAGAGTCCGGCATCACCACCGAGTGGATCACCATGCAGATCAAGCTGGGCCTGGCTGGCGTTCCCGAGGACAAGATCCGCAAGGTCATCATTGCTTACGAGCCCATCTGGGCCATCGGCACCGGCCGTACCGCTACCCCTGAGCAGGCCGAGGAAGTCTGCGAGAGCATCCGTACCGCTGTCCGCAAGCTGTACTCCTCCAAGAATGCCCGGGCCATCTCCATCCTGTACGGCGGCTCCATGAACGACAAGAACGCCTTTGAGCTGCTGGCTCAGCCCGACATCGACGGCGGCCTCATCGGCGGCGCTTCCCTGGTTCCCGAGAAGTTCGTGAAGATCATCGAGGCAGCCAACCAGCCCAACGACTAATTCCGAATCACAAAGGGGAGAAAACGCCAATGGGTGTTTTCTCCCTTTTTTGGCTATCAAAACGTACACGAATGGATTGTGTATATCATGAGGTACAAGCTATGAATACCTTGTTCTTGTCCGCCGAAAACCCGGATACGCCGGCCATTGCGGCGGAAATCATCAAAAACGGCGGCCTGGTGGCCATTCCCACGGAAACGGTTTACGGCCTGGGTGCCAACGGCCTGGATGAAAACGCCGTTGCCAGAATCTTTGAGGCCAAGGGCCGTCCCCAGGATAACCCGCTGATTCTCCATGTGGCGGAACCGGAGGAAATGGAGCGCTTCTGTCATTCTATTCCGGAGGCTGCCTATACCCTGGCGAAAACATTCTGGCCCGGCCCGCTGACCATGGTGCTTCCGGCAAAGGATGTGGTGCCCAAGCGCACCACCGCGGGGCTTTCTACCGTGGCCGTCCGCTGCCCGGACAGCCCGGTCACCCGGAAGATCATTGCCCTGGCAGGTGTGCCCATTGCGGCACCCTCTGCCAACATTTCCGGAAAACCCTCCACCACCACGGCGGAACACGTGCGCCACGACCACGACGGCAGGATCGATGCCATTGTGGATGGCGGCCCCTGCCGGGTGGGGGTGGAGTCCACCATTGTGGATCTGACTGAACAGCGCCCCCGGCTCCTTCGTCCCGGCGGAATCACCCCGGAGGAGCTTCGGGAGGTTTTGGGCGACCTGGTCATCGATAAGGCCGTCACCGCTCAGATTGATCAGGACGCCGTTGTCAAGGCGCCCGGCATGAAATATCGCCACTATGCCCCGGCGGAGCCGGTGGTGATTGTGTCCGGCAGCCGGGAAAAGGCGGCGGCGTATATCCACCGCCACTTTACCCCGGGGGACCGGGTGCTGTGCTTTGAGGAAGAGCTGCCCCTGTATGCCGACTGTGCGCCCCTGGCGTACGGACGGGAGGCGGATGTGCTGTCCCTGAGCGCGGGGCTTTTCTCCGCTCTGCGGATTCTGGATGACCCTTCCATCCATCAGGTATATGCCCGGTGCCCCGTGGGCGGCGGCGTCGCCTACGCGGTGCAGAACCGGCTGAAAAAGGCGGCTGCCTTCCACATTGTGGACGCGGAGGCGGAGCTGTGATACTGGGAATTACTGGCGGTACCGGCTGCGGAAAGACCACCCTCTTGTCCTGCATTCAGGAGCAGGGGGGACTGGTGCTGGACTGCGATGAGGTCTACCATGATCTGCTGAAAACAGACCGGCAGATGCTGGCGAAAATCGATGCCCGGTTCCCAGGTACGGTGACAGAGGGCGTCCTGGATCGGAAAAAACTGGGGGCGGTGGTTTTTTCGGATGAAAAAGCGCTGCTGGAGCTGAACGCCATCACCCACACCGCGGTGAAGCGGGAGATCCGGCGGCGGCTGGAAGAGGCCCCCAGCCTGGCTGCCATTGATGCCATTGGCCTCCATGAAGGGGGCCTGGCCCAGCTCTGCGACAAAACCGTGGCAGTGACCGCACCCGGGGAAGACCGGGTCAGGCGGCTGATGCTCCGGGACGGCGTTCCGGAAGAGTACGCCCGCAGCCGTATTGCTGCCCAGCATCCCCAGCAATGGTTTGCGGAGCGCTGTGATTATGTTCTGGAGAATTCCGGCAGCCGGGAGGACTTCCGGCGGAAATGCCTTGCCTTTTTGAGGGAACTGGGTATAATGAAAGCATAACAAAACCATATATGGAGGAACAATATGACTGTTGAAGAACTGCGTGAATCCCTGCTCTGCAGCCCCAAGAATGGCCTTCTGGAGCTGACAAGCGAGCAGCGTCAGGAAATGGAAGACTACTGCAAGCGCTATGCCGCCTTTATGGATGCCTGCAAGACGGAGCGGGAAGCCACCGCCTGGGCCACCCGGGAGGCAGAGGCACGGGGCTTTCGGCCCGCGGTGCCCGGTATGGAGGTAAAACCCGGCGATAAGATCTATCTGAACAACCGGGGCAAGAGCTTCCTGATTGCCGTTGTGGGTACGGAATCTCTGGCAAAGGGCGCCAATATCTGCGCTGCCCATGTGGATTCTCCCCGGCTGGATCTGAAGCCCCAGCCCCTGTATGAGGATTCCGAAATCGCCTTTGTCAAAACCCATTACTACGGCGGCATCAAAAAGTATCAGTGGACCTGTGTGCCCCTGGCCATTCACGGCGTGGTCTGCAAGAAGGACGGCACGGAGGTAACCGTCACCATCGGTGAGGACGAGAGCGACCCCATTCTGGTGGTCTCTGACCTGCTGATCCACCTGTCCGCGGATCAGATGAAGAAGACCCTGGCAGAGGGAATTCTTGGCGAGCAGCTGAATGTGATCCTGGGCACCGAGCCCCTGGAGGGCGAGGGCGCGGATCTTGTGAAACTAAACATCATGCGCCTGCTGAACGAGAAGTACGGCATGGTGGAGGAAGACTTCCGCACCGCGGAGCTGACGGTTGTCCCTGCCGGCAAGTGCCGGGAGGTGGGCCTGGACCGGAGCCTGCTGGGTGCCTACGGCCACGATGACCGGGTTTGCGCCTATGCGGAGCTGGAAGCCCTGCTGAATCTGGAAACCCCCAGACACACCGCCGTGTGCATCCTGGCCGACAAGGAAGAGATCGGCTCCGTGGGCATCAGCGGTATGCAGAGCCATGCCTTTGAGTATTTCATGGAGATCCTGTGCGACGGCCAGGGGGTAAAGCTTCGGGAGTGCTTTGCCAACTCCTTCTGCCTGTCCGCGGATGTTTCCAATGCCTTTGACCCCAACTTCCCCGAAACCTGCGACCGCCGGAACAACAGTCAGCTCAACTATGGCGTAGCCATCTGCAAATACACCGGCTCCCGGGGTAAGAGCGGCGCCTCCGATGCTTCCGCCGAGGCCATGCAGCACGTTCGCTCCACGCTGGACGCGGCGGGTGTCAAATGGCAGATTGCCACCCTGGGTAAGGTTGACCAGGGCGGCGGCGGTACGGTAGCCGCTTACATGGCAAACCGGAACATTGTGACCGTAGACGCAGGCGTGCCGGTGCTGTGCATGCACGCACCTATGGAGCTGGTCAGCAAGCTGGACTGCTTTGAAACCATGCTGGCCTGCCGGGCCATCTATCTGGCATAAGATTTAAGGGCCTTCCCAGACGGGAAGGCCCTCATGCGTAATTGGAGAGAAAAGGGTGCTTTTATGAATTGACAATTGATAATGAACAATTGACAATTATGGTATCCCATAAATCAGTTAGGAAATCTGCCAAGTACACAGAAAACTTCCAGTTTCAGAAATGTTTATTGATTCATCCCCGGAGGGGATTCCTCAATTGTCAACTGTCAATTGTCAACTAAGATAAATCTTCCTTTTGCGTCTACAGGTCGATCTCCAGTTCCACCGGGCAGTGGTCGGAACCGAGGATTTCCGTGCGGATCACCGCATCCCGGATGTTTTCCTTCACCCGGTCCGATACCAGAAAGTAGTCAATGCGCCAGCCAGCGTTTTTGGCTCTGGCCTGGAACCGGTAGGACCACCAGGAATATTCAATCTTTTCCGGATACAGATACCGGTAGCTGTCCGTAAAGCCGCAGCTTAACAGCTCCTGAAAGGCCTGCCGCTCCTGAATGGAGTAGCCGGCGTTCTGTTCGTTGGCCTTGGGATTTTTCAGATCAATGGCGGTGGCCGCAACGTTCAGATCCCCGCAGATGATCACGGGCTTCCTTGCGTCCAGGCCTTTCAGATAGCCCCGGAAGGCTGCCTCCCAGACAAGCCGGTGGTCGATCCGTGCCAGCTCCTGCTGGGCGTTGGGTGTGTAGCAGGTGACGAGGAAAAAGCCCGGATATTCCAGGGTAATCAGCCGCCCTTCCGTGTCCAGCTCCGGGATGCCCAGCCCATAGGTGACGGAAAGGGGCGGTTCCTTGGCAAAGATGGCGGTGCCGGAATACCCCTTTTTCTCAGCGGAATTCCAGAATTGGGTATAGCCCGGGGTATCCAGCTGAATCTGGCCGGGCTGAAGCTTGGTTTCCTGCAAACAGAAGAAATCTGCGTCCGCTTCCCGGAAAAATTCCGGAAACCCCTTGGTGACGCAGGCCCGCAGGCCGTTTACATTCCAGGAGATCAGTTTCATAGGGAGATCCTCTCAATCGTTCTCTGTTTCGGTGGCGGATGTTTCCAGGGGGGAACTGTCGTCCTGAAAGATCAGGGCCCCCCGTTTTAATGTGAGCTGCCGGTCCCCACTGGAGATGATGACGGAGTCTGCGTCGCACAGGGAAAAGCAGGTCTGGGCCAGACAGGCTCCGGCAAAACTGAAGGAGATGTCGCTGAGCTGATTGCTCAGCGCGCTAAGCTGAATGGACAGCGTATCACCGGTCAGCTCCAGACTTTCCAGCCGCACGCCGGAGGGGTAGATGGCCTCCAGCTCCTCGTCCTGAGGGCCCAGCAGATAGAGCCGCAGCAGATAGCTCAGATCCCGTTCCGTCACGTCCCGCTTTTCCCTGGCGACGGAGCCTTCGGAGACGCTGTAGATATAGTCCTTTTTGGGGTAGACGAAGAAGATGCCGCCGTCGTCCGCTTGGGAAGCACAGCCCCCCAGAAAAAGGACTGCCAGCATAAGACATAGCAAATGCTTCATGTTTCGTCTACCTCCATGTCAAAGATGGGGAAGGTTACCGTAAATACGGTGCCGGAGCCGGGGGTGCTCTCTACCTGAATGTCACCCCGGTTCCGCTGGACGATGGCCCGCACAATGGCAAGTCCCAGTCCGCTGCCGCCGGTTTGACGGGACCGGGCTTTGTCCACCCGGTAGAACCGCTCAAAGATATGGTCCAAAGCATCCTCCGGGATCCCCACGCCGGTGTCGGCCACGGTGAGACGGGCAAAATCCTCGGTCCGATCCACCCGGACGGTGACGCTGCCGTTGGTGCGGTTGTATTTGATGCCGTTTTCAATCAGGTTGAAGACGATCTGGTACAGGTCATCTTCCGTGATGAGAACGGTGCTGTCCTGCTCCAGCTCTGCCAGGATTTCCACGGAAGAGCGCTCTGCCACAGGCCGCAGCATCCGCACCACCCGGTTGATGGTGGGGAAAATGCGGATCAGCTCGCTCTCCGGCGGCTCCTGGATGTCCACCCTGGTAAGGGAGAGAAGCTTTGCCGTCATCCGGTTCAGCCGTTCCGCTTCGGAACCGATGTCCTCCACAAATTCCCGCATGGTTTCCGCGTCCATGTCATTTTGCAGGATGGAGTCCGTCAGCAGCTTAATGGATGCCAGGGGGGTTTTCAGCTCGTGGGAGGCATCGGAAACAAACCGGCGGCGTTTTTCTTCGGAGGTTTGCAGCCGCTCGGTCAGGTCGTTGAATTCGTTTGCCAGTATGGTCAGCTCGTCATGGCCGCCGACACTGACCTTTTGGTCATAGCTGCCCTTCTGAATGATGTGCATGGAGTTGAGAATTGCCCGCATCCGGTGGGAAAAATGCCGGGAATACAGCAGAGCAAAGAGAAATACCCCGATTTCCAGTATAACGGTAATGCGGGCGATGGTGTGCAGCAGCAGATCAATAACCGCACCCTGGGAGGTGTCGTATTCCGCCACATACACGCAGCCGGCAATGGTCCCGTAGCTGATGATGGGGGTGGAGGCCCGGGAGATCATGGCGCCGTCATGATATTTCCAGGAGAATACATCGTTTCCGTGGCAGGCGCCCAGAATTTCCGGCAAAAGGGTGTAGCTGCCCAGCGAAGTGCCGGTGCTGTCATAGATGCACAGGCCCGACTGATCCGTAACAATGAGCCGGGAGGCCCGCAGACTTTCCAGCTGGCCCAAAACGTTGGAAACGGTGGAATTGTTCCAAACATCCAGAGTGGAAAGCTCGTCGGAGGCGAGCTGGCATTTTTCGATCATGGCGCTTTCCTTATTCTCGTAGAAAAGCCGCTGGCTCAGACGGGTGCACACCAGGTTCAGGGCGATCAGGACCACGGCGGTGATGACCACATAGGTCATGGCGTAGTGGAACTGGGCGGTACGGTAGCTGCGAATATCCTTATTTGCTGAAATAGTACCCCACCCCCCACTTGGTCAGGATGTGCCTGGGTTCTGCCGGATTTTCCTCCAGCTTTTCGCGCAGACGCCGGATGTGGACATCCACGGTCCGGATGTCACTGCGGTACTCATAGGCCCAGATGGTATCCAGCAGCGCTTCCCGGGAGTAAACCCGGCCCGCGTTGCGCATCAGGAATTCAATGACATCAAACTCCTTGGCGGTGAGCACCACCAGTTCGCTCCCCTTATAGGCATTGCGGGCGTCCAGATCCAGAGTGATGTTGCCGCCCACCAGCCGGTTGCCCGCCTCTTTTTTCTCATTGCCACCGGTTCTGCGCAGCATAGCCCGGATGCGGGCCTTCAGCTCCAGAATGTTGAAGGGCTTGGTCAGGTAGTCATCCGCCCCGTGGTCAAAGCCTATGAGCTTGTCCATATCATCTGCCTTGGCGGTGAGCAGAATAATGGGCACATCAGAGAATTCACGGATTTTCCCGCAGGCGGTCAGACCGTCCATTACGGGCATCATCACGTCCAGCACCACCAGGTCCGGCGATTCGGATTTGGTCAGCTCCACGGCCTCCTGACCGTTGGAGCCGGTAATCACTTCATAGCCATCGCTTTTCAGATTGAAACGGATCCCCTTGACCAGCAGGGCCTCGTCGTCTACTACCAGAATCTTCATAATGTGCCTCCTCCTGAATGAACGGGGAGAATATCCCCGGCAGCTGTAAACAAGCTGTGACTATTTTGGAAACACCGTCCAGATGCGCATTGACGGCGATTTGAAAAACTGTTATAATCACAACACACGATTGTGAATGCGCTGCTTTCACGGTGATTATACACGAATTTTCCCTGCCGGACAACCCCGGCAGCAAAATATTAGGGGGAAATATGAAAAATTTGCTTTGCCTGCTGCTGGCATTGGCGCTGACTGTGGGCTGCCTGCCGCTGAGCACCTTTGGTGAGGACACAAACGGGTCTCCCATAGTGGATGACGCGCCTGCGCTCACGGAACCGGAGCCTGACCTTGCGGAGGATGCCCAGGCGCCTCAGACGGATTTTGCCTTCGGAAGCGTATCTATTTTCAACGGCTGCCGGACCCTGGACGGTCAGGTGCCCCTGGCCGGTTCCGACCGAAAGCTGGAATCCGCCCAGAGCGCCATTGTATACGAGCGCAATACCAAAACCCTGGTCTATGCCTATAACCCGGATATGAAGCTTGCCCCCGGTTCCCTTTCCAAAATCATCACCGCTCTGGTGGTGGTGGAGCGTGTGCCGGATCTGGACGCTGTGGTTACGGTGGGCGCCGGTATTGCCTCCCGGATTCCCGGCGGCGCAACCTCTGCCAAGCTGAAAAGTGAAGAGCAGATGTCGGTTCGGGATCTGCTGCATTTGCTGATTTTGCAGAACGCGGCGGATGCCGCGGTTGCTCTGGCGGAATATGTTGCGGGCACCCGTAGTGCCTTTGTAGACCTGATGAATCAGCGGGTCAAGCAGATCGGCTGCATCAATACCTCCTTTACGGATGTGCATGGTGTCGGCTCCGGCAACCAGTATACCACTGCCCGGGATATGATCCGCATTATGATGGAGGCTACGGAGAACCCCATCATGTTTGAACTGCTGTCCACCCAGAAATATACGGTGGAGGCGACGAATCTTTCCGATAAGCGCACCTTTGCCTCTCTGAACTACCTGATGGAAACCACCATCGTGCCCAAATACAACTATAAGCAGGTTACCAGCGGCTTTGCCAGCTATTCCGCAAACACCGGCGCAAGTGTGGTGTGTACGGCTGACAGCTCTACGGAAACCAAACAGGGCCTCAACCTGGTGTGTGTCGTCATGGGCGCCACCCGTCAGTTCGCGGAGAACGGCTGGACGGTTAACAACTACGGTAACTTCGATGAAATGGTTGCCCTGCTGGAGTACGCCTATAAGAATTTCAAGGTCAACCGGGTGATTTATGAGGGAATGACCATGGAGGAATTCCCCGTAAGCGGCGGCAGCAATGATGCCGTCGGCGTTGCCGATGTGAACATCGATTCGGTGCTGCCCGCCAAGGCCCAGATGAAGAATCTGATCCGGAATGTGTCCGTGGTCAACGGCGGCCTGACGGCGCCGCTGAAGAAGGGGGACCTGATTGCCACCATTGAGCTGTGGTATCAGAATTCCTGTATGATGGAAGCCCAGCTCCTGTGCCAGGAGGATGTGCGCGCCGCGGCGGACTCCGGCCTGACGGTCTACAGCGCCCTGGCACCCAAGGAGGAGGGGGAGCGCTCCGGCATTTCCAAGGCTGTTACCATTATCTGCGCGGTGATTCTTGTGCCGGTACTGAGCTATCTGGTCATCAATTCCTATCTGCGCAGCCGTTACCGTGCTCGCCGCCGACGCCGGAGACAGGCAAGAAGAAGGAGCCGCTGATATGGAAAAGATGGACTGGGATACCCTGGAGCTGGCCTGCAGAAGCTGCACCCAGTGCGGCCTGTGTGCTACCCGTCACAATGTGGTGTTCGGTGTGGGAAACCGGGAGGCAAAGCTCCTGTTTGTGGGCGAAGGCCCCGGCGAGCAGGAGGATCTGCAGGGAATTCCCTTTGTGGGTCCCGCGGGAAAGCTGCTGGACGATATGCTGTCCATCATCGACCTGACCCGGGAGGACTGCTACATTGCCAATATCGTCAAATGCCGTCCGCCCAGGAACCGGGATCCCCAGCAGGAGGAGCAGGCCATGTGCTTTCCCTATCTGGACAATCAGATCGATTTGCTGGATCCCAAAATCATCGTCTGCCTGGGTAGGATTGCCGCTCAGAAGCTGATTGCCCCGGATTTCCGCATCACCAGCCAGCATGGCCACTGGCTCTACCGCCAGGACCGTTGGTATATGGCCATGTATCACCCTTCCGCGCTGCTGCGGGATGTGTACAAACGTCCGGAAACCTTTGATGACCTGCTCTCCCTCCGGGAAAAACTCCGGGAATTGGGAATGCGCAAAGACTGATGCTTGACTTTCTTGCCTGATTCGGCTATAATATTCAGGTCCTGGCCAATGCTAGTGTAGCACAGTCGGTAGTGCATCTCACTCGTAATGAGAAGGTCGCCTGTTCGAGTCAGGTCACTAGCTCCACAAAAACACCCGGTATCAACAAGATTCCGGGTGTTTTCAGAACTTTTCGGCATAGTATAAACCCGCCCCGTTTAGCCGTGGCTACCATTTGGCTACCGGAGCGGGATTTTTTTAGGCGTGTTTTACCAGCGGTGTCGATTTGGTTACATTTCCGGTGGCGGTCGGCTGCCTTATGTGTCCAGATATTGCAGCAGCTCCATGAGCCACTGAGGGCGGCGGCTGCCTACGGTGCGAAGCTCCCCGTTCCGATACTCCGCCACCAGCACAAAGCCATTGTCATTGTCGTAGAACTCCGCTTCATCACAGAATGGGAGAACTTTTGCCACAGCCTCCCAGCGGCTCGCAAAGCGGCGAACCACATCATCATGTGGTATGTCATGCCCGCCACGTTTTACCCGGTTGGCAATCCGTGACAGGCTTTCTTCTGCGCTGTCCAGACCGATGTAGAACAGCCGGACGCGATAGCCCAAATCCCTGACTTGTTTTGCTGTGGCTTCCGTTTTTCGCCCGGAAAGGGTGGTTTCCTGCGTGAAGGAAATGCCTTTTTCGATGCACTCGTTGATCTTGCGCAAGGCTGCCTTGCCCCCAGCCAGAGCGTTCCCGCCCAGCTCAGCGGTGATCCTGTCCACGTCCACGATCATGCCCAGGTCTGTGCTGCGCTCCTTCAGGACACCGGTAAAGCTGGACTTGCCCACACCGTTGACACCGCCAATAATGGTATAATTCTTCATTCTGCGCCCTCCCCAGAGCTGTCACGCTCCATGGTCTCATTGATTGCCCGGTTAATAAAGGCGTTCAGGCTGCCGCCGTCTTTTTTGTTGGCGTGTGCCTGAATGATTTCTTTACGGCCTTTTGTTACCTTAACTTCTATGCGGTCATAGGACTTTTTCACATAGTTTGCCGCTGCCCGCTGCTGGGCCTTGGAGATTGACACGATTTCGGCCTCCTGTTGCAGATAGTGCGGTGGCGGCTCAGAAACAAGCCTCCCTTTTCCAACATACCCCAATTATTGCATGAAAGTATAGTTATAATACGGCATATATGATCGTCACTATATTTGCGCAGTATTCCATCTTAAAATATAATGTCGACAGTATATAATACGGTGGCATTATGCCACAAATTCGTCCGATTACAGATTTGCGGAATACCGCAGAGATTTCTGACATCTGCCACGCCGATCTCCAGGATTTCCTCGGCCTGCTCCTTCACACTGGGTTCCACACGAGCCATTACATTCGCGGTTTTTGCTGCCACCGTTCATACTACCTTTCTGGCGCTATTATATCCAAAGGTATAGCGTTTTGCAATACGAATGTGCGCAATTCACAATTTGGATACAGAGGTGCCAATTCGGTTGGGGTGTACTGTTGACAGAGGAAAGAAGCATTCGTGAAAACCAGAGATGTCAAGGCAGCTTCGGAGCGGCTGGAGCTCATAGTTTCGGTTTCTTGAACATTTTTCCGGGGATGGCCGCGCTCACCAGCCCATTCCCGCAAGCCACCGGCTGACGGCTGCTTCCCGCTCTTTTTCTCCCGCTACGCCGGACGGAGAGAATTCCCCTTTGATGGAGCCGTCCAGAAGATACAGGATCCTGCCGCATCTGGCGGCTATTTTGCTGTCATGGGTCACCATCAGAATGGTGGCCCCTTCCTGATTCAGCCGGGTGAATTCTGCCATCACTTCCTGTGCCGCGCTCTGGTTGAGAGCTCCGGTGGGTTCATCGGCGAACAGGATTTTCGGTTGGTTCATCAGACTCCGACAGATGCAGGCTCGCTGGAGCTGCCCGCCGGAAACCTCCGTAATCCTCCGCTGCGCCAGCGCTTCGATTCCCATTTTTTCCATCAGCATCCGGGCGCGGCCCTCAAGTTCTTTCCTGGAAACCTTTCTTCTGTTCAAGCGGCAGGCAGGAAGCAGGATGTTGTCCAGCAGGTTCAGATTCTTCAGCATATTCATCTGCTGAAATACAAAGCCCATCCGCGACAGCCGCAGTCTCGCCCGGTCATCCTCCGAAAGGGCACAAACCTCCGTGCCGTCCATCCACACCTCACCGGAATCCGCCCGGTCCATACCGGATACCTGATAGAGCAGGGTGGATTTTCCGGAGCCGGAAGGCCCCATGATTGCTACCATTTCCCCTGGCTTCACGCCAAAGCGGATGTCCTTCAGAATCCCGTTTTTACAGAGATTTTTTACCGTTAACAGTTCTGCCATCTTTTTCTATTCCTTTCCCATACAGCACTCGTATGCCCGGATGTGTTTGATCTGCGAAAGCCCCAGCAGAATTGCGCAGAATACGGTGATCACGGTAACCGCGGGAATCCAGCCGAACACGGCTTTGCAATCAATCAGGAACCGGAAGCCCGTTGCCCCAAGTGCCTTTAAGAAGATACCCGCCAGCTGCTGACCCAGCAGATTGCCGGACGCAATTCCCGCCAGGATACCTGCCAGCAGCACCGGCAGATACCGGAGGAGATACAACCCCTTGATGTCCCTGAGCGTAAAGCCAAGGGCTTTTCTCAGGGAGATGTCATTGCGGTCCTGCGCCACAAGCAGCCGTGTGAACAGGACAACCACCACGAACATCACCAGAGCTGCCGCCAGGACCGCTGCCCAGGCCGCCATGCGGATTTCCCGAATGGTCTGGCCGTAGGTATCGGTCACATATTTCAGAATGTCCACGCCCCTTGCGCGGATGCCCCTGTCGGACAGGATTTGGCTGCACGCAGATAACCACTGCTCCTTGGGGACGCCCTCCCTCAGGGAAACATAAACCACGCTCCACATAGGTGTCCCACCATTGGGAAGTGACGCGGCTTTCGCTGTTTTTCCTCCGTTTGTGATGTCCGAATAAATGCCGCAGACCGTGTATTCCTGCGGGACTTCCTCCGTCAGAAGCAGAAGCTTATCTCTCACAGATAGGCCCAATTCCTCCGCGCACAAATAGGAAAGCGCAATTTCATTGTCCTTCTTTGGTGCGTCTCCCTTGGCGTAGGAAACCGGGAAGACGGTATGGTCGCCCTGCTCCACCTGCAACGCGGTATAAGAGCCGTCAGGCAGAACCGCCCGGCAGGATTTCGTTTGCAGCACGGCGAAGCGGTCTACCGATTCCTCCTCTGCCAGCAGCTTCTCCAACTGCTCTGTCTTCCCCGGGATATCCTCTGTCTGGCGAAGATCCAGACGGATTTCGCCATCTCCGATTCCCATGTATGTGACAAATTTTGGAGACGAGATGGTGCTTAAAAGATTCTGGGGCAGGATCATCAGAAACATCCCCAAGGTAATCACAAGAGCGACAATGAGATACTGGGGGGCGGGGAGATGTCGCTGGCTGCTGGCCCTGTGCTGTCCCGTCAGCGCCTCTACCGCCGAGAGCTTTTCCGTGCGTTTCAGCGTCTGCCTGACGCAGCACAGCAGAATGCCCTCCGTCAGCCCAGCGCCTGCAAACGCCGCCAGAAATCCCCACCATCCGTTTTGGGAGGGGCCGTACAATTCCTGCATCTGCGCGGAAAGGGCACCCTTTGACGCAAAGGCCAAAACCAATCCGCACACAGCGCCCAGCCCGGACAGGGCAAGGAATTTCAGAAAATAGAGATTTCGAATATCTTCCTTGGGCGTTCCGATGGCCTTCAGCATGCCGATTTCTCGACCGTCCGCCTCCAGCTGCGTCAGCAGCGTGAACCGGATGCAGAGCATGGAGATCAGCAGCAGCACCACACTCACCAGAAGAATCACCAGAATCATGAGCCCATCCGAAAGGGCGTTCATCATGCGAATCAGCGGTTTCGTGATGGCCGGGCCGTTGGCGGGCAATCCTGCGTCCGTGTAGCTGGTGGCAAAGGCGTTGACATCCGCTCCTTCTTGCAGAAGAAATTCGATCAGATATTCCTCACTTCCCACGCTTTTTAGGCCTTCATAATCCCCGGCGCTTACCAGGAAACGCTTGGAGGACGCCATCATGGCATTCATCTGGGAATCCCGCAGGAACCCGGCGATGGTGAAGCAAATGTCTCCAACCTGCACTTTATCTCCGGCCACCAGATCGTACTTCTGCCGGTAGCACACCGGGACGTAGATTTCTCCGGTGTGCACCTCATCGATCACGCGGTTTTCCAGATCCACCAGGTAATCGAACCGCTGGCTCTGGACGCAGACACCGTTATCCTGGCTGCTGTCCGCCAGAGAATGGCCGCCCAGAACCATTGTGCTGTTTTCCAGATTCAGAAAACACAACGTTTGGTAATCCAGCACCTGCTCCTGCTGCTCCGCAAACCGGACAAGGGCAGCTTCATCCATCTGCCCTGCGTGCATTTGCAGGAAATCCGGCGTCTGAGCAGCGTTCATCAGCGTATCCACCGAACCCAACAGCCCAATGGCGAGAAAGCAGGTCAGCGCAAACAGAAAAGCGCTTACCGCCATAAAAAGCCATGTGGTAACAGCCAGCAGGGGACTGCCCTTCAAGTCATTGCACAGGATTCTTGCTTTCATGATGTACCCCTTTCTCCAGTTCCCGCACTGCTTTGATGGGATAAATCCCCAGCGCAATGATACCCAGCAGCACGCCGGAGACCATGATGACAGCGGCGGCTCCCCGCCCAACGCCGATCCCGAGCTGACTCCCTATCCCATCTGCCAGCAGACCGGAAAGGCTGTAGGCAACCACATACCCGATCTGGCTCAGAAAGCCGATCAGTCCCCAGGCCCGACCCTGCAATGCTTCCGCAATGTTGGTGCGCACCAGATAGTCAAGGCAATTGTTGGAAAAGGGCAGCATGGTGAAGAACCCGAAGCCCGACACGCAGATCAAAACCAGATTTTCCCGAAGCCCAAAACAAATCATGGCGGCTCCCGCAAACGCCAGAGAAAGGGAAAGCCGTTTCACATAGCCCTTGCGGATGCCCCGAATGCCCAGAAACAGGCTGGAAACCAGCATCCCGCTGGCGCAGAGGGTCTCGCAGATTCCCAAGGTGGCGCTGTCGGAAAAAGCAAGGATCATGGGCTCGGCCAGAATCTGAAAGGCGCCCATAAAGCAGGTCATGACGGAGGATAACAGAATCAGCAAAAGCACGCCCTGTTTCTCCGTTACCGCCTGCCAGCCCTCTTTCAGCAAGGTGAAAAACGCCTCTTTGTGCTCTGCCGCCTTTGATTCCAGCCCATGCCGCACCACGCCGGTGCAGGTCACCGTCAGAAAGAAGGTTCCCATATCCAGAATCAACAGCAGCCGGATATCCGAAACCGTCAGCAGGATTCCCGCGAGAATCGGCGAAATCAGGTATCTGGCGCTGCCTGCCAGACTGACCAGGCCACTGGCTTTGGAATAGTCCTCCTGTTCCAGAATGTCCGACACGGTGGCCCGATAGGCCGGCTCCAGCAGGGAGGAGAAAACGGAGCTGATGGTGACGCCAATGCAGATTTGCGTCAGGCTCGCGCCGCCAGTCTGCATACAAAAGAGAATATAAAGGATTCCAAGGGCGGAGAAGCCGTCTCCGATCATCATGAGCCCCCGCCGGTCATAGCGGTCAGCGAGCACGCCCGCCGGAACGCTCAAAAGCAGCGTGGGCAGAAAGGCCAGCAGGCTCACCAGCGCCATGTCCGCGGCGCTGCCTGTCTGCCGGAACACATAGACCCCAAGGCCGAAGCTGGTCAGCCCGCTTCCGATGGAGGACACCAATTCTCCTGCCCATAATAAAAGAAACCGATTTACCTTTCGTTTTCTGTTCATATCCTTTTTCCTTTCATATTAGACCGACTGTCTATCGGTTTAAATTCAAAATATAATAGAAAGCTTGCTTCCAGGCTTTCTATTATTTGCAGTGCTTAATGGATCATGTGAACCAAGCGTTGAAATAGGGTAGACGCTGGAATCATAGAAACGCATGTCATCCTGAACGGAGCGCGAAGCGCGCAGTCGAAGGATTCTTCCGGTGATGAAACCGTACTGCGGGGCGAAGGTAGAAAATCCTTCGACTCGCTTACCCTCGCTCAGGATGACAAATCCGTTCGTACTCCGGTTATTCGCAGCATTTGGGACCTTGATTCGCTTTGATATTGCTGCCCAGTCTGCTCCCTCGGAAGATTGCCAAGATTGCCTCCTGTAGACTGCCTTCCGCCACTCCCATGAGCCGCTCCAGATTGTAGATAAACCCGGCGATCTTTCGCTCTCGCTGCTCGGGGCTGAGCCCGGTCACACTCAGTTCATCAAAAGCGGTATTGGCGTAGAGAATTGTCATCTCCACCACCGATTCGGGGTATTGTGTATGGAAGATCCCCTGCCCAATGCCTTCCTCCACCAGCTCTGTCAGGATGGGATGGATTCCCGCCAGCAGAGACGCCTGCATCTTCTGATGCATCAGTGCGTTTTGGGGGCGGTGTACCTGCTCCATGATTTCCAGCCCGAGCTTTGATTCCACATTTAGCGATAGAATCGTTTTTGTCAGGCGCTCCAGCACAGGCAGCTCTTTCTGCTGGACAATCTCGCTGGCATCGCCCATCAGTCGGGCGGTAATCCGCTGGATTACGCCGTCCAGGATCTCCTCTTTCGACTGAAAATGATAATAGAGAGTCCCTCTGGCGATTCCCACCGCATCCAGAATGTCGCCGGTGCTGGTGTTGTCGAAGCCCTTGACGGCAAACAGCTTTTCTGCCGCGTCCAGGATTTCCTCTCTTCTTTCTTCCGCTTCCTTTACAATCCGCATAGCCCTTTTCCTTTACAGTCAGGTTGATTACCGACTACCTGTCGGTTAGAGTATACATCCTGTTCTCGGATTTGTCAAGCGACGGTTTATTCGGCTGCGGGCGGTACAAAAAACGACAGCATCTTGACAAATCCGGTTTTGTCCAATAGAATACACCCGTATTAGGCGTCCGCCTCGATCCACGTTTGTCAGGGAAAAGCTCTGACAAACGTGTTTTTATTTTCCGGAAAAAATGCAAGGAGGATATTCCATGAATACCGTTAAGTCCGTAACCGCAGTTGTATTTGGCAATTTTCTTTATGCGCTGGCAGTCAAGCTGTTTTTGATCCCCGCTGATTTGGTAACCGGCGGCACCACCGGCATTGCGTTGGTGATGAATCACCTTTGGGGTGTGCCCGTATCCCTGTTTGTATTGATCTTCAATGTCGCAATGCTGGCCCTTGGCTGGCTGTTTTTGGGCAGAGGTTTTGCTTTGACCACCCTGGCAAGTACGTTCCTCTATCCCGCATCGCTGGAGATCTGCAACGTCCTGTTTGGAGAGCTTGTATTGACCAAAGACCTGCTTCTGTGTACCATATTTTCAGGTGCCGGAATTGGTCTTGCACTGGGCATAGTGATCCGCGCCGGCGCATCTACCGGCGGCATGGATATTCCGCCTTTGGTTTTTCAGAAGCTGTTTCGGATTCCCGTGTCCGCCAGTATGTACTGCTTTGACTTCTGCATTTTGCTCCTGCAAATGATGTTCCGGCCTGTGGAAAATGTTTTGTATGGTGTTGTGCTCATTCTGATTTACACCATCGTATTGGACAAGATGCTTTTGATCGGAAGCAATCGAACAGAATTGAAAATCATCAGTCCACAATCCCGTGAAATATGCGATGCGATTTTAAGCCAGGTAGACCGTGGCGTAACGCTACTGGACGGGGAGGGCGGTTATCTGCACAGGGATACCCAGCTTCTTTTCAGTGTGATTTCAAACCGGGAGCTCATCCAGGTGGATAAGATTGTGCACCGGATTGATCCGGATTGCTTTATGGTTGTCAATCGTGTCAGCGAAGTGCGGGGCAGAGGGTTCTCCATGGCAAAACAGTATCAATAAGCAAAACCGCGGGGCGGGTCATTTGATCAGCCCCGCGGTTTTGAATCGGGCCATGCCGGCTGCTGCCGAAACACTGGAACATTGACTTAAAAATGGCCCTGTGCTACAATGTGGGCAGAATAATTGCAGGTTTTGTGGGGGAGGATATTATGGAGCAGAAAGGCAGTTCGATCATCCGCAAGGCAGAGGCACGGTGGCCCCATTTCCGTGTGACCATGCTCAGTGCCCTCATATTCGGGATACTCGCCCACGGTGTGGCGCTGGTAAACAAATTTTCCATGGTGGATGATCCCCAATTCCTCTTTGATGTGGGGGTCACCTTCCGTTCCGGCCGGTGGTTCCTGGGAATTCTGGGGGAGCTGGTTCGGTGGATCTTTGGAAGCCCCAATTTCAGCCTGCCTCTTTTTGGTGGGCTGATCTGTCTGGTTCTGCTTGGGCTCTGCGCCTGCGTGCTCATTGATTTGCTGGAGCTGCAGGGAAAGGCGGACTGGATTCTGGTCCCGGGACTGATGGTTGTGCTGCCGGTGATTGCCGGATTCTACTGCTATCTTTTCACCGCGCCTTACTATCTGCTTGGCCTTTTGCTGGCCCTTTTCGGCTGCCTCCTTTTGTGCCGGTACAGAAAAGCCTGGGCCTATCTGGGCGGGGTGGTGCTGCTGGCCCTCAGTACCGGTATTTATCAGGCATTTATCCCCACCGTACTGTGCGTGTTCCTCATGTTTTTTCTGCGGCAGACCCAGAAAAGTGAAACCTGGAGCGTGAAAAAGCTTCTTCTGGAGATTGTCTGGTATGTTTCCGCCTGCCTGTGCTTTCTGGCACTGTATGCGCTTCTCAATTCGTTGTGTCTCAAGGTGCTGGGGCTCAGCATGACGGGCTACAACGGCCTTTCCGACCCCGTCAGCGGCGGCTTCGGGGAATACCTGCAAAGAGTCAAGCTCAGCTATTACCTGTTCCTGAAACCGGACGGCACCAACCGCTCCGCCTATATGTATCCCTTCCGGCTGTATACGCTGTATTATGTAAATCTCGGTATGCTTGTGCTGGCCGCCGCGAATTTCGTATGGCAGCGTCTGCGGAAGGACCGGACCCGGGGCGTGTCCGCCATGCTTGCACTGTGCGTGTTCCCGCTGGCGGTAAACTTTATTTATGTGATGTGCGCCCCGAAGATCGTTCATTCCCTGATGGTCTACAGCCAGCTGCTGTTCTGGCTGCTTCCCTGGTGCCTGCTGCGGTGGGAACCGGTATGCCCGGAAAAGGGGAAGCTTTCCGGGTGGATCACAAGGTTTGCCTGTGTGCTTCTGGCGGCAGCCAGCCTCATGTATGTGCGCTATGACAATGTGGTGTATCTGCGGATGGATCTGTACCAGACCCGGACCATTCAGTATTTTACCACCATCATTACCCAGGTGAAGAGCCTGGATGGCTATGAAAGCGGCCTGAAGCTGACCTTCGTCAATAAGGATTTCAACAGGGATCCCACCTTTGTGGACATCCCGGAGTTCACCACCTTTGCGGTGGAGCCGATTCTGCAGCATACCGCAGAGCTGACGGCCCACTCCTTCCGGGAGTTTTTGAACCAGTGGTGCGGCTTTGATGCCGAGATTGTGGACGAGGCGGACTACAGGGACCTGCCCGAGGTCCGGGAGATGCCCCAATATCCCAATGCCGGTTCCATCCGGATCATCGGAGACACGGTTGTGATCAAATTCTAAGGCAGCACCGCATAATGGAGAAAAAGATCCGCTGAAGTCCGCAGTTTCCATTGTGCGGTGTTGCCCTAAGGAATTAAGGGCCTGTTCCCGGACCGGGGAACAGGCCCTTGACAAACAGGAGCTTTTCCTGTAGAATGACTTCCAACTTCATAGGACAGTTCGTAACCATCCTGTCGGTAAACAAAACTAGGAGATTGAATTTCGGATGGGTGCATTTGCACCCATTTTTTTGTTGTGCTGTTTTCGTTCGGGTGGTTCGTCCGCCCATTTTTTTGTAAGGAGACAACAAAACATGAACAAGACCCGTTATCTGACCCAGGCAGCCATCATTGCGGCCCTCTATTCCGTGCTGACCCATATGCAGAATCTGCTGCTGCCCGGCACCACCTCCTGGGCCATCCAGATGCGCATTTCCGAAGCCATGACGGTGCTGGCGTTTTTCACCCCTGCCGCCATTCCCGGTCTGAGCCTGGGCTGCCTGGTGTTTAATCTGACCTATTCCGCGACCCTGCCCCTGGATTTTGTGGTGGGGACCCTGGCCACCTTCCTGGCTGCCTGGGGGATGTGGAAAACCCGCGCTGTGAAGGTCGGCAAGCTCCCCGTGCTGGGGATGCTCATGCCCGCCGTTAGCAACGCGCTGCTGGTGGGCTGGGAGCTAACCAAGTACATCGGCGGCGGTTTTGTCATCAATGCCGTATATGTTGCCCTGGGGGAGCTGGCGGTTGTGCTGGTGCTGGGCACCGCTTTGTACCTGGCAATTACCGGGAGAAATCTGGATAAAACGGTCTTCGCACAGGAATAAACAGGGGAGGGAATCCGGCGTGATTCCCTCTTTTTTTATCGAATATACAGAATTCACATGGTTTTCCGGGATTCCGGGAGAATTCTGTTGCTTCTGCTTTCTTGACGAAGGAAAGCGGATTATGGTATAATGTGTCCTGTCAAAACGAACCCTTATGACTGACGGATCAGTGGAGCACCACATGGAGTAAGGGAAAAATTTTTGCCGACCGTCTGGGCTTGCTTGCGTTCCTTTATCAGGAGGGTAAGTAGGCCCTTTTACGCTTTTTTAGGAGGTAAATATGAAAAAAGTTGGGATTATTATGGGAAGCGACAGCGATTTGCCGATCCTGCGGAAGTCCATGGATACCCTGAAGGAACTGGACATTCCCTTTGAATGCCACATTTTCTCTGCCCACCGCACACCGGAGGAAGCGAGAGACTTTGCTGTTTCTGCCCGGGAAAAGGGCTTCGGTGTTATGATCGCCGCTGCCGGTATGGCGGCCCATCTGGCAGGCGCCATTGCGGCAAACACCACTTTGCCCGTGATCGGCATTCCCTGCAAGGGACCGGTTCTGGACGGTATGGATGCGCTTTTGGCGACGGTTCAGATGCCCTCCGGTATCCCGGTTGCCACGGTAGCCATCAACGGCGGCGTCAACGCGGCGCTGCTGGCGGCCCAGATCCTGGCGGTTTCCGACGAAGCGCTGGCAAAGAAGCTGGATGAGAAACGGGCTGCCGACAAAGAGAAGGTTTTGGAAAAGGACGCCAATCTGCAGAAAGAACTGTTGGGTTAAGGAGGAAAAACAATGGGTGGTTTCTTTGGCGCAGTTTCCCACCGGGACTGCATTCTGGATGTGTTCTTCGGCACCGACTATCATTCTCACCTGGGTACCCGCCGGGGCGGTATGGCTGCTTATGACAAGGAGCTGGGCCTGCAGCGGGAGATTCATAATATCGAGAATTCCCCCTTCCGTACCAAATTCGATGGAATTCTCAGCGAAATGAAGGGCTGTGCAGCCATTGGCTGCATTTCCGATACCGATCCCCAGCCGCTGCTGATCCGCTCCGAGCTGGGCACCTATGCCATCTGCACCATTGGCATCATTAATAATGCGGAAGCATTGCTTCGCCAATACCTGTCCTTCAGCGGCGGTCACTTTGAGGCCATGAGCGGCGGCAGAATCAATTCCAACGAACTGATTTCCGCTTTGATTGACCAGAAAAGCACCTTTGCGGAGGGCATTCGTTTTGCCCAGGACCTGATTGAAGGCACGGCGGCTATTCTGATTCTGAAGGATGACGGCCACCTGATTGCCGCCCGGGACAAGCTGGGCCGGCTTCCCATCATCCTGGAAAAGAATGCGGATGGCTGCTGCGTTACCTTTGAAGATTACGCCGGTGAGAAGCTGGGCTATGAATTCTACCGGGAGCTGGGCCCCGGCGAGGTGGTGGAGCTCTCTGCCGACGGGGATGTGGTTCTGGCAGAGCCCCGGGAGAAAAAGAAAATCTGCGCCTTCCTCTGGTCCTACTACGGCTATCCCACCTCCTGCTATGAGGGCAAAAACGTGGAAATCATGCGCTACCGCAACGGCCGGATTATGGCCAAGGCCGACCGGGAAAACGGCATCGCTCAGGACATTGACTATGTAGGCGGCGTGCCCGATTCCGGCACCCCCCACGCCATCGGCTACGCCAACGAAAGCGGCATACCCTTTGCCCGGCCCTTTATCAAGTATACCCCTACCTGGCCCCGGAGCTTTATGCCCTCCCACCAGAGTGAGCGGAATATGGTAGCCAAGATGAAGCAGATTCCCGTGGACGAGCTGATCCGGGACAAGAAGCTGCTGTTTGTGGACGATTCCATTGTCCGGGGCACCCAGCTGCGGGAGACCGTTGATTTCCTGTATGAGCACGGGGCCAAGGATGTGCACATCCGTTCCGCCTGCCCCCCCATTCTCTACGCCTGTAAATATCTGAATTTCTCCCGGTCCAATTCGGAAAATGAGCTGATCGCCCGATCCACCATCCTGGAGCTGGAGGGGGAAGAGGGCTTTAACCACCTGGACGAATATATGGACGGCACCACCGAGCGGGGCAAAAAGCTGCGCCAGACCATCTGCGATAAGCTGCACTTCTCCAGCCTGGAGTACCAGACCCTGGAGGGCATTCTGGAGGCCATCGACCTGCCCGAGTGCGATGTGTGCACCTACTGCTGGAACGGAAAGGAATAACGGTTCCAAATTCCTGCGAAGGTTTGATCAAAACAATTGCCGCCCAGAGGCGCTGACGCCGGGCGGCAATCGGAAGCCCCCAAAGCACAGAAAATGTTTCCTGGAACTCTATAATAAACCGACAAAAAGGAGATTACCTATGGATCACAAGAATTCTCAGTCTGCCAGCTACGCCGCTGCCGGTGTAGACATCACTGCCGGTTACAAGGCCGTGGAACTCATGAAGAAGCACGTTGCCCGGACCCGGAATGAAGGGTGCCTGGACGATGTGGGCGGCTTCGGCGGCTGCTTCGGCCTGCCCATCGCCGGTATGGAGGAGCCCGTTCTGGTTTCCGGTACCGACGGCGTGGGTACCAAGCTGAAAATCGCCATGCTCCTGGACAAGCACGATACCATCGGCATCGACTGTGTGGCCATGTGCGTCAATGACGTGATCTGCTGCGGCGCAAAGCCTCTGTTTTTCCTGGATTACATTGCCTGCGGCAAGAATGTGCCGGAGCGCATTGCGGAAATCGTAAGCGGTGTGGCCGAGGGCTGCGTCCAGTCCGGATCCGCCCTCATCGGCGGTGAGACGGCGGAGCATCCCGGCATGATGCCCGTGGATGACTACGATCTGGCAGGCTTCAGCGTGGGAATTGTGGATAAGAAGAAGATCATCGACAATACCCGGATGCGGCCCGGTGATGTGGTCATTGCCCTGGCCAGCTCCGGCGTACACTCCAACGGCTTCAGCCTGGTGCGGAAGGTCTTCGATGTGGAGAACAATCCGAACCTGAAGGAGCCCTGTGAGGCCCTGGGCGGCAAGTCCATCCTGGAAACCCTGCTGACTCCCACCCGCATCTATGTGAAGAGCATTCTGGCTCTGCTGGAAAAGGTGGATGTGAAGGGCATCAGCCACATCACCGGCGGCGGCTTCTATGAGAATATCCCCCGCAGCATTCCCGACGGCCTGTGCGCAAAGATCAAAAAGAGCGATGTGCGTGTGCTGCCCATCTTTGACCTGATTGCAAAGACCGGAAACATTCCCCAGCGAGATATGTTCAACACCTTCAATATGGGCGTCGGTATGAGCGTGGTGGTTCCCGCCGCCCAGGCCGATCTGGCACTGGAAATCCTGACTGCCCACGGAGAAACCGCCTATGTCATCGGCGAAATTGTGGAGAACGAGGAAAAGGTGATTCTGGAATGAAAACCCAAATCGCGGTGTTGGTATCCGGCGGCGGAACCAATCTGCAGGCCCTGATGGATGCCCAAAGCCGGGGTGAACTGGTCAGCGGCGAAATCAAGCTGGTGGTTTCCAATAACCCCGGGGCCTACGCTCTGGAGCGGGCAAAGAAGGCCGGAATTGAAAGCTGTGTGATCTCGAAAAAACAGCTTGGTTCCCAGCAGGCTTTTGAGGAAGCTCTGGCAGCCAAACTGGAAGAAAAGGGAATCCGGCTCATTGTTCTGGCAGGCTTTATGAGCATCCTGTCTGTCGGCTTTACCTCCAAATATCCCAAGAGAATCATCAATGTGCACCCCTCTTTGATCCCCTCCTTCTGCGGCGAAGGCTTCTACGGCCTGCGGGTCCACGAAGCGGCCCTCCGCAAGGGCGTTAAGGTTACGGGTGCCACCATCCATTTTGTGAATGAGATTCCGGACGGGGGAGAGATCATCGACCAGAAAGCGGTGGAGGTTCTTCCCGGCGATACCCCGGAAAGCTTGCAGCGCCGGGTCATGGAGCAGGCTGAATGGATCCTGCTGCCCCGGGCCGTTGAGCACGTTGCCGCTTTGATTCAGAATTCTTAAGGGGGAGAACCAATGAACGTTTACGAGACCAAGGAAATGGGAGCCCTGCTGGCTTCCAACCGCTATCCCGGCCGGGGCATCGTTCTGGGCCTGACGCCGGACGGAAAGGAAAGCGTGGCGGCTTACTTCATCATGGGCCGCAGTGTCAACAGCCGCAACCGGGTATTCCGCCTGGAGCCCGACGGCATCCGCACCGAGGCCTACGATCCTGCCAAGATGGAGGACCCCAGCCTCATTATCTACCACCCTGTCCGCCAGCTGGGCCGGGCGCTGATCGTGACCAACGGTGACCAGACCGATACCATCCGGGAATTCCTGGAAAAGGGAAAGACCATGGAGGAGGGGCTGCGGACCCGGAAATTTGAGCATGACGGGCCCAACTGGACCCCCCGGATTTCCGGCCTTCTGAGCCCCGACGGCAGCTACAAGATGTCCATTCTGAAATCCTCCGACGCGGAAGGAACGGGCTGCAACCGCTACACCTTTGATTTTGACCCCATTGCGGGCCTGGGCCACTTCCTGCACACCTATGTCTGCGACGGCAATCCCGTGATCCCCACCTTCCAGGGAGAACCGGAACGGGTAGAAATTCCCCAGGACATGGACGCCTTTGTCAATACCCTTTGGAACAACCTGAACGAGGACAATAAGATTTCCTTGTTCGTCCGCTATACAGACCTGGCCACCGGCGAATACCGCCAGAAGGTCATCAACCGCTACGAATAACAGGAGACGGAAATGAAAGAATTTGAACTGAAATACGGCTGCAATCCCAACCAGAAGCCCGCTTCCATCTATATGGCGGACGGCTCCGACCTGCCCATCACCGTTCTGAACGGCCGCCCCGGCTACATCAATTTCCTGGACGCGCTGAACTCCTACCAGCTGGTAAAGGAGCTGAAGGCAGCCACCGGCCTGTGCGCCGTAACCTCTTTTAAGCACGTTTCTCCCACCTCCGCCGCCGTGGGCAAGGTCCTGCCGGAGAACCTGAAGAAGGCCTGCTTTGTAGACGATGTGCCCGAGCTGGATGACAGCCCTCTGGCCTGCGCCTACGCCCGGGCCCGGGGCACGGACCGGATGTGCTCCTTCGGCGACTGGGTGGCCCTCAGCGATGTGTGCGATGTGACCACCGCCAAGCTCATTGCCCGGGAGGTATCCGACGGCGTGATTGCCCCCGGCTACACCGAGGAAGCCTTGGCGATTCTGAAAACCAAGCGCAAGGGCAGCTACAATGTGGTTGCCATTGACGAAACCTATGTGCCCGCCCCCCAGGAGACCAAGATGGTCTACGGCGTTACCTTCCAGCAGGGCCGGAACAACTTCAAAATCGATGCCGAACTGCTGAACAACATCGTTACCGAAAACAAAAACCTGCCGGAGAGCGCCAAGGTGGACCTCATTGTGGCCCTCATCACCCTGAAGTACACCCAGTCCAATTCCGTGTGCTTTGCCTATGACGGCCAGGCCATCGGTGTAGGTGCCGGACAGCAGTCCCGGATCCACTGCACCCGGCTGGCAGGCTCCAAGGCGGATACCTGGTTCCTGCGCCAGCACCCCAAGACCCTGAACCTGCCCTTCCGTGAGGACCTGGGCAGACCCAACCGGGACAATGTGATCGATGGCTACATCAACGGCAATGAAGAGGATGTGTGCGCCGACGGCATCTGGCAGAACTACTTCACCCGTCAGCCTGAGCGCCTGACAGAGGAAGACAAGCGGGCCTTCCTGGGCGCCGTCCGGGGTGTTGCCCTGGGTTCCGACGCCTTCTTCCCCTTTGCGGATAACATCAAGCGGGCCTATGCTTCCGGTGTCAGCTACATTGCCCAGCCCGGTGGCTCCATTCGGGATGACCTGGTGATTGCCGAGTGCGACAAGGACAACATTGTCATGGCCTTTACCGGCATGCGGCTGTTCCACCACTGATTTCAGATACGAAGATACAAGATACCAGATACAGGATAGGCAAGCTCATACGGGAACAGCCGAATATCTTGTATCTACTATCTTGTATCTAGTATCTACACAAAGGGGTATTGATTTATGAAATTGTTAGTAGTCGGCGGCGGCGGCCGGGAACACGCCATCATCAAAAAGCTGAAAGAGAATCCTTCCGTGGAAACGATTTACGCCCTGCCCGGAAACGGCGGCATTGCCGCCGATGCGGTCTGCGTCCCCATCGGCGCCACGGATATTCCCAGGATTGTGGAATTTGCCGTGCAGAACGGCATCGATTACGCGGTGGTCGCGCCGGACGATCCTCTGGTTCTTGGCGCTGTGGATGCGCTGACGGAAAAGGGGATTCCCTGCTTTGGCCCCAGCGCCAACGCGGCCATCATTGAGGGCAGCAAGGTCTTTTCCAAGAACCTGATGAAGAAATACGGCATCCCCACGGCACAGTACGAGGTCTTCGATGATCTGGACGCTGCCCTCAAGTATCTGGAAACCGCCCCCATCCCCACGGTCATCAAGGCAGACGGCCTGGCCCTGGGTAAGGGCGTCATCATCGCCCAAACCCGGGAGGAGGCCATGCAGGCCGTCACCGATATGATGGCAAACGGCATGTTCGGGAAATCTGGCAGCCGTGTGGTCATCGAGGAGTTCCTCACCGGGCCGGAGGTCAGTGTGCTGGCTTTTACTGACGGCAAGGTGGTAAAGCCCATGGTGTCCTCCATGGACCATAAGCGCATCGGGGACAACGACACCGGCCTCAACACCGGCGGCATGGGCACTGTGGCCCCCAATCCCTACTACACCGAGGATGTGGCGAAGGTTTGCATGGAAGAAATCTTCCTGCCCACCATTCAGGCCATGAATGCCGAGGGCCGCACCTTCCGGGGCTGCCTGTATTTCGGACTGATGCTCACCCCCAATGGCCCAAAGGTCATTGAGTACAACTGCCGGTTCGGCGATCCGGAGACCCAGGTGGTGCTGCCCCTGCTGGAAAGCGACCTGCTGACCATTATGCAGGCTACCACCAACGGCACGCTTTCCGGGACCGAGGTCAAATTCTCTGACAAGAACGCCTGCTGCGTGATTCTGGCGTCCCAGGGCTACCCTGTGTCCTACAAGAAGGGCCTGCCCATGACCATGACGCAGGAGGCTGCCCGGCATACCTATGTTGCCGGAGCCAAGCTGGGGGAGAATGGGGAACTGCTCACTTCCGGCGGCCGGGTCACCGGCACCACCGCTGTGGCGGATACCCTGGAGGACGCCATCCGGGAAGCCTATCGGCTCAGCGACGGGATCTCCTTTGAGGGCGCCTACCGCAGAAGCGATATTGGACGCAGGGCCATGCAGGCACTGAAATAAGATAGGGAGGACTCCACATGGTTTATCGTGTATATGTAGAAAAGAAAGAGGGACAGACCTTTGACGCCCAGGGCCTTCTGGGGGAACTGCGGGACTTTCTGCAGATTGGGGGGCTCACCGGACTGCGGCTGCTGAACCGGTATGACGCGGAGAACATAGACGAAGAGCTGTTCCGCTATGCCGTGAACACGGTGTTTTCGGAACCCCAGGTGGACAACGTCAGCTATGAAGTGCCCCAGGGCGATGTGGTTTTCGCGGTGGAGCCTCTGCCCGGCCAGTACGACCAGCGGGCGGATTCCGCTGCCCAGTGCATCCAGATCATCTCCCAGGGAAATCGTCCCACAGTGCGCACCGCCAAGGTGTATGTGCTGTCCGGCTCCCTCAGTGAGGCGGACGTGGCGGCCATCAAGAAATACGTGATCAATGCCGTGGAAAGCCGGGAAGCCTCCCTGGAAAAGCCGGAGACCCTGGCCATTGACTATGCCATTCCGGAAACCGTTGCCACGGTTGCGGGCTTTATTTCCATGGACGAAGCGGCCCTTTCTCAGCTTCTGGACAAGCTGGGCCTTGCCATGGACCTGGATGACCTGAAGTTCCTGCAGGCCTACTTCCGGGACGAGGAGCACCGGGATCCCACCATCACCGAGATCCGGGTGGTGGATACCTATTGGTCCGACCACTGCCGGCACACCACCTTCTCCACCCACCTGGACAAGGTGACCATCCACAATGAGGCCGTGCAGAAAGCCTATGAGCAGTATCTTGCCGCCCGTGTGGCGGTTTACGGGGAAGAGAAGGCGGCTCAGCGGCCCCAGACCCTGATGGATATTGCCACCATCGGCGCCAAGTACCTGAAAAAGCAGGGAATGCTCCCGGAGCTGGACGAGAGCGAGGAGATCAACGCCTGCTCCATCCATGTTACCGCAACGGTGAATGGGGAAGACCAGGACTGGCTCCTGATGTTCAAGAACGAAACCCACAACCATCCCACGGAGATAGAGCCCTTTGGCGGCGCGGCCACCTGTATCGGCGGCTGCATCCGGGACCCCCTGTCCGGCCGTGCCTATGTGCATCAGGCCATGCGTGTCACCGGCGCCGGTGATCCCCGCACCTCTTTAAAGGATACCCTCCCCGGCAAGCTCTCCCAGAGAAAGCTCTGCCAGACCGCGGCGGCAGGCTACTCCTCCTACGGCAACCAGATTGGTCTGGCTACCGGTCATGTGGCGGAGCTGTATCACGAGGGCTTTGTTGCCAAGCGCCTGGAGTGCGGCGCCGTGGTTGCTGCCGCTCCCGCGGGCAATGTCCGCCGGGAATGCCCCAAAGCCGGAGATGTGGTGATCCTGCTGGGCGGCCGTACCGGCCGGGACGGCATCGGCGGTGCCACCGGCTCCTCCAAGAGCCACAATATGAAGTCCCTGACCACCATGGCTTCCGAGGTTCAGAAGGGCAACGCCCCCGAAGAGCGGAAGATCCAGCGCCTGTTCCGGGACGGCAAGGTCACCCGGCTCATCAAGCGCTGCAATGATTTCGGTGCCGGCGGTGTATCCGTTGCCATCGGCGAGCTGGCCGACGGCCTGCGCATCGACCTGGATGCCGTGCGGAAGAAGTACGAGGGCCTGGACGGCACGGAGCTGGCCATCTCCGAATCTCAGGAGCGTATGGCAGTGGTCGTTGCCCCCGAGGACGCGGATGCCTTCATTGCCGCCGCGGAAAAGGAGAATCTGGAAGCCTACCGGGTGGCCTTGGTCACGGAAGAGGCTCGGATGGTCATGACCTGGAAGGGAAGAGAGATTGCCAATCTGTCCCGGGATTTCCTGAACACCAACGGCGCCGTAAAGCACGCCCAGGTGGAGGTGCCCGCCGCGAAGGAATACGCGCCTGCCTACACCGGACTGAAGGACCTGGCTTCCCAGCTGAAGTTTGCCTCCCAGAGAGGTCTGGTGGAGCGGTTCGATGCCACCATCGGCGCGGGCTCCCTTCTGATGCCCTTCGGCGGTAAAAATCAGTCCACCCCCGAGCAGGCCATGGCAGCCAAGCTGCCGGTGCTGCCCGGTGAGCAGACCGATGCCGCCAGCGTGATGGCCTGGGGCTGTGATCCTGACCTGTTGAGCGCCGATCCCTTTGTGGGCGCCAAGATGAGCGTGATCTCTTCCATGGCAAAGATTGTGGCTGCCGGTGCGGACTATCGGAAAGCTTACCTCACCTTACAGGAGTTCTTTGAAAAGCTGAGAAACGAGCCCCAGCGCTGGGGCAAGCCCTTTGAGGCCCTGCTGGGTGCACTGGATGCCCAGCTGCATCTGGGCGCCGCTGCCATCGGCGGAAAGGACTCCATGTCCGGCACCTTCCTCGACAAGGATGTGCCGCCTACGGTGATCTCCTTTGCCATTGCGCCTCTGAAGGCAGAGGAAGTCATCTCCAATGAGTTTAAGCAGGCCGGTCACCCCGTCTACTATTTCGGGGTTGAGGACGGCAGCTATGAAGCGTTGAAGGACACCTGGGAGCGGTTCCACGCTCTGTGCCAGGCCGGGAAGGTTGCGGCCGCCTGGGCTGTGGATGCCGGCGGCGTACCGGAAGCGGTGATGAAGATGTCCTTCGGCAATTCCATCGGCTTTGCCGCCGAAGAGCATGCGCCCCGGCATGAGGGCCCCTGCTACGGTGCAATCCTTGCCGAGCTGACGGAGGACTGCGATTTCGGCAGCCGAATCGGCTATACCACCGGGGAAGAAACCATTACCTATGGTGGGGAAAGCGCTTCCATTGAAGAGCTGTATGCCCGGAATACCGGGGTTCTGGAGAAGGTCTATGCCACCAAGACCCAGGAGACCAAGAAAGAGATTCCGGCGTTCTCCCATGCGGCAGCTTCTTATCCGGCTCCCGCTGTGAAGGTGGCAAAGCCCAGGGTGCTGATTCCTGTATTCCCCGGCACCAACTGCGAGTATGATTCCGCCCGGGCGGTGATGGCCGCGGGAGCGGAAGCGGATATTGCGGTGATCCGCAACCTGACCGCCGATGATGTGGCCAGAAGCGTAGAGGATGTGGCCAAGCGGATTGGGGACAGCCAGATGATCTTCATCCCCGGCGGCTTCTCCGGCGGCGATGAGCCCGATGGCTCCGCCAAGTTCATCACCGCTTTCTTCCGGAATCCTGCCATTAAGGAGCAGGTTATGAAGCTTCTGGAAGAGCGGGATGGCCTGATGTGCGGCATCTGCAACGGCTTCCAGGCCCTCATTAAGCTGGGTCTGGTGCCCTACGGCAAGATCATCGAAACCGATGACACCTGCCCCACGCTGACCTTTAATACCATCGGTCGGCATCAGAGCCGCATCGTCCGCACCCGGGTGGCTTCCAACAAGTCCCCCTGGCTGAGCCTGACGAATGTTGGGGATGTGTACAACGTACCCATTTCCCACGGCGAGGGCAAGTTCCTGGCAAGCGAGGCCCTGGTGAAGCAGCTGGCGGAAAATGGTCAGATTGCCACCCAGTACGTGGATCTGGCGGGGAACCCCACCATGGACGCGGCCTTCAACCCCAACGGCTCCGTCTGCGCCATCGAGGGCATTACCTCTCCCGACGGCCGTATCTTTGGCAAGATGGGCCACAGCGAGCGCATCGGCAGGAATCTCTACCGCAATGTTCCCGGCGAATACGACATCCGGATGTTCGAGGCCGCGGTGAAGTATTTTAAGTAATCATATCCTGTCTGCAACAAGCCACCCACAAAGGGGTGGCTTGTTGTGTGTTTTTTGTGCGCGAAAGGGGGATTTATCTGGTTAAGGATTGCGCCCGTAGGGCGCATATGTCTTCCTCCTGCTGGAGGAAGGCGTCTCGCCCGTAAAGGCGAGACGGATGGTGGAGGGGACCCGGAAAGAATCACAGATACACCGAATTGAGTGATACGCCCCCCTTACCTTCCCTGGCAGGGAAGGTGGCACGCTCAAAGCGCGTGACGGATGAGTTGAAAGCATATCTGTTATGGAACCACAGGTTGAGAGGAACCGGGAAAAATCTCCTGCTTCATATTGGACAGGAATTGGCAGAGAAAACAGCGGAAGAAGATATAACCAGCGCCTGAAGGAGGCAAAACCTGGTTTAGACGCGATGTTTAATCTATCAACACACAAACGCCTCGGTTTTCTTAATGCAAAACCGAGGCGTTTTTTGAGGCTCCCTATTCAGCGTTAGCAATTCATTCCGTATTATTCGCTGTAGGCATCTGTGGCTTTCAGGGGTAAATTCTTGTGAGAAGCAAATTCAACTGAGATTTCCGTTGGCATCACAGGAAAGTGTCATATCCGATGAAACTTTTGCAACGGTAATCCCTGATACTTTTCTGCCCATAGTAATCTGGGCAGATGCTGTGTTCCCGCTTTTGCTTGCCGACTTGCTGACGGTATACCATGCTGAATCATAGATGGTTACGCTTGCACTGGAGGACGTGCAATTTGCGCTTGAACCTGTATACGTAAAGCTGCCTGTCAAAACAGCTTTCCATTTTGCAGTTCCGTCGCTATCATAATGTGTGTTCACTTTGTTCCCTGTAACTGATTTGGAAGAACGGAGGCTTTCTTTATGAATTTCAGTGATGGTATAGCTCCCGTCATTAAAGTATTCGATGTTTGAACTGCTTCCCTCGGCGCAGGACAATACAGGCAATGCACAAATTGCCATGGTCAGTACAAGTAAACAGCATAAAATACGTCTCATTTCAGCTCCTCCTTAGTTAATTTCTTGCAATTTCTACTACTTCTACTACGTTATAGCCATTCATATCCTTCTTAAAGGAAAGAAAACTGGCTGCAATCAATGCGATCCATAGAATCAATGCAATGAACACCCCAATTAAGAATATATGTAAAATGCTTTTTTTTACATGTAATGCCTTAATTAGCTCCTCTGATTCCATTTCTTGGGTATAGGTTGTGGCAATTTCCGCTGGAGAACCAAATCGCTCTTGTAGCTGTTTATAAGAAATGGTTGCACCATTAGAAACATAGTCCTGGACAGAGCTTTGTATCTTTTTCAGGAGTCGTCTCTTCTGCTTCCAACTGCCCGGAAGTTCCTTGCCAATCTCCTTCAGATACCACATGACATAGACATTCGTCCACACTTTTGTTCACCCCTTTTATGATTTGCAAAACGCCGCGGGTTACTTCTTCATATTCTTGAGTTAGTTCCTTCAGCCGTTGTCTGCCCGATGGTTCCAGATGATAGTAAACCCGGGTCATTCGCTTACCGACCTGAACTTTCCTGTCAGTAATCAACCCCTGATCAACCAACTTGTAAAGAACCGGATACAGGGATCCCTCCTGGGTCACAATGGCGCCTCCGCTTTCTCGTTCCGTTTCCTGTACAAGTTGGTAGCCATACATATCTTCCTTTGCTAATAATCCGAGAATCACCAATGTCATAACCCCACGGCGGAAGCCGCCCGGACTGCTGCTAATCGTCATCTCCCTATCCTCCTTTCTGCTATTATAGTACAATATAATTAGAATTCAATACTTTTCTAACAAAAGTAATTGTTGACAAAGTACATTTGTTATGATATACTCAGCTTATCAATAAAGAGAAGCTGAGATAGTTCCTTCTTGCAACGTTGAAAACCGGATAGCGAATAGGGACAGACTCCAGGATTCATTTTGTATCGTTTTACAACATTGAGAAAAAGAGAATGCGTACTGTGTTTGAGCCTTTACTGGAAGTCATCGACGTTATGTAAATCAACCTGGATTGAAATAGGCTGAATCAGGGAGAAAACGTGCAGGCATCGATTTACCAGAATTCACTTGAAGGGAGAGATAATAAACTAGGAATACAATGAAACTGTATGTCCACATGTGGTTCAGAACAGTATGTGTTGCACCGGTATTCTCAAAAAGCAGTGAACAAGAAAAAATTATCAAAAAGAAAGGATGTATGACCGCATTATGAAAAAGTTAGTTTCACTGGTAATGAGCATATGTATTCTTTTGGCAATTATTCCTGTTTCTGGTTTTGCTGAAACAGCGGAGATTAGTGATCACTATAAGCTAATCGATCTTGCTGATGAGGTATTCCCAGAGTATTCAAAATTAATTCACAGCACCCCAAGCGCTACATCTAATTATTCAAGAGGAAAAGACGATACTATTGTACATTGTGAAACACGTCAAGTAACAAACGACGAATCACTTACACTTGTCGAGTATGAAAGCGGAAACATTCTTCTTTTGGATGCAAGAAGTACAGGGTTTTCTGTAGAAGAAAACAAGTCTGATCCTACATATGAAGGCTCCTATAAATACGGTAGCGTAGACTATACAGTTACAAGCACAGTGGCATTGGGTGTGTTTTATTTGAAAAATGTTTGCTATGCAATCAGTATGAATCGTACAGGGCAGTTTACCAGTTACGGGACGCCCTCGGTTAACAATTCTTCTGATATGCACTACTCGAATATGGGAAATGATTCTGTAACAATCAAATATTTTCTAACATTCAATTGGAATGCCGCAAAGAAAACCTATGCAGATTTCAGAGTGAGCATTTCGAATGGCGTTGTTAGCGGATACATTCAGGATTGATAGCGTAACAGGGTAAGCATTAATGCTATTGTCTTTGGAATGCTCCGTTCGTGGATGATTTGACAGCAAGTATTTCTTTTTGATATGCATCCTTGCTGCACGTTGATCATGGAGGGAAAAATGAAGAAAATTCTATGCACAATCCTTTGTGTGGCATCGCTCCTTTTCGTGGCAGGATGCGGTAGTACAAAAGCGGCGCCTGAATTGAAACTGTCTGTTGAGAACAATAGAGAGTCCTACCTTTATTTTCCGGGCTCTGTCTTGGGGAAAAACCTGAATCCCGGAATGGATTATCAATATGTCGGGAATGTACAAATCCAGGTTGGACGGGAATCCCTTCCCTTGGAAAAGGCGATTCGAGATGGAAAAGTGACGATTCAGCAAATGTATGCCCAAGCGTGCAAGGATGGGGAGGAGCAAATCTGCACCCTAACCCGGCTGTCCCAAAATGGCGTTACAAACAATCTGTTTTGTTATCCGGATTTCCAAATCAACATTGTGGATGACCTTCTGGAATACGACGGGCGGGATATTCCAGTTGCTTACCTCGCGGTTTCCAGTGCAGACCAGACGCCAAATACCATTGACGGTTGGGATTCCCAAAGAAAATCTCCCAGGGTGAAGGAAGACTGGGGGCTGACCTTCGAGGCGGCATTCTCCGGCAGTTCTCTTTCGGTTACCGTCCATCAATCCGGGGGAATGCAGCAGGGGACACTGACCGTGGAAAACGCTGCAATCATAGACCAGTATCCCTTTGCGCTGTCAGATCAGGATGGGAATGTCCGGCTTACACAGCTGGAGGGAGCTCCTCTTACCATGGGCGGGGAAAGCAGTATGGAAATAAATCTGGCAGATTTTTTGGGGCAGGAACCGGAAAAGGGAACGTATGCCCTGAGAATATGCATCGAGGACCATGCTTTGTCCGGGCAGACGCACAAGCATCAAAGCAGCCAGTATTACAGCATCCCGTTTACGGTTCAATAAGAGGTAATGATTCACAAATTACTGAAAAAAACAGGGGCAGCCATGATGGCAGCCCCTGTTTTTGTTGACCTTCTTAATTAATGTCTGCTGAATAAGCCGCCAATGCGGCTTATTCACACACCGAAGGTGTGTAATTTCAAAAAATGGCTCTTTTTAACCATTTTTTGAAATTCAGACAGCAATCAATGCCGAATAACGCAAAGATTGCCGGAAAGCCTTGGCTTTCAAGGCTTTTTGCGTTATTCAGTACGAATTAATTATTTACATATTCGATGAATTTGACAAATGCGTCCCGCCCTGCCGGGGTGGCCTTGAATACACCGGCGTCCTCCAGAACCTGGGTAAAGACCCGGCCGGTTTCCCGGAAGAGAATGTCCAGAGCGTTTTCCCGGGTGAAGGTGTATTCCTTTTTCAGACCATCCACCCAGTCGGCGTGCTTGCACTGCACCTCGTCGGCGCGCAGGTCTGCACCCGATACAATCTTTTCCGCCAGATCGGTGAGCTCCTCTTTCAGACGGCTGGGGAGCACAGCCAGGCCCATGACCTCGATCAGGCCAATGTTCTCCTTCTTGATGTGGTGCTTGTCCGCGTGGGGATGGAACACACCCAGGGGATGCGCTTCCGTGGTGATGTTGCACCGCAGCACCAGATCCAGCTCAAACAGATTCCCTCTGCGCCGGGCAATGGGCGTGATGGTGTTGTGGGGTTCCCCGCCGGAGAAGGCAACAATGCCCTGGCTTTCATCGGAGTAGCCCCGCCAGGCCAAAAGGATTTTTTCCGCCAAAAGGGACAGACGTTTGGGATCCCTGCCGTCCAGACGGATGACGCTCATGGGCCAGTTTACGATGCCTGCCTGGACATCCTCAAAGCCCCTGAAAGAAACGGCAGTTTCCACCTGGGCGGTCTCCATGGCAAAGGTATAGCGCCCGCCCTGAAAGTGCTCATGGCTGAGAATGGAGCCGCCCACAATGGGAAGGTCCGCATTGGAGCCCACAAAGTAGTGGGGGAATTGCCCTACAAAATCCAGAAGCTTTTCAAAGGCGGCCCGGTCAATCTTCATGGGGACGTGCTCTCCGTTGAAGACGATGCAGTGCTCATTGTAGTAGACATAGGGGGAGTATTGCAGATACCAGTCGCTTCCGCCGATGGTGATGGGGATGATGCGGTGGTTTGACCGGGCGGGGTGGTTCATGCGGCCTGCATAGCCCTCATTCTCCCGGCAGAGCTGACATTTGGGATACCCGGACTGGGGAGCGTTTTTGGCGGCGGCAATGGCCTTGGGGTCCTTCTCGGGTTTACTCAGATTGATGGTGATGTCCAGCTCGCCGTAGTCGCTCCGGTACTTCCAGCGAAGATCCCTGGCAATGCGGTACCGGCGGATATAGTCCGTGTCACAGCTGAAGTGGTAGTACCAGTCCGTTGCCTCCCGGGGAGAACGAGCGTACTTTTCCCGGAAGGTGCGGATGACTTCTCTGGGCATGGGGGTCAGAGCACCCATAATCCGGGTGTCAAAAATATCCCGGGCGGTGATGTTGTCTTCGCACAGGCCCTTTTCACAGGCGTAGTCCAGAATCCCAGCCAGGATCTCCTCCAGGTCTTCGCTGAGCAGCTCCTGGGAGGGGGTGTAGTCGTCCATGTGCAGCAGATTTAGCAATCGGTTGGTGGCAACCTGGTGGTCCACCGGCTCGCACAGGCCGGTATTCATGGCGTAGGAAACCAGGGAGTCAATGCAGGTTTCGATTTTCATGGGCACTACTCCTCAATCAGCATTTCCACGCCGCCCTGGGGACGGATGGACAGCACATGGCAGGCGCCCTGGCCCAGTGCGGCGTCTATTCCGGAACGGAAGGATTCCAACAGGTCAAAGGGAACAAAGGCCTGGACGGTTCCGGCAAAGCCGCCGCCGTGGACCCGGTAGGCTCCCCGGCCCTGGAGGTAGTGCTCGCACAGCGCCAGAGCCAGGGCCACATCCTGATGCGCGGTGTAACCGGCAGGGATCACATTCTGTAAGTACATATAGGAGGAATAGCCGCTCTGCTTGACGAGGGACAGGAAGCTGCCGAAATCGCCGCTGCGCAGGGCCGCAACCTGCTGAGGCACTCTTGCGTTGTCCTGGTAGAAATGGATGGCCCGCAGCACCGCCCGGTCAGGGCAGGTTTTCCTCAGAGCTGGAATGGCGGCGTAGAATTCGGCTTCAGGAATCTGGGTCAGCACTTCTTTTCCAAAGAACGCGCAGACTTCCTTCAGTTCTCCGGGAATGGCGGCGTATTCGTCCGTCAGGTCGGCGTGGCTTGCCTGGCTGTCAATGATGCACAGGGCATGGCCGCAGGAGGAAAAATCGAAGTCCACAGGCTCGATGACGGGATGCTCCCTGTCGAGGAAATCAATGGTTACCAGATTGCCTACGGCAGAGGCGGTCTGATCCATCAGGCCGCAGGGCTTGCCGAAGAAGACATTCTCCGCGTACTGGCCGATCTGGGCGATTTCCGGCTGGGAAACCTGCCCGTCAAAAAACAGCCCATTGACAATGGTGCCGATCAGCACCTCGAAGGCGGCGGAGGAGCTGAGGCCGGAACCGGGGAGCACGGTGGATTCGCAGTAGGCATCAAAGCCGGAAACGGGACACCCCAGCTCCGCGAATCGGGCGCAAACACCCCGCACCAGCGCAGGGGTGGTGTTGATTTCATCAGCCTGGGGGGTGAGGGACTTCAGAGAAACGGTGCACAGGGGATAGCCCTTGGAGAGGATCCGTACGGTATCGGTGCCGTTCGCCCGTACAGCCGCCCGGGTATCCAGATTCACGGCAGCGGCCAGCACCCGGCCCCGCTGATGGTCCGTGTGATTGCCGCCGATTTCGGTACGTCCGGGAGCGGAGAAATACCGCTGGGGTTCCTGACCAAACTGGGCAAGAAACCCCTGGTCCAGGACTTTTTTCTGCTCTTTGGAAAGAATAAGGCTGGGTGTTGACATGGAAAAACCTCCCGCTATTTCGTATCGCCCGCAGGCCAAGAACATGGATGCCATCATTATACAGGATTCCGGCAGAAAAGGAAAGGGGAATGCATGCTTTTGTGATAAAAATGAGGGATAAAAAAGAAAAAGGAAAAAATCTAAAAAAGATGCTTGACATTTTTGAAAGCTGTGCTATAATACAGAAGTCGTGAGCGACACGGCAAGAATATGGGGGTATAGTTCAGCTGGGAGCCCGGTTGAAGCGGTTGCGCACCCCTCATTAACTTAATAATAAACGTAATGTGTCCCCTACGGGGGTATAGCTCAGCTGGGAGAGCGCTTGAATGGCATTCAAGAGGTCAGCGGTTCGATCCCGCTTATCTCCACCATTGGACACATTACGTTTTTTTTTACTCATTTTCTCTGGAAAATGAGTATTTTTTATGCCGCAATCCAAACGATGTCGAGGCCCATGGCCTACAGTTGAACATTCTTGATGTACTAGACTGTGGTTGACAACCGTTCCATGGGATTCTCAGTGCCTCCCTCTCTTCTACGATGGGGCGTTCTACAGTATGACCTATGAGTGTATCTGTGGATTGTGTGCATAACTATCCCCCCGGGTCAATCGATCCGGGGGGTAACTATTAAGAGAATGATGATTCGGGCGTACCCCCCTTGGCAAAAAGCCATGAACTGCGGCACATATCTTTCACACTATGGCTGGCTTCCCAACCCAAAAGGTTCCTTGCCTTCTCAGCATCTGCCCAGAAAGCAGGCAGATCACCGTCCCGGCGTGGACCAATAACATAAGGCAGTTTTATGTTATTGGCTTTTTCAAAAGCTGTAACCAGCTCCAGTACGGAGATTCCATTTCCGGTGCCCAGGTTGATGGCCTCGACACCATTATGGTTCTCGGCGTATTCCAGAGCCTTCAAATGGCCTACTGCCAGATCCACAACATGGAGATAATCCCGCTGGCAGGTGCCGTCCGGTGTTGGATAGTCACCACCGAAGATTGTCAGCTTTTCCAGCTGTCCAGCGGCCACACGGCAAATGTAAGGCATCAGATTATTGGGAATGCCGTTGGGATCGTCGCCCAGCAGACCGGACTCATGGGCGCCAATGGGGTTAAAATACCGCAGCAGAATCGCGCAGAAATCCGGATGGGCAGTTACATAATCCGTCAGTATCCGTTCAATCATCACCTTCGTCCATCCATAAGGACTAGAGGATTGGATGGCAGGCATTTCTTCTTTGTAAGGATGGGGATTATTCGGACCGTAGACCGTGGCAGAGGAGGAAAACACCAGCTTCTTGCATCCGAACTCTTCCATTACTTCCAGAAGGGTTAGGGCACTGTCAATGTTGTTACGGTAATACTGCAAGGGCTTACGGACACTTTCACCCACCGCTTTGAAGGCGGCAAAGTGAATAGCGGCATCAATCTTGTGGTTTGCGAATACATCTCGGAGCCGCTCTTTGTCAGCAGCATCGAACTGGTAGAATGCAGGCCGCTTGCCGGTAATCGTTTCGATTCGGTCAATCACATCCAGCTTGGCATTGGACAAGTCATCTACAATAATCGTTTCATGGCCTGCGTTCAGCAGTTCTACAACGGTGTGACTTCCGATGTATCCCGCACCACCAGTAACAAGAACAGTCATCTGTTTTCCTCCTGATTTACATATTCAATGAAACGCTCAAAGGCCGATCTTCCCTCAATGGTGCGTTTATAGACACCAGCATGCTCCAGAACCTTGGCAAAAACCTTACCTACCTCCATCTTCAAAATGCAGGAAATATTATCGGCAGTAAAGTTATGGATCTGCTTCAATTCTTCAACCCAAGGTTTGTGCTTCTCAAGTTCCCCATTCAAACGACGATCGTTCAAAATAGCATCTTCCAATTCAGCCAGTTCCTTTTTCAGCCGGGCAGGCAAAACTGCCAGTCCCATCACTTCGATCAGGCCAATGTTTTCCTTTTTGATGTGGTGCAATTCCGCATGGGGATGATACACACCCAGAGGATGCTCCTCCGTAGTGATGTTATTTCTGAGCACCAGATCCAGTTCGTAATTTCCATCCCGGCGGCGGGCAATGGGCGTAATTGTGTTGTGGGGTACACCCTTGGTTTCCGCAAAGATAAAGGCCGCCTCATCGGTATAACCACGCCAAGAGCGCAGAATTTTATCTGCCAGTTTGACAATCCGTTCCCGGTCGGGGCCATTCAGACGGATAACGCTCATGGGCCATCTTACAATCCCAGCGCATACATCCTCGAACCCCCTAAAATGGATTTCCTGCTCAATGGGCGCACGCTCCATAGGAAAGCTGTAATGTCCACCCTGAAAATGCTCATGGCTCAGAATGCTGCCTCCTACAATTGGAAGATCAGCATTGGAACCGACAAAGTAGTGCGGGAAGATGGTGACAAAGTCAAGCAGCTTTTCAAAAGCCGCCTTGTCAATCTTCATGGGGGTATGTTCTGCGTTAAAGACAATGCAATGCTCGTTGTAGTAGACATAAGGACTGTACTGGAGATACCAGTCGGCACCTGCAATGGTAACGGGAATAATTCGGTGATTCTGCCGCGCTGGGTGATTGATCCGGCCTGCGTACCCCTCATTCTCTGCACAAAGCTGGCACTTTGGATAGCCGGACTGTGGTGCAGCCTTCGCTGCGGCGATAGCTTTGGGATCTTTTTCCGGTTTGCTCAAATTGATCGTAATATCGAGATTGCCGTATTCCGTAGCAGTTTTCCAACGCATGTCTTTTTGAATGCGGTAGCGTCGAATGTAATCCGTGTCCTGAGAGAATTGATAGAACCAGTCGGTTGCCTTTCGGGCATCTTGCATATAAAGGGAAGCGAATTTAGCACGCACTTCTCTGGGCGGTGGTGTTAAAACACCCATCAATTTGGTATCCAGAAGATCGCGGCTGGTGATGTCCTCTCCGATAATTCCTCTTTCTACCGCATCCTCCAGCAGCCCCTGGAGGATAACCTCCAGAGCCATTTTGCTGGGCTCTACGGGTTCATAGGAGGATAGCTGGAGAGAGGAAATGAGCTGATTTATGATAAACGCCTTGTCGCAGGGCTCAAACAATTCCTTGTCCAAGCCATACTGCACCAAAGCGGAAATGTACGAATTGACATTCATGGAGATCACTCCTTTTAGGATGTGGGGTGAACTGTGTTCACCCCGATGTTTTATTTTACTCGGATACCGCCCTGGGGGCGGATGTTCAGCACATGGCACTTATCCGCACCCAAGACCGCTTCTATGCCGGATATAAAAGCATCCAACATATCAAACGGAACAAACGCTTGTACGGTGCCAGCAAAGCCGCCGCCATGAACACGGTACGCGCCTCTGCCCTGGAGCAGAACATCGCACAATGCCAGTGCAACAGCCACTTCCTGGTGTTCAACTGCGCCTGTGGGGGAAATATTTTGCAAGTACATCCAGGAACTTCTGCCGGATTCCTTTACAAGCTGCAAAAACGCATCCATGTTACCGGATTTCAGTGCTTCAGCCTGTTTCAATACACGGCTATTCTCCTGATAAATATGGATTGCACGGAGAATTGCCCGATCGGAGACCTTGCCGCGAAGTTCTGGCAGTGCGGAAAAGAACGTATCCGCTGGGATTTGCCGCAGCACTTCCTTCCCGAAAAAAGCGGCGACTTCTCGTATTTCTGTGGGAATAGCGGCATATTCATCGGTCAAATCCGCATGGTCTGCGCCACTGTCGATAATACACAGGGCATAGCCTGCTTTTGCCAGGTCAAAGTCAATTTTTTCGATGATCGGTTCCTGGGGATTTTCAAAGTCCATATAGACCAGCCCGCCAACGGAGGATGCCATCTGATCCATCAGACCGCATGGCTTGCCAAAGTACACATTTTCTGCGTACTGACCAATCTGTGCGATTTCCACTGCAGACAGCTTCTTATCGAAGAACAACTCATTCAGGATAGTCCCGAACAGCACCTCAAAAGCTGCGGAGGAACTGAGCCCACTGCCGGGAAGGACGGTGGAGCTGACTACCGCATCAAAGCCCCGAAGCTTTGCGCCTCTCTGGACAAAGCTGTAAGCAACGCCGCGGATCAGTGCGGCTGTGCTGTTCTTTTCTTCTTCACGAACCGAAAGATCATCCAGTTCTACTTTCATGGTGGGATATCCCTGGGATTGGATCCAGATATTATTCGTACCGTTCAGCCAGACCTCTGCAACTGTTTCCAGATTCACCGCGGCTGCGAGAACGCAGCCGCATTGGTGATCCGTGTGATTTCCGCTGATTTCCGTTCTTCCGGGAGCGGAAAATACGTAGTGTTTTTCCATGGTTCCTCTCAAAACTTGAAAGTTGATAACTTTTACTTATACCTTACGGGACGCCAGAACCTGCTTATTGGCCTTTTCAACATTCAATTGGGTCAGCAGGAAGGTGACCAGTCCGCAGAAAATCGCGGGCAGCCACAGGTACATGACATTCAGCATGGTAATCACGGAGTCGGGCTGAACAGCTGCACCGCCCTGAATAAAGCCGCTTGCAGCCAGCAGCCAGCCGGAGACTGCGGTACCCAAACCACCACCGAGCTTAACACCCAGAGAGGTGCAGGAGTACATGGTGCCATCGATACGCTTACCGGTAGTCAGATAGGTATAGTCAGAGGCAGAAGCGATAACCGCATTCAGGTCGCCCTGCAGGGGGCACATGCCCAGAGAAGCAACAGCAGTGAAGGCCAGCATCATGGGGACACTGCCCAGGTAGGCAGCCACAATCACCAGGACTCTTGCAAGGGTCGCCACAGCGTAGCCGCTATAGTTGATTCTGTACATGCCGCCCAGCTTTGCAACAACGGTGGGCACCAGCAGCAGGCCGATGATCATGGGGATATTTAGTGCAGTAGCGAACTTACCCAACAGGTTCGCATCGCCCAGGACATAGGTCATGTAGTAAGTACCAACACCGGTGAAAGCAGAGTACAGCTGAGTCAGCAGATAAACACCCAAAATCAGCAGGTAGTACTTGTTCTTGATCAGCAAGCCAGCTGCTTCACGCAGGGAATACTTTTCGGCGGGAGCGTCAGTCTCTTTCTTGGTTTCATTTTCCTCTTCGGGCAGCTCTTTCAGGGACAGAACGGAGATGGTGTTGGAAATAATACCGATGATAACATAGATCAGCGCAACGATTCTCCATGCGGCGGCATCATTGCCAAAGTGAGCAACGAGGCCGAAGGTAACAGCCTGGATGATGGTGCTGGTGATGAATGCAAATACGAAACGGAGAGAGCCCAGCTGGACGCGCTCATTCTCGTTTTTGGTAACCAGAGCAGTCAGTGCAGAGTAAGCAATGTTGTTTGCGGTGTAGAAGCCAGCGTTCAGCATTACATAGAAGATGAAGAAGAAGGCGTACTGTGCAACCTGACCCCAGGAAGTGGGAATGGCGAAGATTGCGAACAGGCAGACACCGCAGCCGAAGTAAGGCCACAGCATCCAGGGACGGGCTTTGCCCATCTTGGTATGTGTCTTATCAATGAGGGAGCCGAAGATGACATCGGAAATTCCGTCGAAGATCTTGGCAACTGCCATCAAGGTACCGATAATGCCGGGGTTCAGACCGATGGTATCGGTCAGGTAGATCATTACGAAGAAGGTCAGGAACGCATACACCACATTGCCTCCGATGTCACCGGAGCCGTATCCGATCTTGTTGTACCACTTCAAATATCTCTTTTCAGTCATAGAAATTCTCCTTTATTATTTCATTTCGGGTGGGGGGTCCCCCACCCATGTTTCTTACTTGGATTCGGGGATAAGACGGATACTGAAGTCGATGGTTTCGTCAGTGAGGCGGTACTTTTCCATCAGATCGGGACCACAGCTGGCGGAGCCAATGCCGTTCTGACGATAATCCACGCACAGGACAGTGCTGCCGGACTTCTCCAGCTCGAAGTTATGGCCCTTAGTGGTCAGTTCCTCCTGGGTGTAGTGGGACGCGTTGAAGCTAAAACCTTCGGTACTGACAACAGTTATGCGCAGATCTTCACTTTCCAGCACAGCGTAGTCGCAATCGCCGTGGGCACCGTTCTCCTGGGGACGGATGTAATCCTCATGCAGGCCGGTGACGGTGTCGGTAAACAGGCCGTGCCATGCGGCGTTGCGCTTATCGACGTAGTTCTCCATGGGACCCAGGCCGTAGTAGGTGACATTCTCCAGACGCTCAGGCAGGAACATTCTCAGGCCGAAGCGGGGCAGTTCGGGGAATTCGGGGTTACGCTTTGCCAGGATATCTACGGTGATAGCGCCGGTGACGCTGACAGTCCAATCCAGTTCAATGCTCACAAACTTCTGAATGGTAGTAGCGGCGATGGACACATTGGAGTGGATACGCACCTCGTTTTCGGTGGCTACAAAGTGAGTGTTGTAGGCGCGAGTCACCATGTGATCGTAGTAGGCAGCCATCCAGTACAGCTTCAGCTTCCGGTCATTGTCGGTGGGCGCTCTCCAGATGTTAAAGTTCATGCCTCTGTCCAGCACTTCTTTGCCATCGAAGGTCATTTTTTCGAACATACCGGTAAACCTGTCGTACTGATAAGTAAAGGTCTTAGTGCTGATAGTGATGTAACGGTCGCCTTCGGTAGTGGTGATGCAGCTCTCGCTTACAGGCTTGGCTTTCCAAATCTGCAAAGCTGTTTGATTTCGCCCATCCTGATTCAGCAGCGGGATTTCGTCAAAGCCAAGGACAAAGCCTTCTGTCATCAGTTCGGTGCTGTTTTTCAACTGATAGATGATTTTCAGATAGCACCGGCCTTTTTCGGGAATCTCAATACTCAGAGGAACTGTTCCGTCACAGTGGGGGGCAACTGCCGGAAGCTTCTCTATTCTCCCACTGACGACAACGCTGCCATCGCAGTTTACCTCGTAGGATGCGGTAATGTAGTCAGACAGGCTGACGAAGTCCATGTAGTTGTGGACAGTTAGCTGGCCGGACTTGGGATCGTAGGATTGCACACGGACAGGACGGTGGACATTCTTGTATTCCATCAAACCGGTGCCGGGAGTTCTATCAGGATATACCAGACCATCAACACAGAAGTTGCCGTCATGGGGCCATTCGCCGCTATCACCGCCGTACAGGTACTTTGCCTTGCCGTTCTCAGCAACACCGGCGTAGATTGCGTGGTCACACCATTCCCAGACGAAACCGCCGCACATGATGTCATGCTCCTGGATAAACTGCCAGTAGTCTTCCAGGTCGCCGGGGCCGTTGCCCATGGCGTGTGCATATTCGCACATCAGGAAGGGCTTGTCCGGGTTGGAGTCCAGATACCGCTGCAAACGCTCCAGGGAAGGGTACATATCGCTGTACAGGTCGATGTTGGAGAAGTCGTACTTACGCTTGCGGCTGCGGTACTGGCTGCTTTCATAGTGGGTCAGACGAGCGGGATCGAAGTGCTTGGTCCAGGCCAAAGCTGCCTCGAAGCAGCAGCCGTAGGAACTTTCGTTACCCATGGACCAGCAGATGACGGAGGGGCGGTTCTTATCACGCTGAACACAGCGCTGAGTGCGGTCCATGGTCGCTTCCAGGAATTCGGGATTATCTGCAAAGGGTTCGTTCCAGGTTTCCACATGGTTCTCCCAGATGTCATTTTCCTTGCAGTACAGTGCGGAAGCGCCGTGGCTTTCGTTATCAGCTTCGTCAATGACGAGAAATCCGTACTGATCACACAGCTGGTAGAACATGGGGGCGTTAGGATAGTGGCTGGTACGGATAGCATTGAAGTTGTACTCCTTGATCATTCGCAGATCCCGCTTCATGTGCTCGACGCTGATGACGGGGCCGGTTACGGGGTCGGAGTCATGACGGTTGACACCGCGGAATTTGATGGGGTTTCCATTCAGGAAAACCATGTTGTTCTCGATGTGAATCTCCCGGAAGCCGATGCGGTCAGTGATGACTTCATCAGGCGTTTCCAGCAGCAGGGTGTACAGGTAAGGCTGCTCAGGGTTCCAGAGGGTGGGGTTCTTGACCGTGAACACTGCCTGATGGGTGTAAGCACCGCCGTCAAAAACCTTGACGACACCGGTACCTACGGTCTTTTCTGCCGCATTCAGCAGTTTCATCTTAGTGGGAACAAACTCGCCGTTGTAGGCAAAACGAATACGGACGGTTGCCTCCTCTTCATCCAGCAGCGTGGTGATAAAGTAATCCCGGATGCAGCTTTCAGGGCGCTTCAGGATGTATACATCCCGGAAGATGCCAGAGGTACGGAACTTATCCTGATCCTCCAGGTAACTGCCGTCGCACCATTTCAGAACCATCACTGCCAGCGTGTTCTTGCCTTCCCGAATCGTCTCGGTAACATCGAATTCGGAAGTGGAGTGGGAAACTTCGTTGTAGCCTAAAAAGGTACCGTTGAGCCAGAGATAGAAGCAGGAATCAACTCCCTCGAAGTTCAGATACGCCTTGGGAGCATCCGCGTTGCTTTCATACACAAAGTCGTACAGATAAGCACCGCAGGGATTCTCATAAGGGACAAAGGGAGGATCTGCGGGGAAGGGATAACGGATGTTAGTGTACTGGTGCCGATCATAGCCGTGGTTCTGCCAGACGCTGGGAACCGGGATCGTATTCCAGTCGGAAGCGTCGTATCCGGCTGCGTAGAACTCGTCGGTCAGTTCGTGAACGCTCGCAAAATACTTGAATTTCCAGTCGCCATTCAAGAGCTGAAAGCGGTCAGAATGTTCCCGGTGCTCTACCAGATCATCCATTCGGTTGGATGCGGGGATGAAGTATGCACGATTGGGGGTTGTGCCGAGATGATGGGTATGCAGATCTTCGTAGTAAGCTGGTACAATCATTTTATTCCCTCCTGTTTTTTGTATCCGCTGTATAACTTCTGCTCTAATTTTAGGAAATCGTGAAGAAAAAATGAATAAACAGAGATGGACAAAATATGCACGAAATGATACTATATAAAAAAACGAGTTTCCTTTCTTTTCGATTTAGGAGGTTTTAGATACATTTTTTCTGCAAATATACAGGATGCATAAAACATTAGCAGGAGGTTTATACAATGTACATAAACTCTGGGTATCTGAACAATTCAAGAGTGCCGTATAAAAACAAATCCAAACCCCTGATTGTTGGAAGCTGCGGTACTTATCGGCTCCAAACGGTAAAAAAACTGCCCACATGGCGACCACGTGGGCGTTTGGACTATCAATTATTGTATGTCGTGTCCGGTAAAGCACATTTCTATTTTGATGACGCAGAGCGTATTGTTACCGCAGGGCATATGGTTCTATTTCAGCCGCGGCAGGAACAGCATTATGAATACTTCGGAACAGACAAGACAGAAGTGTACTGGGTTCATTTTACCGGAAGCAACGTAAAAAACATTCTGCGAAGATATGACATTCCTTTGGACACTCCTGTTTTTTACTCTGGTGCCTCTGCTATTTATGCCTATCTTTTTAAGGAAATGATCAATGAGCTTCAAACCTGCCGTACAGGTTATGAAGAATTGCTGGCTATGTACCTGCGGCAGATATTGATTCTTGTGCAGCGGACCCGTCAGGAACATAGACCCAGTATAAGCACACACATTCAAGAAGAAATGGAATACGCGCGACGCTACTTCAATGAGCATTATAATGAGCAAATCAGTATTGAAGATTATGCGGAATCCAGAAATATGAGCGTTAGTTGGTTTCAAAGAAACTTCAAGCAAATTGTAAATTACTCCCCTATGCAGTATATCCTTACCATTCGCATGAACAATGCAGCCAGCCTACTGGAATCAACAGATTACAGCATGGCAGAGATTTCCACTATTGTTGGCTACGATAATCCGTTATATTTTAGCCGTTTGTTTAAGAAACAAAAAGGAGTGTCTCCGTCTGAATATAGGAAATTGGTTTCCCAAAAAGACTAAACTGGCAGTTTTTTCCTTTCTGGGTATGCAGGTAATCACCCCCGTGTGTATCTCTAGTGAAAATCACCTTACCGGGAAATGCTTTTACCTTCGCTAAAACATTCGGAATAATCGCTGATGCATGAACACTGCCAAGGCTTCCAATAGTAAAATCATTCTGCATATCAACGACAATGAGATATTTCATAATAAACACTCCTACTATCAAGTAGAATCTCCATGATCAATGAGCGCATCTGCGGAAATGCGCATACAGACTTTTCCGCAGTCTGTGAAGATAGCGTTGTAAGGGATTCCCCAATACCATTTCCCTCTCAGCTTCTTCGATGTACTTCCGATCAACGCCGCTGAGACCAGATAACAAGCCCTGTAAAGTCTTCCCTGGACTTTGACAGAAACTACATTGGAGTTTTGCGCGTGTGCAGCTCAGGAGCTTTCTGACTTTTCTCTCAGGAATGCAATACCGTTCAGCAATTTCTGCGACGGTTTCCACATACCAGTACCTTCTCAGAAAAATGACTCTGGTTTCCAGTGTCAAGTCTCTGAGGAAAGCATTCAGAGGATGTTTCTCAAGATTTTTGGGGTTCGGGCAGGACTCTGAACTGCACACGCTGGCTCCACTCCTTGGTGATGGTTTTATTTCGCGTTTTTCGTCTGTGTTTTTTGTTTTGGGATTGTCATCCCCATGTGCAGCACATTCCGGGGACAGGCGCTGACACACTTTCCACACCGAATGCACTCGGCGCTGTCAGGATTCTTTGTCACATCTACGCCCATGACACACGCTTTCCGGCACAGTCCGCAGGAGGTGCAGTTTTCGCTGTCCACATGAATCTTCAGGAAGCTGACTTTGTTAAACAGGGAATACAGTGCGCCAAGCGGGCAGATGTACTTGCAAAACGGCCGGTAGATCACCATGGAGCTAACCAGGATTACCGCCAGAATCAGAAATTTCCACCCAAACAGGAATCCAATGGTTTCCCGCAGAGATTCGTTCAGAATCGTCAGCGGAATGCCGCCCTCCAGCATCCCTACCGGGCAAACCAGTTTGCAGAAGTAGGGCATACTGATTCCAAACTCGTTGTTCAAAAACGCGGGAAGTCCCAGTACAAATACCACGAGGAACACATACTTCGCATAGCGCAAAATCTTGTCTGCTTTTTGGGGAACTGTCAGCTTTGGCACAGGAATTTTGTACAGCAAATCCTGAACGAGTCCGAACAGGCACAGCCATCCGCAGATGAACCGTCCCAGCAGGACACCCAGCAGGCAAATGGTTCCCATCACATAAAAGGAAAAGCTGAACTTCCGGGAGCCGATCACCGCCTGCATGGCCCCGATGGGGCAGGCGGCTGTGGCTGCCGGGCAGGAATAGCAGTTCATACCCGGCACACAGACCATTTTCATACTTCCCTGATAGATTCCGCCTTTGATAAATCCCGGAATGTGCGGATTGGTGAGGAGAGCGGAGATAACCTGCACCATCCGTCGTTTCATTTCCGATCCTAATTTACCCTTAGCCAATTCCGATACACTCCAAACAAATATTGATTGCCTTTTTCAGAACAATGGCCTGTTCATCCCGGAGAATGCCGAATCCGATCATGCAAATCGCGGCAATCAGGAGCAGCCAGGAAAGGATCTGACGATGTTTTCGGTTCTCCACAGAGCGTACCTCCTTTTCTGCCAGTGTCATCACTGTACCAGGGTATCCAGCGCATTCTGAATGAGCTGGCGGTACTGATCCGCGTCTCTGGAACCATAGATCGCCTTGCCAACCACAGAGCCGTTGCTGTCAATCAGAACAGAGGTGGGGTAGGTATCGGAAGGAACCGCTTCCAACAGTTCGGGGCACATGGCGATGTTCAGATAGGTAACGCCCTTGGACTTCAGCACGGTCTTTGCCAGATCTACTGTGTCCTCGTCAAATTCACCCTTTCTGTCCAGCGCATCGCCCAGCACGCCGACAATGGCTACACCCTTGTCCGCAAACTCCTTGCTGATGGCTTCCAGATCCGGCATTTCTTCCATACAGGGCTCGCAGAAGGAACCCCAGATGTTCAGCAGCGTCAGAGTATGGTCCTGGAAGATGTCACTGGTCACCTTGTTGCCGTCCAGATCGGTGGTCTGGAAAGATACCGTCGTGCCGCTTTCCACCTCGGGACGATCCTCAGGCTGAGAGAGCAGAATGCTGGACTTCGCGGTTTCCAGATCGGATACCAGCTGGTTGTAATGCGCCTTGGAGCTGTCAGACAGCGCTGTGGTATCTTCATAGATGAAGGGATAGGTGCAGAAATAGAAGGTCGTGTCGCCGCTGACACCCATCTCCACCACATTGGCTTCCTTTTCCGGGCCGCCCACAAGGTCAAGAACCGTGTCCATGGGCACCTGACCGGTTTTTACAAAGGCAACAGCAAAGAGTCGCTTGCTGTCCGTCCAGCGGGCATCCTCAATTTTGCCGCCGTCGCTTTCTCCATCGGCAATCAGCTTATTCATCTGTGCGATGGCTTCATCTGTAGCAAAATCGAACATCACACCGGAAACCGGATCGATCTCAGAGCCGTAAACCGGAACCGTCAGAAGGTGATCTTCCAATTCCAGCCATGCGCCTGTCAAGGGAAAAGAGATGCCCAAATCGGGGAAATCCAGCGTATGGGCATCGGAATTACCGGTAGCCGGGGGCGTTTCCGGCTGGGGCTGGTTTTGCACCTGCTGCGTGACAGGGGGAGTGACCTCCAGAGAAGGTGCCTGAGACTGGGAGCCGCAGGCAGCCATAGAGACGATCAGGATAGTTGCCATTAAAACGCAAAGAACTTGTTTCATCGTATGTTACCCTTTCATTTTTGAGATTCACAGGAAATCCTTTCCTGTTGACGCTCACAATATATCTGCCCCAGGTGACACGAATGTGACAAATCCTGCTTTGTGATGCGGAAATTCAATAGATGCCGATGATAAAACGGAAAACGAAAGACTTCCTGTTATCGAAATTTCCGCCGAGGAAATTTTATTTCCTGAAGCAAATAGTAGGCCCCTGTGAGCACGATGAAGATTTCCAGTCTGCCGAGAATCATACCGACCATCTCCACAATCAGGGTGGCATTGTTGGTCATTGGCCCGGTCAGGCCAATGGACAAGCCCACCGTGCCCAGGGCGGAGGCGAATTCAAACATGGCCTTTTCCAGATTGCATCCGGAAGTCACTGTGAGAAGCAGCGCTCCGGCAAGAAACAGGAGAAGGTAGCAGCCTACGAAGCCCACCGTGTCGGAGCAGAGTTCCTCGTCAATTTTGGTTCTACCCTGGGCTTTCACATAGGTGGGCGCATCCACGCACCGCTGAGGATGCAGCTTTTTCTTTATATTCAAGCCGACCATCCGCAGAATCAGGTAGACACGGGTCAGCTTTAAGCCGCCTGCTGTGGAACCGATTCCGCCGCCAATCAGCATCAGCAAAATCATCAGCCCGATTGCAAAAGACGGCCAGCTTTCGTAGCCAACCGTGGCATAGCCGGTGGTGGATAGAGCGGAAGCGGCATTGAACAGGGCATGGCGCAGACCTGCCCCAATACCTATGCTGCCGGAAAGCGACAGGGCCATCAGCGGCACAAACAGCAACAGCAGCAGAAACAGAAACCGTACCTCACTGACCTGAAACGCCTGCCGCCATTTCCCACGGAGCAGAAGCAGCAGAACCGCAAAGTTGGTGGTTCCAATGAGCATCAGCAGGGTGGTAACAATTTCAATGGACAGGCTGTGATACTCGCCGATGCTGCTGAGCTTGGTGGAAAAACCGCCGGTGGACAGGCTGCACATGGCGTGGCACAGGCTGTCGAACAGCGGCATTCCGCAAACAACATAGGCAGCCGTGCCCACAATCAGGAAAATGATGTACATTTCAAAAATGGTCTGGGCGGTTTGTTTGAGGTTTGGCATCAACTTGTCCGGATGCCCCTCCGCGTTGAACAAATCCATGGAGCGCTTGCCGGAAACCAGCATCACCATCATCAGCACAAAGCCGAGACCGCCGCAGTATTGCATGAAGCTTCTATAGAACAGGAAGATATGGGAGGTCCGGGTCACATCCATCACGGATAGTCCGGTGGTTGTCCAGCCGCTGACGGATTCAAAGATCGCTTGCACAAACTTCAACTGCCCCGAGAGGAAGAAGGGCATGGCACCCATCAAAATTCCCCAGAACCAGGTAAACAGAACGGTATTATTGCTGTGCCGCTGGGCGGTCAGACGGTCGGAGCTGAAATAGGCTTCCCGCTTTCCAAAGGCGCACACAAGGCCCCCTGACAGGATAGACAGGAGCCCCGGCAGCAGAAAAAAGATTGCATACCCCCTATCCCTTGGATAGAAGGGAAGTATCCCTAACGGGGCAATGACCAGCAGACCGATCATCACCATGAGCCTACCCCGGTTGGAACAATCTTTCATTTTCGCCATTTGGCCTCACCGCCCTTTAATTCCAGAATTGCAATTTCCTCCTGCTCGTTTCCCGCAATCAGGACAAGAATGTCTCCCGCCAGAATCCGGGTGTCGCCTCTGGGAATCAGGGTCTGATCCCGGCGGAGGATGCAGCCGATGATGACCTCCTTGGGAAGGGCTATTTCCCACACCTGCTTCTGAGCTGCCGGGTCTGTCTCGGTGATGGGCACTTCCAGCAGCTGCACCCGGCCCTCTCCGATGGGGATGGCCTTTGCCATTTCCTCCATGAAGGCCTGCTGCTCAATGATGCTGGTGACGGCAGAGATGGCGCAGACCACGCTGTCCACACCCATTTTGTAGAAAAAGTCCGTCTTTTGCGGGTCGGACAGCAGAGATAGGGTTTTGGGAACCCGGAACTTTTTCTTGCACAACTCGCAAATCACCAAGTTGTCCTCGTCCCGGGGGGTCAGGGCAATGACAATCTCCATATTCCCGGCCCCCGCGTCCTCCAGCACATAGGGTTTGGTGCCGTCCCCGTGGATCACGGTGAGCTTTTCGTTCTCCGCCAGTTTTTCGCAGTCAAGCAAATCCTTGTTGATGACTGTGACCCGATAGCCTTTTTTCAAAAGAGACTGGGCCAGAGATTTCGCCTTGCTCCGACCACCGACCAAAAGCACATTCCCTTTCATGATCAAACAGCCTCCTTTGTACGGGCTGGTTTCTCCAGCAGCTTGTCGATTTCGTTGGCAGACAGCACTGCCGGGCAGATGGTGTCGATCCCCAGCTCCCGATAGACGCATTCCCGCTCCGGGTCATACAGCCGGGAGATCACCCGCCCAACGGAGTACCATTCCTTTGCCAGCTGGGCAATGAGAATATTGGTGTTGTCGTTGTTGGTAACGGCAATCACGGCATTGGCCCGGGAGATGTCCGCTTTTTTCAGCACATCCAAGTCTGTCCCGTCGCCCTCCACTGTCAGCCCGCCAAAGGAGGGGGACAGTTTGCGGAAGGCTTCCTTCTCCTTGTCCAGAATCAGGACATTTTCTCCCTCCTCGGACAAGGTGTTCGCCAGATTGGCCCCCAGCCGTCCGCAGCCTACAATGATGGTGTAGTCTGCCTGCTTTTTATTTTTCAAGATACTCATTTTGTGTTCCTCCTGACCGCGTGACCAATGCCTTTTTCGTCGTATTCGATTTCATAGGAGGACGGAGCCTCCTGAGGGCAATCGCTCTCGTCGTAAGCGCAGCCGCCCCGGGAATTAAATGTGCCGTAGTGATCCAGATTTTGCCTTGCCGGTAAGTAGGTAGGATCCAGCGCGTAGGCCGCCCGGAAGTGCTTCATGGCGCCGGCGTGGTCGCCCTCTTTTTCCATAACGATTCCCAGCAGATTGTGCGGTTCCGGCGCGTTGGGAAATTCCCCCATGGCCTCGCAAATCATGGCCACACATTTTTGATAATCCCGGGCTTTGGCATATTTCCTCACCCCATCGCAAAGGGCCTGTAGCTGCACGCCGCGGCTGGTCAGTTCCTGTGTCATCATGCTAAAATCCTCCTTTTGCCTTCGGATTTATCTTACGAAGTGATTTTAGCGCGTAAGCTGTGAGTGCGGTGTGAGAGATTTACGTTTCCTGTGAGAATTCTGTGAGAAATTATTTGCTTGAGAACCATTCCTTGCCCTGGCCATTTTTTGGTGATTCCTTCTACTTTGTCTCTATTATCACATCAAAAGTTTCTTGCCGGTCTATTCGCAGCGGAAAACAGCCATCATGATATTCGCTGCAGTTGTTGACAACATCACAATTTAGTGATATCGTCACATCCGTCAGAAAAGGAGAACTCCATAAAATTCAGAAAACCCAATTCAACCCAAAACAGTTTACTCTCTGATGGTATAAAACAAGGAGGAACCTATCATGTACTATTGCATTGCTGAAACGCTCAAGCCCATACAACCGGAAGAGATCTCACTCTGGGAGAAAATTGCTGTTATTCTGAAACCGGAAGATATCGCATACAGTAAACTGCCATCTCTGCTACTCCCACCTGATTCAATGCTTTCCACCGGGAAAAACACAGGTTGTAGATTAACGGTTGAGCAGAATCGTATTCTTGGTGAACTTCACATTCCGGCAAAACCGCGCCAACAGGAAAAGCGTATTGTTTTCACTTGGTGGAATAGCAATCTTCTTTTTGTTGATCCGGACGGAGAGGCTGCCAAATGTATGGAGCGGGTCAGGAAAATGCGTCCGCATCATGCGGATGGAGCGGATGATTTACTGATGGATTTCTATCTGGCTCTGATCATGGATGACCTTTCCCATATTCAGAACATGGAAGAACGCATTTCCGGACTGGAACAAATGGTGCTGGATAACCGGACGGACAAGTTTATCAGGCAGATGAGCCAGCTCAGGAAGGAACTGAATCAACATAACCGGTACTACGCTCAGATGAATGATATGGTGGCAACTTTGCAGGAAAACGCTACGGATCTGCTGGATGAGTGCAGTTCCAGCAGACTACAGTATGTTCTTCGCAGACTGAGCCGCTTACAGGAAGAAACCCAAATGCTTCGGGAATATGCAAGCCAGGTCAGCAGTGAATACCAGGCTCAGGTGGATTTGGGACAGAACCGAATCATGAAGCTTCTAACAATCGTAACCACAATTTTCATGCCGCTGTCTTTGATTGCAGGGTGGTATGGAATGAACTTTGTCAATATGCCGGAACTTCATTGGGCCTATGGATATCCGGCAGTAATTGTGTTGAGTGCATTAATCGTTGGCGGCTGTATTTACTACTTCAAGAAAAAACGGTACTGGTAAACGGAAATGCCCTGGAAGTTCATTCCAGGGCATTTCGTATTGGGTTATTCGTCAACCAGTCGGTATCCCACGCCGATCTCGGTGAGGATGTACCGGGGCTTTGCGGGGGATTTTTCGATTTTCCGCCGCAGTCCTGCCATCAGCGCCCGCAGCGCCTGGGTGTCGTTTCCGTAGCCCGGGCCGTAGATTTCCCGGATAATGTACTGGGTGGTCAGCACCTTGCCCATATTCCGGAACAGCAGGGACAGAAGGCTGTATTCCATGGGTGTCACATGAAGCTCCGTCCCATCCAGAAATACCAGATGCCTTTCCAGATCGATGGACAGCCCACCCACGGAGTAAATGGTCTGCTGCGTGGCAACCGAGGTTCGGCGGGAATGCCGCAGAGCCACCCGGATGCGAGCCATCAATTCCGTAGCGGAGAAGGGCTTGGTCAGGTAGTCATCCGCACCGCCATCCAGTGCGGCGGCTTTTTCGTTGTCCTGATCCCGGGCGGAGACCACAATAATGGGCACCTCCGACCACTCCCGCACCTTTTTGATGACCTCCATGCCGTCAAAATCTGGCAGGCCCAAATCCAGCAGCATCAGGTCAACCTGATTGGACACCAACTGGGACAGGGCTCCCTGTGCGTTTCCGGCGGTTAGGCAGGGAAAGTCCTCCTGTTTCAGGGTGTAGGTGATAAAGTTGCGGATTTGGGCATCGTCCTCCACAACCAGAATCCATTCACTTCTCAACTGCGTCTCCCTCCTTTAGCGGCAGGGTAAAGGTAAATTCCGCGCCTGTTCCATCTTCCCGATTGCGGGCACGGATCGTTCCGCCGTGGGCGGTGACAATGGACTCGCAGATGGCAAGTCCCAGACCGATGCCCCGTTTGGCGTCCGGGCCTTTACCTTCCGTGGTGTAGAACATCTGGAACACATGGGGCAAATCCTGTTCGGGAATACCGGTGCCCCGGTCAGCAACGGTAAAAACAGCGAAATCGTTGTCCTTAGAGACTGTCACGGAAATTTCCTCTCCGGGCTGGGTGTGCTTTACCGCGTTGTCCAGCAGATTCACCAGCACCTGCCCGATAAGCCTTGCGTCCATGGGCACCATCAGTAGGTCATCCGGGATCTGAACGGCGATTTCCCGCTCCGGCGCCCGCTTGCTGATGGCCAGCACCACCGCTCCAATGACTTCCTCCACCGCTTCTGGCTGCTTGTTCAGGGTCAGGCGTCCGTCCTGGAGCCGGGTCAGGCTGAGAATGTTTTCCACAAGGGAATGAAGCCAGTCCGCGTCCTTGTAGATGCCCTCCGCCAGAGAAAAACGGGCGTCGTTTTTCTCCGTCATGTCCATAATCATTTCGCTGGTGCCCATGATGCCCGCCAGTGGTGTCCGCAGGTCATGGGAAATGGCCCGAAGGAGGTTGCCACGGTAGCGTTCCTGATTGGCTTCCTCCCGGGTGCGGATGCGCTCTTTCATCACCCGCAGCCGATCCATGGCCATAGCTGTACTTTCAATCATAGAGTGAAGCAGTATCTTCTGCTGATCTGTCAGTACCTCAGCCCGTTCTTTTGGAATGCGCAGAACACCAAGGACAGATTCACTTCCGTAAATTGGCCAGTCATAGAATTCTTCACCGGCATCACAATCCGTCCGCAGGCTTTCAATTCGGTGCTGAATCTCATCTGGGTTGGAAACACTGCGCCGTACTTGCTCAGATTCGTTTTTCTGTTGAATAAATGTATGCTCCGGTTTTCCCTGTTCATCCGAACAGAGGCATGCGGCTTTGCAGTCCATAATGCGGCTGACCGTTTCCACCGTAATCCCCGCAATCTGATCTTTACTTTCCGCATCTGCCAGATGGCTGGTCAGGTGATACAGCGCACTGGCCGCCTGCTCGTTACGAACAGCCTCCGCCGTCATTTTCTTCGCCTTGGAGGTCAGAGCACTGGTGATGATGGAGGTCAAAGCCATGATAGAGAAGGTGATGAAGTAGGTGGGGTCATCCACGGACAGGGTAAAATAGGGTGCAGTAAAGAAAGCGTTAAAAGCGCAGGTGGAAAGAATCGTGGACAGAATGCCCCACAAGTATCCATCGGTACACCGTGCCGTCAGAACCACGGACAGAATGTACACCACCACGATATTGGTTTCCGGGAACTGCCACAGCCGGAACAGGGTGCCAATCCCGGTGGCTGCGGCAACAAACAAAATTGTCAGCAACAGACTTGCGCAGCGCCTGCCCCTGCTGCCTGCTTTATTTGCCAAAGCGTATACACCTCTTTCCAGATTGATACAAGGCTTCGCATAGAAGCATTATATTGCATTTTGATAAGGAACGCAAGGTAAAGAAGCGCATTGACACGACGGGAATATCATGCTATACTGACCAAGTAAATACATTTGGTCAAAAAGGAGTGAGCCGCTTGCCAAAGAGTTATTCCGATCAGGAGCGGGCCTACATCCGAAAGCGTCTGAAGGAGGAAGCAGCCGCCTGCATGGGGAAGTATGGCATCCGACGCACCACAGTGGACGAACTGGTCAAGCGTGTCCATATTCCCAAGGGAACCTTTTACCTGTTTTATTCATCCAAGGAGCTGCTTTTGTTTGAAGTGATTCAGGAGCAGCACGAGCTGGTAAACCAGAAGCTGTTTCAGGAACTCTCGGATCTTTCAGCCGCTGAACTATCGGCAGAAAAAATCACCGATGTGATTTTCAATTTTTATAAAATGACAGAGCAAATGCCGATTTTTAGATTGATCAATTCCGAGGAAATCGAGCTGTTAGTCCGGAAGCTGCCTCAGGAAGTGGTTCAGGCGCACTTGCAGGAGGATACGGATACCATCGGGAATCTGTTCACTCTCATTCCAGCAAAAAAAGAGGTGGATGTCAAGGTCATCAGCGCCGCCTTCCATGCCATCTACTATGCCACGCTGCACAGGAAAGAGATTTGCGAGGAGCAGTACGACCAAGCGCTTCGGATGCTGATTCACGGCGTTGTCACGCAAATTTTTTAATTCATCAAAACAGTCCGGCCTCTCGCCGGACTATAAACAAGCGCCATGCTGACTGTTTATTTATAATCAGTCAAATAGAAGAAAAGGAGCGAAACAAATGATACAGGTCAGCCATCTCTCATTCAGCTACACCAAAAGGCCCTTCATTCAGGATATGACCTTTTCTGTTGGGGCGGGGGAAATCTTTGGCTTTCTGGGGCCATCTGGAGCCGGGAAAAGCACCTTGCAGAAAATCCTGCTGGGGATGCTTCTGGGTTACCAAGGCTCGGCTATGGTAAACGGAAGGGAGTGCAAAAACCATGGGGCAGATTTCTACGAATCCATCGGCGTGGATTTTGAATACTCCACCATGTATGAAAAACTAACGGCCAAGGAAAACCTCCAATTCTTTTCCTCCCTCTACCGCAGACAGGACCGCGCCATCCCGGAGCTGCTTGCTGCAGTGGGGTTAGAGCATGATGCGGACAAGCAGGTGTCAGACTACTCCAAGGGGATGAAAAGCCGCCTGAACTTTGTAAAAGCACTGCTGCACGATCCCAAACTGCTATTTTTGGATGAACCCACCAGCGGCCTTGACCCCACCAGCAGCCGCCTGATGAAGGATCTGATTCTGGCGGAAAAGCGCAGAGGAAAAACCATTCTGCTGACCACCCACAATATGCAGGATGCTGCCGAACTTTGTGATCGGGTAGCCTTTATCGTGGGCGGAACCATTTATGCGCTGGACAGTCCCCACAACCTGACCCTGTCCCGGGGAGCGGCGCAGGTCACCTACACCTGGCTCGACCACGGGGAGCAAACCGCCAGCTGCCCCATGGACAAAATCTCGGAGGATTCGCTGCTTCATAGGCTGATTGCCGAAAACCGTCTGCAATCCATCCACAGCAGCGAACCGACGCTCAACGACATTTTCATGGAGATCACCGGGAGGACACTGGTATGAGATTTCGGCATTTGCTGGTGTGGGATATGCGGTTTCAGGCAAGGTATGGTTTTTATCTGCTGTACGGCTTTTTAACGGCGCTTTATCTTGTAGTGCTGGCTTCTCTGCCCCAGTCGTGGAGGGAAAAGGCAGCCGCGATTCTGATCTTTTCTGATCCGGCGGCGATGGGCCTGTTCTTCATGGGCGCCATTGTATTGCTGGAAAAGAGTCAGCGAGTTACTTCGTTCTTTGCGGTTTCGCCCCTGAGTGCTTTGGAATATGTATGCTCCAAGGTGCTTTCGCTGAGCACCATTGGGGTGCTGGTGGCGGCGATATTGGCTATTGCCGTAGGCTGTCCGTCGCTGCCCTCCGTGCTGGCTGGTACATTCCTTTCCAGCGTCCTGTTCACCCTGATCGGTATTCTGGTGGCAACCAGAATCACCAGTCTGAATCAATTCCTTCTGGCCACGGTGCCGGTGGAAATGCTTGTCTTTTTACCTGCCATCGCCCACCTGTTCGGTTTGACGCCTTCTATTCTCGGCAGTTATCCCGCGAATGTCTGTATGGATTTGATTGCCGGAAGATCGTTTTCCGTGAACGGGCTGGTTTTGACCGGGGCTTTGCTTCTGCTGCTTATGTTCGCTGCATGCAGATCTGTTGGAAAAATGTGGAGCAGCGCGGGAGGTGTCAAGCTATGAAAGCGATACGACTGAGTTTTTTCCAGATGCTGAAGTTTGTCAGCAAAGACAAGATGCTGCTCGCGGCGCTGCTTGCTCCGCTGCTTGCAGGGAGTGCCATCCGGTTTGGTGTACCCTTTACCGAGGGCATCCTGACGCGTGTTACCGCCCTGCCCGCCATCTTGTCTCCCTACTACGGCCTTTTTGACATTTTCTTTTCGTCCATCACTCCGGCGATGTTTTGTTTCATCGCCGCCATGGTAGTGCTGGAAGAACGAGACGATCATGTTGACCGATACCTGTTTGTGACAGGCTTAGGGCGAAATGGGTATTTCGTATCGCGCATCGGACTTCCGGCGCTTGCTGCTTTTGTAGTCACAGCGGCATTGCTTCCGGTATTTCGGCTTGCTGCTCTGTCTATGTGGTCGATCATCTTACTGTCCCTGACAGGGTCCTTGCAGGGAATCATCATCGCGCTGCTGATTGTGGCATTGTCATCCAACAAACTCGAAGGCATGGCGATTACAAAACTATCCTCCCTAATGATGCTTGGCGCTGTCACACCGTATTTCGTTCCGGCACCGGTTTGCTTCTGGTTCTCATTCCTGCCGTCTTTTTGGGTGGGGATGGCGGTATATGAAAGTAATTTGGTGTATATGCTACCATCTGTTTTGATTGCAGGATTTTTGATTTGGGCTTTGCGCCGGAGCCTGGACAAAAAGCAATGAATTTCCATATAATCATGCCTTCCAATGCGTTTTGTCACGCTCCTGTCACATAGCCGGTGTAGGGTAATGACCGTAATGGATATTACAAATTTTTCCATTCGGAAAGGACGAAATGTAATGAACACAAAAAAGAAAATGGTCATTCTCGTAATCGCTGTGGCAGTCATCACATCGCTGCTGGCAGGCTGCGGGGCAGGGGGGAGCGCAAAGACGAAAAATGTGACCGGCACATTAGCAAGCACAGATGGCATGACGATTCAGGTAAACGCCACTGACGGGAAGACATACGATTTTGAAATCACCGCCGATACCGCCCTGGATTCCGACCATCAGCCGGAGGAGGGCGACCCCATCGAGGTGGAATACAAGGAAGAAAATGGGAAACGCATTGCAGTAAGGGCAACTGTAACCAGTGGGAAGTAAGTGCCTTCCTTCCGCAGATAATCCTTAAAAAACATCAACAGGTTCCGATCATTCTCAGACTGCGAGGGTGATCGGAACCTTGGGAAGCTCTGAATAAATCAGCAAGAGCTGACGGCAGGAGATTTTGTCTCAGCCGAAAGTTCAAAAAATGTGGGAATACTGTATGTATTTCCCGTTTTTTGAACTGCACGGATGAGGCAAAAGATTCGCCGCTCAGCCGCAGATGATTTGTTCAGAGTTTCCCTTGTTTTTTATTCTGCAAATCCCCGGTTTACAATATCCTGCCAGGCTTCTTCATCCATTTCCTCACTTTTGAACAGTTTCCGTTTGTCCGCGTCGGTAATTCTGCGGATTACCTTACAGGGATTGCCCCCGGCGACACACCAATCCGGAATGTCTTTCGTGACCACGCTGCCTGCTCCAATCACAACATTGCTTCCGATGCACACCCCGGGGCAGATTACAGCGTTGCCGCCAATCCACACATTGTCGCCAATGGTGACGGGTTTTCCGTATTCGTAGGAGGAATTCCGGGTTGCCGGGTAAATGGGATGTCCTGCGGTATAAATGGAAACATTTGGTGCCAGCATACAGTTGTCACCGATTCTTACTTTGGCGACATCAATGATGGTACAGTTATAGTTGGCAAAAAAGTTCTTGCCCACTTCAATATGGAAACCATAATCGCAATAAAATGGGGGATTGAGAAACGCGTTTTCCGACTTTCCCAGCAGTTCTTCCACGACTGCCGCAATGCCTGAAAGGTCGCTGCGGTCCATAAAATTCAGCTTTTGCAGAATTTTTCTGCAACGCATCATTTCTGCCAATGCGGTTTCATCCGCAATATAGGCAAGCCCTTTGTCCCTTCTGTCTGTTTGATTCATGATGATTTTTCTCCTGAATTTGATGTTATTATCGGTTGATCAGGATAATGCCAACGGCCACCATTCCGCCAGCGACCACATACTGCCACAAAAACGGCTCTCCCAGAAGCAGGGAGGAGAAGACAACGCCCAACACCGGAATCAGCGCATTGTAAATCGCGATCTTGCTGATGGGGTGATAGGTTAACAGGGTATTGTAGATTCCAAAGCAGACTGCGGAAATCAGGATCAGAAGTGCGAGAATCAGCATTGCTTTTCCTGTCAGCGTCCAGGGATTGTCCACTCCAAACCCAACTCCCAGAACAATCAGAATCCCTCCGCCAATGGCCATCCCATACCCGGTGGCAGCCAGCATATCCATCTTTTTGGATACAAACCGGGTCAGAATTCCGCCGCCTGCCGCACAGCAGGCATTCAGCAGGATCATCCCGTCACCCCGGAAAGAAATATTCTCCAGAAAGGAACTGCCCGGTTTCAGATTCATAATCACAATGCCGCAAAAGCCCAGCAGACACCCTGCGGCTTTCCTTGCATTCATGGTGTCATCCGGAAAGATCAGGCAGGCACACAGAATCAGCAGGAAGCCGCCCATGGAATCCAGAATGGTAGACCGCGCGCTTGGTATGTGGGACAACCCGATATAGGAAAACAGGTAATGCAGCGCGGTATTGACCAGCGCAAAGACGATGAGAATTGGTGCGGCCCCATGCCGAATCCGAATATCCCGTTTCTGCCATATGCCAAACAAAAGTACCAACACTCCCGCGGCAAAAAAGCGAATCCCCGCGAACAGAATTTTACTGCCCAGATCACTTGCCATAATGTTCAATTCTCCATACCCAAGCTTAATCAATGGGTATGCCATCGACCAACCGAAGGCACAGAATGCCGCAAGAAAGGGCCGCAGTCTTTCACTTTTCATGATACGATCCATGTTTCTACTCTCCTTGGGTAATTGGGCTGCAAGCGGGAACGCGCTGCAATGTAAAATAGAACAGGACACCGTCCCGGGTGTTTTCCACACCGTATTCGCTGCCATGCTTTTTCAGGATTTCCCGGCAGATGGACAGCCCCAGTCCCGTACCTTTTTCATTTTTTGCACGGGTCCGGTCAGCCCGGAAGAAGGGTTCCCAAATTTGCTTGATCGCATCCTGCGCAATGGGGTCGCCCTGATTGAAAACAGAAATCCGAAGCTGCTTTGGTGTCGCTTCCAGGCGCAGCTCGATGATACCGCCTTCCGAAGTATGGTTCATGGCATTGGAAAGGAAGTGTGTCAGAACCGTAGAAATCTGTTCCGTGTTGCCCACAGCAACGCAGGCTTCTTCCGGGGCCGTCTTCCTCAGCGTGATACCGCGGCTTTTCAGAACATCCGCAAAGGCACGCCCAGCCCCATTCATCACTTCCTTCACATCAAAGGGAGTCTCATTTTCTTCGTCTCCACCCACTTCCAGACGGGACAGGGACAGCATATCCAGCACCAGGTTGTCCATCCGGTCGATTTCCGCAATCATGGTTTCCTCAGCCTCAGCCTGTGCTTCCGGCGGCAAAACCTGCTCCCGCAGCATTTCCAGATACCCTCTCAGCAGGGTCAGCGGCGTTTTGAATTCATGAGAAGCGGAGGCCACAAAGCTCTGGCGCATCTGCTCCAATTCCTTCTGGGCGTTCAAATCCGCCTCCAGCTGGCGATTGGCTTCCTGCAGCTTTCCAATGGTTTCTTCCAGTTTCTCCGACAGGAAATTCAGACTTCCGGCAAGATCACCCAGTTCGTCCTTTCTGTGATAGCTGCATTTTTCGGAAAAATCCAGATTACTCATGCGTCTGGCAGTTCGCTCCATCCGCAAAACCGGTTCCGTCAAAAGCCGGGCAACACAGATGGCAGCCACGCAGGATACCAGCACCGTCGCTCCCATGGCAAACAGAGCAAAGCGGGCAAATACCCAGTAATCCCGGACGGTATGCACCTCTTTGGAAATCACGATCAGGTAAGCCACCCCGTCCGTTTCCCAGTCGTGAAGAAACATGGTGTCCCACAGCCCTACATACCGGGTGGGAAAATGCAGACCATTTTGAATTCGGAAGGGCTTTTCGGCATCGTCATATATTTTCCCGGAGCGCAGCAGCTTCTGCGCGTATGACACAAACTGCCCGCTGAGCTGATCTTCAAAGCTGAACTGTCCCAAAACCACTCCGTTATTGTCCAGCAGCAGGCAGCTGGCGCTGTTCTCTTTTCCAAAGGCGGTCAACAGACGGTCAATCTTTTCCCGATCATTCTTGTGGAAACCGGAAAGGCCCCGCTGGTGGAGCAGCGGGGTTCGTTCCTGTATGGTTTCCATCCGGCGTCTGGTGTAGTCGGTGGTTGTATGAAAACGGCTGACAAACAGGAACTGCATGGTAATGGCGCTGCCAATCAGCACAACCAAAAGTGCAAACAACATCAGCGTCAGTTTTCTTGTGATTTTTTGCCGCAGCATTTTTTCTCACTGCCTTTCCTGTTTTTCCATGGGCTGCAGGCAATAGCCCCGGCCCCGCAGGGTTTGAATCAGGCCCTTACTTTCCCCCAGCTTTTCCCTGAGACGCTTCACTGTGGTGTCCACGGTACGGGGATCGCCTTCGTAATCAAAGCCCCAGACCATATCCAGAATCTGTTCCTTTGACACCACCTGCCCCCGATTGCGAACCAGCAGCATCAGCAGATCATGCTCCTTCCGGGTAAGCGTCACCGGGTTTCCATCTACCGTCAATTCCCCGCTGTCCATATCCAGCCGAACGCCGGAAAATACCGCAACACGGGACTGTCTGCTGACCTTTCCCTCTGTCCGCCTGAGCAGCGCATCTGCCCGGGCATCCAGTACCTTGAGGCTGAAAGGTTTGGTGACATACTCATCCGCGCCGCATTCATATCCAAGCAGCTTATCCTCTTCCTGAGACTTTGCCGTCAGCATAATCACCGGAACATCGGAGGTTTGTCTGAGCCTGCGGCAGACCTGCAAACCATCCAGCTCCGGCAGCATCAAATCCAGAAACACCAGATCAATCCGCTCAGAGCGCAGCAGAACAATGGCATCTTCTCCATTGTCCGCTTCCAGAATGTTATATTTCACTCCAAAATACAGTCCGAGCATTTTTCGTATTTTGGGGTCATCCTCCACAATCAGAAGATTCCGCTTCATGGGTACTGCCCCTTCCTGTTTATCTCCCTGCCTGACTTAGCAGCTCCGCTACTGTTTTGGTGACGGTATCGATGGGAACATAGTAGCCCATACCCTCGCTGCCCAGTTTTTCCGATTTGGAAGAAGTAACGCCAATCACTTCTCCATCCTGATTCAGCAGCATACCGCCGCTGTTGCCGTTGTTGATGGCGGCATCCGAGGTGAATACCTCCTGCTGAAAAGCGCCGTTATTCAGGTAGCGGTTCACCGCGCTTACGATACCGAAGCTGACATTCTGCCCTTCGCCCAGGGCGTTTCCAATCAGAATTGCCCATTGGCCCACCCGAACGGATTGGGCATCTCCCCGGACAGCCGGATACACCAGAGGCAGAATATCTTCCGGAATCTGGGATTTTTCGATGCTGACAACCGCAATATCTGCCGTTTGATCTCTGCCAAGGGTCTTGGCAGTCAGGAGGATTCCCTGGGCTTTCTCGGGACTGAATCGAACGCGGATAGAATCCGCTCCCTCCACCACATGATTGTTGGTCACAACCAGCAGCTCATCCTCCCGTTCTTCCCAGATAACTCCGCTGGCAGCTTCCGTAAAGCGCATCTTTTCCGAATCACTGTCCGATGGGTCTGAAAGAACGGTCTTTCTGACCTGAAAGATCACGCTGGAGGGCATACATTTCTCCACAACTGCCGGGATGTCGGGAAAAGCAGCCGGGGTCGCTGCCGGTTCCTTCGGGGTAGGTCTGCTGAATAAAAGCACCTGCCCCCATGTAAAGAGGGTTAACATAAAAATCAGCGCCATGACCGCGCCATGGGATCTTCTGCCATTTCGTTTTTCTTCGTCCATATAAATCTCCCTTACTGTTTTCTTCTTTGGGGCAGACAATTCGCTGCGCCCTTCTGCGCTTATCCTACCGGCGCATTGTGACAGTAAGGTGACAAAAATTCCCATCTGGGAAGAATAATCGTTTTCACTATCTTACCACGAAAGCAGATGTTTTTCAACTTATCCGTGCAAGGTCTGCCGTTTGGCCAGTTTTGGAGTGGAGGCGTTGCATCATTTCCATAGATTTGTAATTGGACAAAATTTGCCCTGACTTCTAAATGGAAGCCAGGGCAACGCAATCATTCAAGTAATAAAATAGGAAGCTATCACAATGAAGATTTTGGGAATCCATACGCTATTGCGTACTTTGCACTTCACGCACCAATCGGATACCGACCAATACTCCATGCATAAATCCATTCCGTTCATGATCCCGGCAGAGGGCGCAGACGGGGTTGATAATCCAGTCCATTTCCTGTAGCGGCATTCCGTTCAATGCCTGATACAGTTCTGCAAAATCAGCCTTGATTTGGTCATCGTACATCGGGTTGATATCACCGTATGCCTCATAGAGCAGAGACAAGACAGACTCGCCATCTCCCAGATTCAGCTTGCGGGAAGCTATATAGATTTCCAGTGATCGGAGATATTCTTTCAGGTTCATACAAAGACCAGCTCCTCTCGGATGATCTCCTCGGCTCTGGCGCGTATATTGTTCATGCGCTGCACCCATGCCATTGGGTCAGTGGCTTTCAGAGCTTCTGTGATTCCCTCGGTTGCCTTCATCTGATCGATCATCCGCTTCAACCTATCCTGTGCCTGCTCGTTCAGGTCAGCAAGGTATGTCCACAGCTCACCGGACAGAAGCAGGCAGTTGTAGTGAATCGGTTTGTGCTCCCTCAGATAGTCCCGGTGCATCCGTCCCCACTTGCCGATGGGACGGGATTCTTCCGGCAGTGCCAGGTCTGGGATAAAATAATCTCCCACACGGATATAGCTGATGTTCATGCTCATTCCTCCTTTACTTTGGTACTGCCATTGTATCGGAGTGTGAGGGGAAAGTCGATTGTGCCACAGGTAGCTTCCTAACCTGATGAAAAAACCCGGAATCCATACCATTTTTCTATTCGTATATTTATTCGCTATATGCAAAACCTGCACATTGGTGTCGGAAAGCATACTTGAATCCATACTTGAATGCGTACTTGAATCAGAATATCAGGCATTGGAATCATTGGATTTTCGTCCAATATTTGCGTACAATAGTTCCAGTATTTCCTGTTTTTAGGTAAATGCTCAGTTTGTCTATTGCTTTTTGTGTCACATGAGCCATGGCATTCAAGAGGTCAGCGGTTCGATCCCGCTTATCTCCACCATGAGTCCTGAAAACCATTGGTTTTCAGGACTTTTTCTTGTTGTAATCGTGAATATTCGTTGTATAATCCGTATTTTCCGAACCGGGGCGTTACGCCCCGATCCGCGTTACTCACCGTACCGGAATCGTACCGGAATTACAACGGTTCCAGGTGGTCCAATACGTCCAAATCCGGGTCTTTTCCCCCGGAAAAGGCACTGGAAAACTTCCCGATTGCCGCCAATTTCACCGGCTCCTGAACGTGCAGATAGTGCTTTGTCATGTCCACATCCGCGTGTCCCACGATGCTCTGGATGGTTGCCAGGTCAACGCCCAGCATCTGCATTTGGGAAACATAGGTATGTCGGCAGCTGTGGGGCGTCAGAATCCGAACCCCCTCCACCCCTTTCACCGCCTTCTGAAACTGGGTTCGGAAGGTGGATGGATTGCAGGGCATCCCCGGTTTTCTGGGAGATTCCCAGATGAATTTGTCCTCCGTGTCCCGGAGCAGCTTTGCGTAGCAGCGGAGGTTTTCGGGCACCGGGATACAGCGGTAGCTGTCAAAGGATTTGGGCGTACCCAGCGTGGCCGTACCCTTGTCCATGCACACCGCCTGCTCGATGGTGATGGTGGAGCCGTCCTCCGCAATATGCCGGGGTTCCAGTCCCAGCAGCTCCTGGGTTCGCATTCCCGTGCCCAGCATCAGGCGGATGCTCCAGCCGATTTTGTTCTGGGGCAGCTTCTCCAGAAGGAGCTGGACTTCCCGGGTGGTGAAAGCCTCCTTCGGCTTAGGACGGGCCTTTCGCATTTTGTCCGCATAGGCTGCGGGATTCTTGTTCAGCAGATCGTTGGCTACCGCCTTGTTGAAAATCTGAAACAGCATCCCCCGGCATTGAGCAATCCTGGAATTGGAGGCCTTGCTCTGGCGAAGCTGTTTCAGAAATTGCTCAATGTCATAGGCTTTGATCTGATCGAGCTTGCGTCTGCCGAAATGGCTTTCCAGAATCCGCAGGGTGTAGCGGTAGCTCTCCTGTGTGGTGGACTGGATGTTATCCTTGTGGTTTTCAAACCACAGCTCCGCCCACTCGCTGAAGGTGTACTCATGGGCGAGAATCACGCCTTCTTCCTTCGCACGGAGATAGGCTCTCATCTTTTTCTTGACTTCCGACTGGGTGTTGCCGTAAAAGCTTTTGTACTTGCGTTTGCCGTTGGGCTGGAACCCATCCATGATGGTGCACTCCCAAAGGCCGTTTTTGCGCTGGCGAATATGACCTTCGCCGTTGGTTCTTTTCTTTGCCATTGAACTCCTTTCCGCTGGCACAATGTGTTTCGTCACGATCATTGTACAGCATGGCGGTTTATTTTGTAAAGTTTGCGGCGGCACAACTTCGCCGAATAATTCGGCGAAGTTGCAGGCCGTAGTTCGGTATGTGCGATTGGTGCGATAATCAGGCTACGGGTGGGGCGTCTGAAATATCGCACATATCGTTTTTATCGGACACCCTTTCCAGAATCAGATACTTCACATTTTCCTCCCGACGCCCCAAGTAGCGGATACCATAGCGTTCAGACAGTTCTCTGGATTTCGCGTTAAGCTTTCGCACCAGAGAGTTGGGCTTGGCAAGGAGGTCGGGGTTGATTTTCAGAAGTGCTTCCAAAAGCTCCGTGGCTGTTCCCTTCCACGAAGGCTTGTCTTGCAGGAAGCTTTCCACCGCTGCCAGAACGGGGTCCTCCGGTTCTTCCTCCTGAGAATCGGCGTAGCCAAGAAATTTCCAAATCTTTTCCTCCCGGTCAAAATCCAGCAGCAGCTTTTTGTCCGGGTGCTCCCGGCTGGTGACGGTAAGCGAGCCCTGCGTCCCCAGCCGGTTTTCTTTTTCCAGAATCAGGGAACCGTCGGCGCAGCCGATTAGCCCGGTGGTGCCGGAGATTTTGTCCACCGCATCGTCGGCCTCCTGCTTCCGGGTGTGATGCACCAGAAGGATGGTCCGGTCGAACCGGTCGGCGATTTGCTTCAGCACCGTCAGGGTGGCGTAGTCCCCGGCGTAGCTGTAGCTGTCCGCTTTCAGCTGGCGGATTTTTTGCAGGGTGTCGATGATGACGAATTTGGTTTCCGGATGGTCACTCAGAAAATTCGTGAGCTGTTCTTCCAGTCCGCTGCCCAGAAGCTCCGCATCTGTTGCGATGGTCAGGTCGCCGGTTTCGCCGCCGGTGACTTCCACCAGACGGCGCTGGAGCCGCTGATCGGTGTCCTCAAGGCTCAGGTAGAGCACACCGCACTGCCGGGTTTTCAGCTCCCACACCGGCAACCCCAGACTGACGCAATGTGCCAGCCACAGCACCAGCCAGGACTTGCCGATTTTGGAAGCACCGGCAAGGAGGTACAACCCCTTGCCCAGCAGCCCTTCGATCAGCTCCGGGTTGTCCGGGAACTGCATGTCCATCAGCTCGTCCGCGGCGATGGTGTCCAGGCTGCATATCTTGACCCCCAACACCCGGCACACATGCTTGAGGGCATCGGCTGATTTTCGGAAGCCGTGGCTTTCCATGGCGTAGTCCACCACATCTCCTTTGCTGCCGCAGTTGGGACAGCTCCAGAGAAAATCCCCCACCACCTGCGCGTGCTGCCCGCAATGCGGGCAGACGGTGAGGGAGGGTTCGTAGTAGGGAATCTGGGTGGCTTTCAGATAATCGATGAAGCGGAATTTGACTTCCGTTCGCAGAATTTTGGGCGACTGCATCGGCACTCCCTCCTTTACGCGGCACTCTGTTCTTCCATCCATGCCAGCAGTTTGTCCTTTGGGACAACCATGCGTTTGCCGATCTGGATGGTGGGAAAGCCCTTGGAGTGCATCAGCGTGTAGGCTCCGGCCCGGGAAATCCCCAGAACCTGCGCCACATCTTCGGCGCAGAGGGTGATGGGAAGCTGATCGATAGAGGTGTAAGTATTTGTCATGTTTTCTATTTCCTTTCCTTAAAAATACGTTGTTTTCACTAGGGGCAAGCAATGCAACCCGGTACCCAGATTGCGAAATGGCTTGTTGGGGCGGTTCCCCCAATCCCCCGATACGCAGAAAATCTGCGGCTGCGCACCGTTCCGGCGCTTAAGTTATCTTTGAGAGTGAATCCAGAATCTTTCGTGCATAGTCGTACAGACCGTCGACTCTGTCGCGAATCTCCTGAACGTCCGCTTCGTAAATCCGCCCTGTGGAATTGAGGGAGCGGGCAATCTGGTTGATGTTGTTGTTGGCGATGCCCAGCAGCCGGATCATTTCTTTCAGCTCCGGAAGCTCCAGCTTAATCACATAGCCGTCAATGGCCATCTTGCGAAGATACGCGCCCATGTTGCTGGTTCCGTACAATTCCATCTTTTTGAGAATCAGGTCTTTCTCTTCCGGGGTTGCCCAGAATTTGATTTGCTCTGTGCGGTTTCGCTTTGGCGTTTCTCTCTGCTTACGCATAATAGTCCTCCTTCCCGACTGCCCGCTTGGAAAAATATCGCGGGCACTCCACCACGATGGCACGAAAGCTCTGCTTACAGCTGTGGATGCATCGCCTGCACAAGCTGTTGTAGCAGCGCCGTCCCCGGTGGTTCAGGAACAGCGACCATTCGTGTTTCAGTTTCTTGCTCATTCTCGGCATGGGCCTCTCCTTTCGTTTCTTTGCTGACCTGTTCTAAAAAAATCCCTTCATAAATAACACTAGGACACGGAAGCCCCGTTTTTTTCACTTACGTCAAATTATTTTTCACCGCCCTTAAAAAGTCCCTTCATAATTACACTTGGACACGGAACCCCAAAAACGCTCAAATGAATTTGAATTTTTTAATTACCCCCTCATAGATACACTGCAGCAAAGAACCTCCTTTTTTCTCATTTGCTTTCAAAAATTTTTTTGCAGCCCCTGCCTTTCATAGAAAAGTCCCTCATAATACCACTGTTGCAAAGAGAGCAAAAAACGGAACTCAATTCTTAAAAAATTTTTCTCTCACTTACTAGGCAGTGAGAATGCAATTTTGTCCCGCTTGAAATGTAAACATTTTATGAACCCCCTTCTGTCGGCGTTGTCGGTTATATAAAAGTCCCCTCACTTGGTAGGCAGTGAAAACGCGGTTTTGTCCCGCTTAAAATGTAAACATTTTATGAACCTCCTTCAGTCTGTGTTGTCGGTTTTATAAAAGCCCCCTCACTTGGTAGGCAGCGAAAAAGCGATTTTGTCCGGGCTTATCACAAAATTTTTTCATTTTTGTATGGTTGAACAAAATGCCCGTGCAACATTTGTGAACAGTTCCAAGTAGCGAAGGTTGCGGATAGATTGCACCGGCTCAGAATTTGCGGTATACTGTCGTTAGGTTTGAGAAAGCACACCCACGCAATGCGGGCAAAAAAAGAACCGCCCGGAATCCGAGCGGTACAAACGGGAGGTATTCAAAACGGGAGAACTATCGAAGCTGCCGAACATCGGCAAGGCTGTGGAAGCGCAGCTGATTCAGGTGGGAATTGAAACCCCGGAAGCTCTGCGGGAGATTGGTGCCAAAGCCGCGTGGCTGAAAATTCAGGAGATCGACCCGTCCACCTGTATCCATCGCCTGCTGGCATTGGAAGGTGCCATTCAGGGCGTCAAGAAAACCGTACTACCTGACGCAGTAAAGGCAGACCTGAAAGTGTTCTATCAAGAACACAAGCTATAAAAAATGGGAGCCGCAAAAAGCGGTTCCCATTTGCACCCCAACATATCCAGTGTACCATATTTGCAGCCCCATGTCCATTCTCAGTTTCTCCAACTTTTGTCGCGCATTCTTGTGTATCATCCCATCTTGCAAAACAGGAAAACCTGCGCTATTATGAAGATACAAAAAAGGAGTGAGTCCAATGTACTAAGTAATCTCCAAATCCAAAGAAAGCGAGGTTAACCACAGATGGAACCCACCTTTGAAATGGAATAACCCTCGACGGTTGCAGTGAGTAGGCAACAGGTCGAGGGTTATTTCTTTTGCCTTTATGTCAGGATTGCGCTATAATAAAGCTGCATCAAACCCAACAGGAGGAATCCGTATGGATGCCAAACAGAGAAAATACCGCGATCTGATCGAAAGAGTCAAAGCAAGCTATCCAGTGCGTAATCCTTCAGATGATGGAGAGGAACTGCGCCTTTACTGGTGCGATGATTGCAAAGAAATCAATCTATGGACATATTGGCAGGGCAAAGGGAATCTGGATGCGAAGATCATGCTGGTTGGGCAGGACTGGGGCTGTCCTTGGGATGACGGTTCTCAGCCCACGATGGATGAAGTGCGTAAAGCAAATGAGGGTCGTGCCTACGATTACCTGAACAACAATCCCAGTCCCACCGATGCGAACCTGACACGGCTGTTCAATGAACTTGGCTATGAAATTACAAACCCCTGCTCCGATCTTTTCTTCACAAATTTTGTCCTTGGATATCGCAATAAAGGCACCAGCGGCGGATTCAAAAAGGCTTGGGCAGAGTACGACAAAGGCTACTTCAAAGAACTGACAGATATCATTCTGCCAAAAGTGATTCTTTGCCTTGGCAAGTCAACTTTTGAAGGTGTTCTGTCTGCCTTTGCCGCAAAGCTTCCCTGCTCCATCACGGACTACAACGAGTTTATTGAAAGCACGCACAATCCGGTTCCTGTTACCTTGGAGAACGGCGGCACTGCCCATGTATTTGCACTGGCGCATTGCGGTGCTATGGGTACGCTGAACCGAAATCGTAAAAAGAGTACGGGCCTCACCAACCAAATTGAAGATTGGAGAAAAGTAATTCCTTACCTTCGAAAGGAAAACACAGGTATGTTCCAAAACAAAGTAATCGTCATCACTGGCGGTGCCAATGGCATCGGCAAGTGTATCGCTGAGGAATTTCAGAAGAACGGCGCCCATGTTTGCATCATTGACCAGGCAGAAGGTGACCACTATGTGGGCGATCTCGCCGACAAGGCTACACTGGAGGACTTTGCCCGGACAGTCACCGAGAAATATGGTCGGGTGGATGTGCTGGTGAACAACGCGCCGCCCCTCTTTCTGGGCATCAATGAATGCACCTATGAGCAGTTCCAGCAGTCCATGGCAATCGGCGTTACCGCGCCTTTCTATCTGAGCAAACTGTTTGCACCCTGGTTTGCCCCCGGAGCCAGCATCATCAATATTTCTTCCTCCCGGGATCGGATGAGCCAGCCCCAGAGTGAAAGCTACACCGCTGCCAAGGGCGGTATCTCCGCTCTGACCCACGGGCTGGCGGTCAGCTTCGCCGGAAAGGTGCGGGTCAACTCCATTTCCCCCGGCTGGATCGACACAGCCTATACCGTCTACGAAGGCCCCGATGCCATCCAGCAGCCTGCCGGTCGAGTGGGCAATCCGCTGGACATCGCCAACATGGTGCTGTTCCTGGCTTCCGACAAAGCCGGTTTCATCACCGGCGAAAACATCTGCATTGATGGCGGTCAGACCCGGCTTATGATCTACCACGGTGACAACGGTTGGACGCTGAACCCCTAATAGATATCGAATCTGCGTCATTAACATATAAAAAGGAGCAAATATTATGAAAAATGTTTTGATTATTTCCACCAGTCTCAGAGGCGGCAGCAATTCAGAGCTTCTTGCCAAGGAGTGCGCCAGGGGTGCGGAGGAAGCGGGCAACCGTGTGGACCTGCTCAGCCTGAAGGGCAAGAAGATTCAATACTGCATCGGCTGTCTCGCCTGCCTGAAAACCGGAAAGTGCGTTCAGAAGGACGACGCGCCGGAAATCATGGAGAAGCTGCGCCGGGCGGATGTTCTGGTATTCGCCACGCCCATCTATTATTACGAAATGTGCGGCCAGATGAAGACCCTGCTGGATCGCATGAATCCCCTGTATTCTTCGGACTATGCATTCCGGGAGGTTTACATGATCGCCACGGCAGCCGACGGTGGAGACGCCACCTTTGAAAAAGCCTACAATGGCTTGCAGGGCTGGGTGGACTGCTTCCCCAAGGCCAAGCTGTGCGGACTGGTAGCCGGTGAAGAAATCGGCGACCCGAAGGACGCGGTGAACCATCCCGATGTGATGGAGAAAGCCTATCGTCTGGGGAAGGAGGTTTGATTATGGAATGCTCCAAGGAGGACTGGAAGCTGTTCCGCTCGAAAATCCCCGGTTGGCAGGAAGCCTATATGGAACGGCTGAACAAGGAATACATTGAAATTTTAAGCTCAGAGGGAAATGCCTCCGACAAATTCTGGGCATTGGAAAAGCGAATATATCAAGATAAACGCAGCCCCGGTGTGATGATTCAATTACGGAAAAGTGAAATGCCCATGCAGCTTCTGAGTATGCTGCGGGATGGTGTCATTGAGTGGGATGATCTGAACGGATTCAGCCCGGAACTCCAGGAAGTATTAAGCTACCTGCTTGGGGGAAGACAGAAAGAAGAGTAATACATGAAATCTCAAAAATACGCACTGGTTTCCGGCGCGATGGCCTTCATCACCCTAATGGGCATTGTCAGCCTGTTCTCCGATATGACCCACGAGGGTGCGCGGAGCGTGCTGGGGGAATACCTGAACCTCGCCGGTGCATCAGCGGCAACCATCGGGTTTGTCTCCGGTGTGGGAGAGCTGTGCGGCTATTCCCTGCGGCTCCTGTCCGGGTTTCTTGCGGATAAGACGAAAAAATACTGGACACTGGTGATCGTGGGGTACGCCCTTCAGGTGCTTGCCATCCCGGCGCTGGCGCTGATCCCGGAAAACGGCTGGGTGCTGGCATGCGGTCTGGTGATTCTGGAACGCATCGGCAAAGCCATCAAGAAGCCGGCAAAGAATACGCTGGTCAGCTTTGCCGCCAGCGAGATCGGCACCGGAAAAGGCTTTGCCTATCAGGAGTTTCTCGACCAGCTGGGCGCGTTCCTCGGCCCGGTGATGCTGTTTGTCATCAGCCTCATCAAAGGCACCGGCAACCTGTTTTCTACCTACCGGGTCTGCTTCGCTTTTCTGGGCATTCCGGCGCTCATCACCATTGCGCTGGTGGTGTTCTCCAAAATCAAATACCCGAACCCGGAGATGTTCGAGAAAGTCGAGGAGGGGCACAAGGAATTTCACTTTCAGAAATCCTTTGTGCTCTACATGGCGGCAATCTGCTGCTATGCCTTTGGCTTTGCGGACTTTACCATGATTACCCTCCACGCGGCTAAGACTGCCGCATTCCCCGCAGCATCCCTGAGCCTGCTGTACGCGCTGGCTATGGCGATCGATGCCTTTGCCGCCCTGTTTTTCGGTTGGCTGTTTGATAAGATCGGGCTGAAGGCCATGGTTCTGGCAACCCTGTGCAGCACCTTCTTTTCCTGCTTCATTTTCCTGACGGGGAGCCCTGCGTGCATGATCATCGGAATTGTGCTTTGGGGAATCGGCATGGGTGCGGAGGACAGCATCATGAAGGCCGCCGTCAGCCAGATCATCCCCAAATCCATGCGCAGCTCCGGCTTCGGCATCTTTGAAACCGGCTTCGGCATCGCCTGGTTCCTGGGCAGCTGGCTGCTGGGTGCGCTGTACGATTTCAACCCGGTGTGTCTGGTCATCGTGTCCATGCTGGCGCAGATTTTGGCTATCTTCTTCTACCTCGCCTGCATCCGGCGCAGGGAAAAGGAATACAGAGCATAGCCAAGTATTACTCAGTCACTCCTCGTCTATTCTGTTTGCTACACTCACCCGCGTTGTAATAGATGCCGTTTGCTTAACGAAAGAGAGCGTAAAAATAATGAGTAATGCACCTATTGCAATCCACTCTGATGCAACATCTGGTAGCTTAGTAAAACGAGCAATCATATGGTAGAGTTTTATAAAGGATACGACAAGGAATACTCCTACGAATGTACGGTACATATTGTTCACTTCAAGGAGTTTTTTAATCTCAGCATCTTTCTGAGATGCCTTAATATACTCCTCGCGAGGTGTATATCTTATCACACGACATGCCTTTAATATTCCGCCTACAACTAAAGAGCCAATTCTTCCGGCGAGAACGCCAAAAAAGTAATAGAGAATTATGGTCGCAACAATGCCGTCAACCTGCACTATATACAGGTCTAACAAAGAAAGAAGTTTCACCAAGACAGCTCCTGGAATTATATTGGTGAAAATGTTATATGAATCAATCTTTTCTAGTAATTTTTCCAAAGACCTACACACCTTCCATAATTATTTTATGGGAACCCACGCCACTGTTAAGTGGCGTGGGTGTATTATCTTTTTATGAGCTTATGTGGTCAAACGCAAGCGTAATAGCTTCACGTAGTCCTTTCTTTCTGTTCCGGAATAGCTTACGCTCAGAGACGGAGGTCTGAAATCCGAAATTACCCTCATACGAAAGGTTAACATATTGACCTGTAAGCGTCCTTTGCTGATGCGCATAATATAAAGATACATTGGGAACGCTTCGCATCAGCCATGTAAGAATAACCTCGCGGAGTTCTGAGAACAAGGCACAGGTATTCAGAATTACGAATTCGGGTTTTTTTCGGTCAATGAGAGGATAAAAGTATCGTAGATCGTAGACATGCCCTGTTATGAGCAGGCCGTTTATATCATCATTTGACTCGCAAGTTATGGCACAAGTTGGACAAACCCGTCCATTTTGTATGACCGGCTGCCATGGTGTTACATCAGCACCAGTCACGCTACCGATGAAGTTGCGCCGTAATACCAATTCCTCACGGCTCACTTCAATTCCGTTACCAAAAATAAGAATCCATTGCACCCAGCATCACCCCTCTCGAGGGTCCGTGGTTTGTCGAAGTGGGAAGGTCAACAACCTGCTTTTTTGTGTTCCATGCCGGAGTAAAATTCTCTTCCTGCATATACTGCACCAATTTATCAGAGCCGCCGCTGGTAGCCGCAGACCCCGTATTGTCAGAGATCAGGAATCCCTTGGAATACGGATCTTCCACCGCATCGAAGATGGTTGTTGCGCTGTCCAGTTTTCCGTGGTGCGGCAACTGGATTATTTTGAAGGAGTCCAGGTTATGCAGATATTCAGGAGACGCATCACCACACAGCAGGGTATTCTGGTTTCCGTCAAGGTTAACCTTCAGTTGGACGCTGGCCGCATTCATAACGGTTTCACCATCAATGCGAGAGATATCGCCGTCTTCAATAGCCTTTGCCACTACCTCACAGAACTCGTCTTCAGTTGGTCCCACAATTTCGCAGTTGCAAAACTTCTGACCGACAGTGGCGTTCTCCACAGGAAAGCCAAAATCCTTTGCCTTCGTTACAATTTCTGCGATATGGTCGAACAGGTCCAAGATATGTTTCTTGGTGGAGGAGGGTTTTCTGCGATCATCATCCAGCTTTTTCAGGACTTTCCCGGCGCTCTTCAGATAAAGTGAAGAGTAAAGCGTCACAGCACAATCCTGGTCGGATAGAAGATCCAGCAGTTTCAAAACACCATCTGTGTGGTCTGAATCGTTGTGAGAAATCACAACATAGACCTGAGATATCCGTGGATGGGCTTTAAGAAAAGCCCCAACTTCCTCTGCGTGCCTGTCGTGCCCACAGTCGTACACGACCAGACAGGAACTGTCGTAGACCAAGATACAGTCGCCGAAGCGGGTATCGAGATCTCCGTCATAAGAACTTAACGCGCGTAACTTCATATTTCCTCTTTTCCGTGGGGTACCCCCACAATGTATTTAGCACTCAGAGCCCGGGGCTGCTAAGCGCCTTTATAGTACCAGATATTGTTATAAATGTCAATAGGAAAATACATCTATATGAGATTTTTCCTCATTATAATGCATTGTAAAAGAAAAGAGCGCAAAAATAATTACAATATACGAGCTTTCTCAGCATGTACTCGTATTCTGCTCTTCAAGACTTTTTTGAAATGCAAGCATCCTCCTTTATGTCCAATATATTGGACATAATCTTTGTATAATAAGGTCAAGGGGGTCAAGGGGCAACCCCAATGGGTTTATTTTTGTTATATTGTGTATATTACGTATATTCTCTACTCGGATTTGAGAAAATTTCTCACAACTGTGTTGATTTTCTCTCGAAAATCAGTATAATGATATCAGAAGGGGAGATAAATGTGTTAACAAAATTTCAATTTAAAAATTTCAAGTCTTTTCGTGACGAAACGACACTAAGTTTGTCTGCAAGTAAGATGACCGAGAATAGCTCCCATCTTGTTCAGCTTGGTAACGAAAAAGTGTTGACCACCGCTGCAATTTACGGAGCAAATGCCAGCGGAAAATCTAACGCAATAGAAGCACTTCGCTTTATGGCTATCTATGTAATGGATTCCTTTGGCTATGGTGGCGAAGAGAAAGAAAAGCGTGGCAGGCCCAAGAAATGGAGATGTACCCCGTTCTTGTTTGACAATACTAGTAAGGATGCTTCTTCAACTTTCGAGGTTCACTTTGTTACATCAGAAAGTGAGGGTTGCAAGTCATATATCTACGGCTTTGCCCTTGACAATAGTGGTGTAGCTGAAGAATGGTTAAGTGTGAAGGCACGAACCGCACGAGCATATAAACGAGTGTTCTATAGGAACAGAGCAACTGGCGAGCTGGATTTATGTGGAATTCCGTCTAATCAGCAAAGCAACATCCTAATCTCACTCGAAAACGAAACATTAATCGTATCTTTAGGTGCAAAACTGAAAATTGCAAAACTGAAATATATTCGCGACTGGTTTTTTGATTTTAACTACGCAAACTTTGGAGATCCTATTGAAAACGCCATGCTTTCCAGAATTATTCCAGAAGGTTTTGACGACGATAAATGTGTGCAGGACAGAGTAGTAGAATACTTTTCTGTCTTTGATCCTGCGATTATAGGCTTTGACGTTGAAACAATCCCAGATGATGACAATGATACAAAACATATTAGAATTGATGCAATTCATAGGGTTGCTGGAACGAATGATATAGCAACAATTCCATTGGCAGATGAATCTGCAGGAACGCTAAAAATGTTCGCGCTATACCCCGCGTTGCAGGATACCCTTCAAACTGGTGGTGTACTTTTTGTTGATGAACTAAACGCACGTCTCCACCCTCTTCTCGTCAGAGCTTTTATAGAAACATTTTTGAATCCGGAAACGAACCCCAATCATGCACAGCTGGTATTTACAACACATGATGCTTGGCAGATTTCTGACAATCTTCTCCGACGAGACGAAATCTGGTTTGCGGAAAAGAATTCAGATGGAGTCTCTAAGCTGTATTCTCTTGCTGATGTCCAAGATGAAGATGGTGCAAAGATTCGTAAAGACGAGAACTACGAAAAGAATTATCTGAACGGTAAATATCGAGCAATTCCTATCCTTTCTCGATTTGATATGTTTACAGAGACCAACTCAAAAAATACCTAAAATAATTTAGATGCGCTGTTCTCCTTCAGATTGGTGTTCGATCATATTCTTGATTGTAAACGGTTATCTGTCGCTCCGGAAAGTAAACAGTAGATTATACCCTATTATACCCTTGATTATTTGGGTATAATAGGGTATAATTTGTATATACTTTTTTCATGGGAGGTGGCACGATGGAACAGGATAAAACCATGACCCGCATAGCAGAATTAGAACATCAAATTGCGGAACTGCCTGCCGGGGCTGTCACAAAGAAAACGGTTAATGGTAAGGAATATTACTACCACCGCTGGACAGAGGAGAAAAAGCGTCGGGAGAAATACATCCCCGCAGAAGAGTTAGATTGGTTCCGGAAGCAGATCGAACAGCGGAAGACACTGGAAAAAGAGCTGAAGACAATGAAAAAACAACTGCCCAAAGCTGCTGTGCCCGCTGCTTCTGCCCAAGTCTTTGCAACCACAGTCCGCACCGGTGCGGCGCTACGTGCTTTCTCTGCTCCCGTCCGAAATTACAAGAAGCGTGAGTGCTTCCAGCATCTGTATGACTATATCTACGGTGCCATGCAGGATCGGGTATTCATTCTCTACGGACTGCGTCGGACGGGCAAAACCACCATGATTCGCCAGATTTTTGTCGAGATGTCCGATGCGGAACTGGCAAAGTCTGCCTTCATTCAAATCACCACAAAGAATACTCTCGCCGAGGTTAATCGAGACCTTCAATACTTGCAGACGCAGGGCTTCCAGTATGTGTTCCTGGACGAAGTGACACAGATGGAGGACTTCATCGAGGGGGCGGCACTTTTCTCCGATGTGTATGCCACCTGCGGCATGAAGATTGTTCTGTCCGGCACGGATTCGCTGGGGTTCCTGTTTACGAAGGACGAGCAGCTCTACGACCGCTGCGTCCTGCTCCATACCACCTTTATCCCCTACCGGGAGTTTGCGTCCGTCCTTGGGATTCAAGGTATTGACGAATACATCCGCTACGGCGGCACCATGAGTTTGGGCGGGATTCACTACAATGAAGCTTCCACCTTTGCCAGCAAGGAGAGCGCCGATGAATATGTGGACACAGCCATTGCCCGGAACATTCAGCACTCTCTACGCTGCTATCAATATGAGGGGCATTTTCGGAATCTGCGGGATTTGTATGAAAAGAATGAGCTGACCAGCGCTATCAATCGTGTGGTGGAGGACATCAACCACCGTTTCACGCTGGAGGTGTTGACACAGGACTTCAAATCCCACGATCTTGGCATCTCTGCCAGCAATCTGCGGCGGGATCGCAACAATCCCACAGATATTCTGGATCGGATTGACCTTTCCACTGTGACTGAAAGTCTGCGAAAGCTTCTGGAAATTCGCAACAAGCCGGAACAGACCGTTGTACTGGACAACGCTCATGTTTTAGAGATTAAGGAATATCTGGACTTACTGGATTTGACGCAGGATATTGAAATTCGTTCCCTGCCGGATGTCAGTCGAATGTCCAGCCGAACGGTGATTGCCCAGCCCGGTCTCCGCTATGCCCAGGCGGGTGCATTGATTCACAGCCTGCTTCTGGACGAAACCTTTGCCACTCTGTCTTTGCCGGAGCGTACCGCCGTACAGGAGCGGATTCTGGATGAAATCAGAGGCAGAATGATGGAAGATATCGTTTTGTTGGAAACCAAGTTGGCAAATCCGAAGAAGGAAGTGTTTGTCCTGCAATTCCCCATCGGTGAATTTGACATGGTGATTTTTGATTCCGCTGCCGGCTCCTGCCAGATTTTTGAAATCAAGCACAGCACAGAGGTGGTTCCCCAGCAATACCGGCATCTGATCGACGAAGAAAAATGCGCCCAGACCGAGCACCGCTTTGGCCCGATTACCGGAAGATTCGTACTCTATCGCGGCGAAAACCGAGTGCTGGAAAACGGAGTCGTCTATCAGAATGTAGAAGAATATTTGAAACAGATGTAAGGAGAATAATCGCCATGGAATACACAAAAGAGGAACTGCTGGAAGCCAAGCGGCAGATTGATTCCACGATCCACAAGCTGCGCTCGACGATCCTGGCTCTGCAAGGCAAGGAAAACCCGGCGCGATACAAGTCCCAGATCACACTGGCACAGCGCCGGGTGAAAGCCTTTGAAATTGCGGTAGCGTTGATTGAAAAAGAATTGGAGTGATGAACTTGGCAAAGCGAATCGCTGTTCTTTCCGACACCCATGGGCTGCTTCGCCCTGAGGTGGTAGAAGCCATTGCCGGTTGTGACGCCATCATCCATGGCGGCGACATCAACAAGCCGGAAATCATTGAGCAATTGCAGGAAATCGCCCCGGTTTATGTGGTGCGGGGCAACAACGACAAGGAGTGGGCGGAGCATATCCCCGGGACGCTGACCTTCCAGATCGAGGACTGCCGCTTCTTTCTGGTGCACAACAAAAAGGAAGTTCCCAAAGACCTGACCGGCATCGACGCGGTGATCTTCGGGCACTCCCACAAGTATTTTGAGCAGATTATTGACGGACGGCTCTGGCTGAACCCCGGCAGCTGCGGCAAGCGCCGCTTCGATCAGGAGATCACGCTGGCAATTCTGACGGTGGACGGCAGCGCGCTGTCCGTCGAAAGAATCGTCATTCAGCCCTGACAAGTACCAACAACGGACTTGCCACGCCCTAAAAATGTTGTGTTATTCGTTACGAATAGCGCAACACTTTTCTTTTCGCTCCCGTCTTGAAATAAGTTCCAAAGAACTATTTTAACAATTCTATTGGATTCTGTTTCCCGCATAGCTTCCCGGATATACTAACTTTAGAACGAAAACTCGTTCTATAAGGAGGGGTTATCATGGATCAGGCAGCAATCGGAAGCAGAATCAAGGCCGCCAGAGAGCGGGCGCATCTGACGCAGGAGCAGCTGGCGGAAATTGTGGACATCAGTCCCACCCACATGAGCGTCATCGAACGGGGCGTGAAAACACCGAAGCTGGACACCTTTGTGCGGATAGCAAACGCGCTGGGAGTCTCTGCGGACGCGCTGTTGCAGGATGTGGTGGAGCACGCCAACGAAAGCGTCATGTCGGAGCTTTCCGCAGCCATTGGCCGCCTGCCCCAGCAGGAGCAGGTTCGGATTCTCAATGCCGTCCGGGCATTAACGGAATAAGCTATGAGAGGGTCGGTTTTCCGGCTCTCTTTTTTCGTTCCTCCCATATTTCGACAGACTTTTCCTTTTCTTGTGCATATACTAATTCCGTTGGAACTAGTTACTAGTTCTAAAATAGCAACAGAAAGGAAAAATCAAATGAATACAATCGAATTCATCCTGTCCCAGTTGACCTCCAACGCCCTTGTTTCGGACTTGAAGACCGTGCTGCGGGAGCAAGACCCGGAGTTCCCACCGGTAGAAACATCGTTCCAGGAAGCCAGCATTGCCCTTGCGTCCAGAATCGGCAAAGAGGAAATCGAAAATCTGCTTGCCGCTAAAGAGCAGCAAATTCTTTCCGATCTGGTCTATGCCGCTTACCTTGGCTTTCAGACGAATCTATCCAACTTTCATAATCCTGTAGCAAGTCAATTCACCAAACTGGATTATGATGTTTTCCTTCGGGAACATATCATGCAGACGCTCCCCCGCCGGGCAGCGGTGGAGAAAACCATTGCTGCTTTTCGGGAAACACACAAAGAAGCCCTAAGCGAGCATGAAGATGCCATTCAGAGCTACTACATCTATCTGGAAGTGGCTGGGCCAAAGCTGGCTCACTTCTGGGGGTATGCCTTTGCCAACAGGTTTCTTCCGTGGGTAGAGCCGGGGTATGTCAGCGACGGCGCTCAAACCAGCATCTATGCGCTGGAACTGCATCGGGATTTGGGGTTTCGGGTGAGGTGATCCGGTTTTTGTGTCACTCACTTTGTCAGCTCATAGCTCATATCCAGCAGGAATTTAAGCTTCCCCTCTTCCACGCTGCCGTCCAGCGCGATAGTCAGCCAATGGGCTTTGTTCATGTGATACCCGGGGAAAATTCCCGGTTCCTCCCGGAAGGTGCCGATCAGCCGGGGATCGCATTTTACATTCACCACGGAAATGATTTCCTCGCCGGGAAGACCCAGCTTTTCCCTGGGAATGTCCATGATAATGGCAAACCACTTCCGATTGTGGCGATGCCGGAACACGGTATTTGTCGGCGACTGCGCCCAGGGATTTTCTCCCAGCGTACTGTAGATTTCCGCGATATAGCGTTCCAGTCCCGCTCTGTTCATTCCGCGTCCTCGTCCAGTGCTTCCAGATAAAAGCTCACAGGCCGGAAGCCGTCATTGCAGGAGATCATGGCTGATTTGGGGTTCTTCATCCAGCCGTCATAGAAATCCCCGCCGCCGTGGGCAAGGGTCATGACAAAGGGAGAAATGCTGTCCCAGGCGCTGTCGCAGAAGCCCTCCGGCTTGCACCAGCCGTTGGCAACCCAGACTTCCCCCTCTTTGACATCACAGGCGTGCTGAATGGGATTTTCGTACTTCTCCATCAGGTCAGGATAGCAGGCCTTTCGGATGGCGGTAATGCGCACCTTTTTCATGGGAATCCCCCTCCTTTTTCTGCTTCCATTTTAGCCCGCTGCACGCCGGTTGTAAATAGCTTTCGTTTCAGCAGGCGAGATAAATGAAATCGTAGGGATCCAGGTTTGCCTGTTCCAGCGCGGCTACCCGATCATCCGGGTCCATTTTCCGCAGTTCCTCCTCGCTCAGCCCCGCCAGACTCAGTTGATCCCGGAAGGGCTCATATTCCGCGTCCAACACTTCTTCCTCCTCGTTCCAGTGGAGCAAATCTTCCAGAAATTTGATAATCATCATCACAACCTCCCGTTCTTGTTTCTGCCTCCATTATACTTAGATTCTGTCCTAAAAAACGGGTGCAATTCAAGAGCATGGCGCGGAAAAAGCATCGGAACATTATCTGCCCCGATGCTTTTCCCTTCGTTTCTGTTGTTTCAGGCCGTACTGCCGCTGCTTTTCCGCCTCCCGCTGCTGCCGGGTGACTTCTTTGCGTTCCTGTTTGCTTTCTTCCCGCAGCAGCTGTAAGGCCTGCTGTGACTTTGTCCCAATTCCGGCGGTGGTCTGCTTTCTTGCTTCCCGCTGTATCCTTTTGGGATTGACCGCTTCTTTCCTCGGAGCCACATCAACAGATGGACTGAACCTGAGCTGATGGTAATTCGCCAGCACGAACTCCCAGACTTCATAGTCCTTCGGTTCTGCGCCGAAAACCACTCTGCATACCGAAAGTTTTCCGCTTTCGATGCGTTCGAAGATTCCAACCCAGAACGGGTCCTCGAAAAATACCGTCAGCTTTCCATAATCACTGCCCATGACGAAACCCTCCTGAAATAAACTGCCACAGGAACGGACAACCCGGAGGGGAAGGTTACTTACCTGAGCCTGGGGCTCAGACGGCTGGGCTACCTACCAGCTCTAGCACGCCGAAGGGCGCACATTGCGTTTTTATCCTGTGTATTCGCGCTGCGCATTTCCGCGCGGCGCGGACAGCTGCAAAAGCAGTCCTGTCATGGCTATCGTATCACATAGCATTTTTATCGTCAATGAAAATCGGAAAGGAATACCGAACACGCTTGCGGTTTTTTCTGTACTTCCTTCCGATTTCATGATAACATAGAGAAAACAGAAAAGGAGTGGAATCCCATGGCAGGAACCTTACGCATCCAAAAACAAAGTATCACCGAAATGGACGTGGACTGCATCGTAAACGCAGCCAACAGCCAGCTCCGGCACGGCGGCGGTGTCTGCGGAGCAATCTTCGCGGCTGCCGGCGCAAGTCAGCTACAAGCCGCCTGCGACGCTTTGGGGCACTGTCCCACTGGCGAGGCGGTCATTACCCCCGGCTTCAAGCTGAAGGCAAAGTACATCGTCCACGCCGTTGGCCCCATCTGGCAGGGCGGCAGTCACAATGAAGAAAAGCTGCTGTACCGCTGTTATCAAAATGCTATGAAGGTTGCCTACGCCAAGGGCTGCCGCTCCATCGCCTTCCCGCTGATTTCTTCCGGCATCTATGGCTATCCCGTCAAGGAAGCATGGCGCGTGGCAATCAAAGCCATTCGGGAAAGTCCTTATGAAATGGATGTGACCATCGCGGTGATCGATGACCGGGCGTTACAGATGGGGACTTCCATTCTCTTTCATGAAGCAAAAACTGTCTCACCAGCACGGTGAGGCAGTTGCTTTTTGGGCGGTGTATTCCCGCCTATTGGCGACAGTGCGACTTGTGGAATCTCAATTACATCTGTAGGTTTTCGGGGCGATTTTCCCCGTTTTTCGCCTCTCTAAGCGGCGAAAATTTTGAAGAGGTATAGAGATAGCAGGGGTAGCAAAAGTAAGGAAACTGTAGTATTTCGGAGATGGGTTTTACGGGGGTTTTTCATGCATACAACTACCCCAATACTATTTCGCTTCAACATCTTGCTTTTGAAATTCGCTCAGATCGACGAAGTCATCCAGCGACTTTGCACACCGCCTAAGATAATCATGTCCACCGTCAACGGAACAGGCACCGCAAGAACAAGTTTTGAAATCGTGAACGGAAGCGGACTCTATAACGTCTCCACAAATCTTACATTGGATTGCATTTCTGAGAATTGACATAAGATCACCCCCTACGGAACAATAGCAATGGTATCGGAATAATATTGTTTGAATTATCGGAACAATATAGCAGATAAAGTGATGGCTGCCCCATGGGGAAACGGTAGTGTTTCAGGGATGGGATTACATGGTTTTTTTACTGCATGCGGTTCCATGACCTCCGTCACACCTTCGCAACCAGAGCCATCGGACAGAGCATGTCGTTGGGACATACCTACAGCTATGGATCGTAATGTCCATGTGACCAGTAAGTCTCCGGTGAAGGCTGTACAGCTATTTGAGCTGAATCCCAGAAATATCGACATCCTCACAGTGTGCAAATAAGAGCTTGCTGTCCTACTCTGGCAGCAAGCTCTTTGCTTATTCCGGTATGTGCTGATGGAGCCGGTAGATATAGGGAATGCCGTCCTTCTCCACCGTCAGATACCCCTTATTCACAAGACCATTCAGCACAGCTCTGGTGCCGCTGTCAGACATTTGGAGAATGCCAGCGGCTTTTTTCACTGTGATTTCCGCGTGGTTGCCCGCATGGCTCATCCTCTCCAGCAGCTTCTTCTCAGCCTCTGTGAGAGCATTGTCAGCCAGCGCCGCATCGATCAGGCAGTGCTCAAAGGCATCCATCATGAAGGATACAAAGGGAGAAATATCCAGCCATTTGCCCTGAGCACCACCCAGGACTGTCTCAGAATCCGCCAAACTGCTGTAATAGCCGCTGAGCTGATTGTTGATGGCGCTGGACAGGGGCAGGCTTTTCATCTTCCGATACCCGGCATGGTACAGCTGGGAGGCATTCAGGATTCTTGCGGTTCTGCCATTGCCGTCACAAAAAGGATGTAGATACACAAAGTAGAAATGCGCCACAAAGGAGCGAATCAGGTAATCCGCAGAATCCGTTTCTGTGTAAGCAAACCACTGCCCCATAGATTCCGGCAGCTGCGCAGGCTCTGCGGGAACATGGATGACCCGATCTGCAGAACCAACGACAACCATATCATCCCGGTACAGGGTTCCCCGGCAGTTCTCATTCTCACAGACCCCGTCCACAACCTTCTCCCACAGCGTCCGAATATTCCGGGACGTGATGGGGTTCCCATAGGCGTAACGGCTTCCCGCGATGGTGTTCACCACCATGCGGTCATCCTTAGTCTTTGGATTGTCAAAGCATTCCCGCACCCGCTGAACCGTGGTTCTGGCTCCCTCAATGGTGGCAGAGGACCAGGCGTCCAGCAATATGGTATCCCGCGTTCCCCGATGTTCCGGAAGCTGCTGATACAGGGCATCCAGCTCCGCTTCCTTTTTTCGCAGGGCCGCCACGCCGGTCAGAAACAGCTTTTCCCCATGAAGCCCGGATAAGGGCAGCTCCAGTCGATCCGCCAGTCTGGTATTCAGTTCCTCCCGGGCATCCGCAATTCCCGCCCGCACCCGGTATTCCAGTTTCTGAATGGTGTCCCACATAGGCTGTCCCCTCCCGTTTTGAGGATAGTGTACCACAAAAGAGCGATGCTGTCTATTCTGACTTGGCATTACACGCGCTTGCGTCCAAACAACCAGAAAGGCTTCTTTTTCAGCCCCAGATAATCCAGCCTGCTTTCAATGGCACCATAGGTTCTGCCATGCTCTTTTGCAATATCGGCAATTTTCACTTTCGATGCAAATTCATCCCGCAGTTTATCATCCTCTATCTCTGTCCAGGGTTTTCCTGCATTTCGGTTTGGAATTTGCTCCGTCTTTTTCTTCTCGGATGTTGCCTCCAACAGCGTGAATAGTGCGCGAATGACATCCGGCGAATTGTACACGCTGTCCGCAGGGAGAAGTTCGCCGGTGGTCGGATCCACGCCATCCGCCAATGTCCTCACAATTTCTCTTGCCCTGATAATGTCCATACTATCCCCCATATTAAGGTGCTGCTGCCTTGGTGTTAAAATCTCTTAACCAGAACTCGCTATGTCAGATTTATTGAACAAACAGGTTTTCGCGCAAGTATTTATAATAGGCGCGCTTCAGCTTTTCTTCGGTTGCTGCTTGGTCATACGTACCGTCCAAAACGGAGTGGACAATGGAAAGAAACAGCTTTCGATCACATATCTGCACAGGAAGGTGTTGCTCATATACTTTAGTAATCATCTCATCCGTGTATACATCCGCAAAGTCCTTGATGGGGTTGATGATTCCAGGAGCAAACATTATGACTACATTAAACATTTCGCGCATTTCTTTTTGCTTATAGAATCCCCGACGATAATAGTCAGCGTAACGGAGAATATCCATGCCGCTAAAGTCCAGATACAGAACGCGTAGAAGCATTTGTAAAGCCTGCTCGCGCTTACCTTCCTCGTTTAGCAACTGGTACATGAATAAATATTGTGTCCGGCCAAAATCCTGCGGTCCTCTTGACAACTGCTCATTAAAAATTGCCCACATATTATCATAGTAGCTACGACCAGGAACTTTGCGGGCGTCATACTCTTGCCATCCAATACCCCAGTTTTTGTGCTTGTGGACCATAACATAGTCGGCATGGTCAGCTAAGAAGCTTTGTCCCAAGGCTGAAAGCATGTACAGCTTATCTGGACAGTATTTCTCTATCAAGGAGGTATCTGCGTTATTTGCAATGCGCCAAACAAGTGCATCCTTTTTACCTGTCGTGGATTCTCCAAGCACAGAAAGTATCTCTTTCAGATCTGTGACTTTTAGCGAATTTAATGTCTGCTCAACAGAGGCCTCAGTAAAATAACCTTCGGCAATAAGACCTCTGTGGTATTTTGAAGGATTCCGGATCCCACACTCATACAGAAAGTATCTAGCATAGCTATCATTAGCCCGAATCGGGGCAGCTTTGCTGTGTGCCCACAGGAATATCGTTTTTGCGTAATCGCCTTGCAACGGTGGAATGTCCGGATCGTTATGAACGAACTCCGTTTTTTCCGTAACTGTGACACTGATTATGGACTGAGCTTTTTCTTCCTTCTTGAACAGGTTAGAAAAGAATCCCATAGCAGTACCTCCTTGTCCTTGGGTATATACCAATAATACTGCTTTGACAGACCTCTGTCAATAATGCCGGCAAATTGCAGATTGACGGATAAAATGAATTCTCATATAATGAAAGCATAGCTGCACTTTAGAAAAGAGAGAACGGTAGCTATGGAACTAAAGTAAAGAAACCAATGGAATATAACGAGAAAAGCTGCAATATTCAAAATCATGAAAGAGACCGATTTTGTATTTTTCAACTGAGTTCTACACAAGGATCCCCGTTCAGATATGGAAATCTGAACGGGGACTTTCGTTAGTTAGAAGCTTTTTAAGGTTGCTTCAGCGCGGGCAGTGCCACCGGCGGACAGGACATAAGTGCCATTTGTACCGCGGGTGATTCCCCCCTGACCCTCGGCGTATTGAATACCCAACGCCAGCTGAGACAGCACATTACCGCCCAGTCGGGTATAGCCCAGCATCTTGGCAGTCTCACGGAGCAAATCCTCCTGTGCCATACTAACCTGTTCATACAGGACAGTATAAATGGCATTGGCGACTTCCTGTACAGGGATATCCCGTACATCCCGGCGGTTTTCGCCATCGCCGCTGACACGGAACCCGACATAGGCATCGGGATTCTGATCCTGCTTCCAGTAGAATACAACATTGTCCTGTTGGGTTGTCTTGGGACTCATTTTCCGCAGGATCGTTCCCATATGCCCCTGGATCCTGCTGCCTGCACGGGCAATGCCATAGCTTTGAACAACTCTCCGAATGAGTGTAGACTGACTGACAGGCGCCTCAGCATCGATTACCAGTGCAATTTTCCTTTGGATATCCCGGATGTACTGCGGTTCGGTAAACAAATCTGAGGGCAGGAATTTTACAGGTACGATTGCAGCCTTGTAAATCGGCGCAGATTTTACCATAGCAGGTGCTGGCTCAGATGCATTGCTCTGCAGCTTGACTGCCATGTCTTCAGGAATGACTACTTCCGGCGCGGGAGCAACTTCCGCCACACCGCTTTGAATCTCCTGCAGCTTACTCAAAATCCGGTTCAGTTCCTTTTGGCGATTATCCCACCAATCCATGCACCAAACTCGCAGAATGTTCCAACCAAGACTATTCAGAACGTTGATTTGGGCGATTTCCCGGTCACGAGTAGTCTTGGCTGTGCCATATCCGTTTCCATCCAGCAGAATACCCAGTATATACTCCTCGGGATTCTCTGGATCAATCACACCGATATCAATGCGGTACTCAGACCGACCAACAGAAAGGTCTGTCTCATAACCCTTTTCTTTCAAAGCCTTACAGATAGCGGTGGCAATGCCGTCATGGCTTTTCCGTTTTGTTTGCATATCTGCTTCTTCCATCGCCAGTGTTCTGCCTTCCGCATATTCCAGGAAGCTCCGCAGGGCGGCAACACCCTCTGCTTTGGTGCGATTCAAATCCAACTGCTCAGAGCGCAAGGTGGAGAAGACCATCATTTCACACCGGGCACGGGATACTGCAACATTCAGCCGCCGCCAACCGCCGTCACGGTTCAGCGGGCCAAAGTTCATGTAAACCTTGCCATTTTCATCCGGGCCAAAGCCAATGGAGAACAGAATCACATCCCGTTCATCGCCCTGAACATTTTCCAGGTTTTTAATAAACAGCGGCTCTTCTGCACCGTAGACCCATTTTTCCAGCTGGGCATCCTGCGTGCAGGCTTCGTTCAGCAAGTCATCAATGAGATGCTGTTGGGAAATGTTGAAGGTCACAACACCAAGGCTTTGCTTAGACAGTTCAGGGTCTTTGTATCTGCGCTTGATTTCCGCCACAACCGCTTCGGCTTCTGCTTTGTTTGTGCGGGTCTTGCCACGGTCAAATACACCGTCCACATGGATTAGTCTCACCTTGGATTCCCGGTCATTCACAGAGGGGAAAGTAAGCAGCTTGTTTTCATAGAACTGACTGTTGCTGAACGCAATCAGGCTTTCATGCCGGCTGCGGTAATGCCACAGCAGATGGGACTGGGGCATATTCAGCGCAAGGCAATCATCCAGGATGCTCTCCAAGTCCTCTGCTTCCAGATTATCCTCATCTACTGCATTGGTGGCAAAGAAGGAGGTAGGCGGCATCTGCTTGGGGTCACCTACGATAACCGCGTCTTTCCCTCTGGCCAGAACACCCACGGCCTTACAGGTGGGCAGCTGAGATGCTTCGTCAAAAACCACAATATCAAAGGGCTCCCGCTTGGGATCTAAGTACTGAGCAGCAGAAATAGGGCTCATAAGCATACAGGGACAAAGTCTGGGCAGCAGATTGGGAATTTGGTCAAATAGTTTCCGAATACTGACTCCTCGGCCGCCGCTCTTGATACACCGCTGCAGAATGCCCAACTCGGAGCTATGGGCAGCTTCCCTGGTGAAATTGGGAACCTTGCTTGCCAGCCGGCAATAGATTTCCTGCTGGGAAAGTCGAGTCCATTCCTTGTCGAGGCGCTTATACTGCTGTATCTTCTCGTTAAACACAGCACCGGAGAATTGACTGAGCGCACCGCTTTCGTCAATGGCATCAGCAATGAGTCCCTGCAGCAGCGCCTTTTTGTAGGCAGCAAGCACATCGATGTCAGCGCCTGTTTCATAGCTTGCAGCCACATTGGCAAGGCCGATTGACTTTGCTTCTGTAGCGGATGCCACATAAGCAATCCACTCTTTGAGTTCATCAGCGTGGTCCAGAATGGTACGGCAAAGGGCAAGCTGACCATCCAGCCAGGATGCTTCCTCTTTCTGAACAATCCCCAGAAGATTATCAAAGTTTACCTTGGCTTCCTTGAAAGCCGCCATCCCACTCCTGAGGCCATAGACAGCATCCTTGATTTCTGCCTTGCCGCCGAAGCTTTGCATCAAATCGAAACTCCCCTGCAAGCTGTAAAGTGCCTGGGCACTGGTCTGGGCAGTACTGGCAAGCTGAGCAATTTTACTCCAATCCGTTCCCTTTCCGTTATAAAACGCACCTAAGTCCTGCCCGTATTTCTGAAGCAATTCCGCAGCGGCTTTCCTTTCAGCCTGATAATCCCGCAGAGCCACAATATGAACCCGGAGAGAGTCCTTGTCCATAGGAGTCTTGGCATATGCACCCACAGTTTTGCTTAGTTTATTCATGCCCATCATTTTCGGCAGGAACCACTTGGAAGAAATCTCCACGAACCGGGCAAACAACTGCCCGCCATCCTGGTCCAAGAAACTGGGATCGAAATTACTAAGAAGCTGTTGCTCCATATTGTTTGCCGTGATAGAATGCTGTGCCAGTTTTCCCACTTCCTCAAAATAGAACTGGGGGGAGGTGGTTTTTGCCCAGGCCGCAGGCATATCGTACCAGCAAGCCAGATTATCGGCAATGCTGGACAGCCGCTGCAAATCTTCAAAGCTGGCTGGCTGCTTTTCACCCAGAATCTGAACCAATCTCTGGGTATGGGCGCTGATCGTCTGGATTTGAGCAATATACGCATCCACAGTTGCTTTCAGACTGCTGCGGATGTTTTGATTGTACTGGGTGCAAGAGACCATCTTCAGCGGATGGTTGCAGGGATGCCCCACTTCCTTTGCGGCGGCAATCATCCGCTCCACCGTGAGCTGCTGCTGTTCAATATCCGCCTTTGTGAGACCGCTTACGAAACTGCGGTCAAAGGGGGTAATGTCTGCTGCATCCCTGTAACGCTCGTAGTCATTGATCAGGGTATATAGAGTGCTGCCGCATTTCTGCAATTTATGAAGCTGCTGAACATAGGCGTCCAGCTCAGAGCGCATTGCTGCAATTTGCTCTGCCTTGGCAGCATATTCCTCCGCCGTGCGCACTTTTGTGACTTCGGTAGCTTTGCGAAGCTGCTCCAAAACATCCTTCTTCTTGGATTTGTTGGAGTGAAGCTCCAAACAGAACGGTCCAATGCCAATGTTCTCAAGGCGTTTCTGTACCACTTCCAGAGCCGCCATCTTCTCCGCCACAAACAGTACGCTTCTTCCTTGCGCCAGCGCATTTGCAATCAGGGAAGTGATGGTCTGGGACTTACCAGTCCCAGGAGGACCATGAAGCACGAAGCTTTCTCCACTACAGGCCGCCTGTATAGCATAAAGCTGAGAAGCATCTGCGCTCATGGGTAACAGCACATTATTTTCATTGACCTTATCGCCAATCTCCAAAGGCTGGGCATCCCAGCAGAGCTTACCTTCGATCAGGCTGCGAACAACCTTGTTCCGCAGCAGGTCATCGGTACGGTTGCGGATATCATTCCACATCACAAACTGGGAGAAGGAGAAAATACCAATACTGGCAGTTTCCAACACATCCCAATGGGGTTGTTCCATAACCGCTTTACGCAGAATTGTCAGCACCCGGCGAATGTCGATGCCATGCTCATCAGCAGGCAGCGGATCAACGCCCTTGACCACAATGCCAAAGTCCTGTTTTAGCTTTTCAAGCAATGTCACATTCATCTGGGGATCATCATCCCGCAGACGAATCACATAGCCCTGTGCGGCAGATTTACGCACCATTTCAATGGGGAGCAGAATGATCGGTGCATAGCGAGCTTTGGTGCTTCGCTTGTTCTCAAACCATCGCAGCATACCCAGTGCCAGATACAGGGTGTTGGCACCGTTTTCTTCCAAGGCAGTTTTGGCGGTGCGGTAAAGTTCCTTGATGGACTTGTTCAGTTCGGCCTCCGTCAGAACAGAGCGCAAACGCTTATTCTCGAATTCTGCTTTGATAATGCTGGAGGCTCCTGTTTCATACAGGGTCTCAAATGTCAGATCCGTGGCACGCATATCTGCGGGTCTGGGCAGAATGGTATACTCGCTGCCGTCCGCCAGAACATTTTCCAGCTCGTCCAGAGAGCTGGTAAGCAGCGGTAACTGCGTTTTGGTCAGGCGCAGGTTGATAAGCGTATTGCGCATGCCAAGATCCAGAAGCTTTCGCTCCCACTGCACCTTCCTGGGAATACTTTCATCCTTCGCATTGGGATCAATGTGGATGGTTTCATCCAGTTTCGTAGGTGCGGTCATATTCTCTCCCTTGAAGGAAGCATCATGCTCAATCACCCAACGATCCCCGGTGTGGAGCCTCTGGGGCAGCGGAGAAATATGGCTCATACGGGCACGGTGTACATCAACGATGCACTCCAACGGCATCCGGGTAATATTATCTTCGCCCTGGTGTCTGGCATCGTCAAACGAACGATCCTTACCAGTTGTGACAAAGGTTGTTTCAATAACAGCAATCTCATTGACGCCGGAAGCCAGTCGCTTAGTGATCAGAGAAACATCATCCTGGACGCACTCCGGGAACATCCTCTCTTCCAGCCAAACGCCGGTAAAGATATGACCGACGGTAGTAATCAGCAGCGGATGTAAGCCCACTGCTTCCAAACAGGAAGCATACAGCAGGGTCAAATCTAAGCAGGTGCCCAGTTTCTGCTGCAATACCATATCACACAACCGTACCCGCTGACCGATCCGTTCAAAACTGGCAGGGGGATTGATATAAGCGATCGCCCGTTCTTTGATAGCTGTAAAGATAGCTGCCGCCTGGCTCAACACTCGGTTGGGGTCCTGAGACTGATAGCCATCCATAGAGGTATCGCCGGTCCACTGTCCCAGAAATTCCGTTGCTCTGGCAATGATCCTTGCCAGTTCCGGGTGGTTAGGCGTAACAAAAGCAGCTAGCAGCTCCGGGTACAGGCCAATACCGTGCCACTCATCAAAAGCAAACACAGTGGTTTCGGCATTATCGGAAGCGAGTACCTCTCCATTACTTTCCAGGCTGATATGCAATACGCCCGTGACCTTTTCCGTCATGCCGGCTAAGTATTCACCATTCAGAATCAGCTTGGGTCTGGAGATAGTAATGGCTTTCTTTGCAGGCAAATGGTCAATATGTCGGGTAAAAGGCAAGGCAAATTCCGGTGCTGCTGTGATGTGCAGATCCACGTTTTCGATGACAGCATCCGTGGCATTTTCGATCGTAATAGACTGAATGGCAACAGCGCCATTTTGCTGCATGGCGTAATTAATAACCGGCAATACCGCCACATCCATACGGATGGGATCATCACCAATGCAATCTGTTTCCTCGACGGTCAGGGGCAGATTCTTAGCCGCCTGGTCTGCTTTCTCTGCCCGGTCATTCCGGGACGCATCCGATGCAGCAGTGCGAATTTCTTCCACAGCTGCCATCAGGGCGTTAATTTTCTCCTCCTGCATTTGCAGAATTTTGGCGAAGTCAGTTTGTTGGGTAGGATTCTCCGGCAATTTATATTCTGCCGCATGGAAAGACCAATCGCCGTAGACCTCCATCAACCAACAACACAGATTAAATGCAATATGGAGCAATGCCGCCGCCCGTTCCTGGGAGTCCAAGCCTGAATGAACCGCATCGTTTCTGGCTTTGCGCAGGGTATAAAACATATCGTCAATCCGCTTGGGTAGAAGGTCTGCGTATTTTAGCGCCCGGATGCGGTCTGCATGTGTGGTCTGCTCCGGCAAATCAATCTTCTCAAAGGTGCAGATCTCCTGTGCCACCCGCTCTGCCAGCACACCAAGTTTATAGATACAAGTATTGGCATCTGCGTATAGATACAGCTCCGCCATCTTTCCAATCTGCGCAATATCCGGCCAGTATTTTGCCATAAAATCAAAATTCGAAGCCATTCCATGTCCCTCCCCGTTGTATTTGCGAGTTTTTAAGGGTTTGTAATGATTTTACCACGACAAGCTGCTCGTCGCAATACCCAGATGTGTCAAATACAGGGAGATTCTCAAAGCATTTGGAAAAGAAAAAATTCGCTTAAATTTTTGAGAATCTGGAGACATTATGAAGGCAAGAACAGAACTGAAGTCGCCAAAAGAATAGAATTCTTATTGAATATCCTACGTATGTGGTGTAAAATCAAAATACAAACGGTCAATATGAGCATTGGGTTCGCAGCATTTACACTCCCTATTCATGAAGGTGGTTGTTTGCACCTTCGCATTCAGATATTAGATGGGAGGTTCATTATGGAGGAAAAAGGAAAAGGGGCATTTGCAGGATTGAAGGCGGCTGCGCAGAAAGGACTGGCCTCAATTGATGTAGAAGCAATCAAGGACAAAGCTGCCGAAGCTACGGGGACACTACTGACAAAAGCCGAGGAAGTGAAAGATGCGGCAGTTGCAGTCAAAGATGATATTGCAGACAAGCTGACAGAACTTGACCGTATGCTTCAGGAATCGGTCACAGAGTACAACGATGCATATACCATTATGAATGATAAAGGCGTGCAACTCTTTGTGGAGCGCAGCCGCTCAATTGATACAATAGTTTTTGTTGAGGTCCTTGTTAACAGCATTGCCAATCGCCCCAAATCTTTTGATACAGAGTTTGAGGAGATCCGCACAAACAGAAGAAAGTTTACAGATTCCTGTGAATTTGCAAATCGTGAATTGACAGAAGCAAGAAAAGCAGCTACAGGAGCCGGTGCAGGATTGGCTGCTGGTGCATCTGTCGCGTTTATGGCACCTACCGCTGCGATGTGGATTGCAACCACATTTGGAACAGCATCTACCGGAGCTGCCATTTCAACACTCTCCGGCGCAGCAGCGACAAATGCGGCATTGGCCTGGCTCGGCGGCGGAGCGATTGCAGCGGGAGGCGGTGGCATGGCCGCAGGCAACGCTTTCTTGGCATTAGCTGGTCCTGTTGGTTGGACAATCGTCGGTGCAACACTGCTGTCGTCTATTCTGATTTTTACAGCCAAGAAAACCAAGCTTAATAAGCAGAAGAATGAAGAAATTCTTGCCATTAAGCAGAATACAGAGTTAGTGCACGAAATGGATGCACAAATCGGGACAATTCTTTCTGAAACATCCGAAGTACGCAACAAATTAAATGAAATGTATTTGAAAGCAGTTTCACTGTTTGGAACGGACTACTTATCTCTGAACAATGAGCAGAAGTATTTGCTTGGTGCTTTGGTGAATAACACAAAGGCACTGGCTGCATTGTTCGGAAAAATGATTGGAGTAGAAGATGGAGAAGAGTCTGAGTAATTGTCCATATGAACTATCGCTGGAACAGTTAATGCAAACATCCGTTGGCGCAAAGATTCAACAGGCGATTGAGATAATTCACAACATCCAAAACCATTATTTTGCAATTATCGAAAAGCAAGACGAGCTGGATGTGCTTGGAATCAGAACAGCTACGGTTATGGTATTTGCTGTTTTGAGAAAAATCGCAGAAGGTAAGCGTCCTTGCAGCTTTGATTCGGATGATTGGAAAGATATCACTGTTTCCATTTCTAAAAATGCTATCCTACCGGATGACGGGCAATACGCCGTTTATATCTTTGATTTATATGAAAGATACATTCGCTTTTCGGCAAATACGATTAAAGTGGTGGTATCTCCTAAAGTTGTCGATTCAGTTAATGCCCTAGCAGATGAGCTTCACTGCAAAGCAGAGGAGTTGAAGAGAGGAGAAATCTCCGAAGTAACGTACACAGAAGGATGCTTTTGGATTTGCCTTGAAGCAATGATCAAGCTGCTCGCCTCTACCACATTCTTGATGCAGGATAAAAGGATTTCGGAGTTTTCGCAGGCATTGGCATCACTTGCGTTCGAATATGGACGTCTGATGCTTTACAGCAGAGAGCAGGAAATTGTCAACCAGTTTATAGAATCGCAGCATCAAATGGACGATGAACTGGAACGCAAGTATGCAGGTTTCCTTGAAGAACTAAATAAGCAATCTGAGCAGTTCTATTCACTGATTGAAAACGCTTTCGCTCCCAATTTCAGAGATGCGTTTTTGAAGTCTGTCATCTTGGCAAATGTTGCAGGGGTAAAGCAGGATGAAATTCTTTCAAGCAGGGACGATATCGATTGCTTTTTCTTGGACTGACTGTAAAGCCATTTTGAAGTCTATTGATATGCTGTAAACAGAAAGAAACATAAAAGTCAAAACCGCCAGTTTTCAGAACGAAAACTGGCGGTTTTGGTCCGGGCTGCGGGACTTGAACCCACGGTCTCCTGGTATAAAAACTTTCAAACAGCTGTCCTGCTCTTTTCATCTGCTAGAACAAATCCAGCATGCTATCCAGATAGATGGCTTCACGAACATGGATCTGGTACTCCGGTTTGGTCATGTAATAGAGCAAAAACTCCAGAATCAAGGCGCTGCCAAGCCCGCGGCCTTCGATTTTGAAATTGGAAAAGCCCGTGGGGAGGTAAGTGTTCCGAATATCCTGGGCGCCGATAAAGCCAGGATTTGCCATGGCTTTGGAGAACCGATAACCCTCGTTACCGCCGGGAGCGGTGCAATGGTGGTCTTCGCAGCTTTCTCCCAGATTCTTGCGGCTGACATTCTCATAGCAGTTTTTTCTCTCGGTGCAGCCGAACCAGCAGCATTCGTTGCACAGAAGTTCCACCCTGTCCTTCTGGACATTTGTCAGGGTGTTCAGCTTGTCAAAGGCTTTGTTAAGTCGAAAATCCGGGACAACGTATCGGAAATCCTCCCGGTTCACTTCGTCCAGAAATTGCTGAAAATCCGTCAGCACCTTTGTGGTGGAGGATGCAAAGTAGAGGTTTGGGTAATTCCTTTTCATATACTCCAGCAGCAAATCCGAATGGACAATGACGCCGTTCCCTCCCATCTCATTGAACAGGGCGCAGAGACGGTTGCATTGTTTGTCCGAAAGATGTTCCTCCCGAAGCAGGGAGTTGCTGAAAGTCAGCCGGGCGGAAATGCCGTATTCCTGCGTCAATGCAAGAACTTCTCTGGGGTCATTGTCCCCAAACCCCACACGTCCCCCGCCCCAGACGCAGTCCGCAGGTGCGCCGTAGATGGAGCCGATGTCGCACCAGTCATAGAAGTATTCTCTATGCTCTCGGAAAAGAGGCAGAAAGGCGCGATAGAGTTCATAAAACTCGAATAGGCCGGGCAGATGGTAATGCGCCGTATTCATACCCTTTTCATCACCTTCTCAAATCGGAACATCCCGTCAAAGTCCTCTTTCTTGCCGCCCTCCGGGGCATGGGGATCCGGGTGTTTCTCGTTGAAAAACTCGACAATGTGGAACCCACAGCGATTCACATAGAAATGAATATTTCGCTTTTCAAAATAGGGCGTGCAGGTCTGCCAGACTTCCACTTCCGGATACAGCGCTTCGATTGCCCGCCACGCCGCGTAGCCGATCCCTTTGCTATGAACACCGGGCGCCACAAAGAGAAGCTCCAGGTCCCCCTGGGTTCCTTCCACCTTTACAACCACGCCGCCGACGGTTTCGTCGTTTTGGACAATCCGATACGCGGTACCACTGTCAATAGACGCTTCAATGGTCTGCCGGGAGATGATTTCCCCCTCTTCCTCAAAATGGTCATCCCGCAGGCCAAACTCCTCCATTGCGCCATATCGAAAGGCTTCCTGATTGTCCAGAATGAATTGATTTCTGTCCTCTTCCTCAAGAGGAACCAGTATTACATTCGCCATTTCTTTTCTCCATCATAAATTCCGTTTTTTTCAAAGACAAGTCCCTTGTACTTGCCTTATCCTTGCTTTTTCCAACATAGTATCACGGAAAGACACAAACTGCAAGACAACTTCCTCGATGCTGCTTTCCCTGCACGGAACTTAAAGTAATCCGGGCTTTTCGGGGAAAGGTAACAACATCAGGCGTGACATGACTCAATAAAACATTTCCAAGGATCTTCGTTCTGTACCGATTTATTGGACTGTAATAAATTATAATAGAGCTAACAGCAAAGGAAGTAATAAACACCGAGCAGAAGATTTTTCTCCTATTCCCCCAAATTGGGGGCAACGAACCCCTTCCATTTATGCTATACTTCTGTCGAAAGAAGGAGGTGTTTTCATGAAAGGAATCGGCATCAGCCTGATCGTCTGGGGCTGTATCGGCATTCTCTTTGGTCTGCAAATGTTCGGAGATATCGGCATTGCCTGCATTTGGGCTTCTGTGGCGTCCATTCTCGCAGGCACTGGTTTTCTGAGCGTGAATAAGCAGATTCAGAATCTCTGGAAGCAGAAATGATACTGATATTCAATGAAAATGTTTCATTCGGCAGAATGGAACATTTTCATATGAAGATCATAATGAGACGGGTATCTATGATTTTCCATTCCGAAAATCATAGATACGACAACGCCGTCAGGCGGTGTCTTCTCAATAAAATTGTACAATTCTATTGAGAAATAGTATAAAAAACCGCCAGAGCAAACACTCTGGCGGCGACCCTACAGCACGAAGGATTCCAGCATGGATACCACGGCGACCACGCAAAAGAATAAAACAATATCCGCGATAGCAATTCCCAAAACCCGAAGTATCAGGTTTTTACTTCTCGTCAGGAAAAACTTTGACTGCACATTCAGATAGTTCCCCGTGAACAAAACGCAGGAGAAGAACGCGATTGTCGCGCCAATCCGATTCACAATCAGGCGCAGCGGCGTGGCATCTGTCACCTGAATGTTCAGGCACAGGAACAGCAGGAAGGCATATCCCACAAAGGACAGCGCAGATAGCAGCAAATTGCCGGAACGGAACCCCGGTGGAAGGAACTTCCGCCAACCCGATTCCTTTGGTGTATCCGATGCGCTGACCGGCTTCAACACACACAGCGCTGCCAATAAGCTGTCGATACTGGAATAGCGTTGCTCAGGTGCCAGCTTGGTACATTTCACAATGATTCCCCTGAGTTTTCCTGTGGCTTTTTCCTCGGCAGGCAGCTTCCCAGTGAGCAAAACATTCATCAGGACACCCACCGCATAGATATCTGTCTGAACATTGGAGGCTCCAAAGCCGTACTGCTCCGGCGCGGCATAGCCCTGGGTTCCCAGGAGAACCGTGTCCTTTGCGGCCAAACAATCACAGTATTTCGCGGCGTTCATGTCCAGCAGCTTGACAATTCCGTCCTCCGTCAGCTTGATATTGGAAGGCTTAATGTCCCGGTTCACAATGGGCGGCACTGCGTGGTGGAACGCCTGGAGAATTTTGCAAAGCTGAATGGCAATGTCCAGCACCTGTGCTTCCGGCAGGTTTCCCTCCCAGGCAAGGATTTCTTCCAGCGTATCTCCGGGAATGTAGTCCTCAATCACCACCAAAGTGCTCCCATCCTCTACCACATGATGGATTTTTGGTGTATGATGAATGGGGTTATTCTTCAAATACCGGTATATGTCCTTGTTGAACACCGTCAGGGTTTTGCGCACATAGAACTTTCCGTTTCTCTGATCCTGCACCAGCCAGATACCGTGGCTTTCGTTTATCGGCGCAGCGTCCTTGTAATAGGACAGTTCCAGCTCCTGCTCTAATGTCATCCCATCACCCACTTTTGTTTGTCTTCCCATACTATATCACATTTTCCGCGAAGGGGGAAATACCTTGGAAAAGAAATCTACAGAAGAATTGGAAAACATTCTCGGCAATACCAGTCCGGACAGTATCGAAGCCTTTCTTCAGGAGCATTCCGGCAACATGATCGATGAGGAGAAGCCCTTCGCCAAGTACCTGCACCAGATCATCAGCCGCAATGGTCTGACCCAGCAGGAGGTGTTCATTCAGGCGGACTTCCCGGAACGGTTTGGGTACAAACTTCTTTCCGAAGAAAAGCGGACAAAGCAGCGGGATTACATCCTCAGGATTTGCTATGCCGCGAAAATGACGCTGGAGGAAACCCAGCGGGCACTCACTTTATACGGCATGGCTCCCCTTTACCCCCGGATTCCGAGGGATGCCGTTCTGATGATCGCATTCAATAAGCGCTGCGGCTCTATTCTGGAAGTCAACGCGATGCTGGCCAGCCATAAGCTGCCGACCTTAAAAACCAGTGGCAGTCTGGAATGATTCAACAAAACCTACATGAAGGAGAGATGTATCATGGCAAAAATCAAATGTGAAAACTGCGGAGCAAAGTACAACGGCAACTTCTGCCCCATCTGCTCTACCCCCGCTCCCGAACAGCCCCAGAAAAAGAAGAAGAAATGGGTTCTGCCAGTCGTCATCGTGATCGTTCTGGTTTTGCTGGTGTCCTGCATCGCAGGCGGCGGGGAGGATGTGAAGCAGCCCTCCAATACCACAAACGGAAGCAATTCTTCTCAGGCATCGCCTTCCAAAGATTCCACCACCAAGACTGAGAAAGCTCCTGCTGCTCAGGCTGTTTCCATTTCCGAGCAGGAGCTTTACAACAAGAACGGCATTGTGGTCACTGCGAAAAAGATGCAGGACGGCATGTTTGGGCCGGAAATTTCTGTGGCTGTCGAAAATAACTCCGCACAGAACATTGTGGTTTCCACTCGCAGCCTGTCGGTAAACGATTTCATGCTGTCCACCTCCGGGCTGTACAGTGATGTAGCTGCCGGGAAGAAAGACAATGCTGAAATCAACCTGATGTCTTCCGAGCTTCGGGAGTCCGGCATTTCCACCATTGGGGAGATTGCGTTCTATCTGAACATTTCCAACTCCGATACCTACAATACCATCGACACCACCGATCTGATTGCCATTCAAACCTCTGCCTCCGGCACCTTCACCCAGGAAGTAGATGACAGCGGCGATGAAGTGTACAGCGGCAATAATCTCCGGGTCGTCTGCAAGGGTCTGAAAAAGGATTCCATTTGGGACGGCACTGTGGTATTCTATTTAGAGAACAACAGCGGTAAGGCGGTATCCATTTACGCGGAGAATGTTTCGGTGAATGGCTACATGGTGGATGTGGGTATGTACAGCGACCTGCGCCCCAACACCCGGATGGTGGACGGTATGTATCTTCTGAACACGGAACTGGATTCCATCGATGATATCCACGACATTGAATTCAACCTGCGTATGTTTGACAGCGATACCTATCAGGATATTGCCACTTCCGATGTCATCCGTTTGGAGTTTAACAAGTAAGAAAACCCTGGAACAGGAGGAACACCATGAACAAATTGATTGCGCTTCTTCTCGTTTTCGCTCTGGCTTTTTCACTGTGCGCCTGTGGCAGCAGCGCAAAAACAGAATCTACCACCGCACCTGCCATTGCAGATGCGGCACCACCCGCCACGCAGGAAGGTGATGAATCGGTCATTGAGGATATCGGCAAGGTGGAAGTGGAACAAAAACTGCTCAGCGTTGAAATCACCGTTCCTGCCGATTTCGTAGGTGAAACAACCCAAGCTGATCTGGATGCCAATGTCAGTGCAGGCAAATTCCTCTCCGCCAAGCTCAACGACGATGGCAGCGTTACCTACAAGATGACCAAGGGGCAGCACAAGGAAGTCATGGAAGGCATCAAAGAGTCCATTGAGGAAGCTCTGGACGAAATGATCACTTCCGAAGATTATTCTTTTACGAAGATCGAACCGAATGCTGACTTTACCAAGTTCAAAGTGACCACGACTTCCTCTGAACTGAATCTGGCGGAGTCTTTCTCCGTGCTGGCTTTTTATATGTACGGCGGAATGTATAATATTTTCAACGGCACCGAGGTAGAGAACATCGCTGTTGACTTCATCAACGAAGCAACCGGGCAGATCATTAACAGTGTCAACTCCCGCGACATGGGCGAGTAAAGGAATAACGGGCAGTGCAAGGATTTCCCCGTCTGATTTCCGATCAAAACATAGTCTTCTGCAAAAGCTGGCTGGGTTCGATACGAGCCCAGCCAGTCAAATATTATTCAGATAATTCTCTCATAATTAAACTGTTAGGGAAATGATCAGGGAAGGTCGCTTCCATTATGTACGACGCCTTCAATTTAGTCATATCTAAAATAATGACTAAATTAACTTGACCTTTGACGATAATAAGCATATAATATGTTTAGACTTCTAAAGTGGGGTAATCCTATGCGTAACTACAACTATGAGAAAATATATAATATGCTTCTGACACCGGAAATCGTGCAGCTGCTTGCGCAGATCCATGAGCACAAAGGTGAGCACGCAAAGGTACAGGAGGATGAACTGATCCATCTGGTTGAGATTGCCCGGATTCAGAGTACGCAAAGCTCCAACCGCATTGAAGGCATTTATACTTCTGATGAGCGTCTTCAGAAGCTGGTCAAGGACAAAACTACACCCCGTAACCGAAACGAGAAAGAAATTGCCGGTTATCGCGATGTGCTGGCGACCATCCACGAAAGCTACGAGTACATCCCTGTGAAGCCCAATATGATTTTGCAGCTTCACCGGGATCTATATAAATTCAGTGGTATGAGCATTGGAGGCAATTACAAAACCTCCGATAATGTGATCGAGGAAGAAGATGCCCAGGGCAACAAGCATGTCCGCTTTCAACCTGTACCGGCATGGGAAACTCCGGAAGCGATGGAGCGGCTGTGTCAGGCTTACAATGACCTTTGTTATAGCGGACAATACGATCCACTACTGATGATCCCCGTATTCATTCTGGACTTCCTCTGTATCCATCCTTTCAATGACGGTAATGGTCGTATGAGCCGCCTGCTGACACTACTCCTACTGTACCGCGCAGGATACAATGTGGGTAAATACATCAGTATTGAAAAGCTGATTGAGCGCACAAAAGGCGCCTATTACGATGAACTGCAGGAAAGTTCTGCCCACTGGCACGAAGAGGAGAATGACTACATTCCCTTCGTGACATATCAGCTGGGAGTGATTCTGGCAGCCTACCGGGAATTCTCTGACCGTGTGAAAATCGTCAGTGAGAACACCCGCAAACCCAACCGTGTCCGTGACATCATCCATGACCACCTCGGCAAGATCACAAAGGCAGAGATCGTGGCTCAGTGCCCGGACATCAGCCAGACTACCATCCAGCGGGCGCTGAATGACCTAACTAAGAGCGGCGAGATTATCAAAATCGGCGGAGGCCGCTACACTTCTTACACTTGGAACAGGGAGATTGATTAATATGATTACAGGTGAACTGAAAAACAGAATTGACGGTTTGTGGGATATTTTCGCTGCAGGTGGCTTGGTAAACCCTTTGGATGTCATTGAGCAGATCACCTATCTGATGTTTATCCACGATCTGGATACGACTGATAATCTTCGTGCCAAGGAGAGTGCCATGCTAGGCCTGCCCTTCAAGAGCATTTTTGCGGATGAAGTGGAAATCGGCGAGCGGAAGATCGATGGCAGGCAGCTGAAGTGGTCTGTGTTTCATGACTTTGACGCAGGCAGAATGTACTCTGTCATGCAGGAGTGGGTATTTCCTTTCATCAAGAATCTGGACAGCGGTAAGGACAGTGCCTATTCCAAGTACATGAGTGATGCCATCTTCAAGTTGCCCACCCCGCTGCTGCTGAGCAAAGTGGTGGACTGCCTGGATCAGATTTATGACCAGATGGAGAAGGTGAAGGACAGCGATATCCGCGGCGATGTCTACGAATATCTGCTCTCCAAGATTGCCCAGTCCGGTCTCAACGGTCAGTTCCGTACCCCTCGCCATATCATCAAGATGATGGTGGAACTGATGCAGCCCAAGCCCGACTTTTCCATCTGCGACCCGGCTTGCGGTACTGCCGGTTTCCTTGTGGCATCGGAAGAATACCTGATGGCCAACCACAAAAAAGAAATCTTCTTCGACCGGCGGAAGAAGGATCATTTCCTGAACCACATGTTCTTCGGCTACGATATGGACCGGACAATGCTTCGCATCGGTGCCATGAATATGATGACCCACGGGGTGGACAGCCCCTTCATTGAGTACCGGGATAGCCTGTCCGACCAGAACCCGGATAAAGAAAAGTTCGATCTGATCCTGGCGAATCCCCCCTTCAAGGGCAGTCTGGATGCGGATACCGTGTCCGCTGACCTGCTGAAGGTCTGCAAGACCAAGAAGACGGAATTGCTGTTCCTGGCGCTGTTTCTGCGGATGCTGAAAACCGGCGGCCGCTGCGCCTGCATCGTTCCCGACGGTGTCCTCTTCGGATCGAGTACTGCCCACAAGGCCATCCGCAAGGAACTGGTGGATGGCAACCGGCTGGAGGCGGTCATCTCCATGCCCAGCGGCGTGTTCAAGCCCTACGCAGGTGTGTCCACCGGTATTCTGGTTTTCACCAAGACCGGCCACGGCGGCACGGACAAGGTCTGGTTCTATGATATGACCGCCGACGGTTTCTCCTTAGACGATAAGCGCACCGAGATCAAGGACAACGATATTCCCGATATTATCAACCGGTTCCGCAATCCAGAGGGGGAGGCGGAGCGTCAGCGCACCGAAAAGTCCTTCTTTGTTCCCCGGGAGGAAATCGTGGAAAACGGCTATGACCTGTCCATCAACAAGTATAAGAAGACCGAGTATGTGGCGATTGAATATCCTCCCACGAGCCAAATTATGGCCGATATCCGGGAACTGGAAATGCAGATTGGTGAGGAAATGGAAAAATTGGAATCCCTGTTGGGACTGTAAGGAGATACTATGGCGATTTTAGAAAATGACAAGTTGCAGAAATTTGAGGACCAGTCCATTCGTACCGCATGGGATGAAGAACAGGAAGAATGGTATTTTTCTGTTGTCGATGTAGTCGGTGTACTGACAGACAGTGCAGACTTCGATGCTTCAAGAAAATACTGGAACAAGCTGAAGCAGCGTCTAGTAGCCGAAGGAAATCAGTTGGTGACAAATTGTCCCCAACTGAAAATGAAGTCGCCTAAAGACGGAAAGCGCTATAAAACTGATGTAGCCACAACCGAACAGCTTCTTCGGATTATTCAATCCATTCCCTCCAAGAAGGCAGAACCTTTTAAGATGTGGCTGGCACAGGTGGGCCGGGAACGGATCGAAGAAATCATTGATCCCGAACTGACCATCGAGCGGGCGCTGGCTACATATGCAAAGAAAGGTTATCCTGCGGAATGGATTAACCAGCGCCTGCAAACGATCCGGGCAAGAAAGGAACTGACCGATGCATGGAACGATCACGGCGTGCAGGAAGGCAAGGAGTATGCCATCCTAACCGACGAGGTGACCAAAGCATGGTCCGGCATGAACACCCGCCAGTATAAGAACCTGAAGGGCTTAAAAAAGGAAAACCTTCGGGACAACATGAGCACGCTGGAACTCGCGCTGAACATGCTGGCGGAAGCAACCACTACGGAACTGGTCAAGGTTCAGAATCCTCAGGGTCTTGCTGAGAATAAAACAGTTGCAAAGCAGGGTGGACAGATTGCCGGTACGGCCAGAAAAAATATTGAAGCACAGACCGGCAGACCCGTCATCACTTCCGGGAATGCGAAATCCCTGATGCTGAACACGGCGGTCGTGGGAATGATTGAGGGTGTTGCCGTGGGAGATGACTCTGATTCTGACAAAGAGATCAGACAGTTGGAAGAATCGGAGGGGATGCTGTGATGGCAAGATTGGGTGATGTTGGAAAAGTCATAACCGGAAATACACCAAAAACATCAGACATGCAAAACTACGCTTCTAAGGATATCTGCTTTGTTAAACCGAGTGATATTTTTGATGGAACAGTATCATATCTGGATAATTCGGAATTTTATATTTCTGAATATGCGCGTACAAAGGTAAGAGTATTGCCACCGAAAAGCGTTCTGGTAACTTGTATTGGAATTATTGGTAAGGTTGCGATTAACAATGTGGAATGTGCATTTAATCAGCAAATCAATGCAATCATTCCAGATAAGAACAAATGTCTAACGGAATATTTGGCATATGCAATCCAGAATAAGCAGGAAGAAATGCAGGATATTGCTAATGCACCAGTTGTGCCGATACTGAACAAAACGCAGTTTTCGAATATTGATATTAATTTACCGTCTTTGAATGAACAGACGGAAATTGTTGAGAAACTGAATGCCGTTTCCGAATTGATTGCCCTGCGGAAAGAGCAGCTTGCAAAGCTGGATCAGTTGGTCAAATCCCGATTTATCGAGATGTTTGGTAAGGAAACCGAGTTTGATAAATGGCCTTGTTGCACTATTGGTGATGTGGCAGATGTATGCGTGGGTGTAGTAATTAAGCCAACGCAGTATTATACAGATAAAGGCATCCCAGCATTTCGCTCCTTGAATATTGGTGAAATGCGTGTGAAAGACAGTGATTGGGTCTATTTTACAGAAGAAGGCCACCAAAATAATCAAAAATCTGTTGTTCATAAGAACGATGTTCTTGTAGTTAGGTCTGGTGCTCCAGGAACAGCCTGTGTCGCTACGGAAAAGTATGACGGATATAATGCGGTTGATATTATCATCGCTCATCCCGACAATAGCAAAGTCAACTCAATCTTTCTTGCAGCATTTACAAATATGCCACACGGAATGAATCAAATCCGTGAGCGAACTGGTGGTGCAGCCCAACAACATTTTAATGTTGGCGGCTATAAGGCGATGCGCCTTATTCTGCCCTCAATAGAGTCGCAAAACCAATTTGCCGCCTTCGTCGAACAGACCGACAAATCAAAATTTGACTTGAAGCAGAGCCTTGACAAACTGGAATTGCTGAAAAAATCCCTGATGCAGGAATACTTTGGATGAGGAGAAAAAATGGAACAGTATTTACCTTATATTGTCACAATATTATGTTCGTTGATTTCTGGTGTTGCTAGTTACCTAGCATCTCGCAGACAGACAAAAGCCGATTTGGAAAAGCTCCAAAAGCAGCACGAACTGGATATTGAAAAAGAGCGCGAGATGTTTGCAATGCAGAAAGAACGGATGGAACTTGAACATAAGCATCAACTGGAACTGAAACAGAAAGAACTTGAGAACCAGCTAGGCGCTAATTTTACGAATACACTTCTTACTGAGGCGATGAAAATGCCAGAGGTTAGACAACAGTTTGCGCAGGGTGTACGGAACGGCGGAAAGAAACATAGGTGAGATAATGTTTTTGAGAGCAGCAAATAAAAGTATTGATGATGCAGTTCGTACAATAAACCAAATAACCAATAACATGATGTTTGATTCTCTGAGAGAAGAGCTGTTCCAGAGCATTGTATCGGCTGTTCACTTTATTGCTGACTGTGAAGAGCGGGTTCGAGCAAAGCTTACCCCAGATGATGCGGAAATGCTCAAAGCATTCTTATATGTCAACAATCAACTAAAACATGATGTGAGCTTAGAATTGTTCTATTATGATGTTTCAGGAAGCATGTTTCCCATGAGATTCCCTTTCCGGTTTGGAAAACCGGGTGTATATTGGCGTGAATTCATCGATAACGGAAATCACAGGGCGCGCGGCAAACGAGAGCATTATGAAAAGCATTTGATGAACAAAGATATTGAAGCAACACTACTTCGTGTGCGAGAAATCCTTAATAAGTATTCTACATAATATGAATGAGGTGACAAACATGTCCAACTTCAAATTCCTCCAATCCGATCCATCCTTCGCTCCCTTTATGGAAGTTGCCATGGCGGCAGAGAAGATTTTACATATTGATCCGGCGGCATGTATCCTCAATTGCCGGCGGGCTATGGAGTTTGCCGTGAAGTGGATGTACTCCGTAGACAAGGAGCTGGAAATGCCCTATCAGGACAATCTCCAGAGCCTGATGACCCGGGAGGAATTCCGCCAAATTGTTGGTAACGACCTTTGGCAGCGGATGGACTTTATCCGCAAGAAGGGCAACACCGCTGCCCATAATACCGGAAAGATTACGGAAGCAGCGGCCATGCTGTGCCTTGAAAATCTGCACATTTTTCTGGACTTTGTGGCCTACTGCTATGCTGAGGAATACACCGAAACCAAGTTTGACCCTGCGTTGATCCCGACAGAGACACCCCCTCAGCTGGCTTCGCCGACAGCTCCCCCAGAGGCGGAGCCAAGTTTGGCCGCGCTGATGGAAGAGAACAAGAAGCTGAAAGAGCAGCTGACTGCCCGCCGGACCGAGCAGCAGCAGACCTATGTGCCCAAGCCTCTGGATATCTCCGAATACGAGACCCGGAAGTTCTACATCGATGCCATGCTGGAAGATGCCGGCTGGGTAGAAGGCAAGGACTGGCTGGGCGAGGTGGAGCTGCCCGGCATGCCCAACAAGAGCGAAGTGGGCTTTGCGGACTATGTGCTCTATGACGATGCCCACAGGCCTTTGGCGGTGATCGAAGCCAAGCGCACCTGTGTGGATGTGTCGAAAGGCCGTCAGCAGGCAGAGCTTTATGCGGAGATCCTCGCCAAGAAGTATGGTCGCCGCCCGGCCATCTTCCTGACCAACGGCTTTGAGACCCACATTCTCGACGGCCAATACCCGGAGCGCAAGTGCGCATGCCTGTACTCCAAGCGGGATTTGGAGAAGATGTTCAACCTGCGCACCATGCGGGTGTCTCTCAAAAATGTGATGGTAAAGAAGCACATTGCGGGCCGGTACTATCAGGAGGGTGCCATCAAGGCTGTTTGCGATGCCTTTGGCAACAAGAACCGCCGGAAGGCTCTGCTGGTCATGGCCACCGGCTCCGGCAAAACCAGAACGGTCATCGCCCTGTGCGATGTGCTGCTGCAGCACGGCTGGGTGAAGAACATTCTGTTTCTGGCCGACCGCAACTCTCTGGTGACTCAGGCAAAGCGCAGCTTCGTCAATTTGCTGCCAGACCTTTCCTGCACAAACCTCTGCGAGGAGAAGGACAACTACACGGCCCACTGCGTGTTCTCCACCTATCAGACCATGATGAACTGCATCGACAGTGTGAAGGATGAGCAGGGCAAGCTCTTCACCTGCGGGCATTTCGATTTGGTGATCTGTGACGAAGCTCACCGGTCCATCTACAACAAGTACCGAGACATCTTCAACTATTTCGATGCGCCGCTGGTTGGTCTGACGGCTACCCCCAAGGACGAGATCGATAAGAATACTTATGAGGTCTTTGAACTGGAGAATGGCGTGCCTACTTATGGCTATGAGTTGGCGCAGGCAGTCAAGGACGGCTATCTGGTGGACTTCATGTCCGTGGAGACCAAACTGAAATTTATCGAGCAGGGCATTGCCTACGATGAACTGAGCGAAGCTGACCGGGAAGCCTACGAAGCGACCTTCGAGGATGAAAATGGCGAACTGCCGGAGAAGATCGTTTCTTCTGCGCTGAATGAATGGGTCTTCAATGAGGACACCATTCGGCAGGTGCTTCATGTGCTGATGACAGAGGGTATCAAAATCGACTACGGTCAGAAGTTGGGCAAAACCATTATCTTCGCCAAGAACCACAACCATGCGGAAAAGATTTACGAGATCTTCAACAGGGAATATCCCCATCTGCCCGGCTTTGCCAAGGTGATCGATAACAAGATTGGTTACGCCCAGAGCCTCATCGATGATTTTTCCGACCCCAAGAAGCTGCCCCAGATCGCCATTTCTGTAGATATGCTGGACACCGGCATTGATGTACCGGAGTGCTTGAACCTGGTCTTCTTCAAAAAGGTCATGAGTAAGGCAAAGTTCTGGCAGATGATTGGCCGGGGCACCCGTCTGTGTCCGGGTCTCCGGGATGGTGCGGATAAGGACAAGTTCTATATCTTCGATTTCTGCGGAAACTTTGAGTTCTTCCGGATGAATAACGGAAAACCCACTGCTCTGCAGATTGCGCTGCAAGGTGCTGTTTTCAGCTTAAAGGCGCAGATTGCATATAAGCTGCAGGATATTGCTTACCAGACACCGGAGTTGATAGCATTCCGTAAGACCTTGGTGGACGACATGGTTCGCAAGGTGCAGGAACTGAACAAGGAGAACTTTGCGGTTCGCCAGCACCTAAAGTTTGTAGAACTGTATTCCAACCCGGATAACTATACTGCGCTGACCTATGAGAACACTTTGCAGATGCGGGATGAATTGGCCCCGCTGATCACGCCCGATGCGGATGATGCCAAGGCAGTACGTTTCGATGCGCTGATGTACGGCATCGAACTAGCCTTTCTCATGGGCAAGAAGTACGCCAAGGCAAGAACCGACCTCTTTAAGAAAGTCAGCGGTATTGCCTCCGTTGCCAACATTCCGGAGATTATGGTGCAAAGCGAGCTGATTCACAAAATTCTTCACACGGATTATTTGGAGAATGCGGGCATCAACGAGTTTGAGCATATCCGCGAGAACCTGCGTGATCTCATCAAGTACATTCCCACCGGCAGAATGACCTACATCACCAATTTTGCCGACGAGCTGATCTCCATGGATTGGAATGAGTCCGAACTGGAAAATGACGATCTGAAGAACTACAAGATGAAAGCGGAATTCTATATTCGCCAGAACCAGGATAACGCGGTGATCGCCAAACTGAAAACCAATCAGCCGCTGACAAGCGCGGATGTGAAAGTGCTCGAAGGTATTCTTTGGAGCGAGGTAGGCACGAAGCAGGACTACGAAAATGAGTACGGCAGCAAGCCTTTGGGTGAGTTTGTCCGTGAGATCGTGGGTCTGGATATGAATGCAGCCAAGGAAGCTTTTGCAGAGTACCTAAATGATGCTTCTCTTGACAGCAATCAGATTTACTTTGTGAATCAGATCGTGGAATACATTGTCCACAATGGGCTGATGAAGGATCTGTCGGTGCTGCAGGATGCGCCTTTTACGGACAACGGCAGCATCGTGGAAGTGTTCACAGATCTTAGTGTATGGGTTGGCATTAAGAAGATTATCGACCAAATCAATGCCAATGCCATTGCGGCGTAAAGGCTTTGGATACCCTGCCAGAGAGATTCAGCGTTTTCAACCCGATGCTGTAAAGTCTGAATTGTCCTTTAGATAGTACCACAACAAACATCTCAATTCCTCATAAGCAATTTGGCACCCAGCGGTCAGGCAGACCGCTGGGTGCCGTGGGTAATTCGTCTATTCGTGCATGATCTCCAGCATCATTCTGGCTCCCAGGCGGAAGCTGTTCTGGAACAGCAGGCATTCTGCCATGTCCTGAAATTCCCGAACACTGTCCAGGTACTGGATTCCCTGATCCTTTTCGAAGAATGCGTTATCAAACATTTCGATCGCATTCAACCGGACAGGATCCTGAACATGCAGGTAATGTTTGGTCATATCCACATCGGCATGGCCAACCAGACTCTGGATTGTAGCGAGATCAACACCCAACGTCTGCATCTGCGATACATAAGTATGACGACAGCTGTGAGGAGTCAAGGCCCGAACACCTTGAACAGAAGCAATCTCCTCCTTAAATTTCTTTCGAAAGTAAGAGGGATTGCAGGGCATCCATAATCATATTATCTGGAACTCCACCAATTTGGATGCCGATAGGAAGTTCAGAAACTTTTGGGGCAGCACAAAAGCGATCCGGCGGCTGAGTGATACCATTTGTATCGAGAATGGATACTCCATTGTGGAGAATCCCCGCAGGAGAGGACTTGCTTACAACAAATGGCTGGGCGATAAGGGGAAGCCTTGCCACCGGGAGCTTATTTGCTCGGATATTGATCAGGCTCTGGTACAAAATCCGGAGAGCTTTGAAAAACTTTTGCAGCTCTTGGAGGAGGCTGGATATGAAATCAAACGCGGGAAAGTTCCGTCACTTCACGGAAGAAATCAGAAGCGCTTGCGGTCAACGAACCAGGTAGCATAATCTGTATCAGGACGCAAGCAGTCTCCGATGTTGCCACTTTGGATTTCCTTGTACCCGGAAACACGTCCATTCCATGCTGCAATTATGTGATGACATCACGGAAAGGAACTGATCTTTTGGGTATATTACAACCATAGATCATACCAAGGAGGTATTCGATATGAGACTCAAAGATAAAGTTGCCATTATTACCGGTGGAAGTCGAGGAATCGGATTTGCTACCGCAGATAAATTTTTGAAGGAAGGTGCTACGGTAATCCTGACCGCAAGCTCGCAAAGTTCTGCTGACAAAGCGGTTGCGCAGCTGAAAGAAAAGTACCCTGATGCAACAGTTGCGGGAATCAGTCCTAACCTGTCTAATTTGGAATCTGTCCGCAATGCCTTCCGAGAAGCTGCCTCGAAATACGGTTGCATTGATATTCTGGTGAACAACGCCGGTGTATCCGAAAGCACGCCCTTTACCGAGTATACGGAGGAAACCTTTGATAAGGTTATGGATCTGAATGTAAAAGGTGTGTTCAATGCTACAAGAGCCGCCAGTGAGTGTATGATTGCAAAAGGTCAAGGTGTTATTCTCTCTACTTCCTCAATGGTCAGCATTTACGGCCAACCCAGCGGTTTTGCTTATCCCGCATCCAAATTCGCCGTCAATGGCCTGACGGTTTCCCTTGCCCGGGAATTGGGTCCGAAGGGTATTCGAGTGAATGCAGTCGCTCCCGGTATTACTCTGACCGATATGATGAAGGCTGTTCCCAAGGAAGTAATCGATCCGCTGATTAAGCAAATTCCGCTGCGCCGCCTGGGTCAGCCGGAGGATATTGCCAATGCCTTTGTGTTCCTGGCATCTGACGAAGCATCCTATATCACGGGTGTTGTGCTCAGTGTAGACGGAATGGCAAGAACTTAAAACGGAAACAGGGCAGCTGGAAACGGCTGCCCCATCTTCAAAATATGGAGGTACACATGAAAAGAATCATTCCTATTTTAATTGCGTTACTGCTTTTGTCCGGTTGTGGAGCCGTATCCGCTGAAAAAACCTATCGACAGATTACCATGGAGGAAGCTGTTACGATGATGGAGAAGGAAACCGGATACATCATCCTCGATGTGCGTACTGCTCAGGAATATGGCGAAAAGCATATTCCGGGCGCGATCAATATTGCCAACGAATCCATTGGCACAGAGGATATCTCTGAACTGCCTGATAAAGATCAGCTGATTCTGGTATACTGCCGCAGCGGTAATCGGAGTAAGCAGGCATCCGAAAAACTGGTGAAGCTGGGCTACACCAATATTGTAGAGATCGGTGGAATTAACAGTTGGCCCGGTGAAACAGTCACCGGCGATAAGTGATATCATCACAGAGCAAACAACGACTGCCGGATATAATAAAGCCATAAAATGAAAACAGGAGGACTTCAATATGTCTGCTATCAGTGTAAATAAAAACAATTATGGTCAAGAGGTTTTGAACTCGGACAAGCCCGTCCTGCTGGATTTCTGGGCAAGCTGGTGCGGCCCCTGCCGGATGGTCAGTCCTATCGTGGACGAAATTGCCGCAGAGCGCAGTGACATCAAAGTGTGCAAAATCAATGTGGACGAGCAGCCGGAGCTGGCAGCGCGGTTCGGTGTGATGAGCATCCCCACTCTGGCAGTGATGAAGAACGGAAAGGTTATCAATCAGGCTGTCGGTGCCAGACCGAAAGCCCAGATTCTCGCCATGCTGTAAGGAGGTGCAACGATGGGATTCTTCAATTTCCTGAAAGACCCTGACATCAATCAGGGTGTCAAAGAATATCGTGCCACAGATGGCGCAGTCCTGCTGGATGTTCGCACCCCCGATGAATACCGACAGGGGCATATCCCCGGCAGTAAAAATGTTCCTTTGCAGTCCATTGACAAAGTGGCTGATATGATTGAGGGTAAAGCTACCCCCATCTTTGTACACTGTCTCAGTGGCGCAAGAAGCCGTCAGGCAACCGCTATTTTGCAGCAGATGGGTTATAACAACGTGAAAAACATCGGCGGTATTTCCGCTTATACAGGAAAGGTGGAACGCTAACATGAAGGTTGTGATCGTAGGCGGTGTGGCAGGCGGTGCTACCGCTGCCGCCCGTATTCGCAGACGAAATGAGCAGGCGGAAATTGTGGTATTTGAGCGGTCGGGATATATTTCTTACGCCAACTGCGGTCTGCCGTATTATATTGGTGATGTGATCACCGATCCCGAGGCTCTGACCCTCCAGACCCCGGAAAGCTTCTTCTCTCGCTTCCGGGTGGCCATGAAGGTGCGCCATGAGGTCACGGCAATCCACCCTGACCGGAAATCCGTTTCCGTTCGGAATCTGGAAACCGGGAAAGTATTCGAGGAAAGCTACGACAAACTGCTGCTCTCTCCCGGTGCGAAACCCACCCAGCCCCGGCTACCCGGTGTGGGGCTTAATAAGCTCTTCACCCTGCGCACTGTGGAGGACACCTTCCGCATGAAAGAATTTATCCGAACCAATCACCCCAAATCTGCCGTTCTGGCAGGCGGAGGTTTTATTGGTTTGGAGCTGGCGGAAAATCTGCGGGAGCTGGGAATGGAAGTCACCATTGTCCAGCGTCCGAAACAGCTTATGAATCCCTTTGACCCGGATATGGCTGCGTTCATCCACAATGAAATGCGCAGGAACGGTGTAAAGCTGGCACTTGGTCATACCGTAGAAGGGTTTGAGGAAAGAAACGGCGGCGTGGATGTGCTGCTGAAGGACGAAACGCCCCTCCATGCCGACATGGTGGTGCTGGCCATCGGCGTTTCTCCGGACACCCACCTCGCTCAAGAAGCTGGACTGGAACTGGGCGTGAAGGGCAGTATCGTGGTCAATGACCGGATGGAGACCTCCGTTCCCGACATCTACGCCGTAGGCGATGCGGTTCAGGTGAAGCACTTTGTCACCGGGCAGGATGCGCATGTTTCTTTGGCAGGCCCTGCCAACAAACAGGGGCGAATTGCGGCGGACAATATCTGCGGCGGCGACAGCCATTATACCGGCTCCCAAGGCAGCAGCGTCATCAAAGTATTTGATTTGACCGCCGCCACTACCGGAATCAATGAGACCAACGCGAAAAAGGCCGGGCTGGATGTGGACAAGGTCATTCTTTCCCCCATGAGCCATGCGGGCTACTACCCCGGCGGTAAGGTCATGACCATGAAGGTGGTCTTTGAAAAGCAGACATACCGCCTGCTGGGCGCTCAGATCGTGGGCTACGAAGGCGTGGACAAGCGCATCGACGTGCTGGCAACTGCCATTCACGCCGGGATGAAAGCCACCCAGCTGAAGGATCTGGATCTGGCATATGCACCGCCTTACTCCTCCGCCAAAGACCCTGTAAACATGGCGGGCTTTATGATTGAGAATATCGCAAACGGTATTCTGAAACAGTGGCATCTGGAGGATGCTTCCGGGCTGCCCCGGGACGGCAGCGTGACCCTGCTGGATACCAGAACGGTCAAAGAATACGCCAGAGGACATGTGGACGGCTTTGTCAATATCCCGGTGGACGAGCTGCGGGAACGGTTGGGTGAACTGGACAAGAGTAAGCCTGTCTACGTCATCTGCCAGAGCGGCCTGCGCAGCTACATCGCCTGCCGCATCCTGGCCGGAAACGGCTATAACTGCTACAACTTCTCCGGCGGCTTCCGGTTCTATGACGCGGTAACGCATGACCGCTGCCTCATCCAGTCGGCAACCGCCTGCGGGATGGATCAATGAAATATGCCCACGGATCATCAAAGTCCGTGGGCATATTCCTTATGTACCGTATTGTTTCTGCATTGCCGCCCTGTTGGTAATTTCCACCGTTCCTCGGGAGAGCTTCACCAGCCCCTCGTTCTGGAAATAACGCAGCATCCGGGTCACTACCTCCCGTGGATTACCCAGGTGACTGCCGATGGTCTCGTGGGTGATCTTCAGGACATCCGTCCCTTCCAGCGCGCTTTCTTCCAGCAGGAAGCCTGCCAGCCGCTGGTCAAAGCGCTTCCACAGAATCTGCTCCAGCAGCCACATGACATCGGAAAATCTGCCTGCCATGACTTCATTCGTAAAATTTGCCAGCGGTGCGGACTGATCCATGACAGATTTATAACTATCTGCGGGTATGATCCAAAGTTCAGTGTCCTTTTCCGCTTCAATCATCACCTCAAATTGAATGGAACGCATCATGCAGGAGGCAGAGAACAGGCAGATATCTCCCTCTAATAGGCGGTAAAGCGTAATCTCCCGCCCTTCCTCTGAAAGAATATACGCCCGCAGCTGCCCATGCTGCACCAAAAGCAAACCGGTACAGTCCATACTGCCGCTGTGAAGCAGCGTGCCTTTTGGGATAGCACGCCGTATTGTACTCTCAATTAACTTCTCTTGCTGTCCGGACGCTAGCTGATTCCATATGGGAAAAAAGTCTCTCAGTTCCATACCACTGCCTCCTTCTTGCTGCCTCCAGTATAACCCTGTTTTCGACATAAGTCAATTATATTCTTGACATATGTCATATATAAAGGTATACTAATTTTGATAAACCATGGGACAAGGAGGTGCGCACGTTGCCAAGACCCAAAAAATGCAGAAGCGTCTGTGAGCTTCCCCGGACCCTGGCATTTTCGCCGGATGACCTGTCCGATTCCAGAGAGGCGGTCATCCTAACCGTGGAGGAATACGAAACCATTCGCCTGATTGACAAGGAGGGACTATCTCAGGAACAGTGCAGCGAACGGATGCAGGTTGCCAGAACCACGGTGCAGCAGATCTATGCCAGCGCCAGGAAAAAGCTGGCGGATGTTCTGGTAGACGGCCTTCCGCTGCGGATTGCAGGTGGGGATTACCGGCTCTGCAACGGTGGGAGAAGCAATTGCGCTCACAGCGCCTGCTACAAACAAAAACTCAGTCAAATTTATGCAAAACCGAAAGGAGAAGCAATGATGAGAATCGCGGTAACTTATGAAAACGGAAGTGTCTTCCAGCACTTTGGCCATACGGAGCAGTTCAAAATTTATGATGTTCAGGATGGAAAAATCATTGCGTCAGAGGTGGTGGACACGGCTGGCAGCGGACACGGCGCGTTGGCGGGCGTGCTGAGTGCCCTAAACGTGGACGCTCTGATCTGTGGCGGCATCGGCGGTGGTGCCCAGATGGCTCTGGAAGCAGCGGGCATTCGGCTGTACGGCGGTGTATCCGGCAGCGCAGACGCGGCAGCAGAGGCACTGGCGGCAGGCAAGCTGGACTTTAACCCCCATGTCCGGTGTGATCATCACGACCACCATGGGGAAGGGCACACCTGCGGCTCTCACGGCTGCGGCAGCCATTCCTGCGGCTGAAATCCCTGCTGACCCGCTACCAGGCTGAGGGCGAGAAAATGCTCCAGAAGGCTGTCTTTGAGAAGAGCGGCGTCACCATGTGGGAGTGCCGCAACTGCGGTCATCTGGTGGTTGGCACCAAGGCTCCCGACGTGTGTCCCGTCTGCAAGCATCCGCAGGCCTACTTCGAGGTTCGCAAGGAGAACTACTAAGGGAACTATAAATAGATCGTCTGCAGATGCACAGCGGCTGGGCCGCATGACACACGAATGACCTCAGCCGTTTTATGAGTGCGGTATTAAAAATCCCCAGGCTTCTCCTTATCGGATGATGCCCTGGGGATTTTTGCGTTTTGAAATGAATGAGACAGCCCTTTTTTTGGTTAACCAACATGAATTGGATATTATTGGCGCACAATCATACGCCCACGGCCGCTTTATGCATAACGTAATCGATTGAGGACCTTTCTATGTAATGTAATATGGACCGTACCGTGATATTGTATAAAAATCGTATCAAAAAATTGTAAATTATACTGTCTATTATTTTAGCTCCAGATATTGCATTTACCGTTCAAGTGTGCTAGCATGACTTAAAGAATGCTGAAAATGTTTCCATTTTTATTCATTCGTTCATTCTGCGGCACAATTTTCTTCGACAGGATGATGGAAATGATGCTGCAGGAGAATGGGAATGGAACTGGTAACAATCGGATGTATGAAACACAACAAAGCAATGTGTTCCGAAAGATTCCGTGACAATACGAAAGAAGCGTAGCTTATGACAGACAAGGAACTGCACAGACTCAGCCGCAAGGAGTTGCTGGAGATGCTGCTTGCGCAGACACAGGAGAATGATAAACTGAAAGAGGAATTGCGCCGCGCGCAAAGGCAACTGTCAGACAGGCGGCTGCTTCAGGAGAATGCCGGCTCCATGGCGGAGGCGGCTATGCGGCTGAACGCCGTGTTTGAAGCTGCGGACAGGGCGGCACAGCAGTATCTTGAGAATGTTCGCCGTTCGGCGGAGGAGCGTACAGGAACGAAATGAAACCGATGATGAAGGAACCGATGGACTACCCCACCGCTGATCAGCTTACCGCGGAGTTGGAGCGGGTAAAGTATCAATCCCGTTTCGGCGCGGTTCTGCGCAGCACCCTGTATACGCTGATCGTTGTGGCGGCGGTCGCCGTGCTGGTGGCGACGATCTGGATGCCGGTTCTTCAGATTTACGGAGCGTCCATGACGCCGACGCTGAATGAGGGTGACATTGTGGTCTCCCTCAAAGGCTCTGAGTTTCATCAGGGCGATCTGGTGGCGTTTTATCTGGGGAACAAGATTCTGGTGAAGCGCTGCATTGCCGGTCCGAGCCAGTGGGTGGATATCGATGAGGAAGGAAACGTCTATGTGGACGGCAAGCTGCTGGACGAGCCCTACCTGAAGGAAAAATCCTTTGGCGACTGCAATCTGGAGCTGCCCTACCAGGTGCCGGACAACCGGTACTTCTGCATGGGCGACCACCGTTCTACCTCGGTGGATTCCCGGCATACGGAGATTGGCTGTGTGTCGGAGGAACAGATTGTTGGAAAAATTGTATTCCGGGTTTTCCCCTTTGGCGGATTCGGAAAATTGAAATAGAATGGAGGAAGTTGCCGGATGGATAAATGGATCCTGCGGGATGCTGAGAGATATGCCAGCGCGCACAGGGGAAAACGGCGCTGGTATCGGGTCATGACCTGTCTGGCGGCAGTGGTTGTGTTCTGCACGACCTACGCCCTCATTCTGCCAGCCATCACACTGGAAAAGCAGTGCCAGATTCCGGAGCACACACATACGGATTCCTGCTATACCCAGGTGACCTCCCGGGAAAAAAGCGTTTTGGCCTGCGAGGTGGAAGCGGATGCTGTGATTCACAAGCATGACGCCGCCTGCTGGGACGAAGACGGAAATCTTGTGTGTACACTGCCGGAGCTTGAGGCTCACCGGCACACGGACAGCTGCTATACAATTCCGGAAGCCCATGCCCATACAGATGCCTGTTATACATGGGAGCGGGGGGAACTGACCTGCACCCAGTCCACAGAGCCCCAGCATATCCATACTGAGGACTGCTATCAGGAATCCTCCGATTTGGTGTGCGGAACGTCGGAGAGCACCGGCCATACACACGGGGAAGACTGCTGTGACGATGACGGCAATCTGATCTGTGGTCAGGAGGTGTCTCAGGGGCATACCCATGGGGAGGGCTGCCATCAAGTATCCAGACAGCTGATCTGCGGTCAGACGGAAGAACCGGCCCATCAGCACACGGACGAGTGTTATTCCTGGAATCAGGTTCTGACATGCGGTCAGTCCACGGAAGCGGCCCAGCCTGTGTTGACCTGCGAAAAAGATGAAATTGAGCTGCATACCCACCAGCCCTTTGTTTCTGAGGAGGACAGGGGCTGCTATGACGCCGAGGGGAAGAATCTGGTCTGCGGGAAACCCCAGGTTGTGGAGCACCAGCACACGGGCGCCTGCTTCAAAACGGTAACGGAAGCGGTGGACACCGAAACCCTGACCTGTACGCTTCCTGAAGATGAAACCCACACCCACACTACCCTGTGCTACGGCACCTGGGAGCTGACCTGTGGCTTGGAGGAGCATACCCACAGTGAGGCCTGCACTCCTGCTGAACCGTTCTATAAATGCGGTCTGGAAGCGCATACCCACAGTGAGACCTGCTATGACGAAGCGGGGGAACTGACCTGCGGCCTGGAGGAGCATACCCATAGTGAGGCGTGTGCTCCGGCAGAGGCGGAAGACACTGTTTTCTGCGGCAAGGAAGCGCATACCCACGAGGCGGAATGCTGGGATGAAAACGGCAATCTGGTCTGCACTTTGGAAGAGCACACCCACAGTTTGGCCTGTTACTCGGATCCCACAGCCGATGTGGAGACGCAGAACGATTGGCAGCAGAGCTTTGGGGACGTGACGCTGACAGGGAATTGGCGGCAGGACGCCGTTTCCATTGCTCAAACCCAGCTTGGGTATACGGAAAGCACCGCGAATTATCTTGTGGAAGACGATGGGCAGACGCTCAGGGGCTATACCCGTTATGGCGCGTGGTACGGCGATCCCTACGGCGACTGGGATGCAATGTTCGTCTCCTTCTGCCTGCACTACGCGGGCGCAGAGGACATCCCCATGGACAAAGACTGCGGCAGCTGGGTTACGGCGCTGGCGGACGCGTTCATACCTGCCCAGTCCCATGAGGCGGCGCCCGGAGAGCTGGTGTTCTTTGACCGGGACGGAGACGGCACTGCTGACTATGTGGCGCTGGTGTCGGAGGTCACGGCAGGGGAGGACGGCGTTCCGTCCGGCTTTACCGCTATCGCGGGAGACGTTGATAACGCGGTTCAGCAGCTTTCCTACGCGGCGGAGGATTCCACAATTCTCGGCTATGGCATCCTGCCGGAGCAGGCGAAGGAGTTCACTCTGACTGCCCAGACAGAAACCGGCATCACCGTGACCATCTCCGGCGACAGCGCGTCCCTGCCCTGCCTGGTCAGTGAGGTTACCGTGACTGCGGCAGAGGTGGCGGAGGAAGATAGTAAGGCTGTCCGGGATCAGCTTCCGGCGAAGGAAGATACCGAGCCGGAAAAACGCTTCCTGCTGGACATTACCCTGTGGCAGGGTGAGGAGGAGATCGAGCCGGTGGGCCCGGTGACGGTTACCTTCAGCGGCTTCGACACGGAAGGGCTTTATCCAAAGGTCTACCACATCGATACGGAAGCCAACGAAGTCACCGACATGGAGGCCGTGAAGGATGAGGCCGGAGATATTACCGTTTCGACGGAGCATTTTTCCTACTATGATATGCAGCTTTTTTCTGAGCTGGAGGGTACCGCCATCCAAGGGGACATTAGCCAAAGCTTTTACAGTGGGAAAAAGTTTTACCTGAAGGGCGATGCCTACACGAGCAACACCATCACCATAACAGGGGATACCACCCTGGATCTGAATGGCTACGGCGTGTATTACAAGGGAACAGACAACTTCCTGGTTGTCAACAGCGGCGCAACGCTGACCATCAAGGATTCCCGTCCGGCCCCCGTCTCAGAATCGAACGGCTCCGGAAATCTGTACGGGAACGCGGCATCCCTTGACTTTAGCGGCAACAAACCGGGCAAGCTGACCTATTATGTCACGGAAAGCAGTGCCAGCGGCACCGGCACATCGGAAACACTCAAAAAATATGAGGTTACCCCAACAGGCTGTATTGTGGGCGAAGCTGACGGCGGCGCGGCATCCATCGTCAAGGTGAATTCCGGCGGCACCTGTAATCTGGAAGGCGGTCTGCTGACCATCAAAAACAGTTCCAACTATAATAACGGCGATGCCCATATCATTTTCAATAGCGGTACGCTGAATCTGAGCGGCGGCTATGTTGCCGGCGGCAAGGATGCCTGCTGGGGCGGCGGTATCTACAGCGGCAACGGAAGCACCATCAACATGACCGGCGGCGTAATCGCGGCAAATTCCGGCACCAATGGCGGCGGCATCTGCATTGACAGCGGAACCTTCAACATGTCCAGCGGCGTTATTTCTGGAAACTGCACACAGGATGTAGATAATCTTAACACCTACGACTGCAACAAGGGACAAGGCGGCGGTATTTTCGCAAACAATGCTACAGTGAAGATCGAGGGCGGATATATAACAAACAATTCTCAAGCATCAAGATGCAAGTTGGACGACGGAAAAGGCAAAGGCTGTCATGGCGGAGGCGGAATTGCTACCATTGGCGGCACATGTACCATGAGCGGCGGATTCGTTACCGGTAATTATTCCAAAGAGGCGGGCGGCGGCATGTATTTGGGCCATGCCAGTAGTGCGGGAACAACTTTTAGTATGAGTGGCGGAATCGTTGCCAGCAACTACGCCAGAGATTCTGAGGGCGGCGGTATCCGCATCAGCGGTGGGACAACCGGAGTTATCAATGCTTCTGGCGGCAAGGTGTACATTACCAACAATCGCACCAACTCAACTTACGACTGGGGCGGCGGCGGCCTGTTCGTGCAGGAAAAAGGCAATCTGAACATCACCAATGTGCTGATCACGGCGAACAGAGCCGGCGGTTTTGGCGGCGGCGTGGGCGCTTGTCCCACCGGTGAGACTCTGATCGTCCATAATGATGGCGCGGCGATTCACAGCAATTCCGCTTCCGGCACCAATATGTCCGGCGGCGGCGGTGGAAAGAACTACGACAGTGAGGTTGCGAACAAAAGTGACGTGTTCAAAAACAACGGCTATCAGGATTACTTCTGTGTGAAAGCATCGGATAACAACAGCTATATCTCCCTTATCACCGGTAAAATGGTTGGCGACGGCGCGGCGAACTGGCAGGGAAGCTGCGATAATTCCCCGATTACCATCAGCAAAACCGGCCATGCAGCGGCAAAATATCTGTTTGGCCTGACGTCCCATCCGGACAGCGATGCCATTTCCGCTGCCCAGGAAGCCGCAGGCGTAGTTATCAGCGGCAACCACTCCAATATCCATGGCGGCGGCATCATGACCAACGGCGGTCTGATTCTGGGGCGGAAAGAAACGGTGATCACGGCTACTCCCGCTTTGGATATTACGGCTGAAAAGGTGCTGATGGTTGACGGCACCGCCGTATCCAGTGGGCGCGACTTCCAATTCCGGCTTACAGACAGTGTCGGAAACGAGGTTGGAACAGCAAAGGCGGATGCTTCCACCGGTCGCTTTACGATTGCTCCGAACACGAAGTACGATACGGCGGGAACCTATACTTACTATCTGACGGAAGTCAACGATGGCCGTCAGGGCGTCACCTACGACTCCTCGCAGTATCGGATCGACGTGACCATCGGAGAAAAAATCACCGAGCTTCTGGGTGTGAAGTTCAAGAGCTATTACGTGGATACGGTAAATGTTACGAAGTCTGGTTCCGGCGGCTCCTCCAGCGGCGGCTCCTCCAGCGGCGGCTCCTCAGGCGGCGGGTCTGAAACCTCCAATACCTTCAAAATCCATTACAGAAAGCCGAGTAATTGGAGTAATGTATATCTCCATATCTGGGGTGGGGCTGGCCTTGCAGATGATACAACTTGGCCCGGCATGCAGGTGAAACCGAATCCCAATAATTCAGGCTGGTACACGCAAGAATTCACCGTAACCGGCAGCGGGACGTTTAAATACATATTCAACAATGGCGGTAACGGCGGACAAGGTTCTCAGGATCAAACCGGTAATTGTGATGGAGAATACTCTCTCGGGGGAGAATTGTGGGTAAACGCCGATGGATCACAAACGGGAAAACCGGATGGTTGGGGCGGCGGAAGCACATCGTCCGGAGGCACCACGTCCGAACGCACCACGACACCATCCGGCAAAGTTACCCTGCATTTCCATAATTATGATAACTGGAATGAGGTTGCGCTGTATATTTGGAAGGTTTCTGGTGTAGATGCCAGCGGTTACGATGGAGACTGGCCGGGCGGCCGGGTCTCTGCGGATTCCGCGCACACCGGCTGGTACACAGTTTCAATTCCCGTCACAGGGACTTCCGGCTCTTTTAGTTTCATCTTCAATGAGAACAAAAGTAACAACGGCAGCCAAACCCAGGATTTGGCAACAGGCGACATCAGCGGAGGCGCTGAACTCTGGATAACCGGCAGTAACACAGTATTACACGCTGCCCCCGCTGAATGGTCCGGGGGATCCACCCCATCTTCTGGCGTCAGCATAACAACAGTAAAGAACTCCGATGGATCCTACTCCCTGACCATCAACGGCGATGCCTTTACCAACACCATCACCACCATCACCCGGATGAATTTGCAGATCCTAAAGACGGACAGCAATGACGCTGACAAAGTGCTGAAAGGCGCCACATTCTCCCTGAAAAAGCGGGGGGAGGCGACCGGCACGGAAGCCACCACCGGCGAGAACGGCATTGCGACTTTTGAGGGCATCGAGCGCACCTGTACGAAAAGAAGCCCCCGGCGAATTACATGACGGCAGGCCCCTGGATTCTGGAGGTCGGGAGAGAAGACGCGACGCTTTACCCGGCCAGGGAGAAATCGGACGGAACGTTGGAAAAGACCAGCGACACCGACACCGGAACGCCCCTGACCGTCAGCGGCAGCGACCCCATTGTGCTGACGGCGACCATTTCTGACCAGTCCTGGGGCTATGAACTCCCCAACACCGGCGGGGCCGGTACAATTCCATATACCATAGGAGGTTCTGTGCTGATTACCTTCACAGCGTTTCTCCTGCTGTATAACCAAATTCGGCGAAGAAAGGAGGATGCTGTATCTTCCTGACGCGCAAGAAACCCGAAGAACAAATTCAAAACCATAGGAAAGGAATTTTTTCGATGAAACACGCAAGAAAACTCGCCAGTCTGCTGCTGGCCCTGGTTATGGTCTTCGCTTTGGCCACCACTGCGTTTGCGGCGGAAAGCACTACAATTTCAGCCCCGGCTGGAAGCAGCCGTAGCTATGATGTATACCAGATTTTCACCGGTGACCTAAATGCAGGCGTCCTGTCCAACGTGAAGTGGGGCAAGAACGGCACCGGCACCGAGGGAAATGCCGTCGATCAGACCATTCTGGAAGCTCTGGCTGCTGTGAATGGTAAGAGCAACACCGAAAAGTTAACGGAGATTCAGAAATATGTGAATCTGAATTCTGAAAAAATCGGTACGGTTTCCAATGGAAGTCCGCTGACCGTAACCACCGGCTACTATCTGATCAAGGACAACGGCCCTGTCAATAACGGTGAAGCCTACTCCCTGTATGTAGTCGAAATTGTCGGCTCCACTATTATCTCTCCCAAGGTTGGAACCACCACCTCCGATAAGAAGGTTAAGGACACCAATGACAGCGCGGCGAACTCCACCACCGATTGGCAGGATTCCGCCGACTATGACATCGGCGATGCCGTGCCCTTCAAGCTGAGCGCCACCATCGCCCAGGACTACGCCAACTACACCCACGGCTACAAGCTGACCTTCCACGATAAGGAAGATGATGGCCTGAGATTCAACAAGGAATCCGTGAAAGTCTATGTTGACGGAGCGGTAATTCCTTCCGACTTTACCGTTGTAACCGAAGACCTGACCGACGGCTGCACCTTCGAGGTCCGCTTCACCAACCTGAAGGAAATCGCCTCTGTCCACGCCGGGAGCGTCATTTCTGTTGAGTACACCTCCACGCTGAAAACCAATGCTGTTGTTGGCTCCACCGGCAACAAGAACACCTCCCACGTGACCTATACCAACAATCCCAACGATGAGCAGGCCGGTGAAGGCGGCAAGACCCCCAATGATGTTGTCATCGTATTTACTTACAAGACCATCGTAAACAAGGTTACCAAGAACCCCGCCTATGATGCGTCGAAGGATACTGAAAAAACTGGCATCGACAGCGACGGCAACACGGAATTCATCTCTCTGAAGGGCGCAGGCTTCACCCTGTATAAGAAGAATGCTTCTGGTGAATATGTAGCTGTTGGTTCCGAGCTTAAGGGTGATGACATGACCACCTTTACCTGGAGTGGCCTGGACGATGGCGACTACAAGTTGGTCGAAACCACCACACCTGCCGGGTACAATACCATTGCGGATATCGAGTTTACCATTACGGCCGGTCATGTTGACGGTGATAGCCCCAATCTGAATACTTTAAGCGGCAATGTTACTTCCGGTACCGCAACCTTTACTGCGGTTGTTAATGACGGCTCCCTGTCCACCGACGTTGTAAACAACTCCGGCACCACCCTCCCCTCCACCGGCGGTATGGGCACCACCATCTTCTATGTCCTGGGCTCCATTCTGGCCGTCGGCGCCATTGTGCTGCTGGTCACCAAAAAGCGTATGAGCGCCGCTGACTGATACGTTTCCTTTCTGCTTACCCAGACGCTGTGCCGGGGAGGGCGACCTCCCCGGCCCGCAGCCGCAAGGAGAACCCTGTATGCGAAAACACCTGTCAACCATCCTCTTACTCTTTATATTGCTTATAGGGCTGTCCCTGCTGCTGTACCCCTCTGTCAGTGATTACTGGAATTCTCTGCACCAGACCCGGGCCATCGCCACCTACGCCGAAAACGTGGCGAAGCTGGACAACAATCAGTACGACCGGCTGTGGGAGGATGCCAGAGCCTACAATCAGGCCCTGGGCTTGCGCAGCAATCCCTACTATCTTTCCGAGGAGCAGAAGGCGGAATACGAGCGCCTGCTGGATGTGTCGGGCCTGGGCGTCATGGGCTACATCGAAATCCCCGAAATCGACGTGAGCCTGCCCATCTACCACGGTACGGAGGAATCTGTTCTTCAGATTGCCGTGGGACATCTGGAATGGACCAGTTTGCCCGTGGGGGGAGAAAGCACCCACTGCGTCTTCTCCGGCCACCGGGGCCTGCCCAGCGCCAAGCTGTTTACCAATCTGGACAAGCTCCGGGAGGGGGATACCTTTCTGCTCCGGGTGCTGGACGAGGTGCTGACCTACGAGGTGGACCAGATTCTGATCGTGGAGCCCCAGGAAACTGCCGCTCTGCAGATCGAGGAAGGAAAGGACTACTGCACCCTGGTGACCTGCACCCCTTACGGCATCAACACCCACCGGCTTTTGGTGCGGGGACATCGGATTGACAACATGGAAGAAGCCAAAACCATCCGCGTGACGGCGGACGCCGTCCAAATCGAACCCCTGCTGGTGGCGCCCATTGTGGCGATACCCATGCTGCTGATTCTGCTGGTTCTTCTGCTGCTTCCCCGCCGCAGAAGAAAATGAGAGGATTTATTATGAAAAAACATTTTATTTCCGCATTTTTAGCCCTTATTCTGCTGCTCTGTATGCCTCTTTCTGCCTCGGCCCACCCGGTGCCGGATATGACCCGGAAGGGAAGCATCACCGTCAGCATGACCTATCAGAACAAGCCGGTCCCCGGCGGCAGCCTGAAGCTGTACAGGGTAGGCAACGTGCATGAAGATGACGGAAATTACAGCTTCAAGCCCGTGGATGCCCTTGATGACCTGATTTCGGAGTTTGGGGACATCCAGTCCCCGGAGCTGGCAGGCACCCTCACAGGCTATGCGGCGCAGAAAAAGCTGGGTTCAAAGAGCGCAGCCATCGGACAGAACGGAACAGCTGTGTTTTCCGAACTGGAGCTGGGCCTGTATCTGGTGGTGCAGGATACCGCTGCCTCAGGCTACGAAAAGACCACGCCATTCCTGGTGAGCGTTCCCTATCTGGACGATGGGGCGTATGTGTATGACGTACAATCCGATCCGAAGACCGAACTGGAGCGGGAGGTAAAGCCAACCACGCCAACCACGCCGCATTCCTCGTCAGGCAGCGGCGGAAAGCTTGCCCAGACCGGACAGCTGTGGTGGCCCGTACCGGTGCTGATCTGCGGGGGACTGGGCTGCATCGTGGTGGGGCTGTACCGCCGCAGGAGGGGCCAAAATGAAGACTGACCGGGGAACTGTGTGGATCCATCTGGGGCTGCTGCTGTTGGCGGCGGCCCTGTTCCTTACCGCCTACAACACAATGGCCTCCCATGAGGCGGGGGAAACCTCCCGGCAGGTCATGGAGCAGCTGTGCCAGGCGCTTCCCACGGAAAGCACCGCCGAAACCGAAGCCCCCTCTGTCCCGGAATACCTGCTGGATGCCGCCCGGGAAATGCCCGTGAAGACCATCGACGGAAAAGACTACATCGGCGTGCTGACCATCCCCGCCCTGGAGCTGGAGCTGCCGGTGATCAGCCAGTGGGACTACGCCGCGCTGAAGGCGGCGCCCTGCCGCTATTCCGGCTCCCTCTATCAGAACGATCTGATCATCTGCGCCCACAACTATTCCTCCCATTTCGGCAGGCTGAAAAACCTCCGGGTAGGGGATATTGCCATATTTACGGACATGGAGGAAAATGCGGTTACCTTCCGGATGGTGGAGCGGGAAACCCTGGAACCGACGGATCTGGAGGGCATGGAAGCAGGCGACTGGGACATGACCCTGTATACCTGCACTGTGGGCGGGCAGAGCCGTGTGACCGTCCGCTTCCTCCGGGAAGCGCCGTGACAAACCGCAAAGCATCGTGAAAACAGATATCCCCAGAGTTTTCTCCAGAGACGTTTTACGCAGGGGTAACGAAAACACCCTGGGGGACAGAGAGAAATTCACAATTCCATGTTGAATAATCGGAAGAATTTCCGTATAATACTCCCGTGACCCCTGGGGAGCCCACTGGGCTTTCCAGGCTGACAGAATGCTCCGGGAGGGATACAAAATGAAAAAAAGATGGATCGTGATGGTTGCGCTGGCGCTGCTGGTTTTGTCTGCCTGCGGCGCAAAACAGGAGCAGGCCGTGGAACCGGCAAAACCCAAGACAGTTTCTGCATTGGCTCCGGACCTGAGCCTGGAGAATCTGGAGGACTGCACCTTTGCGGCGGCCTTTGAGCCATCGGATGTCCATGTAACGGAGGGGGATCTGGTGATCACACTGGCGCCCTATTACACACCCAAATATGATGGGGCGGACATCGGCGGCCTTGCCGTGGGGGATACCCTGGTGCTGACAGACCGACAGCTGAAGGTGGAAGCCCTGGAAAGAACCGGGGATCATGTTGCCGTCAACGGCGGCACGGAAAAGGATGGCTGCGACCTGTATACCCAGGAGGACGGGGTATTCGTCCAGGCGGTTCCGGACCGGGGACCGGTGCAGCTTCCCCTGGGGGAAGTGACCCTCAGCGTGGACCCGGACTTTGTGTTTACGGACAATTCCGATCCGGAAAATCCCGGCTGGCAGATTTCCGCCGGTGACTTCCTGATGGCGATGGAGAACCGGACGGATTCCTTCCTGCCTGCTGCAACAGTGGTCCGCACCGCAGGCGGAAAGATTGTGGAACTGACCAGAAATTACATGCCCTGAAAAGCGAATCCCCGGACAACCGTCCGGGGACCATTTTATGGCTCCAGATATTCGATGGGGTGCTGGGAGGAAATGCTTCCCTTGAGCCCCGGGGTGGCGTAGAGGCTGCCGTCATCGGCAATCAGCACGGCCTCAAAGGAATCCTTGTGGCTGCGCCAGTAGTCCCCGGCTTTTTCCAGCCCCATGATGTACAGGGCGGTGGACAGGCCGTCACCAAGGGTTCCGTCATCGGTAATGATGCTGACGGAGCTCAGCCCGCTTTCCGCAGGGCAGCCGGTTCGGGGGTCCAGGATGTGCAGATAGGTTTTTCCGTCCATCACAAAATAGCGTTCGTAGCCGCCGGAGGTGATGACGGCTTTGTCCCGCACCCGCACCGTGCAGTAGAGGCCTCCCGATTCGCTCCAGGGGTCCCGGATGCCGATGTTCCAGGGGCTTCCGTCGGGCTTGCTGCCCAGACACTGCACATTTCCTCCCAGGGACAATAGGGCGCTGGACACCCCGGCTTCCTTCATCAGCCGGGCCGCCCGCTGGGAGGCATAGCCCTTGCCGATGGCGCCCAGGTCAATGCTCTGCCCGGCGTCCAGGGTAACCGCTCCCGTTTCCGGGGAGAAGGTCAGCCGGTCGCTTCCCATGCGGGCCATGGCATCCAGCCGCTCTTCCTCTGTGGGAACATGATAGTTTTTATCAAAAAAGCCCCAGAGTTTTACCAGCGGATACACCGTGACATCAAACAGTCCTTCCGTATCCCGGTTCAGCTCCATGGCCCGGCCCAACAGGGCGGCGGTGTCCGGGGAAAGGACGGCGGAGCCGGAGGCATTGAGCTTGGAAATTTCACTGTCCGGATTTCCAATGCTGAGGGCCGCGTCCAGCCGTTCAATTTCTGCCTGGGCCTGTTCCAGGGCCTCCTGCCGGTGGGGGCCGTAGGCGGTCAGCTTCATAACGGTATCCATTGCGGTGAGATAAATGCTGCTGTTTTCGCCTGGATCCTTGGCAGCCGAAGTGCATCCGGTGGCAAAAAAAAGCAGGATCAGGGCGGACAAAAGGATTTTTTTCATAGTAATACTCCAAATTCAGAGAGATAAAGGACCGAAAAGCGGGAATTCATTCGCCTTTTCCCAATTATACCGCCGGGAATGGGCGGTTGTAAAGTGGAAGATGCTTGAAACGGAAAAAATACTATTGCTTTTATTTGCGGAATGAGATACATTATTTGTAGAAAAATGTAAGGGCGGCCCTTTGCGGGCTTCGGCTTTCTGCCGCCGGAGGACCTCTGGCAGGCAATCAAAGAATCCGGCCCGCCGCCTTCTTTCTTCAAGCGCTGCAAACGCGGATTTCAGCCATTCTTCAGGAGAGGACAGAAATATGACGAGACTGTATTTGGGTGTGAACGGAAACGGTTCCTGGACGGAGCTTCGGGTAGCCGATGAGCAGGGCAGGGAGGTTCTGTGCCTCCGGGGCGGGCCGACCAGCTTCAAGGCGGTGGGCAATGCCAAGGCCTTTGCCAATATGCGGGAGCTGACCCGCCGGATGGAAATGGCCGGGGTGCGGCCCAGGCTCATCAGCCGCAGCGTGTGGGGCCTGTCCGGCTGCGACACACCCGAGGATCAGATGGTATATGAGGCCCTGGTCCAGCAGGCGGGCTTCCCGCCGGAAAAGACCCTGGTGGTGAATGACGCGGTGCTGCCCTTCTGGGCGGCGGCGGATGTGCCCGGTGTGGTGGTCGTTGCCGGCACCGGCTCCGTTGTCATGGGCATTGACAGCAGGGGAGCGGTGTCCCGCATCGGCGGCTGGAACTACGCCTTTTCCGACATGGGCTCCGGCTATTGGATGGGCTGCCGCCTGCTGCGGGAGCAGACACTGTGGCTGGATGGCTGCAGGGAGGACTGCAAGACCTTCCGCAAGGTGGAGCAGAAGCTGATGCCCCAGGGCGGCACCCGGGAAGAGATGCTCTACCGGCTGTCCACCCTGACCAGAAGCGATGAGATCGCCTCCTACGCGTCCATTGTGCTGGAAACCGCCGATTCCCCTCTGTGCAGAAGACTCCGCCAGGAGGCCGCTGAAAAGCTCACCGGCTACGCCGGGCAGATGCTGGAGCAGCTCCGGGCCAAGGGCGAGACGGATCTGAAAATCGTTCTCGCCGGCAGCCTGATGGTCAGCGATTGCTTCCGGGCCCAGGCGGTGGAAGCCATGGAAAAGCTGGCCCCTGTGATTGTCAGCGCCGTGCCTGCCACCATGGGCGCCCTCCGGATTGCCAAAGAGAGGGACCGATAAAACAATCCGAACATGGGATTTCCCCCATGTTCGGATTTTTTTGGTTAAAGAAAACCACCAGCCGGGCTGGTGGTTCCAAAAAGCTTTAGCTATGAGTAGAAAAAATATCCTCCTTTGATATACTAGGAGAGGTCTGCCAACCGCAACCGAGAAATCAAAGGAGGAATCAAGTCTGGATGAAACTTGACACCAGTAGTTTAGCACACACGCAGTGGGAATGTAAATACCATATCGTATTTGCCCCGAAATATCGTCGACAAATCATCTATGGAAAGATAAAGCAGGACATCGGACAGATGATCCGAAAGTTGTGCGAGTACAAGGGCGTAGAGATTATCGAAGCAGAAGCGTGTAAGGATCATATCCATATGCTGGTATCAATTCCACCAAAGTACAGCGTATCGCAGTTTATGGGGTACTTAAAGGGAAAGAGCAGCTTAATGATATTCGAAAAATATGCAAACCTAAAGTACAAGTATGGGAACCGTCATTTCTGGTGCCGAGGATATTATGTGAGTACGGTAGGAAAGAACAGAAAGGCGATAGAGCAGTACATCCGTAATCAGCTACAGGAAGATTATACAGAAGATCAAATGTCCATAAAAGAGTATGTCGACCCGTTCACGGGTGAGCCAGTAAAAGAGGGCAAGTGGAAATAAGCCCCTTTAGGGGCAGCCCGTGAAAGAAATGCGGTTGGCAGACCTTTCGACGGGCCTTTAGGCTCAGCCAGAAAAATGCCCTAAGGGGGCTAGTGCAAACCACCGGCACGGCCGGTGGTTATGATTGACCAAGAAACCTGTCATTGCGAACCAGCCCGCAGGCTGGTGTGGCAATCTCAGGATTTGTGCAAGTCTTCCCTAGACAGCACCTTTTTCATCATCCAGAAATGTGGTCTGTTCCGGGGTATCCGGCTGGAAATGCAGGGATTTGGCCACCTTTTCCGGCAGATAATAATCGGAAATCCGGTAATCAATATTTGCCTTCGCGGCCTGGGCCAGCTGATCCCGCCTGCGGATGCGGTAGTATTTCCCGTCCTTGTAGAAGTGGGCGCCGGTCTGATGGAACCGGAAGGCAATGTCCTTTTCCACGCATTGCTGCCGCAGGCTCAGAATCCAGTCATAGTCGCAGGGCCGGGCCTGCACACCGGATTCCCCGCCGGTGGACAGCTCCTCGATTTTATCAGGGTCCAGGTAGGCCCGCAGATCCAGGGCTTCCAGAAGGGGAGAGGCGATGATGGACCGGTGGCGGATGGGCAGGTCCAGAAAGATGGGCAGCCGGAAATCGGCCCGGTCCTGATTTTCCACGGTGCAGCCGATGATCACATTTTCGTAGCCGCTGCCCCAGTCGGGGGGCAGGCATTGGGCCAGCCGGTCAATGCGCTTGGTGAAAAAGTAGAAGTAGCAGTCGGAACGCTTTTTGATCATCCTCCAGCATTCCTCCCGCCAGGGGTCCGCGTCCTTGAGCAGAAAATCAGAGGTAAAGCAGGTAAAGACGATTTTTCCCGGGTCAATTTTATAGCTCCCGTCCCGCTTTTTCCGGATGGGGAGATCAAAGGCCCCGGTTTTCCGGCAGAGGCTGCTCTGGGTGGCGGAGCTGTACATTTCATCCTGCCGGTAGACATAACAATATTTGCAGCCCGGGCTGATTTTGGTGCACCCGTGCCAGGGATTCCAGTCGGCGTAAATGCTGTATCTCGCGCCCATCCCCCGTCACCTCCTTAGGTTTCTTCAGTATAGCACAAGACAGCCAGAAAAGCCAGAATCAGACCGCCTTTTCTGCTCCCCAAAAGGGACTTTTGCCCGGTTGACAGTTGACTGGAAAGGAATCCCCCGGGGGATTCCGAAAAATTACGAAACAACCATCAGAAATAGGCATTTGCTCACAAATATTATAAGGTTTCCCGTATTGCCAAGATGTAAAATATGTGTTACACTGTTGTAAATCATACATAACGTGGATCGATGACGTGCACTTTTACGATGAATTCAGAAACGTGAATATCAGTAAAATCGCCGAAAGACGATGACACAAAGCCAGATGCCTAAACAGGTCATGAACCTGCATGGTCGATCGGTTGCAATTGATGGAACCCTCCGCAACAGGAGGTGCAGTCAGTTGCTTTTTTTATTTTCTGCCGAAAGGCAATCTTTTCCAATCTGTAGATAAGAAATGCGAAAAGCATATAGCTGCTGTGCCGCGGCGATGAAAAGGGAGATGGCGTATGAACGGAATGCTGAAACGCGTATTTGCAATGTTTCTGGTGATTGCCATGGCAATCTCTATAGTACCCATGCAGATTTTCGGGGCAGATGAGGACCCGGGGGATCCTGAGATTGATACAATCGTGGAGGAACAGGACAAACCTGGGGATAAAACGAAATCTGAGGGCAAGACGGAAACCGAGGATAAGACGGAACCCGGGGATAAGACCGAACCCGAGGATAAGACGGAAACCGAGGATAAGACGGAACCCGAGGACAAGACGGAACCCGGGGATAAGACCGAACCCGAGGATAAGACGGAACCCGAGGACAAGACGGAACCCGGGGATAAGACGGAACCCGAGGATAAGACGGAACCCGGGGATACGACGGAAGCCGAGGATAAGACCGAACCCTCTGAAAAGAAACCAGCCGAAGAAGCGCTGACGCTGGTCAGCCTGACCGATGAGGACACCGGCCTGTCCGTTACCTTCGACAGTGCCGCGTTGGCTGAGAACGTTACCCCCGTGCTGAATGTGGAACGGCCGGAAGTCTCTGAAGAGACTTACGCGAAGCTCGCTGCCATGTTCCAGGATGTCGAAGTGACCGTGACTTCCTATACCATTGCGCTCCGTGACGAGGTGACCGGTGAGGACATCGGGATCGATGGGGCTGTCAGCTTCCCCGCGGGGGAGAACACCAGGCTGTTTGCCGCTGATCTCACCGCCATCAAGACGCTGCCGGTCACCATGACGCTGCCTGCCGCCATCATTGTGGTTGCGCTGCCGGCGCAGGAGCATACGGAAGAAAAACCGTCCGTCACCCTGTCTGACAAAGACACCGGTGTTGCCGTGACTGTCTCCGCCGAAGCGATTCCGGAAGGCATCGAGCTGGGCAAGGTCGCACTCCGGGTGGAGACTGTGACCCTGAGCGAGGAGATTCTGGCCGGTCTGACTGAGGAAGGCCAGACTGTCGCAAGCTATACCGCCTATGACATTACGCTTGTCAACAGCGAGAACGGCGAGTCCTTCGAGCCTGTTGCGCCGATCGCCGTTGTCATGCCCGCCGCCCGGGCGGAAAAGGGGGCGGAAGGCGAGGTCTGCGTTGCCCACATCACGGACGATCAGAGGATCGAACAGGTGGACAGCTTCGAGCTGGAAGAGGGGGAGGTGGCTTTTGACGCCTCCAGCTTTTCCATATATGCCTCTGCCGTGCTGCTGAGCGAGGATCCGGAGCCGCTGAGCTATTCTTACTCCGTAGAGTGGAGCAACCAGGTCGGACCCAGCGTGGTGGACTACAGCTACCGTGATGGGGCCGACGGCCGGCCCGTGCTGCATTCCACCCCATGAATAACGGACCCAAGGCTGCGGTCGTGACCTTTACCGTTACGGTGAATGGCACCACTGAGCAGTACCTGGAAGCCGGTTCCGTGAAGGTCCGCGTGCCCAAGAACATCTTTCAGGATATTTTTGGCGGCACCGATGTCTATGCCCGGAACGACACTTCGAAAGCGGAATTCAAGCCCTCCCTGGAATGGCAGCTGGTGCCCGCGCCCGGCACCAGCTCTGTCTGCGACTTTAACTTTGTCGAGGACGAAACGGACGAAAATTATTACATTGTGAGTAACTACCGCCGGCTGAATGGCGGCGGCAATATGTTCTCCGTGGATATCAACTACTTCTTTACACCTACCCGCATCCGGGGCGGATATGTGGTGTCCGGCACCTATGGCGCAGCGGATGCAGTCTACGATACCGGCTCCCACTTCGTGAATACCTTCCCCATTGAGATGACGGTCGACCAGAATCTGGACGGCGTTATCGATCTGAACGACGCCCAGGAAACCATCTACAACACCGTGGAGGTGCACACCCAGTCGGTCACCGATGACCCGAAACGTCAGCCCACGACCTACACCGCGCATAGCGCCAGCGATGACAGCAACGGCGTCTACAGCCACTGGCAGACTGCCTGGGGTACGAAGCCTGGGGACGCGGATGACTACTTCTATGTCATCTGGCAGATCGATATGAGGCGTTACACCTATATGAGCCAGCCGTATGATATCACGCTGGGTGTGACGGATCTGGAAGTGACGCCGCATAAGCAGTTCATCTCCAACCAATATCAGGGTCCCTTGACGGACGAAAATGGCAGCAACAAGGTTTACCCGGCGGAGCTTGTCGGTGTTACCTATGGTTCCGCGAACACATTCATGCTTGTGCACGAGGTGGAGCCCGAAAAGTATGCCTGCAACTATGCGCCTGCCTTCCACTGGATGAACGCACGGGATTACCTTAAGGCGCGCAACTATGCCGGCATCGCCTCCGGAAACTGGCAGGAGAGATTGACCTTCCACGCGATTTCTGACCGCAATGCCGATTTGCCGCGGGCTGAGGACTACGCACAGTATTTAAACGCAAACGCGTATAACGGCAACTGCTATGCCTCACATGGCCTGCTGATGCGCTATCCCAAGCAGATGCTGGAGGATGCCGCTCAGGCGTGGGGCGCAGAACAGCTGAGCGGCGAGGGCATCAAGCTGTCTCCGCCCACCTTTACCTGGCAGGAGACACCCCGTGATGACGGCCCCGCCCGGAGCGGTACATTCAAGGGCTCGCAGCCGGTTACGGTGTACCGCAATCAGGGTGGCGGCACCCCCACCTTCTCCAAGTATATGTCGGCCACTGCGGGCGCTGATTACAGGCCTGTGGTCGGCGGACAGAACGCGCTGCTGAGCGGCAGCTATTTTGGCAAGGACATGCTCTTTATTTCCTATGCCAAGCCCCTCAGGATGCCGGACTGGGACGACGAGACACAGACCTATTCCTTCGATTCACCCTGGACAACAATTATCTCGGACTCCGCGGAGCAGATGTATCTGCATTCCCGTCTGAAGAGATCGATAATCAGCAACGCGCTGGCGGATTATGAGAAGACCTACGATGGGAAGATCGCACCGCCCATGCAGCTGCAGGAGGGTGACGTCTATTTCGTCAATGTCACAGTCACTGCGCCGTCTGATTACGACGGCAGCTTCTCCGGCACGGGTCAGCAGGGTTCCTGGACCCAGGAGGCGGCTCCCTCTTCTGACTACGCGCGCAGAGCAAAGCACCCCTATGAGATCTGGATCCGCTACGAGGGCCAGACGGACTTTGTCCACTACTTTGATTTCTGGTTTACGGCGGACAGTAAGCTGGCAAGGTATGATCTGAAGTGGCCGGACGGCACGGTCATCAGCCGCAACATCAACGGCGGAACCAGGCAGACGCTGCCGGACAAGGTCGTAGCCGTGAAGGTGATTCACGACTCGGAATTCTTTGCCTGGAAGGCGAATATCTACTTAGGCACACATCTCATGCCGACGCAGCACGTGCAGGACCGCATCCGTCTGGATATGGTCAATTCTCAAAATCCGGATATGGATACCTTCAATGGGACCTATTTCACTGACTTCGGTGAATATGAGGTCCGGCAGAAGGGCTGCGAGACCTATTACCGGAATGAACGTCAGAGCCTTGGCACCGGTATTCAAAACAGGACCAAGCGGATCGACCCGCTGGATTACAAGACAACGCTGGAAAAGAATGTGAAAGGCAATGTGGTGGATGACCCCTCCACCGGCACCCAGAACCGGGAGATCTGGCTCAGTCTGACGAATACAGTCGGTCCCGCCCTGGCCGATGAAGTGATGGCGCCCTTCCTGCTGTCCGACGGTATCTTCTATGACCTGCTGCCCGGCGGCACGGAAGTGGATCCCGCCACGGTCCGTATGTACACCGCTGCGTACAACAGTGTCGGCGACGGTGCCAAGACGCAGATCCCGTCCTCCGCCTATTCCGTCTCCTTCGAATATGACTGGCAGGGAACGGGCCTGACGATGATGAAGGTCGAGTTCCATCTGCCGGAAAACCAGAGGCTTTGGTCTGCCGTCAAATATGATACCTACCATCGCATCCTGGTGCGGTATGTCATGTCCAACACCTACGCGAACATCCGCGACCGCGGGGTGAGTGTGCTGAACAGCTGCGCCTTCCTGAATACGTCGCCCACCACAAAGATCAAGGTAACCGACGCGAATAATAAGATCACCAGTCTGAAATTCGCCAGCCGGTATCAGGAGCTGTATCAGCAGCATCCGGATGACATGGTGTTTACCCAGAAGACCGTGCCCTTCAAGACGGTTGGTGTGCAGCAGACCGGCTACACCAAACGGGTTCGCGCGGAGAGCTCCTCCCAGTACGATCTGAAGAACCGCGGACTGCTGGGGGACAACTACAAGTACTGGATCTCCTACACCATTTCCGGCCAGACCACCGCTGACCACATCGTCTTCTACGACGAGCTTGAGAGCGGAGAGGACAGCGCGTGGAAGGGCGTACTTACCGGCGTGGACATCGGCGCCATCATCGGTAAGGTCAGCTATGCCGGCCCTGAACCGGAGGAAGACACGGAGCGTTACCTGAGGCCGGTTGTCTATTATTCCACCCAAAGCAATCCTGTCCGCGACATTCGTGACGCCTCCGTGTGGACCGCCACACGTCCCGCGGATCTGAGCACCGTGAAGGCCATCGCCGTGGACTGCACCTATAACTCCGACGGCACCGAGTTCAAGCTCTCCCCCGGTTCGACGCTGAATTTCTACATCAATATGAAGGCGCCGACGGACAGGGGGTTGCTGAACAAGAAGACGGTCAATGAGTCGGTGGCATCCTCCCGTACTTATGCAGGCATCACCCCGCCCGAGAGCGATACGAGGGAAGAGGTGACGGCCAACTGCGAATTGACCCTGGTGGACAGCAGCTTCGACATCCACAAGTATCAGGGCGATTCCAACAGAACCAACGATCTCGCGAATCAGAACGATCGGTCCACTGAGAATCCCTGGCGCGTAGAGCCCTATAACCGCAGCACCTTCAACTACCGCATCGTTTTCAGGAATCTGGACACGGAATTGAAGTACTCCCGGGTGGTGATGGAGGACGATCTGCCCTCAGGCATGACGCTGCTGCCCGCCACATCCAGGGCCTATGTGTACACGCTCAGTGGCAGTACGCGTACCTATAAGGTGAACGGAATCGCGCTGAACGCGATCAATGATTACTTCGACCTGGAGGTCACCAAGAACGCCGACGGCAGGGATCATGTCCGTATCACCGCCTACAGCATGGAGCCGGATGTCTACTATGACTTCCGCCTCAATATCCGCGTCGGGTTCACGTTTACCGGGGAAACCTACAAGAATACTGCGAAAATCACCTCCGTGAACGGCGTAGAGACGAATTGCCGGTCAAACGAGGTCGCTATGGAATCCGTTCAGCGGTACAGGGTGTCCTACAACTACCTGAAAAAGGACGCTGAAAACAAGGATATTCCTTATCCCGCCCAATATACCGCACCCGTCAACACCGGGACAGGTGCCGATCAGCTGATGACCTACGATCAGGCTTACACGCTGGATGCTGTAGAGGCGCAGGTCAACTACAAGCTGATCGACGGCGTGCAGGTGCCCGGCCAGTGGAAATTCCTCGGTTGGTATCGTTCCCAGGGTGACGCCCAGGCGGCTTACAAGCTGGGGGAGCGCACCGATCGTGCGCTTTCCGTCAGCAGGATCTCCGATTTCTTCGACCTCCCGGAGGAATTCACCGGCTGCTACTATGCAAATGCCCGCCCTGCCGGGTTTGCTGACGACGCTGGCTGCATCACAGCGGTTCAGCAGCAGGACGACGGCAGCCGCACAGCCCTGTATTCCTGGACGAACAATAAGGTGACCAGTCCTTTGCTCCGCTACGCGGATCTGAAAGTATACGGCGCCTATGTCTTCCAGGCAACACGCTACAGGATCGACTATGTGGTCACCCCGGACGCCCTCTGGGGCACCCCGGAGGGCTCCGGTACGCCGGATCCCCATACCGATTTGGCGTATCTGAGTGACACCACCCTTGTGGCTCCGCTGACCACGACGGTAAAATATGCATACAAGGGTGAGGAACGTGTACCCGGTATCTGGGAATTCACCGGCTGGAAGACCAAGGACGGTGGGGATATTACCGAGGTCAAGGGTATTAAAGAGGCGCAGACCGTTTACGGCCAATGGAAGTTTACCCCTGACGTTTACACCCTGACCTATGCGACGGTCGGCGATCCCAACTACGGCGGCGCCAAGCCCGGCGACGAAGGGATCCCCGGAGTTGTCAACGACATTGCCTGGAACACCGATCAGACTCTTGCAGGCGGTCTGAGCAGCGCCTACATCACCTTTGATGGCACGCCGGATGCCGAAGCCGGCAGTTGGAGATTCGACGGCTGGTACACCGAGGAGGCCTGCACCAACAAGGCCACCGAGGTCAACATCAAAGCCAATACGACCGTCTACGGAAAGTGGACCTTCCTGCCGAATGGCAGCCTGACCATTGCAAAAACAGTGGCCGGAAATGCCGGTGAAACGGATCGGGAATTTACCTTCACCATAGAACTGAGCGACAAAACGATCAGTAAGACCTTTGGTGATGTGGCGTTCACGGAAGGCAGGGCCACCATCAAGCTAAAGGATGGCGGGAGCAAGCTCATTGAAGACCTGCCCAGCGGAACGGGCTACACGGTGACGGAAGCCGACTACACGGCGGATGGCTACATAACCCAAAAGACCGGCGATACCGGCACCATCCGTAAGGACACCCCTGCAGAGGCCCGGTTTGTCAACACCCGCGATACCTACGGTGATCTGACGGTCACCAAGTGCGTGGACGGCAATGCCTGCGACAAAACCAAGGAGTTTGCCTTCACCGTGACCCTGGGGAACAATGGGATCAACGGAACCTTCGGCGGCATGACCTTCAAAGATGGCGTAGCTGCCTTTACACTGAAGGACGGCGAGCGTGTAACCGCAGAGGATCTGCCCAATGGCGTTGCCTATACCGTCACGGAAAACGCGGATGGCTACACCGAGACAAAGACGGGAGACACCGGCACCATTGTGGGCAATGAGACGAAAACAGCGGCCTTTACCAACACGCTGAATACCTACGGGAATCTGACGGTTTTCAAGACTGTATCCGGCAATGCCGCAAGCACCACCAAGGAATTCGATTTCACGGTGACCCTGAGCGACAACAGTGTCAGCGGTACCTATGGCGATATGACCTTTGCCGACGGTATTGCAAAGCTGACGCTGAAGCACGGTGAAAGCAAGACTGCCAAGGACCTGCCCAACGGTGTTTCCTACAAGGTTGTTGAAAGCAATTATACAGGCTACACCGTAACCAAGACCGGCGATACCGGCACAATTGAGGGCGGCAAGACCGCAGTGGTCAATTTTGTCAACACCCGGAACGACTACGGCCTGGGCGTTATTCCAAAAACCGGTGACAGCTCAAACCTGATGGGCTGGATCCTGCTTGTGCTGGCGGCGGCTGTGGTCATGGTGGTAACCATCGTTACAGGCAAGCGCCGAAAGTACAACGGCAAATACAGCAAGTAAACTCCTTTCCAGGTAACATCCCAAAAAGAGCGGCGGCTGTTGGCGTCGCTCTTTTCACACACCACGGAGGAAAAACATGAAATGGATTCGTGGAACAATCATTGTACTCTGCCTTTTGGCAATTGTGTTTGGCTGCTGGAAGATTTACGGAATTCAGTCCGGATACCGTCAGGGCCAGCGGGCCTATGAGGAGCTGGAAGCCTATATTACACTGCCGGATCCAGTCCCGGCAAAAGTTCCTCCGGTGACTGCACCGGTGGACGAAGACGCAGCGGAGACCGCCCATGGGGAGACTGCCCCGGCGTTTGATGTGACTTTCCCGGAAGTGGACTTTGAAGCTTTGCGGAAGACCAATCCCGGCGTTGTGGGATGGATCTACGGGGAGGATACACCCATCAACTACCCCATTGCCCAGGGGCCGAATAACGACTACTATTTGGATCATCTGTTTAATGGCACTCTGAACACAAGCGGCAGTATCTATCTGGACAGCCGGAACAATCGGGATTACTCTGATACGAACAGTATCCTCTACGGCCACAATCTGAAAAGCGGCGCCATGTTTGCCGCACTGACGAACTACAAACAGCAGTCCTACTATGAGGAGCACCCCCGGTTTCTCCTGATGACACCGGAGGCCAACTATGTGGTTGAGGTGTTTGCCAGTGTCATTATGCCCGAATGGGGCAAGGCGTGGCAGACCACCTTCGCCGACGATACCGAATTGGATTGTTGGATTGCGGATATTCTGTCAGAGTCTGAAATCCAGACCGGGATCGCCCCCACCATGAAAGATCGCATCCTGACCCTGTCAACCTGTTCGTATGAATATGAGCGTGCAAGAATGACTGTGTTTGGAATTCTCAGAAAAGCCTGATCAGGGAAACACATCTCGGAGAAATCAGTCCGCCGGGAATGATCGGTATCTCTCACCGCATAATACTTCAAAAAGACAACCGATTATACCATAATCGTTTTTTCCCACAAACCAAAAGCTGCCGCGAAAATGATATGCTCCCTTTATGAGATACAGTGAAATAGCAAACACTGTAGAACATGAAGGGAGCATTATTATGCCAAGACGAAAATACAGCATAGCCCAGCAGATCAGTGCGGCAAAGGCGTGCATCGCTGGTGAAGCAAGCA